>WRLP01000014.1 GCA_009777535.1 Treponema sp.
AAAACAGCACAAGGTCATAATGCTCATTGATTAAGTACGGCGGCTTGAAGCCATACCCCAAGAGGTTGCCTTCGTTTATTAGCGGGGGTGTTTCAGGTACGACAACTGCGTCAGGGGTATACGCATCGTCCCAAATTATCTTTACCTGCACAGGATCGGTATCCAGCTTTTCAAATAAAATGTACCTTTCAGGCTCATTCCCCGATCCAGGTTTTAACCTTAAATATGTTTTTCCGGCCGAGGAACTGTTTAGCAATTTTTCCGGTTCCACCAAATTAAATTCCCTTCCCGCCTCAAATATATCGCGGGCATTCGATTCTTCACCAGAGCCGTCATATACCATTATACCTTTCATTTCGCCCCACAATCAACTCTCATTCCTCAACCACTTCGCCAACTTCCACATATTCACTTTTTTCTGCATCCCAGGTGTAAAATATCCATTTACCATTTTTTGGGTTTGGTTCAGAGACATAACCAGAACCACCTGCCACATCGTATTGAAAGAAAAATACTTTAAACCCGTACATACCCCTGTAGGTTGTAAATTCAACAGGTGCAGGGCCGTTGTGGGCGTCGATGATTTCAAAAGGTATTGTACAATAAAGATTATCAAAGTCTTCTTTGTCTGTATCATAACCATAAATTGATATATACTTTCCAGCTCCATAAAACCCATATTCAAATATCTCATCAATGCCGTCTCCATTGAAATCCCCAAAAAAACTTGTTGAATTACCTATGCGGGTGCCTGGAATATCCTGCATAATTTTAAAATTGCTACGGTTTTCAATATTGAAACTGGTTAAGATGTCCGATTCCGGCGTGGCTTCTACTATGTAAGCGTTTCACTGCTTTGGCAATTACAGAAATATATGCCCAAAATATTCAATGTAAGCGGTACGCACAAGCCCTGACGATGGCATGCCCTAAAAAAGTTAAAAAGTAAAAGGAAAAAGGTAAATTCTTATTCGTCATCTTTTCCACTACTTTAGCAAATGCAGAAAGATTCCCGGAACAGTTAACTGCGCTCCCGTCGACTAGCCATGTGATCTTTTAGGCATCTTTCTGCGATTGCCAAAGTGGTGGAACGCCAACAGATAGAGGGAAAAGTTAAAGCAACCAGTGTTTGCAGGAATTAACGGTGACAGTCACTCGAATCCGGTAGCGTTTCAAATAAAACCACCGCTATATAGAGCCAATGCGCCCTCTTACATCTTCCTTTAATTTCTTTTACTATATAGAATAGGAAGTTTTAGCCGCAGCAATGATTCGTCTTAAAAATGAAAAACAGATCGATAGCATAAGAAAATCCTGCAAGATGCTTTCCGCCATGTACAGGGAACTGATTCCTCTTGTAAAGCCGGGAAGCCGGCCTGTGGAAATCGACCACTGGGTGAGGGACTGGATAAAGCGCTCGGGCGGAAAGCCGGCATATCTCGGATATACCGGCGGCGGAAAAGTACCGTTCCCTGCGGCAATGTGCATTTCCATAAACGACGAAGTGATCCACGGCGTTCCCACAAAAGAGCGCATCCGCGACGGGGATTTGGTTTCTCTGGACTGCGGCATAGATCTGGGGGGCTTCATTAGCGATCAGGCGCTGAGCCTGGAAATGGGCAGGGTAAGCAAGGCTGTGCGTGATATCAATATAACAACTGTAGAATGTTTGTACCGCGGTATTACCGCAGTGAAATCCGGAGACAGGCTTTTACAGATTGCCCGCGCCGTGGAGGGCCATGCCAAAGCAAGGGGCTACGGCGTAGTGCATCAGTTCTGCGGGCACGGGGTTGGTTTCGATATTCATGAAGACCCCCATGTGCCCAATGTTCCGCGCGGCGCCAATCCCCGCATGACGGGCGGCATGGTCATTGCCATCGAGCCGATGATTAATCTGGGCGGTGGCGATGTTCGGGTACTCGATGACGGCTGGACTGTCGTTACAGCCGACGGAAAGTTATCATCCCACTGGGAACATACTGTCGCCATTTTTCCCGATCGTGCGGAAATCCTGACCGATCCTCTGGAATCTTTTGTGGATTTGTAACCATTAAGTGTATAATAATATTATTATATAGGAGCTATTATGAATGTCTTAAACAAATTATCTTCCAGGAATTTATTCGTTTTTAATCTGGTTTTTATCGGAGTTATAGTCGGCTTTTCCCTGGCCTTTTTGTCGTTTTCGTGTTCGACACCCGGGGCGCGCAGCGCAAGGGCCCAGGAAAGCCAGGTTATTATTCCTGAAAATGCCCTGGCGATTGCCGAGGGGCTGCAGGTTGTTTTCCGCGGAGTAACGGATAAGGTGCTTCCTTCCGTGGTGGAGCTGAATACAGTTTCTGTCAGGCGCCAGCAGATTCCCAACTTTAACGGGATTCCCTGGGAGTTTTTTTTCGGACCGCGTGAAAGAAGGGGCAATGACGGGCAGGAGCGGGAATACCGTTCGCAAGGCCTTGGTTCGGGAATTATTGTCCGTAACAGAGACGGCGTTTATTATGTGCTAACCAACAATCATGTTGTTGACAACACGTCGGAGATTTCTGTTGCAATGAAGGACGGCAAGGAGTATCCGGCAGAGATTGTAGGAAAAGATTCACGCAGGGATTTGGCCCTGGTTTCCTTTAAGACCAATGATTTTTATCCTTTGGCAGTCCTGGGCGATTCGGACAGTTTAGCTGTCGGGGATTTCGCGATTGCCATGGGCAACCCGCTGGGACATCAATTTTCATTTTCGGTAACAATGGGAATAGTAAGCGCTGTTGGCCGTACCGGCGGACCCGGCGGAAATATAAACGACTTTATTCAAACCGATGCTTCCATAAATATGGGCAATTCCGGCGGCCCGCTTGTAAACATAAAGGGAGAGGTAATCGGCATTAATACATGGATTGCAAGTAACAATGCCGGCGGCAATGTCGGGCTGGGTTTTGCC
Organism: Treponema sp.; assembly: GCA_009777535.1. Lineage (GTDB taxonomy): Bacteria > Spirochaetota > Spirochaetia > Treponematales > Breznakiellaceae > WQXQ01. The sequence goes on from WRLP01000014.1 coordinate 2,933, forward strand.
ATTCCAATAAACAATGCCAAGCGAACTATAGACGAATTTATCAGTTCCGGTTCCATCAGTTACGGCTGGCTCGGTGTATCATTAACCGAACCCGACAGGGAAACCGCCGTCAACCTGGGTCTCGACGGCAGGCGCGGTGCACTGGCCTCCCAGGTCTTCCTGGGCTCTCCGGCCGACAGGGGCGGAATAAAACCCGGTGATTTTATTACCCATGTTGACGGCAGGGAAGCCAGGGGCGTTAATCAGCTTACCATGATGGTCGGCGATCTAAAGCCCGGCGACCGCGCTACGTTCACCGTTATAAGGGACAGGGCGCCGAGGGACATTCAGGTTCGTATCGAGGCGCGTTCAGATCAGGTAGCTTCGGACAATAAAAACCTGTGGCCGGGCGTTACGGCGGTTCCACTGAACGATCAAATCAGGGATAGCCTAAGCCTGGACAAAGATGCCGGCGGCCTTTATGTGGCATTGGTCATTACGGGAAGCCCGTCGGACATTATCGGTCTTAGGCAGGGCGACAGGATTGTGTCCATAAACGGCGAAAACATAAGAGATATCGCGTCGTATTACAGACTGTTACGCGAAAGAACCGACAGCGAGCTCTGGTTTGGCCTGATAAGGGGCGAGTCAACGCTGGAAACGCTCAAGTTTAAGCGTTAGCGTTTACATCTTTCTAAGGACGGCCAGGAATTCATTTGCCCTGATCGGCTCGGCCGGATGGAAGCTGCGGCCGTCGGGCAGCGAGAGCAGTTCCGTTTCCACGCAGCCCAGGACCGAATCGAAGAAGGGCGAAAGGGCCGGAATGTCGGCAATGGGGCTGCGGGCGCCGCCCCCAAGCGAGTAACGGGCTGAATATCTTGACAGCATGGCCCTGTCTGCCATGGCTTCTGCTCGCAGATGCCAGATTAGCCAGGCAGCACCGGAGCGGAAGACCAGGTCTTCGGGCCTCGGCCTGGCTGCCGGCCATTCGCTCAATGTAACATCCTGGGTATATGGAATAAAAGAGCGATCCAGAAGACGGTTGAAGATTTCGGTTTCGCTTAAATCCCTGCCGGCGGTCAGAAACCTTAAAAGCTGGGTTTCGTTTTTTATCAGGGTAATGCTGTCTTTCCAGGTGAGTCCGCCGCGTTCCAGGATTTCAAAAGTTCCGCCGGAGGCTTCGGCATAACGCAGTTCCCATGCCCTGTCCCGCGCATTACGATAGCTTTCGGAATAAACACTATCAATGCCGGAAGCGAAGGCGATATCGAATGCGCCGGCGGCCTCGCTGAATCTGCGAAGCTCCGAGAGTGTTCTGCCTCTTTCTATTTGCAGCTCACCATTGCCGGATGAAAAGGAATCCAGCCGGCTTCCCGCCAGGGCAAGCTCGCCGTCGATTATATCCAGCCGCTTTTCCGGATCGCCTTCGAGCCTTATTCCGAGAATGATCGATGGAATGTTGCCGGCTGAAAGATCGATCGCCTGCTGATACAGCCGCCGTCCTTCGCTGTATCTGCCCTCCATTATTGCAAGCCTGCCCGACCATGCCGCAAGCCGTCCGGCATAATCAGCATCCGCCGCCGTTTCTTTCTCCATTTCGTTTATTGTATTCCGCGCCTGGGCAATGTCTGCCTGCCTGCCTCCGCCTGTCGACGGCTCATTTGCCCTTGCTTCCAGCGGCACTATCATTCGTTCCAGTTCCAGCAGGTTAAGCTCCATCCGCTCCCTGGGGCTCGATATGGCGATTTCCCTTTTCAGAGACAGGCATGAAACAAACAGCGCCGCTGTCAGCAGCGGTAAGAATATTTTTGACAATTTGCGAATTTCCGGATTCATTTGAACTGCCACCTGTATAACAATCTGTCCATTCCCACGCCTGCAATTTCGGTTTTACCGTTTCCGTTTAAGTCTCCAAAGAAAGGCTGCCCCCAAATTGGCAGCGGGAAGCCCTCCAGGGCGCGGAAATTTCTTGTGTACCCGTAAAGGGCATTGCCGTCGCCTGTTACAAAAACGGCGGGAGAGCCGTCTATGTTATGTGTAACAATAAAGCCTTCTTCCCTTGCCGAAAAGTTGGGAATGTTATGCTGCAGAACTTCCCCGTTAAGCGCTGCCCTGAAAAGATCGCCTCCTGCCGATATAAGCCACAGGTATTCGCCGTCGAACACCGGCTGTACTAAAAATACTCCGTCAATTTCAACGGGGAAGGGCGGCAGGACGGCAGCGCCTTCATCGTAGACTGTCAGTTCCCCGGCCTGTGTTACAAATGCAGCCAGCGTTTGCCTGTTATGTGCAAATAAAACCGGCGAACCAAAGGCGATGCCGGAAACCGGTACCGGCCAGCCGGGCAGCGCCCTGCCTTCTGTATCGAGAATCCATATTTCACCCAGGAAACTTTTCGGGTAAACGGCAGCAAGGCTTGTTATATTACGCTGGCTTCCCTGCCTTTGTAAAAATGAAGGCGGAGAGCGAAGCGCGGCGAAAAAAGCCGTTTCCCAGTGCGTTATTGCTCCCTTTGAATCAACGGTCAGCACTCTGCCGTCTTCTCCGCTGAGGAACAGCAGTCCCCTGTGCGCTGCCGGCTGGGCGGAAAGCCTTAAACCGGTACTGAGCGGGAAGCCCGCCTCTGTTTCCATATTGCCGTTTACAAGCGTTACGCGCCCCTGGGCGCTCACCACCCATGCGCATGGGTCATCGGCGCTTTTTACATCGAACCCTTCGGCGGGAATGATCCAGGTATTACCCTGTCTCTGCCCTTCCATTTCGTAAATTGTATTGTCCGCCGTGTTAATCGAAATCGCCGCCCCGTCCCTGATCATGATTAACCTGTTTTCTGTTGGCTTATTCGATAGTATGCCGTATACCTGATTATGCGGATTTCTCCCCACAGAAAGCGGATAACCGCTTGCCGGTGTAAGCCCCTGGCCGGATCCCGGAATCATAGACAGCGAAAGCTTGATTGTATTGCGATCGAAGGCCATTCTTGCAAGGCCCTGCCTGTAAACTCCAAGAATTGAACTGATTGTTGTGTTCCCCCTCAGAAAAAACGGAAGGGATCGATCCAGCGAATAGTATAAACTGAAGGCGCTTGCCTCCGATCGCTGCCCTGCTAAATACCGCCATGCCTGGCTCCCCGGAAGAACATCATTTCTCTGAATTGCCCTAACGGCTGAAAGAAGGGCTTCGGCGGATTCACTTGCCAGCAGAAAATCCCTGTGAACCGTGTAATAGGGAGATGGAAGCCGGATATCCCAGCGGCGCAAAAGAGCCTGTAAAAAATCGGGTACTTCGATTCTTGGAATGCGCATGCCGTCGAGATTTAACTGAACATTTTCATTGATCGCGATTGTTTTGAATGCCCTGTTAAATACTTCCTGCCGCTTGCGTTCATCGGCAATTTGTATCGCATAGACGGGATGCGGCCTGCCTTCAAGTCCAATAACTGCGAATTCCGTCCCCGGCCAGGAAAAAATCAGTTCTTCCAGGTTCATGCCCAGAATTAATCCGGAAGATCTGTCGGCCTGCATCAGGCTGTCGTCCAGTGAAGGGCCGGTAAAAACCACCGCTGCATCATAAAGCTGCGAAAGGCTTCCGACAGAAAGAATCGTGCTGTACTGGGATGCGGCAGGAAGCATTTCTGCGATATTGGGAATTTGCGATCGCTGTTCGAGCATCCATGCGAACGCCGGATTTCCAGAGGAAGCTCTCGCGCTCAGATGAAGTTCAAGTTTGTCAGGAGATACTGAAAAGCCGGCTTCGATAAACGAGGGAAATACAATTTCTTTTAATACACCGGCAATATCCTCGTTCTGTTCGGCCAGAATTCCGCTCAGCCAGGAAGGTGAAAACAGAAAAACCGCATCGTATCTCGCCGGATTAAGGGAACCCCTTTCAAAGAAGCCTTCGTCATCACCGGAATCGAAGGGATCCTCTGCACCGCTGATTAAGGCTTCGAATATTTTTTGATCATTGCAGATAACAAGCAGATTTCTCCTGGAGCCTATATAGATAACCTTTCCGCCTTCGGTGCGGTATTCAAAGCGGGAAAGTTTTCCGGCTTGCACATAATACAGTCCGGGAAATGTTACAAACCTCGAAAAGAAGGGGAGAAACCTGAGCAGGGGCGAAAGAAAGCCGGAGTCCCATGCGGCTGCGAAAGCGCCGGTTTGTTCATATATTCCCGCCGGCATAAATACTTCAGCCCTGCCCCTGAGTGCAAGGCGCATGAGCGGGTTTTTCAGAATTGACTTTTCCTGCACAGCGGTGATTACGGGTACCGCCGGGGCAAGCGCCGGATCGGATATGAGCCGGGGCAGGGCTTCGTGCTCCGACAGCCGGTCAAGCAGCCGCACCGGATTGTTTATCCTTGCCCTGAAAACCCAGGAATCAGGAACAATCGAGGCTGGGCTTCGGCGGCCGACAAGGGAAAAAATAACCCAGCCAAGAGAAAGGGCCAGCAGGATTAAAAAGAAAACGAGTAATTTCCGCGGGCGCTTTGAACTATTGGGATTGTTTTTGCTCATGGGTGATTATAGCCCGACTGTAATAATTTTGCCAGAACAAAAAGAAACCTGACCACTTACTTGTAAGTGGTCAGGCAGCTTTCCGAGAGACGTCTTCGCAATAAAACTATTGCAGAAGCTGAAGAACCGATTGACCTCTTTGATTGGCCTGCGCCAGCATGGCTGTGCCAGACTGGGTAAGAATCAGGTTCTTGGTGTACCAGACTGTCTCGTTAGCCATGTGAGCGTCGCGGATTCTTGATTCTGAAGCCTGCATATTTTCGGCTCCAACATCCAGTCCGCGGACAACATGTTCAAGGCGGTTTTGATAGGCGCCAAGATCAGCACGTTGTTTGTTTATGATCTTTAACGCTTTGTCGAGAGTTCCAATGGCACTGTTGGCACTGTCCGGAGCGGACAGTGAAATAAAAGTATCGTCACCGACATTCCGGATACCAAGACCCTTTGCTGTCATTGTGCCGATAAACACCTGTTTCCTGTGATCCATATTCGCACCAATATGAAACCACATGGAGGCGGTAACCACATTTTCGCCGATGGGCCTGCCGAAGCGGCCTGTAAGCAGGTTCATTCCGTTGAATTGGGCGTGAGATGCAATTCTGTCGACTTCGTCGACTAACGCCGAAACTTCAATCTGGATGTACAGCCTGTCCTCGTCGGAATAAATACCGTTCGAGGCCTGCACTGCCAATTCACGGAGACGCTGGAGAATGTCCTGGGATTCCTGAAGGTAGCCTTCCGTGGTCTGAATGAATGAAATACCATTCTGGGCATTTGTCGATGCCTGATTCAAACCGCGAATTTGAGACCGCAATTTTTCTGATACAGCTAGTCCCGAAGCATCATCACCGGCTCGATTGATGCGCAGCCCGCTCGACAGTTTCTCCATATTCTTGTCCAGGTATACCTGGGTGACTTTGAGGGACCTGTCGGCAAACATTGCACTTAAGTTGTGATTAATTATCATAATACACTCCTTTGGTTTTTTCCGGCGCACTTCTGTCGTCGACAGTTTTCAGCGCCGCGGCTTCCTTGCCGTTTTTGAGTCTTTCCTTTGGAAAAACTCCCGTACTGTTTGCGGATATTCATAAAACACAAATATCCATGTGCCACTGTGTTTCCCATTGGGAAACACAAAGAACCCTCGACCCACCCGTTCCCGGAAGGGTGAGGATACACGGAAAACCCATGGATTCCCGACGGGCTCACGGCTTCTCCGGGGGAAACTCTCCTGCGAGTTAAATTTTCATGCCACAATGGAGTTTCCCGTTTCATTTTTAATATCGGAATTATTAAATTTTGCTTTAGAAGTATTATTCGTGTTATTTTGTACAGGCTATTGCCATAGTTTTGAAAAAGCTCCACAATAATTGCATGAATGACGCTTTGTCCCAGGTGGATCTAATCCGCGAAGCCTTCTATTATCAGAGCCGCTTTGCCGGAGCCACCATGGTATTCAAAATTGATTTTCCCGTAACCGGGGATCCATGTTTTCCGGGGCTTATGAAGGATTTATCGCTTCTGGCTCAGACAGGATTCAAAGTGGTAATTGTCCCCGGAGCTAAAGAACGTATAGACGAGGTTCTTAAGCAGCAGGATATTACATCTTCGTTCAGGGATGTGTCAGGTTTTCCTTTGCGTATCACGGGTGCTGGGGCGATTCCTTTTGTGGAAATGGCTGCCTTTAATGCGGCAACGTACTTTATGACTATTCTTGCCGGCAATAAAGTAACCGCATTAATCGGCAATTTTGTACGGGCAAGGGGCCTTGGTGTAATAAACGGCGTTGATATGGAGCATACCGGTACAGTTGATAAAATTTATACGGATTCGATCTGCCGCGTATTAAACCTGGGGATGGTGCCGATTTTACCCTGCATAGGCTGGAGCCCCGCAGGGAAGCCTTACAATGTATCCAGCGACGAGATTGCCCTTGCAGTTTCTGCGGCGCTGGGTGCAAGTAAATTATTCATCATTTCTGCCCACGGATCTTTACGCCTGGATTCCATCACTTTGAACGAAAAACCCGGGATCAGGGAGGACGGAAGCATTATCCGGCTTACTCCGCAGGAAGCGGAAACGATCATCAAAGCCAATGATATTTCAGGCACGGGAAATGACGGCAGTGTGCAGATGCTGCGGGAGTTAAAACTTGCGTTAAAGGCCTGCCGTTCCGGTGTTGACCGTGTGCATCTTATCGATGGCAGGGAAGAGGGCGTTGTCCTTAAAGAACTGTTCTCCAATCTTGGCGTTGGAACAATGATTTACTCTGATAAATACGAATCGATCCGTCCCTTTCAGTCCGGCGATTTACCTGATGTCCTCCGTTTGATGGAGCCCTTAATGAAAAACGGATTTCTTGTAAGAAGAAGCGCCGATCAAATAGAAGAAAATAAAGATGATTATGCGGTTTTTGAAATTGACGGCTCAATTCATGCGTGCGGTGCCCTGCACAATTGGGGCGAGCATCAGGGGGAAATTGCGGCTATTGCCACGGATCCTCTGTATAAAGACCTCGGTCTGGGCCGGCGGATTGTGGGCTTCTTTATCGAAAAAGCCCGTAATATGGGACTGCGCCGGGTCTTTGCACTGACCACCCTCTCTCAGGACTGGTTTGAAGCTCTTGGTTTTACGGAAACACAGGTGGAGAGTTTGCCTGCCCAAAAGCGGAAGGTTTATGATCAGAGCCGGAAAAGCAAGGTTTTCGCCCTTGACCTGTAATAATGTGCTATGCCGCGGACAGTTGTTTATTCGGCGCTTGTTTTAAGAAGCCGTCACTGCGGCGAAAACCGCGAAGTGTGGCTGCTAACCGCCGAGGCTGGAATTATCAGGGCCACGGTATTTGGCGGGCCGAAGAGCAGGCTTAGGTCTCATGCCGCTCCCTTTCATTCAGGGCAGGTCTGGGCTTACTGCGATCCGGTAAAGGATACCAGAAAAATCACCGATTTTGACGTACAGTCGTGGCGGCCCGGAATACGGGAGCTTTATGAGCGGACAATGGCCGGTGACGCCGTTGCGGAAACCATTCTGGCCGCCCACGGCGGCGGCGGTAACTGGGCAGCTTCCCTGCATCTTGCCGAAGAAGTGCTCGATGTCATTGAAAACTCCAACGAGGAATTATGCAGCCTGGCGCTGGTTTATTTTTTATGGAGCTGGGCCGGCTTGCTGGGAGTACAGCCCCAACTGGAACGCTGTGCAGCCTGCGGCGGGGAAGCTGCTGCCGGCCTGTTATGGTATTCAACAGGCGAAGGGGGCGCTCTTTGCGGGAACTGTGCCGGCGGTGAAAAAGAGGGGCTGCTGCCTCTTAATCCTGGGTGCCGCCGCTGGTTCGAAGCTGTCAGAACGCTTGAACCTTCACAGGTGAGCTCCTACACGATGGATAAAAAATCATTTAGCGAGGCAAAAGCGCTTACCTGCGCCATTCTCGCGGAAATACTCGGTAAACGCCTTGCAAGCTGGGATTGGTAGATGCGATTTACCTTGAAAAAAGACTGGCAATTTGGTACCTTATTACTTATTAACGGTTTTTATGAAAAACCATAAAGGAGTATGAAGATGAATAAAAAACGGATAGTTGTATTTTTAATTTTTATTTTGGTATTGATGGCAGCCAATGTCTCCGCCCATGACAAGGGGGACCTGATGCTTCATATAGAGCCGCAAATAGGATATACGGTTCCTGATATCAGTATAAAATCCGGCGGCATTGCTTTGGATAAAGACATGAATACCCTGTCGTTTGGTTTCAATTATGCTTTAATGGGAACGGTACATTATTACTTTGTTAATTTCTTTGGGGTTAATGCGGGAGTTGGTTATTCCGGCTTTGTCAGTTTTTATAATATTTCAGATGATGATATTAATTTTGACCAGAGTGTTTTCTTCAGCGCCTCATATTTTACAATTCCGTTTGGGGTCCGGTTCTCTCTAGGGGCGCTTGCTGTCGGCGCCGGACTTACAGGAAATTTTCCGATGGGTGGCGGCTCCAGTTGGCTGGGAGACACTGATTTTGAAGACAAAAAATTTGAATTAAATTCCTATTTGGGCTGGTATGCTGATATTGGTTTTGATATGTCCGGCAGGAAGGGACGCGGAGGCGGTTTTGGTATACTTTTCCGTTTCAGCGGCTCGACAACCGGCCCAATCGCCAGTACCGGCAGATCCGGCATTGATTATGATCGTTTCGATATTTTCTCCATGTCTTTGGTATTTTCACCTGCTATCCAGTTAGCCAGCCTTCCCATTGGCGGCAAGTAGCTGCTTAGGCGATGAAGTGGGAAAAGAAAGAAGTTGCCCCTGAACTGGTAAAGGACATAGCCGCCAGGTATAACTGCGATTTACTTACAGCCTCAATTTTTGCCCGCCGTGGAATTTGCGGCGGAGAATCAATTCGCTACTTTCTGGAAAACGATCTGCTTCATTTGCGCAATCCTTTTGCCATGCCCGGAATGGAAGAAGCCGTAGAGCGTATTCTTGCCGCGAAGGATGAAGGTGAAAAGGTTTTGGTTTTCGGCGACAGGGATGTCGACGGCATTACCGGAACGGCTCTGCTGACCGGATGCCTTGAAAGTCTTGGTATCGAAGTAAGCTGGCGCATTCCTGCCGAAGACGAGCCTTACGGCCTTTCTTTCAAGGCGGTGGAAGAATTTTCCGCTGCCGACGGAACATTGATCATTACCGTGGATTGTGGAATTTCGCAGCTTGCTGAAATAAAAAGCGCAGGCGAAAAATATGTTGATGTTATCGTAACCGATCATCATGAACCGCAGGAGGAACTGCCAGAGGCCATGGTAATTCTGAATCCGAAATTAAAGGATTCTGCCTATCCGTTCAGGGATTTATCCGGATGCGGCGTTGTCTTCAAACTGGTAAGCGCCCTTCGTTTCGCGAATAAAAGCGAACTCTACGGACAGCCGGTCTCTCTCCTGAACACAAGGCCTGTTAATGATGCGTGGATTGTTGAGATTGCCAAAATGCGCAACCTGCTTGTTGTCGACACTCTTGTTGAAACCATTGTGCCGGGGATGGTTTCCATAAGTGATACACGGATTCCCTCTTTTCTTGAAGGGCAGCAGATTCTTGTATGGGATGCCCAGCTTGTAACACGTACTTTTACAAAACTTTTCGGTCAGGGTGTATCTGTGGGAATGCTGGATATTGCTCCCCAGGTGGGCAGGGAAATTCCTCAGGTTTCCGGTCAGAGTCTGCTTCGTATAAAAGAACTTTCAAAAATAGCCAGATATTCGGAAAAGGAATTAACCGAGCTAGATGTATTGATAAATCTGTTTACGTCTTATGTGCGAAGCCGGGAAAAAAATAAAGAAGATTCCGCGCGTGAAAAAGAAAATTTACAGCTTGCAGCTATTGGTACCATCGGCGATGTAATGCCCCTGATAGACGAAAACCGGATACTGGTGCGCAAGGGTCTTGAAGCGCTGGCGATAAAACCAATTCCGGGTATTTCGGAACTGCTGTATAAGCTGGAAATGGCAGGCCGCCCCTTTGATGCAAAGGACATTTCCTGGAAACTCTCTCCCGTCATTAACGCAGCCCGCCGAATGGGAATGCCGGAAGTTGCGGCGGCCCTGTTTTTTGAAAAGGATCCCAAAAAGCGGAACAGCCTTGCTTCTGAATTAGTCAAACTTAATGATAAACGCCGGCTGCTGGAGGAAGAAAACTGGTGTATTTCCGAGCCAATGGCATATAAAAGTTTTTCTGATTACGGTGAAAAACTGGCTGTAGTCCATGGCGAGGAAATAAATAAGGGCGTTGCCGGCCTTATGGCCCAGCGCATGGCCCGCCGTTTTAACGTACCGGCAATTGCTGTTTCCTTTAACGGCGATACCTGTACCGGCTCCATTCGTTCCGCAAGGGGCTTTAATGCCTGCGCACTGCTGGAACAGTGCGGCGATCTTTTTTTGGATTGCGGCGGGCATCAGGCGGCGGCAGGTTTCACCATGGAAAGGAAAAACTGGGATTCCCTTTTGGAACGGCTGAAAACAGCAGCCCAATCAATTGAATTCGCCGAAGGTGATGGTGAACAAACAATTCAGATTGATGCAGAGCTCCCGCCGGAATATCTTTCGCTGGATATATTCAGGCTGGTGGATCGTTTTGAACCATACGGCAAAAATAATGATCCGCTGAATTTTCTGGCAAGGAACATGTCGATAAGGGAAATTAATTTTATCGGCAAACCGGATTCAAAACACCTTAAAATGACTCTGGAAGCGGGAAAACATAAATGGCCGGCCCTCTACTGGCAGGCCGCCGATAAGGTTTTGAACAAGGAGTTCGGCCCGGGCGACAAGGTTGATGCTGTTTTTAATTTTTCCCGCGATTATTACAAGGGAAACGAGACACCCCAAATGCTGATCATAGATTTAAGAAAGAGCGGGTAGGGGCGGGGTGTATATGAATAAAATTATGGGAATGGCCCGCATATTGCTTAGAAAAATGTATGTGGCGTTTGGGATAACAGCAATGCCGTATTTGGTTTATGCTGCGTATGGAATGCGTGAACCGGATCCCGGCAGCTACACGGTTCCGGTTCAGGGGAGAGTTATCTCTGAAGAAACGGGCGAGTTTATTACAGGAATTCATGTTATATATGACAGATTCATTTCTGTTGATACTGATAGTGAGGGACGTTTTTTCTTCTATTTACCCGAAGAAGAATTATATCATATCAATTTCATTGATACAGACGGTTTTGAAAATGGCGGATTTTTTTTGCAAAAACAAATTAATATTTCGCGGGATGAAGCAGGGGATTTATTAAAAATTAGTCTACGTATGGAAAGCAAGATTACGGTTGTCCGCGGGATTACACTCTCTAAAGAAACCGGTGGGCCGGTTTCGGGAATTAAAGTTTCAGTTTTCTCCGGAGGCAATGACTCTACTGCCGGATTTAACGATTCTGGTTTTACAGTTTTCTCGGACAGTGATGGACGATTTAGTATTCAGGTTCCTGAACGAGATTCTTATTATATCAGATTTTCTGATGTCAGCAGTATGTATCAATGGAAACAAATGGAAGTTAGTTCCGGCGATATTAAAAATCCGTTGAGGGTTGATTTAGAGTACTTGAACCGATGAATAAGAAAGGTTGCGGTTAGATTGTCACATTTCCTTTTTAATCAATTCAGAAAAAATGAGATCCGTATTCATCAACTTACATATCTTTTTTGGGAATGTACACAACGGTGTAATTTAAAATGTCTTCATTGCGGTTCTGACTGTTCTGCTGATAATAGAATAAAAGATATGCCATTTGATGATTTTTTGACTGCTATTTTGCCTTTAAGGGAAGTGTACAAGCCTGACAGTATAACTGTTGCAATAACCGGAGGTGAACCTCTTATGCGGGAGGATTTGCCGGAGTGCGGAAGAAAACTGAGGGAACATGGGTTTCTCTGGGGAATAGTTACCAATGGCTATGACTACACCCCTCATGTACATGGCAGGCTGCTTGCGGCTGGTATGGGGTCAATTACCTTAAGCCTTGATGGATTGGAGCCTGCCCATAACTGGCTCAGGGGAAATGATCAAGTTTTTAAAAGGGCAGTCAAAGCCTTAACTTATATTACTTCTTCCAAACACCTTACATATGATGTTGTAACCTGTGTTAATAAAAAAAATATTTACGGGCTGGAAGAATTTATGCGTTTTTTAATTGCAAATAATGTTAAAGCCTGGAGGCTTTTTACTATTTGGCCAATTGGGAGGGCGGCGTATAATGAAGATTTGTTTTTAAGCAGCGTACAATTAAAATATCTTATGGATTTTATTGCCAGTTCCCGGTTTAACAACAGTATCAGTGTTACGTTTAGCTGTGAAGCCTATACAGGAAAATATGAAAAAAAAATCCGGGATACATACTTTTTTTGCCATGCCGGAATAAATATTGCTTCAGTTTTGATTGATGGTTCCATTTCGGCATGCCCCAATATAAACAGAAATTTTGTTCAGGGAAACATATACCGCGATTCCTTATTGGATGTTTGGAATAACAGATATAAAATCATGCGGGATCGCAAATGGGCAAAAACAGGGATATGCAAAAACTGTAAAGAATACCGTAACTGTTCGGGTGGAGCCATGCATTTATGGGATGAGAAGAAAGATGGCATTTTAACCTGTGTCTATAACCGGCTGCAATCCCTCCACACCCTTACGGGTGCGTGAGGGTGCGTTCATGTGCACTTGCGGGTGCTAGTGTTTGTTGTGCCCAGAAGAAGACTCGAACCCTACACCCCTCAACATCCTGTTTCGGGGTTCCGGGTCCGCCTTCGGGCGCTGGCGGCGCACATCCTGTGCGCCTTCCCTCCCTACCGGTCGGCGCGCCCTCGGAAGTTCGAGTCTTCTTCTGTTCTAATACAAAAAAATAACCGCCCGTGAAACGGACGGTTATTGCGCACTGACGGATGCCTAAAGGCACCCTTACTTTTGTTCATCTTGTTTACGTTTTATGGTGCTACAACGTTTAGCATTTAATCATCCGCACCCTTGCGGGTGCTATTGCTTGTTGCCCAGAAGAAGACTCGAACTTCCATACCACTGAAGGCACTAGTACCTGAAACTAGCGTGTCTACCAATTCCACCATCTGGGCCTGTAGAAACAGATTAGCCGTATTTCAGACAATGGTCAATGGCTTTAGCTTACAGCCGCTTCCAGGGCTATTTCCATCATTTGTGTGAAAGTAACCTGCCGCTCTTCGGAAGTGGTAGTTTCACCGGTAACAAGACTGTCGGAAATTGTCAGTATGCTTAGGGCTTCACGGCCGTATTTGGCAGCCAGGGTATAAAGCTCGGAGGTTTCCATTTCAACGGCAAGGCAGCCGAATTTTGCCCAAAGTTTCCATTCTTCCGGGTCTTCGGTGTAAAACATATCTGTTGAGATAACGGTTCCAACCCTGAGCTGCCAGCCTTTTGCTTCAGCGGCATCCCAGGCCTTTTTTAACAGAGAAAAAGACGCCGTGGGGGCAAAATCCCTTCCCCCGAAACGGATTTTGTTGGAGGCGGAGTCTGTGCAGGCCGACATCGCAATAACCATGTCCCGAATTTTTACATCCGCCTGGAGGGAACCGGCAGTCCCGATGCGGATCGCCCTCTTAACTCCGTATTCCCGAAATAACTCATTCACATAAATCGAGATCGACGGGATTCCCATTCCGGTTCCCTGAACAGATACTTTTTTTCCGTTATATGTGCCGGTATAACCCAGAATGTTACGGACTCCCGTGTACTGTACAGAATCTTTCAGAAAATTTTCTGCAATAAATTTTGCCCGCAGGGGATCCCCCGGAAGCAGAATCGCCTCGGCAATTTCACCGTTTTTCGCCGCAATGTGTATCGACATAAGTTCTCCTTTGTAGTTTGGTTTCTTGGGTTTTATACCGCTACTGCCGCTCCCGGCTTTCCCTTATAGCGGCAAGAATATCATTCATTGAAATATTAGTTTTTATCCCTTTTATGTGTTCCAGCGGAGACTCTTCCTTTTTTTTGCCTTCATTTATCGAGGTTAATTTAAATTTGTTTCCATCTTTCCTTGTAATTACAACTTCTTCTTTTAATGCAGTATTTAGCACTGTCGAAAAATTTTGCCTTGCTTCTGAGTAATTAAATATTTTCATCCTGTTCCTCCCCTGGTCTATTCAAAACATCTATCTTGAGATCTATTGCCACTCTTTTCATTGCTTCATCAAAAGTTATCAGCGGTATTTTTAATCTGCAAGCTGTCTCTAAATAATATGCGTCATACGCACACATTTTATATTTACAGGCAATTTTTAATGCCTTTTCAATATCTACTTTAATTATTCTGACAGGCAGTGTAACGTATTTTCTGTATCCCAATAATAGTTTTTCTTCTGTGATCTTCTTCCTTTTGAACAAATTTATCAAGGCATTTCCTATCTCAAAAGAAATTACTTCCGGAGTCAGAAGCGATGCGCTTTTGGTTAATTTAATAACTTTATTTCTATTTGGCTCATCAAGAATTACGGCCATTATCGCACTTGCATCCAGTAGAACACTCATATTGTACAATGTACTTCATGTGATATTATTTGTCAAGCGGCTGGCTTTCAGGTTAAAAGATTGCAACTATGGAAGCGAGCAGTATAATATACTTGACGTATTTTATCATATTGTTGTATTATGTATTTAATGAGTCGAAAAACTGCCTATTATAGACAGAATCCCCCCTCGGCAATCGGCAATCGGCAATCGGCAATCGGCAATCGGCAATCGGCAATCGGCAATCGGCAATCGGCAATCGGCCGCAATTATATCATATATACCAATAGATTCGTGTCAACTAACTAACAGTTTAATTTTAATCCAACTATCCGTATGTCTATTCTCTTGGTGTAATTGTCGTTATTATGCTTTCGTTATCATCCCTGCCCTTGAGGGCAGTTGAGGTAAAGTCATTGTCCGCTCATTAGGGCATGCGATCAAGAAGGAGTTTTTATGAAAAAGTTGAGTTTTATTTGTTTTGTTTTATGGGCTGTGACAATTTGTGGATGTGTGACTCATCCAGCCATTGTTTGGAATGAATCACTGCCTGATGAAGAAATGGTTACGATTTATTGGATTACGGCAGGGGTTAATCCCGTTTCGTATAATGGTATAAATATTGATTGGAATTTAAAAAAAACAGGTTGGAATCCAATTAAAATTCCGGAAGGTGTTGTTACATTTGAGCTGAAGGGGAAACAGTACGATAGTGGTCCAGGTTATCGATATGTATATAATTGGGATGGGATTTCTTTTTCTTTTAATTTTGAAAAAGGAAGGGAATATACTGTTTCACCTTTGTACGCAACGATAAATGTCTATGATGGTAAATCAAACGGAATGGGGAAGAAAAATCTAATTGAGGCGATAAGACCTGAATGGGAGCGAAAATAATTACCTGCTCAATTTGGGCAGGTAATTAAGAAGGAGTTTTTATGAAAAAGATGGGCTTTGTTTGTTTTGTTTTTTCACTATTATCATGCACGACAAGCGCAAAAATTGTATACGATGATACTGTTCCATTGGAAAGCACATCATGGCTTTCTTTGTACAATGTTGGTACTGTTATCGCATACAATGGAATGGGCGTTAACTGGAAGTTAGGAGCGACCAAAATGCTTCAAATACCAGCAGGCGATACAATTTTGGAGGTAGATCTTAATAGTATGCGCAGAGGCACTACTTACGGAGATAATATAATGCTTTTTGCTTACGTTTTTGAGCCGCAAAAGCAATATTTTTTTGAGTTAAACAGAAGTATGTCCACGCGGGGTTTAAATATTTATAAATATGACTTTGGAGAAAAGATTCCAGTTTCATATAAAAAACATAAGGAGCATTATTTTGAATTCGTTCCGTTTTTAAATGCTCCTGGTAGAATTATCTTAAATTAACAGGGAGTAAAAAATGAAAAAAACAGTATTGTACACTTTAATAATTGTTGGAATTACAACGTTGCTGCTATCTTGCATCGGTCTAACTCATAAAATAGTTGTTGATGAAAATAATCCCGTGGATCAAAATGCTGTAATAACATTTGTCAGCCATCGCGAAAAGGGGGTTTTTTTAATAAAAGACTGGAATAATATCAATGTTATGGAAAGTTTTTACGGGGGAAAAGCCATATCAAGTAATGATAGGCACATGTTTACAGTTCCTTCTGGAGATAGTACTTTTATATTCGATGTTAGGTACACATTTGATTCTAATTATACATCAACTGCCTACACCATTGAGAATGTGGAGTTGCAGTTCTATTTGGAAGCCGGAAAAAATTATCAAGTAAGAGGAAGATATAAAGGATTAGGTCTCTTTAAGGGGCATGAATTATTCGTGGAGATTTATGATATGACAAATAGTTCTACATTGTTACGCGAGTGGAAAGTAGGAGAAACAGGAGTAGGAATTAGATTGTAATTAAAGGATCAGTATTATTAAAGGAAATATAGTACCCATGAAACGCCATTTTTTAACTGTTTTCTTTATCTTAACCCTTCTCTCCCCCGTTAACATTTTTTCACAGCAGGCGCCTTCTGCCGGCGTGCTGCGGGATTATGTGGGTTTGATCAATCAAACCTACCATCCCGGCATTGTTGCATATTTCGAGAAGATGAAGGACGACCTCGATAGAAGGGGGGAAAGCAATGCCGTTAAGGGGATCGAGATTTTTCTTAGGGGAGCGACAGGTTCGGGTTTTATTATTGAAGACGCTCAGGGAAACCTTTATGTGATTACCAACAATCATGTAATATCCCAGGCCCATTCCCTTTCGATAACATTTGAGCGTCAGGACGGTTTTAAAAAGCAGCTTGATAATCTTAGAATTATTGCCGCCGATGAGGAGGCTGATCTGGCGCTGCTGGCATTTGCCGACGGAGACAAACCCATGGATCGTGGTTTGAGTTTTCTCAGCCGTTCGATAGATGAGGGAGAAGATGTATATGCCGCTGGTTTTCCAGCGCTGGGGGCAACGTCTCTGTGGCAGTTCAGCCGGGGCATGGTATCCAATGCCTTCGCAAGATTTCCCAAAAGCGTTTTCGATGAAACCCTGATAGGGCCGTTCATTCAGCATACCGCTCAGATTGATCCCGGCAATTCCGGCGGTCCCCTTCTGGTAATTCAACAGAATGTTCCGGCGGGGTATGCCGTTGCGGGTATCAATACCCTAAGCGGTCTGCGGAGGCAGGCGGCGAACTATGCCGTTCCGGCCGGTACCGCCCAAACCTTTATTGACAGTGCCCTTAACCCAAAACCGGAAACCTACAGGGCTGCCCTGGATCAGCGGCTTACCCAATTTGTGGAAGGCCTGGGGGTTAACAGGGCGGTATATCCCCATATCGCAGAATATCTTTCAACAGTTTGTGTGGGCGAAAACGCAGAATACGCCATGTCGGAATTGTACGAAAGGGGCAATGTTTCGGTCAGACGTGCCTTTATCGACAAATTTGAAGACAGTGTGGTAGGCGCAATGGGTTATGCTGTCGCATGGGTAATTGAGGGAAGCATACGCAGCCAGGGCGTACTCAGATCATCGGTAAAAGAAGTAACCGGAGACGGCGAAGAATACACTGTGGTTTTTTCCGTTAACGACAATGATCATGAATCCAAATGGTTACTGGAACACGGCAACTGGCGGATTAGAAGTTTTGGCAGTCTTGCCGCAGGGGATCAAACCCTGATTAGCCGGAGACAGGCCAGGCAGAGAACAAGGGATAGGCTGCGGCTCGACAGCGATGCCCATATCGAAATCGGTTATGCCAATCTTTTTGATAAGGCCCCCGCCGCTATGTATCTTTCCGCCGACTTTTTCAGCGGTGTTTTTGGAGCCAAATTGATAATTGCCTCAGCGGATTTCTGGAGTCTCGGATGCTTTGTTGGTTACCGCCCCGAATTTTCCGCAGGGAAATTTGGCATAATGCCTTATGCGCGGATAGGTATTGACTTTCAGCATGATCAAGAATGGACGGACTATGAGAACCAGGAATGGGGTGCACTCGGTTTTCCGCTCGTATTTATGGGACAGGCCGGCCTTAAAATAACCAGTTCCTATGCGCCCGGCCTCTTTTTTGGTATGGCATTCCAGTATAACATCTTTAATCTTATGGACTTTAAATATGATAAAGCAATGAAAATGGCTCTCAGCGTAACTATTGGTTATGCATTTTAAGGTTTTTCTGTTGTATTAGTGATATAATGGTAAATATATCCATCAGGAGGGTTATTATGTTTGGAAAGAGAAAAGCGCATGTAATATCGTGCGTGGCGGTTCTGTCATTGGCGCTGGTATTTGCCATCACGACCATTGGCTGTCCCACAAGCGGCAGCGGAGGCGGAGGAGGGGGAAGAGGCAATACATGGAAAGCCCCGGATGGTACGGAAATAACCATTTCCGGCAGTACTTTTACAATAATAGTCCCATCTGCCGGGGACGGATTTGTTTCTGCCAGGAGTAATATCAGGGGAAATATAAACCAACGCACCGATGAAGAGATGGAAATTACAATAACCCGGTACTCTATAAACGGGGGTAGGTCCTGGTTAAGCAAAGAACAGTTTATAGACGAACTGATAAAAGACAATGTGGGTGAATCTAATTGGAACTCAATGACCAACGAACAGAAAAATATTCTTAGAGAGAGTTCTGTGTATACTGGTTCATCTAATGTCAGAAGTCTTCCGGTCTTCTTAAAATTGGCATACTATGAATTGCCTGATGTAAATCAGCTTGTCATAACGCAAACTGTTACAACCACTACCACTTCCAATCCTACCAGTACCAGTAACGACACTATAGTTTTTCAACAAGCAGGTACAAGGACGGTTCCTGCCAACCTTGAAGGTCGCTGGGTATATGAAAGCGCTCCAAACACAATTTTACTGGATTTTACTATTAACCAGTTAGTCCGTAGGCCTGCAGGCGGCGGTTCAACTTTGACTTTCTATGTAGAGGAAGCCAATGGAAAACTTGAAATAGGCACAAGCCCCGGCATATTTACGCAAACATTCTGCGAATCCTACGCAATAAGCGATGGTGTTCTTACCTTTACAGGCGGTCAAAGCGAATCATGGTATCCTGGCGGTGAATTTACAAAATATATATTTCCACCTGCAAACGTTACAATCCTCCCGCTTACTTTTGATCAGTGGGCAAGCGGTAATATTCCCAATTACAATGTAGAGCAATGGTTCAGCTTTGTTGCTACTGCCGCGACACAGTATATACATATTAATTTTGGCACTTCGAGCGATTTATATGTACAGGTTTATGACAGAGATGCGGAAACAGTAGGCAGTGAAACAAATTTTTGGGGCAACACTAGCCGTACATCCCGAACATTGATACCAGGGCAAACCTACTATATCAGGGTAAGAGCATCATCATCCGGTACTTATTCTATTTTATTTAATGCGTCGACTACAGCCCCGGAATATACATGGACGGCGCCAACCAATGCAGTTCCTCTTACCGCGGGTACTTGGCTTGACAGCAGCATTGCAACTGTAGGCGGCGATGCCTGGTACTCATTTAATGTTACTGCCGCAAATACATACCGTATTTGGTGGAATGACTCCGGACAAGGCAATGGAGTGAAAACCCAAAATGTTAGTGTAACAGCCTTTAACCCAGACGGAACTACAAGATTTACAAATCTTGATTCCGCGTGGTCATCAAGCAATGCGGCTACTAATGGTTTTACTCCCACTGCAGACGGTACGATTTATCTTCAGGTAACCGCTACAGCAACACCCGGAGGAACTTATGGCATTGTTTATACCGAAAATGACAATAATAGACCGGTTGCACCCTTTTCTCCGCCTAATGTCACACAGCTTACAGACAGCCAATGGAGAGATGACGAGATTACTTCAGCATCTGGCAGCGTTATGTGGTACTCTTTCCCTGTTACCAACGGGACATACCGCATCTGGTGGAATGAAAGCGGCAGTAATGGCGATGGAACAAAAACTCTGGATGTCAGCGTAGCCGGTTTTTTCAGCGATGGAAGCGAGGCTTTTGCCAGCCAGTCAACAGGCTGGACAACAGCCCGAACTATTACAGTAGCTGCTCCTGACACTGTCTATCTTAGGGTTACCCCGGCCTACTCAGGGGAAACGGGCACATTCGCAATCATTTACAGCAGTACCCTTACTGCAAGGCCCATTGAGATTCCTGCCGCCGCTACGGCTCTTACCGCGAATACATGGGTAAATGGCGAAATAACCGAAGCATCAGGTAATGTATTATGGTACTCTTTCCCTGTTACCAACGGAACATATTACATATGGTGGAATGAAAGAGGCCTTACCAATGGAAACGGATTAAAAACTCTGGATATCAACGTAGCCGCCTATTTCGGTGATGGAAGCCAGGCTTTTGCCACCCAGCCATCCGGCTGGTCAACTCCCAGAAGCGTAACAGTGGCGGAGACCGGTACTGTCTATCTTAGGGTTACCCCTGCTTCCACCGGGGCAACAGGCACGTTTGGAATTGTTTTCAGTACAACAAGCACAAGGCCGACCGGGTCTTTCAGTCCCTTGCCTGTTTCTACTGCACTAACTGCCGATACATGGGTGGACGGCGAAATTACTGCGGCATCAGACGGTGTAGCATGGTATTCTTTCCCTGTTTCCTATGGATCATATTATATCTGGTGGAATGAAGGCGGCTATACCAATGGAAACGGCTTAAAAACCCTGGATGTCAACGTAATCGGCTATTACAGCGATGGAACAGAGGCTTTTTCCAGCCAGTCAACCGGCTGGTCAACACCTCAAGCTATTACCGCAACTGCTTCTGATACTGTTTATCTTAGGGTAGCTCCTGCTTCAAGCGGGGCAACAGGTACGTTTGGCATTGTTTTTAGTGCAATCAATACAAGGCCGTCACTACCCTTTAATCCCCCAGATGTTACCACGCTCACTGAGGGATTTTGGGCAAATGGTAATATTCCTGTTGCAAACGGCAGTCAATGGTTCAGCTTTGTTGCTACTGCCGCAACTCAATATATACATGTTGGCTATCTTACGTTGACCGATTTGTATATACAAGTTTATCAAATTGATGGAACAGCAGTAGGAGAGGAAACAAATCTCTATAATACTGCTACAAGCATTAACCGGACGGTAATGCCCGGGCAAATGTACTACATCAGGGTAAGGCCATGGAGTCCTAATAACTCCGGTACCTACAATATCAAGTTTAGCACATCTGCGACTCCTTAAAGCGGGGTAAAGCAATGTAAAGCAAGCGGCTCGCAACAGCGGGCCGCTTTTTTTTCTTTACCGCAGGCGTTCCAATACTTTGACAATTGCAAAAATATATGCCCAAAAAAAGGTAAAAAGTAGAAGGTAAAAGGTAAAATTCGCAGGCGTTTCACTACTTTGGCAATTACAGAAATGTGTGCCCAGAATAGGTAATTGAAGCGATGTGCAAAGCCATGCCAGAGGCATCGGCGTGGTTATAAAAAAGCGATTTACACAATAATGAATCTCGATGTTTGTTAATCTGGTTTTGCTTAAAAAAAGTATGTCTATCAGACCGTCAGCCTCTGGCATGGCTTTGCACATCGCTTTATGTTATGTTTTAGGCACACATTTCTGTAGTCGCCATAGCCGTGGAAAAGCCCTCATAAAAATATCGCCATATATAACGGAAGCTTATCAACTTTTTCCGATACGCTTACATTGTTTGACGATAACTTAATTCCGTATTGAACTCCGTAATTTTTTATTATATTGTCCATTGATTTTGATTTTGTATTCCCTGCGGATTTTACTTCTACCGCAGCTGCCTGGGATTTACACCTAATAAAGAAGTCTATCTCTATTTGATTGCGGTATTGATAGTAATAAAGTTTTTTCCCCTGTTTACCAAAAATGTCGGCGATTATGTTTTCGTAAAGCGCGCCCTTATATATACCAAGCCTGCCGTCAATTATATCCGCCTGGGAGCCGTCTTCCAGCATGGCGGTTAACAAGCCGGTATCACGCATATAGACCTTGAATGAATCGTTTATCGCATTGCCTTCGAGGGGAAGTTCCGGGGTACGAAGATTATAACAAAAATTGATTATTCCGGCTTCATATAGCCATTCCAGGCTGCCAGCAAATTTTCTGGCTGTTCCATTTCTTTCAACAGTACTGTACTGGAACTTTTTGTAATCCTTTGCAAGCTGTTTTGGAATGGAACGAAAACAGGAGCGGGCTTTTACTTTCTCGCTGCCTTCCGCATATTTGCCAATGTCTGTTTCATAATCGCTTAAAATGCCCCTTTGCAATTTAAGAACTGAACTGAAATTACCGGTATCTGCAAATTCCTGCACAACCCGGGGCATTCCGCCTACAGCTATATATTCACGAAAAAACTCCATCATGCGATCATGCATGGCATGGGGAACTTTTTCTTTTAGTTCAAAATATCCCTTTATGTCCATGATGGATTGTTCTGAAACGCCCCGTGCCCACAGGTATTCCTCAAAATCGAGAGAATACATTTCCAAATGCTCAACATGACCCACCGGATACGACGGTATCTCCTTTATCTTGATACCCAGCAAAGAGCCGGTCGCTATACATTCAAAACGGCCATCCAGGGTGATGAACTTTAGCGCAGTCTGCGCATTGGGGCAGTTTTGAATTTCGTCCAGAAAAATCAGAGTTTTACCGGGAATCAGACTGGTTTTAGGAACACGAAGGGATATTTGCCTGACCAGGGTATTAATGTCCAAATCACCGTCAAAAATTGCTTTGTAGCCAGGATTCTCATCAAAATTGATATATACGGTATGCTGATACTGCTCCCGGGCAAATTGTAAAATGCTGAAGGTTTTGCCAACTTGCCGGGCGCCTTTTACAATTAGGGCCATTTTTTGGGGTTTACCATTCCATTCCAAAAGCTGGTTATATACCTTTCTTTGTAGCATATTTTTAATATGCATATTTTTACGGCGAATGTCAATGATTTATTACATATATTTACGGCGAATATCAACATCAAGTTGCATGTTTTTACAGCGAAAAGGTGATCCAAAAAAGGTAAAAATTATAAATTAAAAGGTAAATTCTAGTCCGCAATCATTGTTTGTTTCCATCGTTTGGCATCTTTTCCCTGTTAACTTTTACTTTTTCCCTCTCTATATTCGTAGGCGTTTCACCACTTTGGTATTGCCAAAATGCATGCCTCTACGCCGGCGTTTCACTGCTTTGGCGATTGCAGAAATGTGTGCCCTAAAAAAGGTAAAAAGTAGAAGGTAAAAGGTAATATTCGTCAGCGTTTCACTGCTTTGGTATTGCCAAAATGCATGCCTCTACGCCGGCGTTTCACTGCTTTGGCTAATGCAGAAATGTGTGCCCAGAATAGGTAACGGGGGGTGTCAGGGGGTAAAAATGGCATGCTTGCATGACATTTTTACCCCTCTGACGGGTCCCCCATTTCCGTATTTAGGCACACATTTCTGCTGCTGCCATAGCCGTGGAAAAGCCCCTCTTGATCATTTTTCTTATTTTTGATAACTTTATAGAACTGCGAATGATATTCAGCGGAAAAACCGGTGTTTTTACGAAAATGCCCTTGTAGCTCAGTTGGCAGAGCACATCCATGGTAAGGATGCGGTCAGCGGTTCGATTCCGCTTGAGGGCTGGAGATTTTTACTATGTAAAACTCGGTAGTTTAGCGGTAAAACGGGGTTTTCCCTTCAAAATGTAACAGGAGAGGCCATTATGGCAAGCAAAAAAACAGCGGTAGAACTAATAGCTCTTCAGTGCAGTGAATGTAAGCGGCGGAATTATACCACCAGCAAAAACCGGCGTAATATCCAGGAAAAGCTGGAATTCAAAAAATATTGTCCTTTTGACCGTAAACATACGCCTCACAAGGAGAGCAAAATTAAGTAAAACCGTAAGGTTTTTATAAAACAAGGCGTATAGCTCAGCTGGTAGAGCGGCGGTCTCCAAAACCGCAGGTCGCGGGTTCGAAGCCTGCTGCGCCTGAAGTGGTTTACGTGCCACTAAGGTTGAAGGCTTAATGTAAACCAGTATTTGTTACATTTTGGATTTGCAGGCTTCGAAGCCTTTCAGCCGCCGACCAAATGGGAGGAAAAGGCGCCATGGTTGGCGTGCACCGCCGTATGGCGGTGCTTAGAATCGTTCCTATCGGCACGCATCCCAAAGGGATGCGCTGGCGCCGGCAGGCTGAAAGGCCGGCCTGGAATGAGCAAACAAGGATGTTTGCGAATGGAAGGCGAAGCCTGCTGCGCCTGGAGTGGCATTGGCGCTGTGGAGAAAATAGTATAGTATTGAGTAGCAGAGGAGAGCATGAAGAAAATCGTTCAATTTGTTAAAGAATCATACGCCGAACTAAGAAAGGTAATCTGGCCTGGAAGGGACGATGTTATTAGTTCGGTTAAAGTTGTACTTATCTCTACCGTAATTGTAGCATTGGCTTTGTGGCTGGTGGATATGCTATTACTTTTCGGCATCAGGGTAATGTTTTAAGGGCAGTAAACAAAACAATGGCAACAGGCTGGTATGTCCTGCATACGTATTCAGGATATGAGAAAAAAATAGAAAAAACCATCCGCATGATGACTGACAAGGGGGAGTTGGACAAGGATGTCGTCCGTGATGTGAAAGTTCCTTCGGAAGAAGTGGTCGAGGTACGGGACGGCAAGAAACGGACACAGACAAAGAAATTCCTTCCGGGTTATATCCTTGTAGAAATGGATCTTCCTGATGCGGATATGGGATGGAAACTGCCCTGTTCAAAAATAAAAAAAATACAGGGTGTTACCGGATTCGTTGGAACTCCGGCGGATCGTAAACCGCAGCCCTTATCGGGCGATGAAGCCCGGGCTATTTTACAGAAGTCCGGTGAAATTAAGGGTGAGCGCCCTGTGCGCACCCGCCAGACTTTTTCTCCGGGGGAACAGATCAAGATTATCGACGGGCCCTTTGAGTCATTTACGGGAACCATCGAAGAGGTTAATCAGGATAAGAATAAATTAAAAGTGATGGTGGGTATTTTTGGAAGGAATACGCCTGTGGAAGTTGATCTTTTACAGGTAGAAAAAGTTTAAAAGCGCATAGCGTTTTTATATACAGAAGTGGGAGCCTGCCCGCTGAAACCGGATAAACATCTCCGGTTTTTATGGGCAGACGTTAGCTGGTTGCCGCCGGCATACCACGAGGGAGAAATGAATGGCGAAGAAAAAAGTTACAGCTTTTATAAAGCTGCAATGTCCGGCCGGTAAAGCTACTCCGGCGCCGCCGGTTGGACCTGCGCTCGGTCCGCATGGGGTCAGCGCTCCTCAGTTTGTTCAGCAGTTTAACGACCGGACAAAAAGCCTGGAACCCGGGCTTATTATCCCGGTAGTTATCACCGTTTATGCGGACAAGTCTTTCAGTTTTATTCTTAAAACTCCGCCGGCATCGGTGCTGATTAAAAAGGCGATAGGACTGGAAAAGGGATCGGCGGAATCCCACAAAACCAAGGTTGGTAAAATTTCCAGGGAAAAAATTGAAGAAATTGCCAAAACGAAGATGGCGGATCTTTCAGCTAACGATATCGAAGCTGCCGTTAAGATTATTGCCGGTTCCGCCAGGTCGATGGGTGTCGAGGTAGAGAAATGAAACGCGGAAAAAAATACAACGAAAGCGCAAAAAAATATACCGTCGACAATGCCTATCAACTTTCAGAAGCTCTGGGTCTGGTAAAAACGATGGCTTATGCAAAATTCGACGAGACTGTGGATCTTTCAGTAAAGCTCAACTTAAAAAAGAATCAGTCTGTCCGTGATACTGTTGTTCTTCCCAACCAATTCCGCGGCGAGAAAAAAATTCTTGTTTTCTGCAAACCCGAAAAAGAAAAAGAAGCGCAGGAAGCCGGCGCCGCTTTTGTCGGAGCTGATGACTTGGTCGAAAAGGTAAAAGGCGGCTGGACGGAATTTGACGTGGCAGTAGCAACGCCGGACATGATGAAGGAAGTGGGCAAGCTGGGCATGGTGCTGGGACGCAAGGGGCTGATGCCTAACCCCAAAACCGGAACTGTAACATTCGATCTTAAGGGAACTCTGGCTGAACTCCAAAAGGGCCGTGTGGAATTCAGGGCCGATAAAACCGGTGTGGTACATCTTGCGGTGGGCAAGGTTTCCATGGAAAGCGAAAAGGTTGCGGAAAATGTCATGGCAGTGGTTACGGAGATTAAGCGAAAACGTCCGGCGGACGCAAAGGGCGAGTTTATACATACCGTTTCAGTGGCATCCACAATGGGTCCCGGTGTTTGGGTTGCCATTAGGGACCAGGAGTAAAAAACCCTGCGGGTTTTTTACTTTGGAGTTTGCTGTGCAAACTCCATGAGTAAAGATGAGGAGAAATTATGGCTATAATAGCGAAAAAATTACAGGAAAGTAAAACAAAGGCCATCGGAGAGTTAAAAGAATCACTGGGTAATACAAATGATTATATTTTTACCAATTACCGCGGTCTTACCGTTGAGCAGATAACCAATTTAAGAAAACAGCTCCGCGTAAAAGAAGTTGAATACAAGGTTGTAAAAAACAACTTTGCAAAAATTGCTTTCCAGCAGCTTTCAACTCCCGATGTTTCCGCGTACCTTGTGGGTCCTACGGCGGTTGCGATAACCCCCAGGGATTCAAACGAGGTTGCGAAGATACTCTATGATTTTTCGAAAGAAGCTCCCGCCCTTCAGGTAAAGGGAGCGCTGGTCGGGGAAACAGTGTACAGCGCCGCCCAAACCGAGGCTTTCTCGAGATTGCCGGGCAGGCTGGAACTTATCTCCATGCTCATGTCGGTGATAAACGCCCCTGTAAGGAATCTGGCCGCAGCGCTCAACGACATTCCTTCGCGGCTGGTGCGTACGGTAAAAGCCGTCGCCGACAAAAAATAGGGATCGATGCCCGTCAGACTTCATGCTGCTGTTCTGTCGGGTAAAAACGCATTTCGTATGAGGTGCATAATTTTTGATTAGGAGAAGATAATATGGCAGCCACAAAAGAAGAAATTTTAGAAGCGATTGCGTCCATGACAGTTCTGGAAGTGTCGGAACTGGTAAAAATGATGGAAGAAAAATTCGGCGTTTCCGCCGCCGCTCCGGTTGCGGTTGCGGCAGTTGGAGCCGGCGGCGCTGCTGCGGCACCTGCGGCTGAAGAGAAAACGGAATTTAACGTCATTCTTAAGGCTTTCGATGAATCCAAGAAAATTGCGGTTATCAAGGAAGTCAGGGCTGTAACAGGGTTGGGCCTGAAAGAGGCGAAGGACCTTGTTGAAGGTGTTCCCAAGCCGCTGAAAGAAGGCGTTTCCAAGGAAGAATCAGCGAAAATTAAGGATGCCGTTACCGCAGCAGGCGGTACAGTCGAAATTCAGTAGCAACAGCTTCTTTTTATGGAAGCCGGGGGTGTCCGAATGGGTTTTTTACCTTTAGGACACCGCCCGGGGTTTATTTTCCGGGCGGCGGTTAAAATTCAGCGGTTTTGCTGCCGCGCTTGAATTAGAATTTAGTATGTAAAAAATATAAAAACAGAATTGGAAGGGGAGTGCGAAGTGAAAGTAAAATCAGCGGATAAACGTATATACATCGGGAAGGAAATTCAGGATGTAATGGAATTGCCCGATCTTATCGACATTCAACTTAGTTCATACGAACGTTTTTTACAAAGGGAAAAAATCAGAAACCGCGAGAAACCGGCCCCGCAGGGTCTGGAAGAGGTTTTCAAATCCACTTTCCCGATAGAGAGCCCCAATGGGGACATGGTTCTTGAATATGAATACTACACATTCGATGAAGACAATATAAGAGTATCGGAGCTTGACTGCAAACAAAAAGGAATCACTTACTCGGTTCCCCTTAAAGCACGCGTCAACCTGGTTTTTCAGCAAACAGGCGAGATACGACAGAAAGATATTTACATGGGCGATATCCCGATTATGAGCGAGCGGGGTACCTTCATCATTAATGGCGCGGAGAGAGTCGTGGTTTCGCAGATTCACCGTTCTCCGGGCGTCATCTTCAGCCACGAGAAGGGGATTTTTTCTTCAAGGATTATTCCATACCGCGGAAGCTGGCTTGAATTCGAAATCGATCAGAAAAGGGAATTGATATACGCCAAGGTGGATCGTAAAAAACGAATTCTGGGAACAATTTTTCTGCGCGCCCTGGGCTTTACAAGCAGGGAAGACATTATTCGTGCCTTCTACACCACCGAGACTTTCAAAATCAGGGATGATCGCGAAACGAGGGAAAAAATAACCGGCCGTGTTCTTGCGGAAGCGGTGTGGGTTAAGGATGATGAGTATGCTTCGCAGGCATCAGAAGGAAATGATGACGCCGAGCGCAAGGGGATGAAAAAATTCTACCGTGCGGGGGAGAAACTTCATCCGCACAATGTTGATGAGCTTTTGGTTCATGGGATCAAATCCATCGAGCTGATCGATTTCGATGATGAAAAATCCCTCGATTCTACGATGCTCCTTAATTGTTTTGAGCGGGAAGAAATTAAATTTGTTAAAGACGATTCCGGTAAAGATGAACCGTCCAGGGAAGAAGCCCTTATCAATGTATACTCAGTTTTGATGCCCGGGGAGTCCATCACCGTGGATCAGGCGGAAAAAGACCTAACGGGAATGTTCTTTACCAGCCGGCGTTACGATCTGGGCAGGGTGGGGCGTTACAAACTGAACAAAAAGTTCGACCATAAGCCCCCGCTTGAAGAGTTTACCCTGACGAGGCAGGATGTAATCGCCACAATGAAGCACCTGATAAAGGTTTATGTCGGCGACGAATATATTGATGATATTGATCATCTTGGAAACCGGCGCATACGTTCTGTCGGTGAATTGATGGCAAATCAAATGAAGACTGCATTCAGCCGCATGGAAAGAATTGCAAAAGAGCGGATGAGCCTGAAAGAAACCGACACCATCAAGCCCCAGGAATTAATCTCCATAAAACCAATTGTTGCGGCGATAAAGGAATTCTTCGGTTCAAGCCAGCTTTCCCAGTTTATGGATCAGGTAAACCCGCTTGCGGAACTTACACACAAACGCAGGCTTAACGCTCTTGGGCCCGGCGGCCTTTCCCGCGATCGCGCAGGCTTCGAGGTGCGTGATGTGCATTACACCCACTACGGCAGAATGTGCCCCATCGAGACCCCCGAAGGTCCCAACATCGGGCTTATCGTATCCTTGGCAAATTACACAAGGGTTAACGAATACGGCTTTCTGGAGACTCCGTACCGCAGGGTGAGCAAGGGCGTAGTTGCCAGGGATGTCGAGTACCTTTCTGCAATGGACGAGGATCGTTATTACATCGCCCAGGCTTCGGCCAGACTGAACAATAACGGCTCCTTTGCCGACGATCAGGTTTCATGCCGCCGTCAGGGCGACTATACAACCCGCGCTCCGGAAGACATTCAGTACATGGACGTATCACCCAAGCAGATCATTTCCGTGTCTGCGTCCCTTATTCCCTTTCTTGAACACGACGATGCAAACCGCGCCCTTATGGGTTCCAATATGCAGCGCCAGGCAGTGCCACTGGTTTTTCCGGAGGCGCCGCGTGTCGGAACCGGAATGGAAGGGAAATGCGCCTACGATTCGGGCGTACTTGTAAAGGCTCGCAGAAGCGGAACTGTTGTGCGCGTAACGTCCAGGGAAATTCTTGTAAAGCCGGAAAAACCCGGCGGTTCAAAACATTCACCCCAGGCGCAGATTGATGACAGCGGGAATGATGTGTACAAACTGGCGAAATTTCACCGCACCAATCAGGATACCTGTTACAATCAGCGGCCGATTGTCAGAGTCGGCGATAAAGTTACGGCAGGACAGGTTATCGCAGACGGGCCTGCTACCCAGAACGGAGAGCTTGCCCTTGGCAGAAATATCATGGTCGGTTTTATGCCATGGAACGGTTACAACTTCGAGGATTCCATTCTTATCTCCCAGCGGGTGGTTAAAGACGATTTGTTCACATCAATTCATATAAAGGAATTTTTAATTGAAGTAAGGGAAACAAAACTTGGCCCCGAAAAAATAACACGGGACATTCCCAATACTTCCGAGAAGAGTCTTGATAACCTGGACGGCGAGGGCATTATCCGTGTCGGCGCCAAGGTGCGCTCCGGCGATATACTTGTCGGCAAGGTTACGCCGAAAAGTGAAACAGAGACCACTCCGGAATTCAAGCTGCTTAACTCGATCTTCGGCGAGAAGGCAAAGGAAGTGCGCGACTCTTCGTTGAAAGTACCTCATGGTATCGAAGGGACGGTAATCGACATTCAGCGGCTCAAAAGAACAGAGCACGACAGTCTGAGCCCCGGCGTTGATGAGGTAGTAAAGGTATTAATCGCCACAAAGAGAAAACTCCGCGAAGGTGATAAAATGGCAGGCCGCCATGGAAACAAGGGCGTCGTTGCCAGCATTCTTCCCGAGGAAGATATGCCCTATATGGCAGACGGCACTCCCCTCGATCTGTGCCTTACGCCGTTGGGCGTTCCATCGCGTATGAACATCGGCCAGCTCCTGGAAACAGAGCTGGGCTGGGCCGGCTCAACCCTCGATGAATGGTACTCATCGCCGGTTTTCCAGTCGCCTTCCGCCGAACAGATAGAAGAAAAGCTGAAGGAGGCGGGGCTGCCGGTAACCAGTAAAGCCGTACTAAGGGACGGCAAATCGGGCGAACCTTTTGTAAATCCGGTTTTCTGCGGCATTATTTACTTCCTGAAGCTGCACCACCTTGTAGATGATAAAATGCATGCCCGGTCTACCGGCCCTTATTCGCTTGTTACCCAGCAGCCCCTGGGCGGAAAAGCCCAGTTCGGCGGACAGAGGTTAGGTGAAATGGAAGTCTGGGCGCTGGAAGCATACGGTGCGGCAAATACTTTACAGGAACTTTTAACAATTAAATCGGACGACATGACCGGACGCTCCAAGATTTACGAAGCCATCGTAAAGGGCGAGCCTTCCACCACTGCCGGCGTTCCGGAATCTTTCAATGTACTGGTGCAGGAGCTTAGGGGACTGGCGCTGGATCTATCAATCTATGATATCAAGGGCAAACAGATACCTCTTACTGAAAAAGATGAAGAGCTGATTACAAAGTCGGGAAGTAATTTCTAACAGGGAGATACCAATGCGGGACATTCAGGATTTTGATTCGATAATGATACGGCTGGCCTCACCGGACATGATCCGGTCATGGTCTTATGGGGAAGTAAAAAAACCGGAGACTATTAATTACAGGACGCTGAGGCCGGAAAAAGACGGCCTTTTCTGCGAGCGTATCTTTGGTACTACCAAGGAGTGGGAATGTTACTGCGGGAAATTTAAATCGATTCGGTATAAGGGCGTTATATGCGACCGCTGCGGCGTAGAAGTGACACACTTTAAGGTGCGGCGCGAGCGCATGGGCCACATAGAGCTGGCCGCTCCCGTTTCCCACATCTGGTACTACCGCTCTGTACCCAGCCGCATGGGACTGCTTCTCGATCTTACAACCACAGCGCTGCGCTCGGTTCTCTATTACGAAAAATACATTGTAATTGATACCGGCGACACAGACTTAAAAAAATGCCAGCTTCTCTCGGAAGAGGAATACTATGACGCTCAGGAGCGCTATGGCGGCGGCTTTAACGCCGGCATGGGCGCCGAGGCGATCTATATGCTGCTGGAAAACCTTAATCTGGATCAGATGGCTGGTGAACTGCGGGCAAAGATGATCGAAAAAGGCGCCAAGAGCGATAAACGGCTTCTTAAACGGATCGAAATCGTTGAAAATTTCCGAAACTCAAAAAACAAGCCCGAGTGGATGATCCTCTCTGTAATACCGGTAATCCCTCCGGAGCTTCGCCCCATGGTACAGCTTGACGGCGGCCGTTTTGCGACCAGCGATCTGAACGATCTTTACCGCCGCGTGATTAACCGGAACAACAGGTTAAAGAGGCTGCAAACCCTGAATGCGCCGGACATCATTATACGCAACGAAAAGCGAATGCTCCAGGAAGCGGTAGACGCTCTGTTCGACAATTCAAAGAAGAAGAAAGTGGTAAAGGGCTCTTCCAACCGGCCCCTTAAATCGATCAGTGATATGCTGAAAGGGAAGCAGGGGCGCTTCCGGCAAAATCTGCTGGGGAAGCGTGTTGATTATTCAGGCCGCTCTGTTATTACAGTGGGGCCGGATCTTAAGATGTGGCAGTGCGGACTGCCGACCAAGATGGCGCTGGAGCTGTTCAAGCCCTTTATAATGAAAAAACTTGTCGATAAAGACGTTGTTTACAATATCAAGAAAGCAAAGATGCTTGTAGAGGCGGAGACCCCCGAAGTGTATGCAATTCTCGACGAAGTGGTTAAGGAACACCCGGTTATGCTTAACCGCGCTCCGACGCTGCACAGGCTTGGTATTCAGGCATTTGAACCCGTGCTGGTGGAAGGCAAGGCGATCAAGCTGCATCCCCTTGTCTGCCGGGCTTTTAACGCCGACTTTGACGGCGACCAGATGGCGGTGCATGTACCTCTGACCCAGGCTGCCCAGATGGAATGCTGGACGCTGATGCTAAGTGCGCGTAACCTTCTTAATCCTGCAAACGGTGAAACCATCGTATTCCCATCCCAGGACATGGTGCTTGGGATCAACTTTCTGACAAGGATTAAAGTAAATGCCAAACGGCCCGGCTCCACAAAAACGGAAACAAGGGACAGGATTCCTCATTATTCCTCCGTTGAAGAAGTTATGATGGCCATGGAATATAAAGCGCTGGATATGGAAGCGGCTGTGCGTGTTAAACCGACCAAATTTCCTGTTTGGGACAAAGTCCGGCGGGAGGCAACCCTCGGCGAGGACGGCACCATTGTAACCTCGGCAGGGCGGCTTATTTTTAACGAGGAACTGTCGTCTGAACTGCCCTTTATTAACTATGAGTTAAAAGAAAAAGAACTAAAGGCCCTGATTGAATATGTGTTCAACGAAAAGGGTTCCTGGGTTACGGTCCAGATGCTGGACGCCATTAAGTCGACGGGCTACCGTTATGCGACTGTCTTCGGCGCTACAATCGGAGTAGACGATATTGTTGTGCCTAAAGAAAAGCCGGATATGATCGAAAAGGCGAACAAGGAAGTTGAATCCATCCAGAAGCAGTGGCGCCAGGGGCATATAACCCAGGAGGAGCGGTACAACAGGGTTATCGAGGTATGGACAAAGACCAACGAAGAACTTACCAATATTACAATGAAGACCCTTGAATCCGATCGCAATGGTTTTAACTCAATTTACATGATGGCAAACTCAGGCGCCCGCGGGAGCCGCAACCAAATCCGCCAGCTTGCGGGTATGCGCGGACTTATGGCGAAACCATCGGGGGACATTATCGAACTTCCGATCCGCTCCAACTTTAAGGAAGGGCTTTCGGTTATCGAATTCTTTATTTCCACCAACGGCGCCCGCAAGGGACTTGCCGATACGGCCCTAAAAACAGCCGAAGCGGGTTACCTTACTAGGAGGCTTGTTGATATAGCCCAAGATATGGTTGTTAATGAAGATGACTGCGGGACAATCAACGGGATCGCTTATTCTTCCATCAAAGATGGCGAAGAAATCGTAGAGGCTTTAAAAGACCGCATTGTCGGGCGCTTTACCCTGGAACGGGTCAAGCATCCCATTACCGGTGAAATATTGATTGATGTTAACGAGGAAGTTACCCCGAATATCGCCGTTGAAATTGACGCCGCAGGAGTTGAAACTGTGCGGCTTAGGACTGTTCTTACCTGCGAAGCCAAATACGGAGTTTGCAAGAAATGCTATGGCCGCAACCTTGCGACAAATCATTCCGTGGATATCGGCGAAGCGGTGGGAACCATCGCTGCCCAGTCAATTGGCCAGCCGGGTACACAGCTTACCATGAGAACTTTCCATATCGGGGGAGTAGCCACCAAGATAAGCGAAGAAAACCGCATATTCCTGAAATATCCTGTTTATATCCGTGATGTAATCGGCAACCATGTGGAACTTGATAACGGGCATTGGCTTTTTACCCGAAGGGGGCATGCGATTGTTAACAAGGTAATGGGGGAGTTTAAACTTGAACCCAAAGATGCGCTTTTAACGGGAAACGGGAAAAGAATAAACCGGGGAGACGCGATTATCAGGCGGGACGGACAGGATATTGTCTCGCCGGAAATTGCATACGCGCTAATCCTGAACAATGGCGATGGGGATTCCCTTTACCTTATCGGTCCCGAGCAGAAAATTGAAATTAGAAACGGCTCCGACTTTATAGTAAAAAAGGGAACCGTCGTGGAAGGAGAAAAAACAATAGCAACCTTCGATCCTTTTTCCGATCCGATTATCGCCGAAGCCGGGGGAATTGTAAAATTCGAAGATGTTATTCCCGGCACAACGTTAAAGGAAGAAATTGACGAAGAAACCGGAAATATCGAAAAGCGCATAACAGAATTCCAGCTCGAAAACAAGCAGCCCAGGATATTCATTACAGACGAAGCCGGAAATGAGGTTACATCTTATTTTCTCCCCAGCGGCGCCTACATTCAGGTCGACGAGGGCGAGAAAATCAACGCCGGCCGTACGATTGCCAAAACATTAAAAGAATCCGCTAAAGCCATGGACATTACGTCCGGCCTTCCAAGAGTCAGCGAACTCTTTGAGGCCAGGAAACCCAAAAGTCCTGCGGTTCTGGCACAGGTTTCAGGAACCGTATTTTTCCGGGGCATTGTTAAAGGTAAACGGAAAGTGTGCGTGGATGATACCTTCGGCAGGGAGTTTACCCATTTTATCCCGATGAACAAGCGTCTTTTGGTAAGGGACGGCGACACTGTGGAAGCCGGCGAGGCCCTCTGCGTCGGAGCGACCAATCCACACGATGTTCTTAATATTCTCGGTGAAAGTACGCTCCAGCGTTATCTGATGGATGAAATCCAGCAGGTATACAGGCTGCAGGGCGTATCAATAAACGACAAGCATATCGGTGTAATAATCAGGCAGATGATGCGTAAAGTTGAAATACGGTCTGTCGGCGATACCAAGTTTATCTACGGCTCAATGGTTGACAAATACCGTTTCCATGAGGAGAATGCCAGGGTAATTGCCGAAGGCGGACAGCCCGCCATCGCCCAGCCCCTGTTTCAGGGAATAACCAAGGCCTCGCTTAATATCGATTCCTTCCTATCAGCAGCCAGCTTCCAGGAAACTACCCGTGTGCTTACGAACGCGGCCATTGCCGGAAGTACCGACTATCTGCGGGGATTAAAAGAAAATATTATAATCGGTCATCCGATTCCCGCCGGTACAGGTATGAAGCGTTATCGCGACGTAAAACTTTTCGACGAAGACAGCCAGGACCTGGATGTGTACATGCAGGAGATCCTTGAAAAGCGGAAGCAGGAATCCGAGGAAGCCCTGGCTGAAACTGTTTTTGAAGAATACACACCGGAAGATGATCAGGAAGAACAAACCCAGTGACAGGGTATGCTGAAGAAGTTCGATCCGAAAAAAATTAAAGGTCTGGCCCTTGATCTTGACGGTACGACTCTGCTGCCCGATACATCCCTGGGGGAGCGTACGGCCTGCTGCCTGAAAAGACTGATTTCTGACGGAGTGCAGGTGATTATCGCTACAGGCAGATCGACAGAGAGTGCCGGGCATTACTGCGCCGCTGCCGGTGCGGCCGGTCCGATGGTATTTTATAACGGCGCCGAGGTTGTTGATATGCCTTCCGGTAAAATTATGGAAGCTGATTTTCTGGATATTGATGTGGCCGATTTTGGTATTGATCTCGCAAGGGAGATGGGGCTCCACTATCAGATATATTTGCCTGCCAATGGAACCAATAAAGAAATGCTTCTTTTTGAAAGAGAAGGAGTCGAAGCTGAAATATATTACAGACATACCGGCACTAAACCCGTTGTAAAAGATCTGAAAACCGCTATCGCCGGGGTGCCTGGGTGCATAAAGGCCATGTATGTGGTAGACTC
Source organism: Treponema sp. (assembly GCA_009777535.1). GTDB lineage: Bacteria > Spirochaetota > Spirochaetia > Treponematales > Breznakiellaceae > WQXQ01. The sequence continues at coordinate 38,947 of WRLP01000014.1, forward strand.
CTCCAGGCATGATGAGATCAGGCGAAAAATGAAAGAGCGGTTCGGTGATCGAATCAATATAATACGCAGCTCTCCCTCTTTTCTGGAGATACTCAGGTTAGGCGTTTCCAAAGGCAAGGGACTTACGGCAGCAATGCGGCTGCGGGGCCTGAAAGCGGAAGAGGTAATGGCTTTTGGAGACGAAGAGAACGATTTATCAATGTTCAGCGTAGCAGGATTTTCCGCCGCACCATCAAGCGCTGGAGAAAAGATCAGGGCCGCCGCCGATTTTAATTATGGATCTGTTGCCGAGGAAGGACTTGCCGCTTTCCTTGAAGAATATTTTTTAAGGTGAAAATCATGATGAATAAAAATTACAAATTTGAAACCCTGCAGGTACATGCGGGACAGGAAAATCCGGATCCAGCCACCGGCGCGCGGGCGGTTCCGATTTATCAGACCACATCCTATGTGTTCCCCAACTCAAAATCGGCGGCGGCCCGTTACGCCCTTACCGAGGCAGGAAACATCTACACCCGGATTATGAATCCAACAACGGATGTTTTTGAGCGGCGCGTTGCCGCCCTGGAAAAAGGCGCAGCGGCTCTGGCCCTGTCATCAGGTTCGGCAGCGACTACCTGCGCTCTCCAGAACATCACCCGTGCCGGCGATCATATTGTTTCGGACAACCAGATATACGGAGGAACCTACAATTTTTTTGCCACAACTTTTAGGGACATGGGTGTGGATACCACTTTTGTTGACGGCAGCAATCATGAAAATTTTGAAAAAGCAATTAAACCGAATACCAAGGCGCTCTTTTTTGAAACTCTGGGAAACCCAAATGCCAGCATTGTAGACATAGAAGCCGTCGCGAACATAGCCCACCGCCACGGTATCCCGCTCATAGTGGATAATACTTTTGCCAGCCCATTTTTGTTAACGCCAATTGATTATGGCGCTGATATAGTTGTTCATTCGGCGACAAAATTCATCGGCGGGCATGGCACGTCGATTGGCGGCATAATAGTTGACAGCGGAAAATTTGACTGGGCGCAGAACGATAAATTCCCGGGGTTGTCTAAACCTAATCCGGCCTTTCACGGCATGGTCTTTACCGATGCCATGAAAAACCAGGCTTATATCAGCAAGGCAAGGTGTACATTGCTGCGTGATACCGGCTCATCACTGTCTCCTTTTAACGCCTTCCTTTTCCTGCAGGGACTGGAAACACTTTCCCTGCGTGTAGAGCGGCATCTGGAAAATGCCCTTAAAGTTGTGGATTTCCTTAAAAACCACCCCATGGTGGAAAGGGTGAATCATCCCTCGTTGAATACTCACAGAGACCACAGGCACTATGGGCGGTATTTTCCCCGCGGAGCCGGTTCGATTTTTACTTTCGAGATACAGGGCGGCGCCGAAAAGGCCAACCGTTTTACAGAAAGTTTGAGGCTTTTCTCCTTTTTGGCAAATGTCGCCGATGTAAAGTCCCTGGTCATTCACCCCGCTTCGACTACACATTCCCAGATGAGCGAAAAGGAATTGCTCGAATGCGGCATTAAGCCGGCAACCGTCCGTCTTTCCATAGGCATAGAACATATTGACGATATAATTGAAGATTTGGCAAATGGCCTGGATGCGGTTAAATAAACTCCATAAAATTCATGGTGTTTATCTGGACAAGCGTAAAAAAACAGGTTATAATGGTTATTACTGAAGCAAAAAGGAGATCATAATGAAGAAATTTTTTGTTCTATTACTCGTTTTTTTACCGTTGGTTTTTGTTCTCTCCGGTGTAGTTTCCTGTTCATCGCCGCCGCCTGTTCAGGCTCCGCCGCCGCCTCCACCCCCGCCGCCTCCACCCCCGCCGCCATCGGGCCCGCCGGTTGTTGAGGTTTCCATGACGCCGGAATATTTTAGTCCGGATGGCGATGGTGTGGATGATGTATTGAATATCGCAATTAATGTAAGGGCTTTTTCGCCGGTAAGTGACTGGCACATTGAAATCCGTGAGCCCATGCCGCCTTATTTGCTGTTTTCTGAATGGAGCGGGGAAGGTAATCCTCCGGCGGCAATTCAGTGGGACGGCTTGAGTGCATCCGGAGAACTGGTTCAGTCAGCTTCGGACTATCCGTTCAGCCTGACAGTAACCGACACTAACGGCGATTCAACCGTAAACGAAGGCGTAATAAAAGTAGATGTGCTGGTTATGCGGGAGGCTAACGGCGTTCTAAGGATATTGGTTCCTTCGATCGTATTTGCCGCCAATTCAAGCAGTATGACAACCGGTCTTGACCCTGATGTTATTGATAACAACGACTATATTCTGCGGCGCATCGCAGCGGCCCTGGAAAAATTCAGCGAATACCAGGTTAAAGTTGAAGGCCATGCGAATCCGACCGCTACAAATGCTGCGGCTAGGGAGCGTGAGCAAAGGACGGAACTTCAGCCGCTGAGCGAACAACGCGCCAGGGCAGTAGTTGATTACCTTGTCAGCCTGGGGGTTACCCGCAGCCGTTTATCTTCAGAAGGTATCGGCGGCGCGCGCACTGTAGTTGAAATCGCAGACCGCGATAACTGGTGGAAAAACCGCCGCGTCGAATTTATTCTTGTAAGATAACTGATTACAAAACTACAACAACAACCCAGCGCCTAAATTCTTAGGTGCTGGGTTATCTTTTTTCCATCGAAATATAATCCAGCCGGGGCTGTACGCATTTGTAGGCCGGGCGGATAATTTTGCCGCCGGCGATTACTTCTTCCAGACGGTGGGCGCACCAGCCGGCTATGCGGCTTACGGCAAAGATCGGCGTGAAGAGATCCGGCGGAATTCCCAGCATTCCATAAACAAAACCTGAGTAAAAATCCACATTGGTGCATATATCTCTGTTCGGGCCCTTGTACTTTTTGAAAACCTCGGGGGTAATGCGTTCAATCAGGCGGTAAAGGTTATATTCCTTAATAATGCCCTTTTCTTCCGCCAGGGCCTGCGCTTTATCGCGTAACAAAATGGTGCGCGGATCCGTTATGGTGTAGACCGCATGCCCCTGTCCGTAAATCAAACCGGTTCTGTCGTACGCTTCACCTTGCAGGATTTTGCCAAGATAGGCGGCGACTTCTTCTTCGCTTTCCCATTGCTTTACGTTCTTTTTTATATCTTCCATCATGCCGATTACTTTTGAGTTGGCGCCGCCGTGTTTAGACCCTTTAAGAGAGCCGATACCAGCTGCTATGGCCGAGTATGTGTCCGTATCGGCCGATGATACCAGGTGTACGGCAAATGTTGAATTGTTGCCGCCGCCGTGTTCAGCGTGAAGAACCAGGGCCAAATCCAGAAGCTCCGCCTCATATCGTGTATACTTCTTGTCCGGCCTGATGAGTGAAAGCAATGCCTCGGCCGTGGAACAGGTGGGTTCAGGAAGATGGATAAAAAGGCTTTCATGATTAAAATAATGTTCTTTGGCCATGTAGGCGTATGCTGCAATGGTTGGAAAACGGGCAATGAGTTCAATGCACTGACGCAGAACATTTTCTGGAGAACAATCATCGGGGGATTTATCGTAAGAGTATAGCGTAAGTACGGAGCGTGCCAGTTTGTTCATTATGTCGCGTGATGGAGCCCTCATTATTGCGTCTTCGGCGAAATTCGGCGGCAGTTCGCGGCATTTTCCTATGAGGGCGGAGAAATCATCCAACTGCCCCTTGTCGGGGAGCTTTCCGAAAAGAAGGAGATAAATGGCTTCTTCAAAACCGAAGCGTCCCTCTTTTTCGGCAGAGCTGACCAGGGCTTCTACATCAAAGCCCCTGTAATATAACTTTCCGTCTACTGCGACTTTTTCACCTTCGTCCATTATGTAGCCGTGTACATCTCCAATTCTGGTAAGGCCGACGAGTACGCCGGTGCCGTCAGAATTGCGAAGGCCCCGCTTTACATTGTATTTCCCGAACATTTCGCTGTCGATACTGTTATTCTCTGTAACTTGTGAAATATAATCTTTTGTATTCTTCATTCTATCCTCTACGTTTCCGCCGACTTACTGTCTTCATCTCTTATTTGAACCCGGCGTATTTTCCCGCTTATGGTTTTGGGAAGTTCTGTTACGAATTCCACTATCCTTGGGTATTTGTAAGGAGCGGTTGTTTTCTTTACATGATTCTGCAATTCCAGTTTTATTTCTTCTGATGCGGTATATCCCTTTGCAAGCACAACTGTCGCCTTTACCACTGTGCCGCGCTCAAGGTCGGGGACGCCTGTAATGGCGCATTCCAGCACCGCCGGATGCTCTAAAAGCGCGCTTTCAACCTCGAAGGGACCTATGCGGTAACCGGAACTTTTTATTACATCATCGGAACGGCCAACAAACCAATAATAGCCGTCTTCGTCTTTCCATGCCACATCGCCGGTATGATAAATGTTATCGTGCCACACGCTTTTTGTAAGCGCTTCGTCCCGGTAATAGCCGCCGAATATACCCGCCGGTTTGCGTTTGTCGGTACGGACAACAATCTGACCTTCTTCGCCCATCGCGCATGGAGAACCATCTTCCTTGATCAGATCGATATCGTAGCCGGGCGCGGGCTTTCCCATGGAGCCCGGCTTGGGTTTCAGCCACGGCCATGTGCAGAGTGATACTGTAAGCTCTGTTTGCCCGTAACATTCCCTGAGCTTTAGCCCTGTGCCTGCCAAAAACTGCTCGTAAATTTCCGGGTTCAAGGGTTCACCCGCCACCGTGCAGAATTTCAAGGCGGAAAAATCGTAACTTTTCAAATCTTCCTTTATGAAAAAGCGGTACATTGTCGGCGGAGCGCAGAAACTTGTCAGCCGGTATTTGCTGATAATTTCCAGTACCACAGACGGAACAAAACGATCGTAGTCATACACAAATACCGCTGTTTCGCACAGCCACTGTCCGTAGATTTTTCCCCAGGCAGCCTTGGCCCAGCCGGTGTCGGCAACGGTTAGGTGCAAGCCGCCGGCTTCGGCCTGGTGCCAGTATTTTGCGGTAACAATATGTCCAAGCGGATACACAAAATTATGGCGTACCATTTTCGGCATGCCTGTTGTGCCGGATGTAAAATACAGCAGCATAATGTCGTCGTTATTGTTTACATGTCCGGGCCGTGCAAAATCCGGCGAAGCCTTTTCCATAAGCGGGCAGAAATCGATCCAGGGAACCTGGGATGCATCGGCTTTTGTTTTACTTACCGGATCAAAACCTGCCGGACTGTGAATCGAACGGACAAAGGCTTTGTATTTGATGGGAGAGCCGCCCTGCAAATTGGGATCGTTTTTCATTTTTTCTTCGGCTTCGTCAATGCGCAGCATCAAATCGGGATCATCTACGCAGATAATTCCTGCGATATCTGCGGCGCAGCACCTGTAAACAATGTCCTTTGTGGTCAAAAGATGCGTTGCCGGTATTGCGATCGCACCAATTTTGTGCAGAGCCAAAAGCACGGGCCAGTACTGCCAGCGCCGCTTTAAGATCAGCATTACAGGACTTCCCTTGACAATGCCGGCTTCTTTCAGGACATTCGCCGCCTTGTCTGTAAGGGTCTTTATTTCGCTGTATGTAAAAGCCGCTTCCGCTCCCTGTTCATCGCACCACTGGAGCGCTCTTTCGCCGCCTTTTTCTCCTGCAAGAGTGTCCATAACATCGTATGCAAAATTAAAATTATCCGGAACATTGATCGAAAAATTTTTATAAAAATCTTCGTATGAATCAAATTCGATTTTCGGGAGATATTTTTTAAGTAATTCCAATTGATTTCTCCTATGATAAGTATTAAAACGTATTAAAACACTAACGCTAAAAATTTGGCTGGTTTTCCGCCGACCGCTTTCATTCCGTGCATTTCCTGTGAATCGTAATACACGCAATCACCGGCGCCAAGTTCCATTTCATGGCCGCCGATGGAAATCAGCAGCCTGCCTTCCAGCACATAGTTGAATTCCTGCCCGGGATGGGTGTTCAGGCTTATCGGTTTGCTTTCCGTTTCCACTGATGCCTCTACAATGAATGGCTCGGCCTTCTTGCGGTGGAAATTGTAAGCCAGGTTCCAGTATGCGTACATCGGCCTGCGGCTTACTTCCGGCGCCTGTCCTGCTCTGGTAAGACAAAAAGTTTTTAGTTTAGACGCTGCACCCGATATTAATTCAGACAGATCTACTTTAAAGCGGGATGCTATTTCGACCAGAGCGCCGACGGGAAAATCCTTTTCTCCGGATTCCCAGGAAATGTATTCGGCAGGATCGAATTTTAATTCTGCGGCAAGTGTCTCTGCGGATATTCCCTCGATCTCCCGCAGTACACGTACTCTTTCCGTAATGTCTTTTACATTTTCTTTCATATTGCTCCTCATTTTCTTATTTCAACCGTTCCGTCTTTGCGGGCAATAAAAACCCTGGGACGAATGCGGGTAAAAAAACCATTTTCTACAACGCCGGGGATCCGGTTTAATTCCGTTTCCAGCGCGGCCGGATCGACCGGAGAACCAAAGCGGATATCCAAAATGATGTTCCCGTGCTCTGTGACAACGGGCCCTGCCTTGCGCAGACCCTCTCTAAGGCAGACATTCGCACCCAGCTTTTCCAGGGCATTGCCGGCAGTAACCCTGGCTTCGGGAACGACTTCAACCGGAACGGGGAAATTAATTCCAAGGTGTTCGACGATCTTTGTCTCATCAACGGCAATGGCATAGGATGCCGAAGAATAGGCGGCGATTTTTTCAATCAATAGTGCACCGCCGCCGCCCTTTATAAGGCGGTTACCGGCATCAACCTCATCAGCTCCGTCAATGGTCAGGTCTAGCCCGCCGGATAATTCCCGCGAGTTGAGGGAATAAAACGGAATCCCCAGCTTTTCACATTCAATCTCTGTCTGAAAACTGGTGGCAAAGGCGCTGATATCCCGTAATTTTCCCTGTTCCAGCAGTTCTCCTACCGTGCGAACTACATGAATGGCCGTGGAACCGGTGCCAAGACCAAGCTTCATTCCCGATTTTACCAGTGCTGCTGCCGCCCTGCCGGCCGCTTCTTTCATTTTTAGCGATAAATCCATTCATTCTTTCCGTATTATAAATATTAACCAGGATTAATCCGGGACAAAAGCGGCCGGGGGAATTCCCTCCCCATGAATAAAGCATACTGCAGACAGGCCTGATGTATAAACATATCATAACCATTGATGGTTCTGCAACCAGCTTCATGTGCCCGCTTCAGAAAGGGTGTTACGGTTGGATTGAATACCAAATCAACTACATCTTCCCTGCCTGTAAAGGTATAGGCTTCCAGGGGATCAACGGCATCGCTTCCTTGCGTTCCCGCCGGGGTGGTTTGGATAATCATATCGGAGTACCTGCCCATAAGATCAATTCCCCTGTTGTCCAGTCCTTCCCATTGAAAATTGTAGGGCAGGGCAATTGAACGTGCTTTATGAGCAGTCCGGTTCAGAATAAGGCATTTTCCGCCGAGGCGGTGTACTTCGGCGGCTACTGTCTTGGCTGCGCCCCCTGCGCCGATTATTGTAATCTTCTTCCACCTAAGTTTCTTTTTGCCCAGAAATCCCAAAATGGAATCAGAAAAACCCGGAGCATCCGTATTCTCTCCAAACCACCCTTCAGTACACAGACTCATTGTATTGCATGCGCCAATGGATTGCACCACTGCCGACATGCGGGCCAGATGTGGAAGGACGGCTTCCTTGTAAGGGGCTGCAACGGAAATTCCCTGGATTTTAAGGGCTTTGGCAAGTTCCAAAAAATTCGTGATTGAGTCAGTAGGGAAGGGAACACAAACTGCGTCGGCATCTTCCAAACCAAATACCTTGTTAAAAAAGGCGGGGCTGTAGCTTGTTTCGAGCGGAAACCCCGCTACCGCGAAAATTTTTGTGTTTTTACCGATTTTTTTCATACGGTACAGATCGGCCAGTTCCCTGGCATCAATCTGCCCCGCGGCGGCAGTCTCGTTTTCGGATAACGCACTGGAGTAACTAAAAACAGATCCAAACCGTTCCGCAAGGATTCTTGTACAAACACCGAGATGCCCCATACAGACAAGAATTTTATCCTGTTTTTGAAATGATCTTGATGCACGGTAGACTTTCAGCACTTCGGCTGTTGATTTGGCGGTTACGGCTATTTTGATAATATCATTTTCGACACGCTGCATGGATTTTATCTTTGCGGAAATATTGATGTCTGTTCCGTTTATATTATGGTAGGAACGTATAATTCTGGTGCCGAATGTGCGCGCGGCTTCTTCAAGGCTCGGCACATCAAGATCATCTTCAATATCGACATAGGCGAAATTATTCCTGGTGTCCGCTTCTGCATAGGCAAGCCCTTGCGCAAGCAGTTTTATCCTGGAGCCTTCGCCGCCTGTAAATTTACCCCCGTCTATATCACGGCGGATTGTCAGTATTACAGGAAGACCGGCAAGCTTTGGAAAGTGCCGTATCCGCAGGCGCTCATCAGCCGCGAGAAAATCAACCCTGAGTTCCGCGAGGTCAATGCTCCCACGATATTTTTTTAGCGTGTCCAGATTTTTTTCTATGGTAGGCGCTGTCAGGCATAGGCATATTTTTGCCACATGTTTCTCCCTTAAAAATCAGAACGATACATAAAGATCGCCGATACAATACCTATGTTTGAAAAGTTGACTCTTAGAGCCAGGGGCCAGGCTGTTCCCGGCGATGACGGAAGCTGATAAAGCACATAATTTCCGTGATCGGCGGCATTGCTCCCAAGAGTGAGCAGCACTGCCGGTTTGGGATCGCCGACAGCAATCCCGTGCGCTGATCTTAGCGAGGCCTGCCAAACCCTGTCTCTGTATATGTAAAAATCCCCCTGCGGATATTCAAAAACCACATCGTCCTGCCAGTGTTCTTCTCCCCTGGCGGCGTAGACGGCTGTGGGCGTCCCAAAACGGCTTAAAACATCTTCAAGACTCATTCCAATGTACAAGACGCCCTCCTGCTGGGACAACAGCGGGAAAGCGGTTAACAGAAAAAACATTGAAAACGAAAGCCGGATACCTGTCTTCATACTCCAGTTTAGGAAAACTATTTGTTTTACTCAAGTGTATAACCGACCGCTTCCCACATTGCCCATCATCTGGTATTTTTAGAATTACCATGATTGTAATGAAATTCGGCGGAAGTTCGGTGGCAAATGCCGTGCGGATACGCCATGTAGCTGAAATTGTGAAAACTCATCTTAATGCCAAGCCAGTGCTTGTTCTGTCTGCAATGGGAGATACAACCGATCATCTTCTCGAAGCCGCGGATGCGGCGTACAATACAGGGAAGTTTTCTCTTGATCGCATAAAAAAGCTGCACATGGGAACGGTAAATACTCTGAAGCTGCCCATTCAAAAAGAGGTTAAAACCCTGATGGATGAGCTTGCCAGCCTTCTTTCGGGAATTTCGCTGATTAGGGAATTAACGCCAAGGACAAAGGACTACCTTGTTTCATTTGGTGAAAGGCTGTCTGTACGGATTGCAGCGGCTTATATGAAGTCTATTGGTATTAAGGCCGAAGCCTTCGATGCGTGGGAGCTGGGTTTTATCTCGGATTCAAATTACGGGCAGGCTGAACTTTCAAAAGAGAGCTGGGATCTTATCCCTAAAAAAATAATTCCCTTAATAAAAGCTGGCACGCTGCCGGTTGTTACCGGCTTTATTGCACAGGACGCCCAGGGGAGTATCACCACTCTTGGCAGGGGCGGATCTGATCTTACCGCTACAATGATCGCCGCAGCGTGTAAAGCCGCCGAAGCCCAGGTGTGGAAGGATGTTGACGGGATACTGACCGCGGATCCGAGAATTGTAAAAAAAGCAGGGCCGGTGGAGGCGGTCAGTTACGAGGAGGCCTCGGAACTGGCTTTCTTTGGCGCGCAGGTGCTTCACCCAAGGGCCATGCAGCCCTGCATGAAAACCGGAACACCGGTGCTTGTAAAAAATTCCTACAATCCTGCCGCGCCGGGCACCAGGATAATTTCTTCCCTGCGCGATGGCTCGCTCCAGGGCAAAAAAAAGATTTTGCCTGTACGCGCCATTACTGCGCGTTTGAACATAACCCTTGTCGATATTGTTTCGACAAGGATGCTTGGGCAGTATGGCTTTCTTGCGGAAGTTTTTTCAATTTTTTCCAGGAATCGAATTTCGGTTGATATGGTTGCCACGAGCGAAGTATCAGTTTCACTTACCCTGGATGCATCCTATGATCTGGGCGAATTGAAAAAAGAGCTGAGCAGAATTGCCAGTGTGGAAATTAAAACCGGAAAAGCCATTGTAAGCATCATCGGCAATGTTAAACGCTCTTCGGAAATTCTCAGCAGGGCTTTCAGGACATGCCAGCTTGTAGGCGTACCGGTGCAGATGGTTTCGCAGGGGGCAAGCAAGGTGAATATAAGTTTTATTGTTAACGATACCGAAGCGGCTGAAGTTGTTAAGGCCCTTCATCTGGATTTTTTTGAACATTAGGAGAGATTATGAACATTGCAATTATTGGCTACGGCAAAATGGGGAAGATTGTCGAGGAAATAGCGTGCGCCCAGGGGCATGTAATTGTCGCGGTTGTTGATAATGCGGCAAAGGGGAGTTCTTTCAGAACAAATGTGAAAATAAGCAGGAGCATTGCAGAGGCGGAAAACCTTGAAGTCGCCGATGTAGCAATCGAGTTTACCCAGCCTGGCTCGGCTCTTGGGAATATTATCGCGCTGGCTGAAAGAAAAATCCCTTCGGTAATTGGAACAACCGGCTGGCATGATAAAATAGACGAAGCAAAGAAAGCGGTACAGGCCAATCAAAGCGCAATGCTTTGGGCAAATAATTTTTCCATCGGAGTGAATCTGTTTTTTTCCATTGCCTGGTATGCGGCAAATCTGGTTAATGAATTTTCTGAATTCGATGTGGGCGGTTTTGAAGCTCATCATAATAAAAAATTGGACAGCCCGTCCGGAACCGCCAAAACCCTGGTGGAAGGAGTTCTTTCAAGGGTAAGCCGTAAAAAGAATGTAGTTTGGGAAACCATGAACCGCAGACCGGAGCCGGATGAGCTTCACTATCCCAGCCTTAGAATGGGAACCATTCCCGGGCTGCACAGCCTGTTTTTGGATTCCGCGGCGGACACAATCGAAATAACCCATACCGCCCGCAGCAGGGAAGGCTTTGCCACCGGTGCAATACGAGCCGCCCAATGGCTGATATCGGCTGGGCAGGACGGCGAAAAGCGCCGCGGGGTTTTCACGATTGACGAAATGCTTGCAGAAATGGGATGCTTTTAGTATCAGCAAACCCCAAAAGGGAAAGGAGTAATATATGACAAAGTTTCGGGGGGCGTATACAGCTCTTGTTACGCCAATGAAGGACTCAGGTGAAGTTGATTACGAGGGCTTCCGAAAACTTATTGCTTTTCAGATTGCTGAAGGCATTGACGGCATTGTCCCTCTTGGTACCACCGGTGAAAATCCAACCCTTGATGAAGGCGAGGAAGACATTCTTATCGAAATCGCAGTAGATGAAGCAAGGGGCAAGGTACCGGTAGTCGTAGGAACAGGATCAAACGACACTAAACACATGGTAATGTATACAGAACGGGCTAAACGCATGGGCGCGGACGGCGCCCTTGTTGTAACCCCTTATTATAATAAACCAAATGACGACGGGCTTCTAAAACATTTTGAGGCTGCCGCAAAAGTGGGGATACCGATCATTGTTTACAATATCGCTTCCAGAACTGGCAGGAATATCCCCGCGCCGCTTATGGAAAAAATTTCCAGGATACCGGGCATTGCCGGCGTTAAGGAATCATCGGGCGATCTGAACCAGATGGGCGATATTATTAAAGAAGTCGCAGCGCCGCGGAAGGCCGAAGGCGGTTACTTTACTGTTCTTTCCGGCGACGACAGTTTTAATCTGCCTCTTTTAGCCCTTGGCGGCGACGGCATAGTTTCGGTTATTTCCAATTTGCTGCCAGGGAAAGTTAAGGCTCTGACAGCGGCAGGTCTTGAAGGAAAATTTGATGAAGCTCGCAGGATTCACTATGAGCTGCTTTCCTTTATGAAGGCGGCCTTTGTAGAAACCAATCCCATTCCAATCAAGCAGGCTCTTTCGTGGGCGGGGCTTCCCGGAGGGCCGACAAGGCTGCCCCTGGGAAAACTTGCCCCTGCAAGTGAGGCGGTTCTAAGAAAGGCAATGGTAGATTTGGGCGTCTTATCCAGTTAAGACATTGTTAGTGAATCGCTGATTAACTTGATGCTAATCAGCGATTCCCTTTGTATTTGCTCATTTCATTGCGCAAATACGGGTAAGAGGCAATGATTAAATCCTCGATTGGATTTAATCATTGCTTTATTAAAGGAGAAAAAAATGATAAAGATTCCCGTTGGTATTTTAGGCGCGACAGGAATGGTCGGGCAGCAATATATCACCCTTTTAAACGATCACCCCTGGTTTGAAGTGCGTTATGTGGCGGCATCGCCGCGAAGCGCAGGAAAAAAATATGAGCAGGCTGTTGCCGGCAGGTGGCATCATGTAAAAACTTTTTCCCGTAATGTGGGAGCGATTATGGTGCAGGATGCAAACGATGTCGGCTGCGCCGCCGTCGCTTTTAAGCGCGGTGATTGTTCCTTTGTGTTTTCCGCCCTGGAAATGGGCAAGGATGAAACCCGCAGCCTGGAGGAGGCATACGCCGCCGCCGGCATTCCGGTTATTTCCAACGCGTCCGCGCACCGCTGGACAAGCGACGTGCCGGTCTTGATACCGGAAATTAATCCCCATCACACCGACATTATTCCGGCGCAGCAGAAGGCGCGCGGCTGGAGCCGGGGCTTTATAGCGGTAAAACCCAACTGTTCAATTCAAAGCTATATGGCGCCGGTACATGCCCTTGCGCTGGCCGGTTTCCCATCGAAGCGTCTCATTGTAACCACCATGCAGGCGGTTTCCGGCGCGGGCTATCCGGGCGTCCCAAGCCTGGACATGATCGACAACATTGTTCCCTACATCGGCGGCGAGGAAGAAAAGTCCGAGAAAGAGCCGCTTAAGATTTTCGGCTCCATTGATAACGGCATTTTCAAAAATGCAGCCCTGCCGAATATTTCTGCACACTGCAACCGTGTTTCGGTAACAGACGGGCATACTGCCTGTGTCTGCCTGGAGTTCGGCGAAAAGAAGCCCGCTTCTATGGACGAGATCAAAAAGATATGGGGCGCGTTTAAGGGGCTTCCGCAGGAGGCGGATTTTCCCATGGCCCCCAAACAGCCGATTATTTACCGCGATGAAGACAACCGGCCGCAGCCACGCAAGGACAGGGACGCCGACAAGGCAATGGCTGTTGTTATCGGGAGGCTGAGGCCGTGTAATGTTTTTGATATCCGTTTTACCGCTCTTTCGCATAACACAGTAAGGGGCGCGGCCGGCGGGGGCATACTAAACGCCGAGCTTTTAAGGCACAGGGGATATTTAAGCTAGATGAACAGAAAATATTTTCCCCTGGATAAGGCCGCTGTTGAAAAGCTGGCACAGCAGTATCCGACCCCTTTTTATCTTTATGATGAAAAGGGCATTGTCGAAAATATCCGCCGGATTAAGGCAGCGTTCTCGGTTTTTTCCGGTTACAAGAATTACTTTGCGGTAAAGGCGCTGCCCAATCCCCGTATCTTAAAAATACTCGCGGCGGAAGGGCTTGGCGCCGACTGTTCCAGTTATACGGAACTGCTGCTCTCTGAGATGGCCGGAATCAGCGGCGAAGACATAATGTTCAGCTCCAACGAAACGCCCGCGCGGGAATACGAAACAGCCCGAAAAATGGGCGCGATTATCAACCTTGATGATTTTACCCATATCGGGTTTTTGGAAAAAACCGCCGGCCTGCCTGAACTTGTTTCTCTGCGCTATAATCCCGGCCCGCTGAAAGAGGGCAATGCCATTATCGGCAGGCCGGAGGAAGCCAAGTACGGCCTTACAAGGGAACAGATCGTTTCAGGTTTTGCCCTGTTAAAGGAAAAGGGGGTGGGGCGTTTCGCTCTGCACACAATGGTGGCTTCAAATGAGCTTTCCGTTCCATATCATGTTGAAACAGCCCGAATGCTTTTTGAACTTGCCGTAGAGGTAAAAAATAAAACCGGCATAACCTTCGAGTTTATCAATCTGGGCGGGGGCGTCGGTATTCCCTACAGGCCTGAACAGCAGGCCGTTGAATACGGGGTTTTGGCCGCCGGTATTCAAAATGCGTATAACGAAATAATAAAACCGGCAGGGCTTGATCCATTAGGTATCCGTACGGAGTGGGGCAGAACTGTAACAGGCCCCCACGGCTGGCTTGTAAGCAGGGCGATTCACAGAAAGGGAATCTACCGTAATTATATAGGGCTTGATTCCTGCATGGCCGATATGATGCGGCCGGGTCTGTACGGAGCGTATCATCACATAACAATTCCCGGAAAGGAAGACGCTCCGTTAAGCGAAGTATACGATGTGGTGGGCAGTCTCTGTGAAAACAACGATAAATTCGCCGTGCAGCGTAAACTGCCAAAGATAGTTACAGCCGCCGAAGATGCTGCGCACGCCGACCTTGTTGTGATACACGACGCCGGGGCGCACGGCAGGTCGATGGGTTTTAACTACAACGGCAAACTGCGCTGCGGGGAATTGCTTCTGCGCCAGGACGGCTCGGTCGTGCAGATACGCCGCCCTGAAACGGCCGAAGATTATTTTGCCACACTGGAGTGAACATGATTAAAAGAAATCCGTGTATTGCAAATATCAAGGCGGGATATTTATTCCCAGAAATCGCCAAGCGCCGGAGGGAATACGCCGCCGCCCATCCCGATGCAAAGATAATCAGCCTGGGTGTTGGAAACACCACCGAACCTGTCCTGCCGCACATAAATGCCGGCCTTGTGGAAGGTGCAAAAAAACTGGGAACCGTGGAAGGGTATTCGGGCTATCAGGACGAGGGGCTCATTCTGCTTAGGGAAAAAATTTCGGCTGTTTTCTACGGCGGCCAATTCGCCGCGGACGAGATTTTTATTTCCGACGGGGCAAAGTGCGACATTGGCCGCCTGCAGTTGCTGTTTGGAGCGGGAACAAGGGTGGCGGTGCAGGATCCGTCCTATCCTGTTTATGTGGACGGATCGGTTCTTATCGGTGCGGCAGGAGAATTTGCGGGTGATGGCTACAAGGGCATTACCTATCTTCCCTGCACGGCGGAGAACGACTACTTCCCCGACCTTTCAATGCTTCCGCCAAACTGCCTGATCTATTTCTGTTCACCTAACAACCCAACCGGCGCGGTTTCTACCCGCGAACAGTTGGGGGCACTTGTAAAGGCCGCGCAAAAGAACGGCTCGTTTATCATTTTCGATGCAGCATACTCTGAATATATACGAGACAGCGGCCTGCCCAGGAGCATATTCGAAATCGAAGGGGCAAGAACCTGCGCCATAGAGGTTAATTCATTCAGCAAACCGGCGGGCTTTACCGGTGTGCGCCTTGGCTGGAGCGTGGTTCCAAAAGAGCTAAAATATTCCGGCGGGGAGAGCGTAAATGCGGACTGGGCGCGGATTGCAGGTACAATCTTTAACGGTGCTTCCAATATCGCCCAGGCCGGAGGGCTTGCCGCCCTAGACGGCAACGGCCTGAAGGAAGTGCGGGAACTGTGCGACTTTTATCTGGGAAATGCCCGTTTAATCAGGGGGACTCTGGAAAAGCTGGGAATAAAATGCGTAGGCGGCGATAACTCGCCCTATATTTGGGCGCATTTCCCCGGGCAGGACAGTTGGGAAGTCTTTGCCAAAATTCTTGACAGGTGCCAGGTTGTTACAACGCCGGGTTCAGGCTTCGGCCCGGCTGGCCAGAGCTTTATCCGCTTTTCCGCATTCGGCCACCGCGCCGATGTTGAGCAGGCCTGCCATCGATTATCACTCTTCGAGTGATAATCTTCTACGGAAAAAAGGATGAATTTGTCATGAAAAGAAAAAATTATTTATTATTATTTGTGTTGATATTATTTTTTTTGTCATGTTTTGGGAATAAAACAAATACCACCACTAGTGTATCATCTTCATCACAAGTAATAAAGCAAAATGATTTACATGAGACAGGTGATAGCCACTCCAATGTATCTTTAAGTTCTGAAGATTTGATAGAATTTTTACGCAAAAATGAAAGAAGGATTATAGAACGAGATCTTGATGTTGTTTTTATTGAAAAAGCAAAATTTGGGATACCCGGAGGAGACAATTGGATTGTTCAATTGAGTGACCGTAGTGGAATACTCATTTATGCTATTAGTGATGACAAAATAGAAAAAAGGTATTATTTAACCAGTTTTAATCTTGAAAACCGTAGCAGCTTTAACATAATGCAGGATATTCCTGGCACCCGTATAGGTAATTCAACTAGTTCTTTTGGAGATTTCAACGGAGACGGCATTGATGAAATATTTGAATATGGATTTTATGGACGTGCGTTTGAGATAATTGTTTGGGGTTATAACGTGGAGAAAGATGATTTTATACCATATTGTACAATACCTTTTAGAATCATTGACTCCGAGTACGGCCCAGCGCCCGTTGAGTTTATGACTTACAATGGCATGTACGGGTTTAAAGTGTTTTTTTGGCAGAACGAAGTTGCAGGCGGCCCCGGCTGGGTTCCCGATCCAAATCCAAAAAATGGTAAATGGATATTTTACACCTGGGATGCAGAAAAACGGGAATATGTAGAAGTTGGAGAAGTAATTGAGGAATGAGAGTAGTTCGTGAGGTTAGTGGTAAAAAATATTTCTTCTTTGCGTCTTTGCGTGAGGTAACAGGAGGATAAACAAATTAAAATGAAAAAGATATTAGGGCTAGCGTCTCTGTTTATATTTATTTCTGTTTTTTCTTATACACAGGATAAAGAACAGGTGATAAATCTATTGTACGAGATTGACACAAGAAGGACGAGGGGAGACGAAATCGTATTTATTGAAGAATTTAACTTTGGCATTCCTGGAGGTATAAATTGGCTTGTCGGGTGGTATAGATATGATAGTGACGACGCACGTAGAAATAGAAATCTTATAGGTCTTTTTATTTATA
Source organism: Treponema sp. (assembly GCA_009777535.1). Classification (GTDB taxonomy): domain Bacteria; phylum Spirochaetota; class Spirochaetia; order Treponematales; family Breznakiellaceae; genus WQXQ01. The sequence goes on from WRLP01000014.1 coordinate 56,015, forward strand.
TTGTTGACATTGGCAACAAAGAAATTGTTTTTAGAGAAATGATTCTTTTGGATAATACAAATATACCGGTATATTATACTTCATGGTATCAAAGCTTACAGGGTGTTGTTATAAGTAATGGGTTATGTATAATCAATGATTTTAACGGAGACGGTTTTGATGAAATATTACAATTTGTTGCTGGCATTAGTACTACATTGGATATATGTGGATACGAGCCGCAAACCAATAAAATAAAGTGGTATTGTGAAGCGCCTATTTATATTAGCCGTCAAGATGACCAGCCTCCACCAGTTGAATTTATCACATACAAAGGTATGTACGGGTTTAGGGCGCAATACCACGAAGGGCCTCAAGTAGCAGGGGGGCCGGACTGGGTTCCCGATCCACCAAGCCCCAGAAACAACAGATGGTTTTTCTACACCTGGAATGAAGACAGGCGGGAATATGTCGAGGTAGAGGAAGTAAACCCCGCCTACATTGAGGAAACTTATGTTAATACAGGAGAATGGCGAAACATACAGCCGGTATTCCCATCTGTTTTAGCTGCCGCAGAAACAGAGGTTGTTGTTGGTGACTCTGCCTCTGCAATTTCCGAAAACAGCGATGAGCCCAATAACCGGCAGATGCCTTTCTGGGTTTGGGCGGCCATTGGCAGCGGGGCGTTGTTAATTGTTTGTGTTGTGGTTATTATTAAGCGGAAAAAGTAAGGTAAAGCAAGCAACCAGGAGTTAAGATGGAAAAACAGTATCACATTGGTTTTAACAGCACGCACGGTGCGTTATATGCAATCCTCCCCGGGGATCCCGGACGAGTGGAAAAAATCGCCTCGTATCTGGAAAATCCCCGTTTTCATTGTCAGAACAGGGAGTACACCACCTGGCTGGGCGAACTTGCCGGCAAGACGGTGATGGTAATATCCACCGGAATGGGAGGGCCGTCTACTGCTATCGCAGTGGAAGAACTATTTTCGACAGGCGTAAGGAATTTTATCAGGGTCGGTACCTGCGGAGGCATGGCGCTGCCCATAACAGGCGGAGACCTGGTTATTGCCACCGGCGCAATACGCATGGAAGGCACCACCAGGGAATATGTTCCCATTGAGTTCCCTGCCGTGGCAAATCTGGACATTACAAACGCCCTCGTGGAAGCGGCGAAAAATATGAAAGCACGGTGGCATGCGGGGATTGTGCAATGCAAGGATTCATTTTACGGCCAGCACAGTCCCGCCCGTATGCCGGCCGGTTATGAGCTTAAAGACAAGTGGGACGCATGGATAAAGGCCGGCTGCCTCGCCTCGGAAATGGAAAGCGCCACCCTTTACATTGTAAGCCAAATTCTCGGCGCGCGTGCCGGCTGTGTTCTTAATGTAATATGGAACCAGGAACGCGAGCGCAGCGGAATGGACAACCCCCACTGCCATGACACCAGCCTTGCGATACAAACTGCTGTTGAGGCAGTGCGGATTTTGGTTAAAAGCGGGTAACTTGCTAAAATTTATATATAAGTGATAGGTCCCTTGTAAGTTCCTTTTACTGTTCCGGCTGGTTTTTCATCATCGTCTTCTAGGGTGCAGTCAATTGTTATGGTATATGTAGCATTTTCCCCTTTTCCCGAAACAGTTACTTTTACAGTTCCTCCGGAGACATAATAATAATTCGAGTCATCTTTTGTGTTCATATCCACACAACCAAAGTCAAAAGTAAATGGCTTGTTTGTTTCAGACATGTTGTATGTCCCTGCAACCAATACATCACTATTTTCGGGGCCATACAAATCAAATTCAATAATGATGTAGAGATCTTCTGTTTGCTCTGTAAACAGGCACAGGCTAAACTCCGAACCGTAGTCCTGTATTTCACCTTCCTGGCCAAACGTATAAGTTTTGCCTCTCAACGTGAAATTACCGTAATTGGAACCGCCCGATGGAACGTATCCAGAACCGTCCGATGAGCCTCCACCCGAGGGACAGGCAATCATTGTAAACCCGGCCGCCGTTATAAGGGCGATTAATCCAATCAGCTTTACCAGTTTTTTCATACAAAACTCCTTTAGCTGTATAATAGCACGCTCTGTTTTAGTGTCAAGAGCATATGAGCATAACGCCTGAAACCATGTACACAAGAGGCCATTTGCTTTTTGCACAGAATTTCACTTGCTTTTTGCCAAGTTTTCACGTAAGGTTTAAGCAAGGGGATCTTATGTCTTTGAAAAGAGAAGGCTATAAAACCAGGCTTGTCGATAAAAAACTTAGGGAATATCTAAAATTATTCGGCGCTGTTTCCGTAGAGGGGCCTAAATGGTGCGGAAAAACATGGACATCCCTTAACCACGCGAATAGTATCACGTATATTATGGATCCAGCCGGTGATTACAACAATAAAACAAGGGCAGAGCTTAACCCTTCTCTCGTGCTGGAAGGAAAGACACCCCATGTCATAGATGAATGGCAGGAAGTTCCCGGTATTTGGGATGCAGTCAGATTTAATGTTGATCAAAACCCAGGTTTTGGGAAGTACATTTTAACCGGCTCTGTTACCCCTCCTCGTGAATCGTACAAGCACAGCGGGGCGGGCAGGATTGCCATAGTACGGATGCGCCCCATGACACTGTATGAGTCCGGTGATTCTGATGCTGCAGTGTCTTTAATTTCATTGTTTTCAGGTAAAAAAATTAATCCATTTACTGCGGATATTGACCTTGTACATCTTATAGATATTACTATTCGCGGCGGTTGGCCGCAGACACTTAATTTGCCTCTCGAAAAGGCCGGGAGCGTTTCTGTTGAGTATATTAACGCGCTTCTTAAAAATGATTTATTCAATGATAATTTTTCAAAACGAAATTCGTCAAAGTTGCATGTTCTTCTGCGCTCATTGGCCAGGAATAATGCTACAACAGTCAGTGACGCTACTTTAACCAGAGATATTGCCGGTAATGATACAATGCTTTCACGCAACAGTATCGCAGATTATACAGCCGATCTTAAACGTATATTTGTAATAGAAGAAATTCCAGGTTGGATGCCGGGTATCCGCTCTAAAACCAGGATTCGGATGTCTGGGAAATTGATATTTGCCGATCCTTCTCTGGCTATCGCAGCCCTTGGTATTGGAAGGCAGCGCTTGCTCGAAGATCTTAATACCTATGGTTTTATGTTTGAAAATCTTTGTCTGCGTGATCTGTACGCATACGCTGAATTGCATGGCGCATCTCTGTATCATTACAGGGATAACAGTAATCTGGAAGTTGACGCAATCGTTGAAATGAAAGACGGCGCATGGGGAGCCTTCGAAATAAAACTCGGCGAAAACCAGGTTGAAGGTGCCGCCCAGACCTTGCTCAGGCTAAAGAAGAAAATTGTGTCTGATGGGGCAAGAGAACCCTCATGCCTTGTGGTTATGACAGGCGGCGGTTTGGGCTGGAAACGCGAAGACGGTGTTTATGTAATACCGGTGAATGCATTAAAGCCATGACACAGTCGATGTGCGTATTCAGAATTTAAACGGTTGACAACATTGATACGCCATGTTCAGAAAAACATTTGGAGCATACCGCCGCCCTCCACGACTGTTGTTTGAGATCACAATTTGTGATCTCAAACTTTCCTATTCATCTTAAGCATGACCTTCTGCCCGCGAATTTCGTGAATCATGTTTTTAATTGTGAGCCAAGACGGGGAATCGCCTTCCGCCCCTCAACATCCTGCTTCGGGGCTCCAGGCCGTCTTTTTTGCTAAACCGGTCGTCCGAGCGCGCTGTTCAGGCTAAAGCCTTCACGCAAATCCTGTCTTGATGGCATTTACTTAGCGCTACGCCGTGCGGCATTATACATCTACACAGCTGTCGCTGTGCTTTATTTGGGCGCCCTGCCGGTTTACCGGTTTAAGGCTGCGATGTCTCGCCTTAAACCGGCCGCAAAAAAGTTTCGATTCCCCAAGTTATCATTCAGCGTTGCATTTATCACTTTTTCAAAGTTTCAAAAATAGAAAAAAAATTACAGCCAAGACGGGGAATCGAACCCCGGACCTGCACATTACGAGTGTGCCGCGCTACCGACTGAGCCATCTTGGCTAAATAACAGCGCCGCGTTAAGCGGCGTTATTACGAATGAAATTATACAGCCCAGGCACCAACAATGGCTACCATGGCTTATAATGTGAGCCCACCTTTAGGTGGGCGACAGTGCCGCTTCGAGAAACGGCAGCATCCAAAGAAAACCCATCCGCCTTGGGAGGCGGTATTAACTCCGGAAACCTGTAACAGCGCCGCGTTAAGCGGCGTTATTACGAAAAAATTTATACAGCCCAGGCACCAACAATGGCTACCATGGCTTATAATGTGAGCCCACCTTTAGGTGGGCGACAGTGCCGCTTCGAGAAACGGCAGCATCCAAAGAAAACCCATCCGCCTTGGGAGATGGTAATCACTCTGAATTATACAGCTTTGGCGCCTACAATGACTACGCCGTGCTGTCAAAATATCAACTCAACCGCGCCTATGGGCCTGATGCGCAGAATGGTTACCGAACCACTTCCAAATGCCGGCTCGATAAATTTCCGGTAGGCATCCACGGCATCCAACGGGACGTATGCCTGTATTGTACCGGCAAAACCTCCGCCGTGGACTCTGGCGGCGCCAGGTAATTTTTGGTTTTTAAGAAAACTTTTACTCAGCGCAAGCGCAACGCTGATACCCTGAATTTCAGGATTGCCCGGAGAATACACGTTCTGTAATAATTCCCAAGAAGAATCCCCGGACTCATTTACCAAGTCGAGGTATTGGCAAAAGATTTGCAGTTTTTTATCCTGTCCGCCCGCTTCGTCCATTTTCGCGAGCGCGGCAGCCATTGCGTCAACCCGTTCGTTTTCATTAAAAAAATGAAGCGCTCTCAAAAACGCCCTGTCTCCAAGGGTATTTCGCAGTTCCTTTGCGCTTGTCAATATTGCTTCCCGATTAATTTCATTGAGTACGGATTTACCAAAAAAAGCCGCTACAGATTTCATTTCTGCGGGGATTGAAGCATAATCGGGAGTTAAATCAGCATGACTTCCGTGGGTATTTACCACACATAGCGCATATCCGATTCCTGAAAGATCGAAGTTGATTTCTTTTACTTTTGGATTGGCGGCATCAGCAAAATCAATGGCGACAGCACCGCCGGTGGCGCAGGCTGTTTGATCCATAAGGCCGCACGGCTTGCTGAAAAAAACATTCTCTGCAATCTGCCCGATTTGGGCCGTTTCCAGGGGGCTTCGTTTTCCTTCACCGTACAGGCAGTCGAAAATGCGTGCAAGAAGCACTTCCACGGCCGCTGACGATGAAAGCCCCGATCCGGGCAGCACCGTAGAATCAGCGTTAGCTGAAAAGCCCCCGGCGCGGCAGCCGCGTTTTTTTAATTCCGCTGCAATGCCGCGGACAAGGGCATCGGTCTTTCCGTGTTCTTCCGTCCTGGGATCCAAATCTGGCGTTCCGCTTGAATCCACAAGAGAGACCTTAGCATCTGGATAACCGGTTGAGCGGAAGAACACGGTATTGTCAGCGCGCGAGCGCACCATGGCGACATTATCAAGCTGAATTGACGCAGCCAGTACCCTGCCGCGGTTATGATCCGTATGATTGCCGCCCAGCTCGGTTCTGCCGGGGGCGCTGAAAACCCGGATATTTCCATCAGTTTCAGCAAGTTCAGTTTCGGGGAAACCGGCTTGTCCGTTTTCTCTCATTCCATCAATAAGGGCTTTGTAACGCTGCCGCGCGGTATTCACTTCTTCCGCACCGTAAAGCCCGCTGAATATTTTCTCACCGGAAGATGAATCAATTTTTGCCAGAAGTTCCTTATCTGTCATAATTACTGCATTTTATCCCTGCAAGTGATGAGGATCAATCACTAATTCACATATTTGATATGCCGGTGTATTATATAATCAGGAGCGCTTGATGATACAGCTTGTTGCCTTCCTTGGCAATCCTGGTACTGAATATTCCCGTAACCGGCATAATGCAGGCAGGATGCTCGCGGAAGTCCTTCCATTTTTTGATTCCCTGAGCTGGCAGAAAAAATATGGTGGCTGGTATACAGCAGTAGACAACGGGAGGATTATTTCCAGTATTCAGGAAAGATTTCCGTTAGACGAAATTCCCGCCGGACAGAAAAATCAGGAATCTCCAAATGCGAAGATTCACTTCCTGATGCCGGAAACCTACATGAACCTTTCGGGGAAGTCAGTTTTCGGCGTGGCGTCTTTTTTCAAAATTAGGCCTGAGAAAATTCTGCTGGTTCATGATGAGCTGGAGCTTCCCCTTGGAACCATTTCACTGAAATTTTCCGGCGGCCTTGGGGGGCATAATGGCCTGCGCTCCATGAAATCAGTTTTCGGAACCGCTGATTTTTGGCGGCTGCGCATCGGTATAGGCCGGCCTGATGACAGGAAGCCCGGCGAAGGCGGGCGGGTAGGAAGCGGGAAAAATATAGCCGGCTGGGTTCTTTCAGATTTTTCAGATACTGAATGGGAAATGCTTGTTCCGGTACTGGATGCCGGTGCCGATCTTTTAATGCGTGTTCTTGTCTGCGAACCGGAAACATTGCTGCCATATTGGGCGAAAAAGAAAATTTCCACAGAGGGGCAGCATGAAAGCAGATGAATCTTTTAAGGCGCTGTACGATGTTGTGGCAAAACTGCGGGGGCCGGACGGCTGCCCATGGGACAGGGAACAAAATCCGGCGGCACTAAGAGAGGCCTTAATCGAGGAGTGTTATGAATGCATAGAGGCCATTGATGAAAAGGAGCCTGCGCACATTGCCGAGGAGCTGGGGGATATTTTTTTGCTGGCGACAATGCTTTCGTATATGTACGAGGAAGACAGGGCGTTTTCTGTAGCCGATGCTTTGACGGGAGTTACGGATAAATTGATACGCCGTCATCCTCATGTATTCGAGAACCTAAAAGTGAAAGACAGCGCAGAAGTGCTTGATAACTGGGCAAAAATAAAAATTGAAAAGGAAGGCCGCAAGGCAAAAGATTCGATTCTTGATGAGGTAAGCCGCTCCCTTCCTCCACTGGATCGCGCCTGGAAGCTGCAGAAAAAAGCGGCAAAGGCCGGCTTTGACTGGCCTGATATTGACGGGGTGATTGCAAAAGTGCAGGAGGAGCTGCGAGAGGTGAGGGAAGCCGTGAATTGTGTTGCGCATAACACAGATGCAACCGAGACTTCCCGTGAAAAAATTGAGGAGGAGCTGGGGGATCTCCTTTTTTCAGCTGTAAACTTGAGTCGTTATCTGAACATAGAGCCTTCGCTGGCTCTCCGCAGAACAAACAGCAAGTTTACTGAACGTTTTAAGTATGTGGAGAAAAAAATGAAAGAAGCGGGGCATGAGATGAAGAAAGAAAATCTGGCGCAGATGGATGCAATTTGGAATGAGGCAAAAACTGAAAAAACGCCACTTGAGAAATAATATCCGTTGAACATATAATATGGTTATGGGAGAAAAACGCACCAGCGTTACCAAAACCTTCGGTATTCTTACAGCCGGAGGCGATTGCCCCGGGCTGAATGCCGCCATCAGGGGAGTGTGCAGGGCGGCGTACAACCGTTACGGCATGAGCATTATCGGCATTGCCAATGGTTTCACCGGTCTTATTGAAGAAAATGCACGGCTGTTAAAACCAGGTGATTTTTCCGGCATATTGACGCAGGGCGGAACGATCCTTGGGGCGAGCAGAGAGAAACCTTTCAAACATGAAACGTATGAAGCGGGTGATATTGTCGGCGATAAGGTCTTGGCTATCAAGGATACATACCATAAACTCGGCCTGGACTGTCTGGTATTGCTTGGAGGCAATGGAACCCATACTACAGGATACAAACTTGCCTGTGAAGGGCTGAATATAATCGGCCTTCCCAAAACCATAGACAACGACATCGTCGGCACTGATCGTTCTTTTGGTTTCCATTCCGCATTGTCAATCGGAACTGAAGCCATTGACCGGCTGCATTCAACGGCGCAAAGCCACAGCCGGGTAATTGTCATAGAGCTGATGGGGCACAAGGCCGGCTGGCTTGCCCTTTACGCCGGTGTTGCCGGCGGCGGCGATACCATTCTTATTCCTGAAATTCCCTACGATGTAAACATAATAGCCCGTCATCTTAAAGAACGCAGACAATCTGGTAAGCATTTTTCGATTGTGGTTGCCGCGGAAGGAGCGATGTCAATAGAAGAATCGCGAATGGACAAAAAGGGCAGAAAAAAATACCGTCTTGAACACGGCCCGTCTACCGCCTATCGCATCGCCCGTGAAATAAGCGATGAAACCGGTATAGAGAGCCGGGCTACTGTCCTTGGCTATGTCCAGCGCGGCGGCATCCCCAGCGCTTCTGACCGGGTTCTTGCGACAAGCCTTGGTACTGCTGCGGCGGATCTTCTTGCCAGGGGCGAATACGGGCGTATGGTCGCCCTTGATGGCAATGACATTGTTTCGATCGATCTCAGTGTTCCGGAAGGGAAAGTAAAGGCTGTGCCCCTGGATCACTATATGATCGATACTGCCAGGGCTGTAGGAACCTGCATGGGCGTTTAATTTGAGCTCTGACCCCTGATTTTGCTTGCTTTCTTAAAGGCCGAAAGATAATCAAAGAACGACACAACGGCAACAATTACCGAAATTGAGAATAAGACAACAGCGGTGTTTTTTATTATCGGATACAGAAATTCCAGGATTTCAAGACGCTGGACGCTGGTTGCAAGAAGGGCAACAGCCCCGGCGATGATATAGGTGACAGTTTTGACTTTTCCGCTGATGCGGGCGCCCATGGTAACGCCCATTTTTAACATTAAATTGCGGATAAGGAGTATGCTGAATTCCCGGTAGATAACCACCAGGAAAAGTATTACGGGAAAAATACCAGTTATAACCAGGCAGAGAAAGCAGGTTATCTGAAAGAGGGTATCCGCAAATGGATCGAAAAATTTACCAAAATCGCTTACCTCGTTGAGTTTGCGGGCAGCCATTCCGTCAAACATATCGGTCAATTCAGCGACAATTGCAATCAGCCAGAAAACAGGCACAGTCCAGCCCGAGCCGTGCGGGAACCATGAAGGGAAAAAGATAGGCAGCAGGTAAACGATAAAAAAAACCGGCGCCAGAATAATTCTAAGAAGAGTAAATTTATCCGCAAGGCTCATGGATTAAGTATTGTCTTGTGTAGCCGTTTGTGTCAACCGCACGGCGCGGGGGACAGAGCTGGGTCTTGGGGACAGAGCTTGATTTGAGGGGACAGAGCTTGGTCCTGGGGATAGAGCTCATTTACCAGAGGCGAATATTGCATTAAGCTGTCTCTTATGAATGAAAAAAAACTTGTGTGGAATGAAGAAAGACGTGAGCTGGTATTTGATTGCAAAGTTTTTTCTGTTTGGGAATCATATTGCAAACCCCCTAAGCTCCAGCAGACATCGGGCGAATTGCATAAATTTTCGGTTATTGATGCAAAGGATTGGGCTATTGTAGTACCGGTGATTGACAGCCCAAAAGGAACGAAATTTGTCATGGTGTGGCAATGGCGGCATGGGGCGCAGAGCCTAAGCCTGGAATTTCCCGGCGGCGTTTTTGAGCCGGGAGAAAATCCGCAGGAAGCTGCGGCCAGGGAATTGCATGAGGAGACCGGTTACAAACCCGGAAAAATAAAAAAAATCGGGGAATTCAGTCCCAATCCGGCAATAATGTCAAATCGTGTACATTTTTTCCTTGCCGAAGATCTGATCAATACCGGCAAACAAAGCCTTGATGATGATGAATTTATCAAAGTATCTTTGGTTGATGCTGATGAAGTACACGAAGGCATTGGAAAGCACCCCTATATACATGCGCTCATGGGCAGTGCTCTGGCCCTGTATCTTAGAGAGCATAACAAACGGATATAAACAAAAACAGCCCGGTTTTCCCCGGGCTGCTTCATCTCTTATATCGAATTACCTGTCAGTGTAGGTCTGATTGGAATTCCACATTCCCTGCCTGGTTTCACCCTGAATACTTGGAATATCAAGAATCATACCCGGCTCAATGAGGTCAGGATTTTCCGGTTGAGGCATTTTTGACCGGTTTGCATCATATATAAGCCTCCATTTGAAGGGATCTCCATAAGCCCATGAGCGTCCGGCGATATTCCACAGACAGTCCCTGAAGGTTTCCCAGGTTCTGACCGTATACTGCGCTGGTAGGTATATTCTGTCAGACGTGGCATCGGGGGCGGTGATATACGCCAATAACTCAATGACTCTGTTAGCGGCTATGATAGCCTCATCCCACTCTTCCTCGGCTCGGGCTGCTATGCTGGTATTGTAATAATTTTGGGCTTCGTTATATTCATAGGGATATTGTCTGTCTGCGCCGCTTGAAGATGCCCAGTCCAGACGCTGCTTTGCCGCCGTGATGGCATCGTTGGCTTCCTTAATTTTGAGCTGCAGGGCAACATATTCATCTGAAAGCTGTGCATAACGAATCGCTTCCTGGGCGAAATTAGCGGAAGTATCATAATCCCCGTAGTCATACGTATCCTGAGCCAGTCTTGCTAACCGCAGGCTTTCGAGAAAGTATCTGTTGTTGCGGATACTCTGCGGTATTGCTTCCTGTTCTTCATCAGTTACTGCCGCAAGAAACGCGGCATAATCAAAAACAGGTATCCCAAACTCCGGTTCAACAAGCACATTTTGTGCAA
>WRLP01000015.1 GCA_009777535.1 Treponema sp.
ATACTGCATATATTAACAGGCGGAATTATTGGCAGTCGATGGCTGACAATTCCGAGCCACCTTATAAGCCTGCCTGAAAAACGGCAAGTCCGGCTTAGGCGCTACATAACCATCTTACTATAACGAATCTTTCTGTTTTCCTTTTTTTCTTTCATATTTCACTCCCTGCATTTTTACAAAAAATGTAGCCAAACCTACACATCGAAATGTTTTGTAGCCTACACGACATATTTAATAATACTGTGTGTTGTTTTGTATTTTAAAAGTAGGGTATTTAATGATAAAAGTCAAGTTATGAAAAAGTTATTTCATCGTCCACATTTAATCGTTGGCATTGTTATTGCAGTTACTGTATTTTTTTGTTTCCAGATTCCCAAACTGAAACTTGACAATAATAACATGCGTTATTTGCCTGAAGGAAACTATGCCCGGAATATCTCGAATCATATTGATGAAACTTTTGGCGGTCAGGTTATCATTCTTATCGGGCTTGAACGGCCCTATCAATCAGTTTTCGAGAGAGACTTTCTTGAGCGAATTCGGGAATTTGGAAAAGCTGTAGAAACTGTCGAATTTGTTGATGATGTTAATTCGATAATGTCTACGCAGTACATAACGGGCGATAGTGAAAGTATTATTGTTACCAATTTGGTGCCGGACAATTTTTCCGGAACTCGGGAAGATATCGCAGAATTACGCAGGCGTATTGCATCATGGGATGTTTTTCAGGGCGCTCTTGTATCAGATGACCTTTGCGCAACACAGATAATTATCACTCTGGACGTTATGACCGAAGATTCCAGCAAACCGGAAGTAACCAGGAGTCTCTTAAAAATACGTGAATTAGCCCATCAGATGTTTAGTGATGTTGCAGAAGTGTATATCACCGGCCAGCCAGTTATCAATATAACCATCAATGAAGCAATTCTTACCGATATTCCTATACTGATACCCCTTATAGCCATTGTGCTGTTAGTTGTCATGTTTTTCTCTTTCCGTCGCTTCGCCTATGTTATCCTGCCGCTTTTGACAGTTGTTATCGCGGTTGTATGGGCTGCCGGTATAGCGGGGCTGCTGGGAATACAACTTTCGATTGTTACTATAATCCTGCCTGTAATTCTCCTTGCAGTGGGAAGCGCATACGGTATTCACGTAATTACCCATTATATAAAAGATACTTCGTTTGATACAACATTTACTGCAGAAGAACACAGTGCCATTATTTTTTCACTTATGAGAAAACTTATAAAACCGGTCTTTCTGGCAGCACTTACCACATTATCCGGTTTTATTTCTTTTTGTTTTACTCCCATTGTCCCTATTCAGGAATTTGGGTATTGCGGAAGCATTGGAGTGATTACAGCCTTTTCTGTGGCTGTAATTTTTATCCCGGCAATGCTTTTGATTCGGGTTCCCCGCAGATTTAACACACAAAAAGAAGAACAGGCAGGGGTAAGCAGATTCAGCAGTATTATTACCGGTTTCTTTCTTGGAATAACAGGGAAAAAAATTACTGTACTGGCGGTTACGATAGCGGTTGTAGGCGTTGCAATATACGGCGTTTCAAAAATTACTGTTGATAATGTATTGGTTGAATATTTTCGAAATGAAACCGATATAAGCCGCTCTGACCGTTTTGTCAGGGATTTTTTTGGGGGAACTAAAGAGTTAAATCTTGTAATTGAGGCCGATACCACTGAAGAACTTCTTCACCCTGATGTATTACAAGCGGTAGACAATCTTTCAGTATTCCTAAATACGATTCCGATGGTTGGTAAAGTTGCAGGTTTTACCGACATTGTCAAACGGATAAATCAAGTATTCAATGCAGGTGAATCTCCTGATGGTTTGCTGCCCAGAGAAAAGCCAACAGCATCGTCTCTACAAACAGACAATTTTGGATTCGGTACCATAGATGATTTTGGCTTTGATGATTTTAGTTTTAATAATTTTGATTTCAGTGAAGATTTTACTGCAGAATCGCCGGGAATCCAACACAATATTTCCCAATACACCATAGAAAATTTAATAATGTTTCTTGATACTGCTGCCGGTATGTCCCCAAACTTGAGCGGTAATGATTTAGTACGTGAACTGCAGCGCCTGACAAACCATGAAGGCTTGTCTTATTATGAAATTCCGTCGGAGCCGCTCCGTTATGGAATGAATACACAGGAAGAACTTCAAATGTTGATTTCCAACTATTTGGTTCTCCTTGCCGGCGGTGATAATTCAGGATATTCCAATGACCCATTGGAACCTACCGCAATCAGAACAATGATACAGCTCCGCACCACCGGATATGTAGACACACAAGCTGTTATTGACAAGATTAATTCGTTCATTTATGTGAACTTTCCAGATAATGTAAGAACAATGATTGGCGGCGGTGCAACTTTAGAAGGAGCAGCAACCGAGCTGATTGTGAATTCTTCAGTAATATCAATTGCCATTTCTGTTCTAATTGTATTTTTGATTCTTGCAATTTCCAACAAATCTATAGTTGCGGGAATCATCGGCGCAGTCCCCCTGGCTCTGGCCATCCTGTGCAATTTTGCAATAATGGGTTTTACAGGAATAAAGTTAAACGTAGGAACCGCTCTATTGGGAAGCCTGACTGTAGGAATCGGCATTGATTATACCATTCATTTTATAGAGTTTTTTAAGCTGGAATACAAGGTCAATAAACAGGATTTTCTTCGCAGAACATACTTTGGCTGTGGTAAAGCTATCATTACCAATGCCCTGTCTGTAGGCGCTGGTTTTTGGGTGCTCTTGTTTTCCCGTTTCAAAATCATTGCTGAACTCGGTCTGCTTGCCGGGTTTAGTATGCTTATAACCGCACTGATTAGTCTTACGGTAATACCGGTACTGCTTACCGTTATTAAACCAAAATTCATTTACAGGGAGAACTAACCATGAAAAGAACAACTATATTGGCAGTATTTTTAATGAGCGCTGTTTTTATGAACACTGCTTTAGCTGGGCATGCTCAGGATGCCTCGTCTGCTAGCGCAGCCGCTTCCATCATTAATTCTGCAAGGAACCGTATACAGATGGAAACAATGTCTACCCGCTGCCGCATGGTGATTACCACCAGGAACGGAAATACAACAGAACGGCTTATCGACCAGTATTCAAAAGACGGTCCTGCCGGAGCGCGTACGGTTATTGTTTTTCAGCGTCCCGCCAATGTAGCCGGTACAAGGTTCCTGACTATGGATAATGCGGCAGGGAATACCGACCAATGGATTTTTTTACCAAGCCTTGGCAGAGTGCGGCGGATTTCCGCTTCGGAAAGCGGCGGCAGTTTTATGGGGACTGATTTTTCTTATGACGACATCTCGTACGCCGACAGAGATGTTTCTCTCGATACCCATACTCTGTTACGTGAAGAAACACTAAACGGAAGCCTTTGTTATGTCATCCAATCTATCCCGAAAGACAGTTCTTATCAGTATTCAAAAACACTGACATGGATCGATAAAAATAATTTTATAATATACAAGGGAGAAATGTATAACCGCCGTGATGAATTGGTAAAAGTAATGGAAATGTCCGACCTCAGAGATATACAGGGACGTTTTACACCTATGCAAACTACCATGTCCACAGTTGGAGCAGGAACTTTAACAACCATTTTTATGGAAATTGTTAAATACGATGATCCGATTCCCGAATCGGTTTTTACCACAGCATATCTTGAAACAGGAAGAACAAGGTGATAATTAACAGTGCCCGGATTTTGACTTACAAATTTTTAACCACTAACCACACTAACCACCACGAACAAGAAGAAAAAAAAGAAAGCGTTGCATCAAGGGTTATCGTTGTTCGTGAGGTTCGTGGTAAATTCTTGTTTTTATTATTATTAATTGCAGTATCTTTGCCAGCACAGGATTTTGGGTTTGGATTTGATGATGAAGAAACCGGCAATTCAGGCGGTACAGCCGGTTCCTTAAACGTTTCTGTTAGCGGAGAGGCTGCAGCATCAATAGTAGGTTACATCAATGATTTTTCCGATGGAATCGATCAGGTTCGGCTTGGTGATATATTCACCGGAAAGCTTAACTTTTCAGCACAAACATCCCTTGCAGAGGGCGTTATCAATTTGAACCTCAATCCCTCATCCTCGCCAATAGGCATTGATGAAGCGTATGTGCGTGTGTATCCTGGCAGTTTAGATATTACAGCCGGGCTGCGGAAGCTCACCTGGGGTAAAGCCGATAGTTTTGGTCCACTTGATGTAATCAATCCGTTGGATACTTCTGAAATATATACCGTAATGGCGGATCAAAGTAACCTAATGGGTGTAAAAATCGCCCGCCCCCTTGTCCATATTTCATTCCGGTTCGGGCAGTTCTCCAAGGTTGAAGGGGTGTTTGTGCCTTGGTTCCAACCGCATCGCATTGCCGAAACCGGAAGATGGGCCGATTCCCAAATGGGACTACTGACGAATCCGCCAATGCCAGTAACGATAACAGAACCGGATACGACTACGCTAAATTATGCGCAAGGGGGAATTAGGTTTACTACTACTATTGGATCATCGGACATCGGAGCACAGTATTACTATGGACGGCTGCCGCAGCCATCTGTAAGATTTGTTTTCAATCCACCTGATCCAACACCGCAGGTAGATATTTTATATAATCCCTATCACCAGATTGGATTTGATTACGCGCAAGTTTTGTTTGGGTTTAATACCCGGGCAGAGCTAGCTGCAAACATCACCGAAGATTTAAAAGGCGATGACGGGTCTATATATAATCCCTCTATAGCTTGGTCTTTAGGCTTTGACCGGGATATTGTTTGGGGTATAAATCTAAATTTACAAATAAACGAAAGCATCCGTCTCTTTCATGGCAAAACCGGTAGTGATGACCCTATGAGTGTAATGAGCGGTGATTTTGACATTGAGGGCGGCTTGCCCTTAACCAATACCCGCCTTACCGCAACAGTTTCAAAAAAAATTTTCCGTGATGAACTTGAACTGCGAACAGCTGTGGTTTGGGGAATGGAAGACTCCGATTGTGTTATTATGCCGGCACTTATCTGGACGAAAGACGAGATCTGCTTTGCCTTTTCCGGCGGTTTTTTCGCCGGAAATTCCGAAGGGCAGCTTGGGCAATACCGGGATAATCATTTTCTAAAAGTTTCTTGTACCTATACATTTTAAAGACGCATGTAAAAACAGTAATTTTCGCACGATTTAACATTTCCTTAACAACTTCTTAACAGCGCATAATATCAGATTCCTATATTTAGGGCATAACCTGTTGTATTTCAGGTTAACTAATTTTTATGGAGGTTTTTATTATGAAAACCAAAAAGGCGATTTTAATTGGACTAATCACAGTATTAGTCACCGGCGGTTCGGTGTTCTGCGTTGAATCTGAACAGATTGTACAGGCCCCAATCAGAGAAAATGGCATTGTCAGGGTCTACAGAGCCATTGAAAATGGTGTCGTTTCCGGCTACAGGGCGATTGAGAACGGTGTTGTTTCCGGCTACAAAGCCATTGAAACTAAATTTGTCAATGCCTTTCTGACCCCAAAGCATAATTCGGCTATAGAAGATGGTGTTACTGTTAGCTACAATGCAATTGAAAACGGGGTAGCTGCCGGCGTTAGAGCGGTAGAAGATGCTTTCACGTATGGTGAAAGAGCTGTTGCTGAAGTATTTATGGATACTTCCTTTGAAGCAACAACTGAATTGCCGGAAGAATAGGCAAAATATTTTATAGGAGTAAAGTCATGAAGGGAAAAATTGGAACAGTATACAATGCAATTGAAAAAGGTGTTGTCACAGGCTACAAAGCCGTCGAAAATGGGGTTGTTTCAGCTTATAAATCAGTTGAAGATAAGTTTGTTGATACTTTTTTGGCGTCAAAAAGCGACACACCTGATGAAAAGGGTGAAGATAATTAATGTTTTATCTTAATTATTTGATGAAGGCTGTCCAAATAGAATGGGCAGCCTTTTTCTGCTAAATCCGATATAAATAAGATAATTGTTATGAACAGGATATTTATCATTGTCGCACTTCTTGCCATTTCATTTTTTACATTCTCCTGCGCCATATCCAAAGCCATCTATCTCGGCCGCAATGATCATTCATCAAGAACAGGCTCGCCGCTTTCCACAGAATTTACAAAAGCAGAAAATATTAACGGTATTTTTCCCGAGGCCGTACATATTAAAACAAGAACACAAACATTTAACACCTATCATTATTATATCCTCAATGACGGCCTTATCTGGTATAAGAGCATAGACTCGCAGCAAGAGCCAAAAGACTGGACTCTCTTTATGAAAACCGGACTTCCCCATGCCAGAAAACGGGGCTTTATAAAACCAACAGCAATTACAGAAATATCGGCGGATGCCGATGAACTGGCCGCGCTTTCTTCAGATGGATTTTTATACAGTTATTGTTTTGATAAGACACTTGCCCTTAGAAGTAATGGCTGGCTTGACAAGCAGGGCTGGCCCGAAGCCGGATATTTTTACTTCGACCGGCGAACCGCAGCTAACCGGTCTTGGGCTTTAGGCAAGCGCAACAGCCATGTGCTCTATTACGAAGATATATTCGGCAACCAGCACCACAATGGTTCAATGGAAATTGCCACATTTTATGTGCTTTTGGAAAACGGGCAGGAAATATGTTACGGTGATCCCGGCCTGCCCAGTGACTTTTCGCGTAACTTCATCGGGCCTGAGCGAGGGACATTCAAAGCCATTGCGTTATCGGCAAGCGCCTCGACCATGTTTTTGGTCAATGAAGCCGGTGAAATGTACACCCGCCTTGCCGACTTTGACACTATCGGCTGCGACCCCATGTTTTTCAAGTACACTTATATCCCCTATGCCTCTGATTTATCCGGAACGGATTATTTTTCCAACCTTAATGAATGGGGACTGCCTTCGGAAGACTGGCGTTCCCAGCCGCGCATACCCTTAGACGGAAAGGCCGCCGTTACCCGCCATATTACCATATTGCAAAACGGTCAAGGCAATGGCTCACGGGAATTGCGTGTTGCCGGCCTGGATGAAGATGGAAATACCGGTTACTGGTACAAGCCAATTTTTGATGATTCATGGGAATTCAAAACAGCGCCCCTGTACATTGATGAGACGGTTTTGATAACGGCTGAAAACAGCGGCACTACAATACAGGGCGAACGGGGACTGTCTTTGGATAAATACTATGCAGGTTTCCAGTGGAACGACAATGAAAAAGAAAACAATTGGGAATATCAAATTCCCAACTTCAATATACTTGAAGGCGATTGTGATCTTATCATTACCTGGCAGGGAGAAACATGCATATTTAAACTTCACCCGCTTGAAATGTGGACGTATCTAAAACGGGACTACCTGCCCGGCAGGACCGGATCACCAAAAATGTTCAATGTTACATTGGAAATACCCGATGACGCATTCGATTCATTAAGCGATGCATTTATCCGTCTGCTGACAGAACGATACATGAAAAATAACAAAAAATTATACCACTATACTATCGCAGCTACAGACTCCTACATCATAATGCGTGATACTGATAATATTAATTCACTATTATTTTTAACAGTTGAAAATATTTCCAATCAGTATTCTGAATTACTTATTGGGCAATATATAGATAATTTTGAGGAAGTACAGCGCTTTTATTCACCGGAACTTACCCTGAAACGGGATTCTGATATTACTTTAGATGAACTAAACAGGAAGCTTGCTCTTAACAGGCAATACATGGAAGAATTAAAATATAAAATCCGTGTTCTAAAATGGTCGCAGCTTACCGTATTCAAATTTAATGCCGGATATATACCCGCACACTATATTGTAAAGATTTCTCCCTTACGCTTTGTCGATGTGCCTAAAATCAGAACAGTGACAAGTTATGGGAAAGAGCTGATATTGGCAAACAGCGCTTATATAAATTCAACGGCAAATAGCCGGATTTGGTTATATGAAAAAATTATTGAACTATTGGAAACCCGCATTATCTGTTACAATGATTTGCTGGTAACACAAAATAATATAACATTGCCTGCATGGTACTCCGAAAGAATATCGGATTATTGGGACATTGCCGGTCTTCCCCGTACAATATCAGGGACGTTTTCTTATTTGGATATAACTTTTAAAAATATGGAGATTCCTGCCCATCTGTCCTTTGTTCCACTCCAAACAGAACATGACATTTCCGGCTGGTTTCTTGCAATTTCTGACAGCACAGATTTCTCTGTTTTTTTTGCGCCCCGGAACATTTCAAAAATAATCTACTCCCGTAAAGGTAAAACTCCGCAAGAACGCAGGCTTTCGCTTAGAGGCACTCTGTATATCAATAATGCCGCCAATTCACCGGTCGAAGGTTATATTTTAGAGTCATTTTTAAGACCATATCAAAAATCATATATGAAGGCATACAGCAAAGAAAAAGGAGAAGGTATTGAAGTAAGAATTACATTCGATGGAAGAACGTTTGAAATAAGGGAATATCCAATAAGAAGAGACAGACCCCCCATTTTTACAGGTGCTTGAGGCAGCCTTCCCCCAATTTGACAAATTTAATTTACCATGAGAAAATGTATATCTGCGGTGTACTCAATTTGATGCAACAAAACCTAATATCATTTTGGAGGAAAGAATGAAAAACGTAACATGTTTTGGCACAGGTTTAATTGGCACTGGATGGAGCGTCGTCTTCCTGCGAGGCGGCTGCAAGGTTAAACTTTACGATATCGATCAGGGCAAGATAGATGACGCAAAGAAAAATCTTGACACAATACTGGATTTCCTGGCTTCCAAGGGGCTAATGAATGAAGATCAACGCAAGCAATACCTGGCAAATGTCTCTTTCACCATGGATGTTCCGGAAGCTGTTAAAGACGCTGATTTTATTCAGGAAAACGGCCCGGATAACCTGGAGCTTAAACAAAAGATTATTAAATCTATTGAAGACAACTGCCGGCCGGACACAATTATTGCTTCTAGTACATCCGGTCTGCTCATTGCAGATATAGCCGCAGGCGCAAAAAATCCGGAACGTATACTGGGAGGCCATCCCTATAACCCGCCTTATATGATGCCATTGGTTGAGATTTCAAAAACTGATAAAACCTCACAGAAATGTGTTGAAGCAGCGCGGGCTTTTTACATTGAATTGGGAAAGGAACCGGTAATCCTTAATAAGGAAGTAAAAGGATTCCTGTGCAACCGCATTCAGGGTGTAGTCTGCCGCGAAGCCATGGATTTGGTTAACAAGGGTGTATGTACGGTTGAAGATATCGACAAAGCCATAGTATTTGGTCTGGGGCTGCGCTGGGGAGTAATAGGTCCGCATCTTGTTAATACTTTGGGCGGCGGCGCCGGCGGGTTTAAACAATTCTGGCATCACCTGTCAACCACGTTCACAAATATTCTTAAAGATATTGACAACTGGTCTGATATTCCGCCTGCCGGTTATGTTGAAAAAGCCGAACCGCAAATTGCCCAGGAAATGGCCAACCGTGCCAAAGGTACCGGTCAAACTGTTGATGAACTAAGGGCATATTTAAATAACGGTATGGTTGAGCTTCTTAAATTCCATAAGAAATTCTAGCAGCTGAGGCAATAATAATGAAAACCCAGGACATAGGCGCACTGTTCACACTGATAAAAGAAGCGAAACATCTGGTTGCGTTGACCGGAGCCGGAGTAAGCACGTTGTCGGGGATTCGTGATTTCCGCGGGAAGAACGGCCTTTACAATGAAATGGACGCACAAAAAATATTCGACATTGAATATTTTATTCAGGACCCTTCACTTTATTACGACAGGGCGGGATCGTTCATATACAACATTGATGAAAAAGAAGCGTCGATAGTGCACACAGTCCTGGGTGATCTTGAAAAGAGGGGATTTCTTAAAGCCCTGATCACTCAAAACATAGACCTTCTCCACCAAAAGGGCGGCAGTAAAAACGTGATAGAAATTCACGGTTCCCCGAGGATTCACTACTGTATGCGCTGCGCCGGTGTGCGAATGGATTTTAAAGAAGCCACATCCATCGTCCGTTCCGGCGAATTGCCTAAGTGCCCCAAATGCTCCAGGGTATTAAAACCGGCAATCACTTTTTTCGGCGAAAGTCTGCCTGCCGATGCCCTGCGCGAGGCCGTAACCGAGTCCCAAAAAGCGGATTTGATGCTCGTACTGGGAACCAGCCTTACTGTACACCCTGCCGCTTCCATGCCCGATTACACTTTGCGCAGCGGCGGCAGGATTGTCATTGTGAACAATATGCCGACTCCATTAGACGGACAGGCGGTAATGCGTTTTGATGATTTAGGTTTAGTTTTCGAAGAACTGAAACACTGCCTTGACGCATCATAGACTGATTTACACCTTACAAAAAAGACCTTTACTATCGGATGAATATGGCTTAGTATTTTTAATGGGGTTATTAATGAAAAAACCATTTGTTACCGTTTGCCTGTTTTTATCAGTATTGATTTTTATTCCCTGCGTGGCGGCGCAGGAAACATTAAAAGGGCAAAGCCTTAACGGTTCCACAGGGCTCTATTCAATTCCCACAGGACGCATCGGGTGGGAAAGAACCAGCGACCTTGGGCTGGATTTCGGCTACCGGGCAATTATTAACGACAGCGGCATTACTCACATACCATCGGTGGCACTTAGCCTGTTCAAATGGATTGAGATTTCAACAGCACTGGATTTACAGCCGCGGATAGATGTTTTCGAAAGAGGGCAAAGAAGGGAACAGAGAAATGAAGATTTGTTGTTTGGACTTAAAATAAGGCTGCCTACCAATGTGAACAACCCCAGAAACCCGGCGGTCGCTCTTGGGCTGAATGCTCAACTGATCAACTTTTTGAATAATAACTTTGAATACAAGGCCTTTCAGCCGTATATTGCGATAACCTATCTGGGCGCGTTTTTTGCAATGCCTGCCGAAACAACTGTTGTTATAGGTAAAACATTTTACCACGGATACCCAACCAATAACACCGATGTTGATTTCGGTATGGGTTTTGATCTTGTTCTGTTTCCCGATGTTTTCGGTAATTTTGTACACTGGATCATTGACATTGCCAACTTCGATTACAGCGATAATTCATGGCCCAACAATATGTACAAGGGAACCGGACCGGCATGGTACCGCGGAATCGTGAACACAGGAATAAGAGTTGATCTGGCGTCGATCCCGGCCCTTAAAAATTTTAAATTTGTGCTTGATTTTGCGTTTAACGATCTTTTTGATCAGACCAGCAGATCATTTACGATAGGGGCTGTTTTCGGCTTTTCAATTAAGTAGAGAAAGCAAAACCGGTAGAATGTAAAAGCTAATTCCTTGTATTATTACCACAAACCACACTAACCAACACGAACTTGTTGTTAGAAAACTCATTTTTACCTCCAGATCCCATGAAATAAAGAATAATCATAATGGTTTTCCAAAATTATCGAACTAGTGGTTAGTGTCTGTTCGTGAGGTTCGTGGTTAGATCTTGTTAGGCTTTAGCTACTACAGGCTAATATGGCTCTTTGCACGCGCCGCAGAGATTCTTCGGGTCCAAGAATACGCAGGGAACCAAACAGGGGCGGGCTGACTCTCGCGCCGGTAATGGCGACGCGCAGCGGCATCATTAAATCCCCCAGCTTAACACCCTTTTTTTCAGCCTCTGCCTTAATAAAAGCTTCCGCCTTTTCATCATCCGGCGCCTGCGCCAGGGAAACAACAAGGTCTTTGCCAAGCTTCAAAAGCTCCACCGCCTGTTCCAGGGTTGATTTTTTGGGAATGAATTCTTCGGCGCCGGGAATCGCCGGCTCGTTAAAAAGATAGGCGATCTTTTCCGCAGCTTCGTTCAGGAAGGTAAGCCGCTCCCTGATCAATGGCATGGCGGCAGTAAAAATATCGCGCTGTTTCGGCGCCGGCTCCCTACCCTGTGCGCCAAAAAAACCGGCCTCTATTGCAAAGGGCAGGCACAGGGAAGCAAGTTCTTCATCACTTTTCATTCTTATGTACTGGCCGTTAAACCACTCCAGCTTTTTATAATCAAAAACCGCCGGCGCCTTGTTCAGCTTGTCCAGGCTGAAGCGCTGCTCCATTTCTTCCAGGGTATAGATTTCCTTTCCTTCCTCATAGGAAGCTCCCAAAAGGGCGACATAGTTCAGCAGCGCTTCGCTTAGATAACCCTGGCGGCGGAACTCGTCAATGCTTGTCGCGCCATGCCGCTTGGAGAGTTTTTTTCCGTCCTGCCCCATCACCATTGGCAGATGGCAGAATTCAGGCGTCTTCCAGCCGAAACTATTGTACATGATCACATGCAGGGGCGCCGACGGAAGCCACTCCATGGCGCGCATTACATGGCTTATTTCCATAAGGTGATCGTCAACCACATTTGCCAGATGGTATGTGGGAAAGCCGTCCGATTTAAGCAGAACAGGATCGGGGTTTATATCATCATTTTTCCATTCGATATCGCCAAGCTGATGATCAAAAAAAACAGTGGTTTCGTTCAATGGAATTTTCAGCCTGATGGTGCAAGGCTCGCCGGCCTCGGCCCTTTTGCCGGCTTCTTCGGCGGGTATATTTCTGCAAAGACGGTCATAACCGGTTTCAGAGGAATGAGACGCTTCCCTCTCCTGCCGGATTTTGTCGAGCCTCTCGGACGAGCAAAAACAGTAATAGGCATTGCCCGATTTTAACAGTTCACCGGCGTATTTTTTGTAAAGAGCCGTACGCTCGGACTGGACGTAGGGGGCGAACGGCCCGCCGGCATCCGGCCCTTCGTCCCATTTTATTCCCAGCCAGGCAAAAGAGTCGTAAATGTTTTGCACATAACATTCGCCGAAACGGGTGCGGTCGGTATCTTCCAGCCTGAGTATGAATTTGCCCCCCCTTGACCTGGCAAAAAGGCAGTTAAACAGGGCTGTTCTGATCCCGCCGACATGCTGAAGCCCTGTCGGAGAAGGCGCGTAGCGGTCTCGAATAATCATGTGATTTACTATATCCTATACAGTAAGCGCCTTTCAAGGCGGGAAGAACGGAGGCATAATGGCAAAGGAAACAAAAACCCAGGGTCAAAAACTTGCAGAAAAACTTTTTTTCAAACTTAAAGACTGCTGGGAAGAGCTGGATGAAAAAAACGAAAAAAAAGTGGAAGAATTCGCCCGGCTGTACAAGGAATTTATGAACCAGGGGAAAACAGAGCGGGAATGTACCGGCATTGCGGTTAAGCTGCTGGAAAAACATGGTTTTGTAAATATCGAAACACTTGGGGGGAAACAGCCGAAAACCGGAATGAAGGTTTATTCAAACATCAAGGGCAAGGCTCTAACAGCCGCGGTGCTTGGGAAAAAACCGGCATCAGATGGCTGCAGCATTCTCGGCGCACATATCGATTCACCGAGGCTGGATCTAAAGCAAAGCCCCCTTTACGAAGCATCGGGACTGGCGCTGTTTGACACTCACTATTACGGGGGCATCAAAAAATACCAGTGGACAACCATTCCTCTTGCAATGCACGGAATTTTTGTAAAGGAAGACGGTACAGAGATAAAAATAAATATCGGCGAAAATCCTGATGACCCTGTTTTTACGATCACGGATTTACTTCCCCATCTTGCGCGGGAACAGATGCAGAAAAAAGCCTCGGAAGCGGTGGAAGGCGAAGACCTGGATATACTTGCAGGTTCACGTCCCTACAAAGACAAGGAAGTAAAGGAGAAGGTAAAATTAAATATCCTTTCCCTGTTACACGATAAGTACGGCATTACGGAAAAGGATTTTGCCAGCGCCGAAATTGAGTTTGTTCCGGCGTTTCCCGCAAGGGACATCGGTCTGGACAGAAGCATGATAGGTGCATACGGCCACGATGATCGCTGCTGCGCCTGGCCGGCTCTTATGGCCATGCTCTCATTTACAAAAACACCCGAAAAAACGATAGTCTGCTACCTGTCCGACAAGGAAGAAATAGGTTCCGAGGGGAATACAGGCGCCTGTTCTTACGGGTTTAAACATTTTATTTGGGAATTATGCGGCGGTTCCGAAGCGAATCTGCGGCTCTGCCTTTCCCGTTCAAGCATGCTCTCCGCCGATGTAAGCGCCGCCTTCGATCCCACTTACGCAGATGTGTTCGATAAAAAAAACGCCTCGTATATGGGAAAGGGCATTGTCCTGACCAAGTACACCGGCTCCGGCGGCAAGTACGGCGCAAGCGACGCTAACGCTGAATTCTGCGCCAAGGTGCAGGCGCTCCTGGACAGGAATAAAATACAATGGCAGTTCGGCGAACTGGGCAAGGTGGACAAGGGCGGCGGCGGAACCATCGCCCTGCATGCCGCCAATTTGGGAATAGAGGTACTGGACTGCGGAGTGCCGGTTCTGTCGATGCACTCGCCGTTCGAAGTGATCAGCAAGATTGATCTTTACACAACTTACAGGGGATATATCGCCTTTTTGAACGATATTTAGAAAACTGTTAGTTAAATTTATACTGATTGAATGCCTATTCGTTAATTCAGGGGGAGAAAAATGGTAGCCGTATTAAAACCAGGCGCTACAAAAGAACAAATTGAAAATCTAACCGCATGGCTGGAAGGCCGCGGGCTTAAAGTCCATATCTCGAAAGGCGAGTTTCACACAATCATCGGCCTGATTGGAGACACAAGCAAAATTGACACGGAATTGCTGGGCAGTCTGGAAATGATCGAATCTGTCAAGCGGATATCCGAGCCGTTTAAGAGTTCCAACCGGAAATTTCACCCGGACGACACCATTATAGAAGTCGGCAGTCTGAAAATCGGCGGACCGCATTTTCAGATCATTGCAGGCCCGTGCTCGGTAGAGTCGCCCCAGCAGATACTTGCAGTCGCTCAGAGCGTTCTCGCCTCCGGCGCGTCCATTTTACGGGGTGGAGCATTCAAGCCGCGCACTTCACCTTACGATTTTCAGGGACTGCATGCGGACGGCATCGGACTGCTGGTCGATGTAAAAAAGCAGACAGGAATGCCCATTATAACCGAGATCATGAACGCAAATCATCTTCCCATGTTTGAGAATGTTGATATCATCCAGGTCGGCGCGCGCAATATGCAGAACTTTGAATTACTGAAGGCATTGGGTCAGACAAGCAAGCCAATTTTATTAAAGCGCGGGCTTGCCAATACGCTGCAGGAACTTCTTATGAGCGCAGAGTACATTATGGCGGGGGGCAATCACAATGTCATACTCTGTGAGCGCGGCATCCGCACATTTGAAACCTATACACGTAACACGCTGGATCTTTCGGCCGTGCCCATGCTGCGTGAATTATCGCATCTGCCTGTAGTCGTTGATCCCAGCCACGCATCTGGAATCGCCCGCATGGTAAAGCCAATGGCAATGGCGGCGGCGGCGGCAGGCGCTCACGGTCTTATGATCGAAGTACACAATGATCCTGTCAATGCGTTATGCGACGGCGCACAGTCCCTTACGCCGGAACAGTTTACCGATGTGGCGGAAAGGGTGCGCAAAATACGCGAGGTAATTAAATGACCATAGGGGTTGTCGGCCTGGGTCTAATCGGCGGCTCTTTGGCCAAGGCTTACTCGGGAGAAGGACATACAGTCTACGGTTACGACAGGGACGAGGCCATATTGGGGTTTGCACAAGTTTCCGGCGCGGCAGCCGGCGTACTTGATGAACATTCCATTAAGCTATGCGACGCGCTTTTTATCGCTGTCAATCCCGGCGATGCCGCCGCGTATCTGGAAAAAGCAGCCCCCGGTATTGCAGAAAACACGATTGTATTCGACTGCTGCGGTGTAAAGCGCAATGTGTGCGAACAATGTTTCCGGCTCGCCCGTGAACATGGTTTTACATTTGTCGGCGGACATCCCATGGCAGGCAGCCATAACGCAGGTTTCAAAAACAGCCGTGCGAATCTCTTTCGCGGCGTATACATGATCCTTGTGCCGCCGGTATACGACGACCCCGTGCTTTTGGGACGGATCGAAGAATTACTGAAGCCTGCCGGATTTGGCTGCCTGACCGTAACAACCGCTGAAAAACATGATGAGATGATCGCGTTCAGTTCTCAAATGGCGCATATTGTGTCGAATGCCTACATAAAAAGCCCCTCTGCCCGCGGACATAAGGGCTTTTCGGCCGGCAGCTATAAAGACCTGACAAGGGTTGCGTGGCTGAACGCCGAAATGTGGGCGGAACTTTGCATAGACAACAGCGATAATCTGATAAAAGAACTGGATCGCTTTATTGCCGCAGTCACCGGTTACAGAGACGCCCTTGCGGCTAAAGACGAAGACAAGCTAAAAAAATTACTGGAAGAAGGCAGCCGCCTGAAAGAAGAACTGGATCACCGATGAAAACCATTACCGTCGCCGCCTCCAAAACCTACGATGTACTTGTCGGGGACGGCCTTCTCGATAAAGCCGGCTCATTTTTACGAAAAACCATCGGCGGACAGACGGTGGTAATTGTTGCCGACGACAATGTGACGGAACTCTACGGGAAGCGGCTGGAGGGCAGCCTCGTAAAAAGCGGCTACCGTGTTGCGCAATTTGTTTTCCCGCACGGCGAGTCTTCCAAGAACTGGGAAACATTCTTTTCGCTCCTTAATTTTTTAGCAGAAGAAAAATTCAGCCGCAGCGATGTTATTGCTGCCCTGGGCGGAGGCGTTACAGGCGATCTGGCAGGCTTTGCGGCAGCCAGTTATATGCGGGGGGTGCCGTTTGTGCAAATCCCCACCACCCTGCTCGCCGCAGTTGATTCTTCTGTCGGCGGAAAAACTGCAATCAATCTGGCATCCGGAAAAAACCTGGCCGGCTCTTTTTACCAGCCGGATATTGTGTTATGCGATGTTTCAGCGTTTTCTACACTGCCGCCGGATGTTTTTCGCGACGGCCTCGCCGAAGTAATAAAGTACGGCATGATTGCAGACTGCTCCATTTTTCAATCTCTTAAAACGCCCGTTAATACACAATTAGAAGATATTATAACCCGCTGTGTAGAGATAAAACGTGATATCGTTACAGAAGACGAATTTGAAAAAGGCAGGCGAAAGCTGCTGAATTTCGGGCACACTGTCGGACACGCTATTGAATTGTTAAGCGATTACAGTATATCCCACGGGCACGCCGTTGCTGCGGGCATGGCTGTTATTACACGCGCGGCGGTTCGCCTGGGTCTATGCAAAGAGAACTGCCTGCCCGGGCTTATCAGCATGCTCGAAAGGTATGAATTGCCGGTGAATACATCATATAAAGCCGATGTACTTGCCCGCGCCTGCCTGTCCGACAAAAAACGTGACGGTGAGTCTTTAACGATGGTCTTTCCCCTGGAAATAGGCAGATGCATATTAAAAGAAATTCCTGTAGATGAATTGGAATCCGTGATACAGCTCGGGCTGGAGAGAAATGAAAAATGAAAAATGAAAAAGTAAAAATTAAGAGCAATCATATAATTGATCCTATGCGAGAGTTTTATGACGGTTTGCGTTAAAAAGCCGGTTCAAGGAGGTACAATCAAAGCGATTGCTTCCAAATCCGAAGCGCACCGGCTGTTGATTTGCGCCGCGCTTGCCGACAGTGAAACCTCCATAACATGCCCGCAGCGATCGGAGGATATTGACGCTACCGCTCGCTCCCTGCAGTCAATGGGGGCATCTCTGCGATATGAGGGCGATAGCTTTCTCGTAACACCCATTCCCCAATCTCCATTTCCTGCTCCCCAATCCCCAAACCCCATTGACTGCGGTGAAAGCGGCTCTACCCTTCGCTTTTTATTGCCTGTCTGCGGCGCACTGGGGCTTTCGGTATCTTTCAATATGAAAGGCCGCCTCGGCGAGCGCCCCATATCCGCTCTGCGCGATACAATGGCATCTCACGGCTGTACTCTGGAAACTTCGCCTGAACCACTTGCAGTGGTCAGGCTCGTTGAGGGTACCCTGTCCGGCGGATCGTCGCTGACCTGCGAGGGCAAACTGACCCATGGAAAATATACCCTGCCGGGGAATGTTTCTTCCCAGTTTGTCAGCGGGCTGTTGTTTGCCCTCCCCTTACTGCGGGGGGAAAGTATAATTCGCGTAACAAATGATTTAGAATCCCGCCCATACATTGACATGACTCTGGATACACTCCGCCTGTTCGGCATTACTATTGCGGAGGAAGAAGCGCAGGTTTTTCGCATACCGGGAGGGCAAACAATGCGCTCGCCGGGAAAGGCAGGAGCCTCGGGGGATTGGTCTAACGCTGCGTTCTGGTTGTCGGCAGGGGCTATCGGCAAAAGCGCCGTTACCTGCACCGGCCTTGACCAGGGTTCCCGGCAGGGAGACCGCGCCATTGTTGAGCTGCTGGAACGTTTTGGCGCAGTCGTTACACGCAAACATGACGCAGTTACGGTGTCTCCCGGCGCTCTTTTAGGCACGGAAATCGACGCCGGCAATACGCCCGATCTGGTTCCGGTGCTGGCCGCTGTTGCCTCAGTCGCCGAAGGAAAAACTGTTATCCGCAACGCCGCCCGGCTGCGCATCAAGGAAAGCGACCGCCTGCACACGGTTGCCCTTACTTTGTCGGCCCTGGGCGCGGACATTAGGGAAATAGAAGACGGCCTTGTTATTAACGGAAAAAAAACGCTGACAGGCGGAGAAATACAGTCCCATGGCGATCATCGTATCGCCATGACAGCAGCAATTCTATCTGCCGCGTGTACCGCGCCGGTTATTATTCGCGATGCCGGGGCGGTTCGCAAATCTTATCCCGCTTTTTTTGAAGACTTTATCTCTCTGGGAGGTGTATGTGAATACTTACGGTAAAACATTCAGGCTCTCCATTTTCGGAGAATCCCATGGCCCGGCCGTCGGCATTGTCATTGACGGCTTGCCGCCGGGGTTTGCACCGGATATGGGCGAAGCTGCACGGGAAATGTCCCGCCGCGCTCCGGGACAGTCGGCGTTGTCCACGCCCCGCGCCGAAGCGGACGCAGTGGAAGTTGTCAGCGGCTTGTTTGAGGGAAAAACAACCGGCGCTCCATTATGCGCCATGATTCGCAGCACAAACACGCAATCGGAAGATTATCAAAAGAACCTCCCCCGCCCCGGACACGTCGACTATACGGCTCACATAAAATACAAAGGGTTTTCCGACTACCGCGGCGGCGGGCATTTCTCCGGACGTCTGACCGCGCCGCTGGTTTTTGCCGGGGCATTGGCAAAACAGCTTATGCCAAATGTAAAGATAAAGGCACAGCCCATATTGATCGGCGGGAAACCGCCGTCAGAAGAAACAATTTTAAGCGCCAAGGCCGATGGCGACAGTGTCGGCGGTGTGATTGAATGTGCCGTCGACGGCCTTCCGGCAGGGTTGGGCGAACCATTCTTCGGTTCAGTCGAAAGCTGCCTGTCGGCGCTGCTCTTTTCCATTCCTGCCGTCAAAGCCGTGGAGTTTGACTACGGTTTTAAGTTAGCGGATATGCGCGGCTCACAGTCCAACAAGACGCCGTTCGGAATTTTGGGCGGCATCACAACAGGGCGGCCTCTCAAATTTACCGTTGCCATAAAACCAACGCCGTCGATTGCAATGGAGCAGGACACAGTAGACCTTGCCACAAACCAGCCCGCAAAAATCACGGTAGCCGGCCGCCACGACCCATGCATAGTTCCGCGTGCCGTTCCGGTTGTAGAAGCAGCGGCGGCGATTGGTCTGCTTGATCTATGGCTCACCGGAGGCTTTTCCACGGCTATGGTAACTACAGAAATATATGCCTAAAACTATAAAATAGAGCGATACGCACAAGCCCTACCGGAGGCTGACGGCTGTGGCCTTTGTCCACGGACGCTTTGGCGTCGCCTTTTTTGAATCCACACCGATGCCTCCGGTAGGGCTTTGCGTACCGCTTACATTGAATTTTTTGGGCATATATTTCTGCATTCGCCAAAGCAGTGAAACGTTGGCGAATAAGAAGCCACGCCATAATCGCGCGCGGGTAACGGCGCCGCCGGGTACCACTTCAATTACCTATTCTGGGTACACATTTTTGCAATAGCCGTAGCAGTGAAACGCTGGCGAATAAGGAAAGGAAAAATTAAGAGAGAAAAGAAAACTTTCGGCTACAGTTTTTGGAGCAAACATAGTATAATCGACCCAGGAACCTGTCATAACGGGCGTTCAGGGGGTTGTTTATGAAAAATCACAAAAGCTGTCTATTCCTCTCTTTTATTTTTTACCTTCTAACTTTTCTCTTTTCTTGCGATCTATTCTCCGGCTCCACAGACAACGATCTGCTAAAAAAGATTGATGAAGAAATCGCCTGGGCAAATGCGGCGAAACTGACTGTGCATATCAGCTATGACCCGTACTGGGGCACAAGCAGTCCGCCGATTGGGCAGATTACACAGGCACGTGATATACGACAGGGCTATGATTTTGCTTTAGAGTTTACCCCCGATGCCGCTTTTTCACTGGTAGAGTGGCGGGCTTTCAGCGGTGAGTTGGAATCAGGCTGGTGGGACGATCCGGTGCAATTTGAAATTGATATGCAGGGGCGGGAGCTTGAAATAGGCAGGGACTTTGCCCTAATGTCGTTGTTATCGCCGAGGGGCGGGAACAGCACATTAAAGATCAATGTGCCCGGTACCATTACCCTGGTCCCCTGGTGCCGGACAGAGCCCCGTATACTGCGGACAGAGCCGCGCATTCCCATTACTGCAGATCTGCCGGAGTTTTCAAAGGGAATGGTTCTAAATATATACTTTAACAGTCCGCTCAAAGAATCGTCGATGTACGATGCCATTACAATTAGGGGTACAACAAATACAACTAATGTCAATGTCGATTATTTGCCCTGCTACACTGTCGAATACTTTGAAGTTGCCGGGCAGTTTGTCATTACATTTACCCCAAAGCCGGATAACCTGCCTGCCATCGATACAGAAATAAGGCTGACAATAAAAACCGGAGAGGGTGGCATACAAAATGCCCAGGGTGAATGGATGCCGGGCAGCGATATTGTGTATGTTTGGAAAACCCTGAATATAATCGCCGGAGATATCACAGAGTGGGGCGCCGATTACATCGAAAGCGATAATACCATTATTGTTTCGCCCTGGCATATTGAAGGCGGCTACAGCAAGGTGGAAGTGTCGTATACGGTAAACCGGGGGCCAAGGATACCAATTATAGGCAGCGAATTAGAAGCCAGAACTATCACCGCCGTGGGCAAGATTAACGATACCAATATCCGGCAAGGCATTGGGGTAAGCAGCATAGAAGAGTACGAGATAATATTTGATATTTATGTAGGCCATTTATTGGAGAACTCAAGGTCTTTTAAGATATGGAACATACCCGGTATGAGCGTAAGCCAGGCAGACCCTATGATAGAAGTTACCGGACCTAACGGCGGATACGCCGTAACCAGCCGCGGTGAGAGCATAGGCCTTGGCAATATCCCTTCTGACGCAACAGGGCAATATGTATTAACCAACAGCTTTCCCGTTAGCGAATATAATCCCATCAGCAACTTTCAGGGCAAGTTTTACGGCAACGGGCAAACGGTTACGATAAAAAGTTTCGACCCTGCTTACACTGGCGAAGATTACGGCTTGTTTGGCGTAGTGGGCGATGGAGCGGTAATCCGCGACTTGACCGTGGGGTATGATGCGGTTGTAATTAATTCCAATGGAATAAAATACATGGAGCAAGTAAATACTGGTTCTACTACAAGTCCAAATTGGGTAGATGTGTACGCAACATTTTTCGGAGGTATTGCAGGAGCAGCGGAAGGCTCGTCACCAAGTAACGGCGCGCAATTTATCAATGTACTGGTCAAAGGAGCGGCAACATTTAACGTAAGCGGCGACACAACCGCTTATGCTGGTGGACTGATCGCCCTAATGACAGGCACATCAACCATATACAACGCCTACGGCGGCCTGAATATCAACGTGAATAAAACTACAGGCATAACAAGCAGTGTCAATGTCGGCGGTATAACAGGAAGTATGGGAATTTATAAAACAGGGGCATTTGTCAAACTTGAAGAGGCAAGCGCAGTTGGGAATATCACCGTGACAGCAAGCGTTGGTGCTAGTTATACTCATGGTTGGTTTCTCAGTGTGGGAGGGCTTGCAGGTTTTATACACGGTATAGGCAATGATGCGCAATATGCCGTGCTTCGGGACTGTGATTATTCGCAGGGGACTATCGAAGTAATATGTAATGATGGCTTTTCCAATATAGGTGGAGCAGTGGGATATATCGAAAAATTCGCAAGCCTAAGCGAATGTGCAGCCATGCCGCGACTCATTGATTTTACCTATAATGGTTCAAGATACATAAATGTTGGAGGATTCCTGGGTGGTAGTTTAAACGGTACAAGTATAATAACAAACTGTTACGCTACTGGAAATATTAAAGCAACCAGCAATGCGTCCATCGCAGTAGGAGGCTTTGCCGGAGAAGTAATGAGTGATTTTAGTAACTGTTACAGTACAGGTGATGTAATAGCTGAATTAACTAGCGTAACTCGACAGAATATTTTTGCCGGAGGCTTTAGTGGTATTATGTATGGAGAATACACAATAAGCAACTGTTATGCCACCGGCAATGTAAATGCAAGAAGCGTGGGAATAATAGATCCCATCTATGCAGGTGGGTTAATAGGCTCATTTGCTGATCAAATATCCATGGTTAATTGTTATGCAATGGGCAGTGTGAGTTCACATTCAGCTAGTACCAGAAGTTACGCCGGTGGGCTTGTAGGTATTAGTGATAATAGTAACATACAAGACAGCGCAGCACTTGGCGCAAGCGTAACGGCAACCGGCCCGTCACCTAATGCCGGCCGAATTTATGGCAATATCCATGATTATTATGGCAATCCCGGTACTGTCGGCACATTTACCAACAACCGTGCTTATAGCAGTATGAGGGTTTACGAAGGCGGCACGGCAAGCAGCCCAACGGAGATTACTGCTTCAATAAGCGGCAATGACCACGGCAGCAAACACGGTTTGAATGCAACAGATGCCGATTTCCGCCGCCGCGACATCTGGCAAAATGACGCTCCTCCCGGTGAACCAAGTACATGGCTTACTGAGTGGCCAGGAACTTTCCACGGCATGGGTTTTGATCCAACTGTCTGGGATTTCAGCACGGTAGACTGGCGCGGCCGCCCAATCCTTAGAAATTTGGGGGGACAGTAGAGGGAAAAGGGAATGCCAAAAATCCGCATGGATTTTTGGCAGGTAAGAAGTAAAAGAGAAAAGGTAGAAGAGCGAGGAGCGGGGTGTTAGGTGAAAGGTTGCGAAAGGAAAGTCAGCCGGATAACAACTCTGTGGTTTAATCAATGTAAATCAGTATCAGTCATTACCATGTTATGGTTTTTGATATATTCATCTATACTATCAATAACATAAAGATGTCCAGTCGTATGTAAGCTTTCACAACAGTCGATAATGTAATTGGTTGCTCCGGTACGATAAAGATAGTTAAAAGCGTCTTGACCGTTCATTTTCTTTTCCGCTTTGTAGATTTCCACACAAAATCCCAAGAAAAAAACCTCGTTGTTAATTCTATTCATATTATTGTTCCTCCGGAAAAGTTATATCTCCTGTGGTTAACTCTTCCTCGAGCATATCGTAAAGAATAGGATAACTTAGGTGCCACAGTTTTGTTTCTTCGTCTTCTAAAAGACTGTATAATCTTGAATTGTAAAGGAGTATTGAAGCAGCTTCCGCAGTAATTTTTCTATTATCCATAAGCTGCTGCAATATACCTGGTGTGATAAATGTAAGCACTCCATTAAGGTTTTCTTGATTAACCATTTTTTACTTCCTGTTGCGCTATAGTTTTAATAAATTTCAACATAGATAAAGCCTTCTCTGTCGCAAAGCAGTATTGATTAAATAATTAGGCAGGTGTGTATTCTTCCATTGCAAGACGGCTTAATTCTTTTACGGATATATCATTGAATAAGCCCTTCTGCCATTCAGTGTAATCAAATGGTTCTCGAATAATGAGACTAATAAACCGTTCCGCTTCTACACGTCCAAGGTTATCTAATAAAACTCTCATACCTTCGTTTCTTAAAGCCATTTCAGCGTGCATGATTAATCCTCCAATTTGCTTCGGTTTCCAGTTTTATTTTCAACTGGTTTTGGTCGTCAAAGGGGCGGTTAAATGCACAATTATCTAAATACAATCTCATGTTTTTACCTTACTATTTTTTGGAGTAAAAAGCAAGTGAAGCAAGGTAGCAACCAAAAAGACGGCATCAATGCTGCGGTCATGCCAGGATGTCAGACACCATAGATCTACGCAACAATGTCAGGGACCATGCGCATTTACTTTAGCTTCAGAAACCACGGATTCTCACTGATTATCACGGATTTACACGATATCTGTAAATTAAAAATTCCGTGGAAATCCTTAAAATCCGTGCTAATCTGTGGCTAATGTTATTAAGTTAACGCATATAGCGTCAAGTTCCTGAAGCGCGTAACGCTCGAGCCTCTGTGACTTTTACCTTACCAGGCTTTCATCGCTTCCATAAAGGCGGATTCCGAGGCACGGATTATCTTTTCGTCTACACAATATGCAAAACGCAGCCAGAGGGGTTTACCAAAACTGGCGCCTGGCACTCCCAAAATCAGGTGTTTTTTAAGGTGATCAACAAATGTAAAATCATCTGCCTTCTCATGGTTTTTACCGGGCGGAACTTTGCAGAACAGGTAAAAAGCGCCTTCGGGGATCGAGTATTCGATGCCGGCCTTGTCGAGCACCTTCATAAAGGCATCGCGCCTGCGCGCGTAAACTGATACATCAACTTTTTCCAGTGTTAATTCAGCGACCGCCCTCTGCATAAGCGCGGGCGCATTTACATAACCCAGGGCCCTGGTTGAATAAATCAGCCCGTCAATCACATCATTTTTATCACTTATGCCGGGGCTCACCGCGATATAGCCAATTCTCTCACCCGGTAAAGATAAACTCTTTGAATAGGAGTAAACAACAATGGACTCGCTGTACGCGCCAAGGACGGACGGTACCTTAACGCCGTAGGCGATTTCCCGGTACGGCTCATCGGAAACAAGATACGGCAGGCGCCCCGTTTTTTTTCCTTGTGCTCGTAATATTCCCGCCATTTCCGCGAGGGTCTGCGCGGGATAAATCTTCCCCGTCGGGTTATTCGGCGAATTTATTAAAACAGCCTTGGTTTTATCCGACAGGACCGCCCCAATAGCGGCAATATCAGGATTAAAATCCGCAAGAGAATCCACTTCCACAAGTTTTACGCCATGATTAGCCGCATATGCACGGTATTCAACAAAAAAAGGTTTGCTGACAATAACCTCGTCGCCTGGATCGCATATAGTTTTTAATACGACATTCAAGCCGCCCGCGGCTCCGGCTGCCATTACTATATGGGAAGCGTCACTATTAACGCCCTGCTCTGCCGATACCTTTTTAGCCAGTTTTTCCCGTACCTCAGGAAAGCCGGCATTTGACATATAGCCGTGCGAACCTTTTACATTTTCCTGAATCAGTTTTAACAGTACATCGTGAAAAGCCGCCGGCGGATCAACATCGGGGTTTCCAAGGGAAAAATCGAATACTTTATCGGCCCCATGCTGTTTTTTAAGCTGACTTCCTTCCTCAAACATTTTGCGGATAAGGGAAGCCGAAGCAAATGATTTTTTTATCGCCTCTGCAATAGGCATTGTAACCTCCTGTTTAATTTAACGGCATGGCGGGCAAACGCCGGCTACACCAGGGTGCGGGCAATGCGGGCAATGTCCGCGAAAATCCCCCCCGCAGTAACCTGGGCGCCCGCTCCCGGCCCCTTGATCACCATCGGTAATTTCGAATAACGTTCCGTGGTTAATACGACTATATTGTCGCTGTCTGTCAAAAAGCGGAAGTGACTTGTTTCACTCTCACCGCGCAGGAAGAGTTTCGCCGATCCTTCTTCAATAATCGCCACATAACGCAATACCAGTCCTTTGGCGGCGGCTTCGGCGCGGCGTTTTTCAAAATCCTTGTCGGATTTTTCCAGTTCACCAAAAAACGCCTCTGTGTCCTTTGCCTTGAAACAGGCGGCCGGAAGTATCGGCTCTATATTTACATTTGCAAATTCAAGGTAAAGCCCGCACTCCCTGGCTAAAATAAGAGCTTTGCGCGCGGCATCCATGGCGTTCAGATCGTCTCTTGGATCCGGCTCTGTATAACCCTTTGCCTTCGCCTCCCTTACAAGGGCGGAGAATGTCTTTTTACCGTCGAAGTTATTGAAGATATAGCTTAATGTCCCTGACAATACCGCCTCGATCCTTATAACCCTGTCCCCTGAAAGAAAGAGGTCGCGCAGGGTGGAAATTACCGGCAGGCCGGCGCAAACTGTTGTTTCGTAAAGATAGGGAATTCCCCTTTCCCGTGAAAAAGATGTCAGCCTTTGGTAGTATTCAAGAGAACCTGCGTTTGCACGCTTGTTTGGTGTCACAATCGGAATTGACTGCTGAATTATTTTGCCGTATACGGCGGAAACATCTTCGCTGGCAGTACAGTCGCAGAAGCATGTATTGGGAAGGTTAAAAGATACCATTTTTTCTATGTAAGCTGAAATATTAAAAGTTTCGCAGATGCTGTCGCCTGTTTTTTCCTTATCGTTTAGCATGGTTTTAACTTTTTTTGAATCCAGCCCTTCCCTGCGAAACATCATCTTCCTGGAATTGGCGGCGCCTACAAGATTTATTTTTATTTTGTGCTTGGCTGCCAAAATTTCCCTTTGGCTTGAGAGCTGCTCCAGCAATGTCCCGCCAATAAGGCCCGTCCCAACAAGGAACAAATTAACTGAACGCTGGCCGGAAAGGAAGAAAGCCTCGTGAATTGCATTTAACGCCTTGCCTTCATCCTGTCTTGAAATAACAGAAGAGATGTTAAGTTCCGAGGAACCCTGGGCAATCGCAATAACATTTATTCCGTTACGGCCAAGGGCGTGAAAAACCCTGCCGGAAATACCGGACGTTCTTTTCATTTTTGAACCTACAACGGCAATTATTGAAAGCTCCGCCTCCACAATCGGTTTATCAATAAAAAGCATACTGATTTCGCGGGCAAATTCTTCCTTAAGTGCGGTTTCCGCGTTACGGGCATCTTCCGGAAGAACGGCAAAACAGATTGAGTATTCGCTGGAATTTTGAGTAATAAGGATTACACTAATCCCCCTGGCAGCCAGGGCTCCGAAAACACGGGCGGAAAAACCCGCAACCCCTATCATGCCCGACCCCTGTATTCGCAGCAGCGCAACATTGCTGATTGAACTTATTCCCCTTATCGGAAATTTTCCCGGAGCGGCGTTCTTTACAATTCTTGTTCCATGGCTGGACGGATTAAAAGTGTTGCGAATAATAATTGGAATGCCCTTTTCAAAAACAGGCATGATCGAAGGCAGAAACAGTACCTTGGCTCCGAAGTGCGAAATTTCCATTGCCTCAATGTAAGATAATTCGTCAATCAGAAATGCGTTTTTTACAAGTTTTGGATCGGCGGTCATAATACCGTCAACATCAGTCCATATCTCCAGCTCGGCTGCGCTTAAAGCAGCGCTGAAAATAGCGGCGCTTAGATCCGACCCGCCCCGTCCAAGTGTGGTAGTATATCCGTCTTTTGTGGAGGCGATAAAGCCGGTTACCACCTGCAGCGGCCTTTTGGAAGAATCGAAAAAAGAGCGTATATTTGCATTGGATTCAGGTAATAGAAACTGAGCCTTGCCGAAACGATCATCGGTCTTTATTAAAGCTCTTGCATCAAGATATTCCGCCTCAATTCCATTTGCGCAAAAAATCCGGGCAATTATAGATGCAGAAAGCCGCTCGCCAAAACTCATAACCGAATCCATGGTTCGCGGTGAAAGTTCCCTTAATTGATCGACTCCATCAAGTATCCGGCACAGGTCGTCATTTACGCTTTTAATGTCGCTTTGGGCATTTTTCAACGGGTTTCCTTTCAGAAACGCTGCCGCACAGCTCTTATGACGCTGATTCAGGGCTTTTACCTCTTCCCTATAGGAAATATCGCCGCGGGAAGCTTTACCGGCCATGGCTATCAGGCTGTCTGTAACCCCGTTGAAGGCCGAAACAACAACCGCCTGTACTTTGTCCTTGTGGTCTTTATCTTTTAATATACCAATTACCCGGTTTATTGCCTGTGGATTTCCTACGGATGTACCGCCAAATTTAAGAATTAGCATTCATTTTTACTCCCTTTACCTTTAAATACCACTATATTCTTTTTTTTTTTTTTAGTATACTGATGCGATAAAGGGCTGCTGTAAAATCTAAATTACAGGGTCAGCCGCCCTTTGAGAAACATGGGGTTTTAAGGAGCACTTAATAGTTGACCGGCATCCTGATGGCTTTTTCATCATCATTTTTCCTTTCTCTTATTGCTGTTGCACTGGTACTCAGGCTTTCCAATAAAAGAGCCTGGTTTGATCATGTAGACGAAAGAAAAATACACACAGGGGACATTCCCCGGCTTGGCGGCATCGGATTTGCTATTGCCTTCATTTTAGTCGCGGCAGTAATAAATTTTTCCATAACCGGCGGCGGCTATCTTTTTTTACCATGCCTGTTTGCCCTTCTTCTGACGCTTGTCTTCGGTGTTTGCGATGACTTTCGTCCAATCGCGCCCAATTATAAGCTGATACTGCAAATACTTGCCGCCCTTTGCGTTATTATTCCCGGCTACACTTTTAAAAGAATTAT
The DNA here is from genome assembly GCA_009777535.1 of Treponema sp. Classification (GTDB taxonomy): domain Bacteria; phylum Spirochaetota; class Spirochaetia; order Treponematales; family Breznakiellaceae; genus WQXQ01. The sequence continues at coordinate 28,772 of WRLP01000015.1, forward strand.
ATACATTGATGATGCCGGTTTTCTTTCGGACCTGAAATGGCTGGGTATACCACTTACATTTCTCTGGTTTGTGGGACTGACAAACGCAATGAATTTAATTGACGGAATCGACGGCCTTGCCGCCGGATTGGCCATGATTATATCTGTTTTCTTCGGCCTTATCATTTATACAAGCGGGAAGAATTCTCAGTTGGTATTGTACTGTATAAGCATCTTTGGAGCAGTACTTGGGTTTTTTATTTTTAATGCGCCCTTCCCAAGGGCAAGGATATTTATGGGCGACGGCGGCAGCCAGTTCCTTGGATTTTCACTGGCCCTGCTGCCCCTGCTTGAGGATGCCGACAGCCGGGCTGCGCTGCCGGTTCTATACGCGGCGGCACTGCTTGCGATTCCGATTTTTGACACAACCGCAGCGGTCTGGCGCCGTGTCCGCGACGGAAAAAGAATCAACAGCCCTGATAAAGCTCATTTACACCACAAACTACTGCACCTCGGCCTAAGTGTGCGCGGCGTTAACGCGGTAATATACAGCATGCAGATTCTTCTTGGAATATTAACCTTTATTTCAATTCGTACTGATGGGTGGCGCTCACTTATTATCCTTGGCGCCACTTATTTAGCCGCAATATCATTTTTTGCTGTTGTTCACTTCATGAACCGCGCGGCTAATAAAAAAGAATCCCCCGATTCCCAGTTACTTAGATAAAATATGCCTGCGGAAAACCGCCATTACTTTGACTGGGCAGCTTCGGCGCCGCCGGATTATCCCCGGCTTGCACATTCGATATGTGGAAACCCATCGTCGCATCACACGGAAGGAAGGGCGGCAAAACAAGCTCTAGAGGATGCCCGCCGCCGCTGCGCGGCCGTTCTTAATGTTCCGGCCGAAAGCATTTACTTTACATCGGGGGGAACGGAGTCAAACTGCATCGCTCTGTACTCGAATTTATTCCGCAGGGGACAGGGCAGGATAATATCCGCAGAAACAGAACATTCTTCTATACGCGAAAACATTAAAAATCTGGAAAAACTGGGAAGGTCCACGGGCGGTATCGCCGTCGATTCATCCGGCAGGGTAAGCGCCGCGCTGCTTGAAAATGCTCTGGAAAAATACGGCGATGCAAGGTTTGCCGCAATTATGGCGGTTAACAATGAAACAGGCGCCATTACCGATATGCATTCCCTGCAGAACGTTATACGCAAATATTCAAAGCCGCCTGTGCATTTACACTGCGATCTTGTTCAGGCTGTCGGGAAAATTCCTGTGGACATTTCCCTTTGGAACATAGACTCAGGCTCCCTAAGCGCCCACAAAATCGGCGGCCCTTTGGGTATCGGGCTTTTGTATTCCCGCAAGCCAATGGAAGCGATCTATTCGGGCGGCGGGCAGGAAGGAAAAATAAGGCCGGGAACAGAAAATACCAAGGGTGCTCTTGCATTGGCTGCCTGCCTGGAAAGCCGGGCCGCAGGAGGGGTAAAAACCGAATACGCCCTTGCTGCCCGGCGGTGTAAAAAACTGACAGCCTGCCTTAAAACACTGGACAGGTGTACTCTAATTCCGGCGGACAGAAACGAAAATGATTTTTCTCCGTATATTTTGCAGGCTGCTTTCAGGGACATACCCGGTGAAGTTATGGTACGCTCCCTTGACGATCTGGGCTTTGCGGTGTCCGCCGGCTCTGCCTGCTCTTCCTCAACCGCAAAACGCCCCGTGCTTGCAGCCATGGGTGTCGATGAAAAAACAAGCCTGGAAAGCATACGCATCTCCCAGGGCTGGACAACCACAGAAGAAGAAATTGATCTTCTTTTTGCAGCCATTACCGAGGTCTTAAAATACCTGTGAGTACCTGGCTGCTTAAACCTGCTGAACTAACCCTTAAAGGAGAAAACCGAAAAAATTTCGAGAATGCGCTTATTCGCAACTTAAAGCGCATGTTAAACAGAGAAGCGGCTGCAGTACACGACCCCAAATCTTCGCCGGCATCCGTGACAATAAGGGGCGGCCGTTATTATGTTCACTGTGCCGAAAGTGAAAAATTCATCGTCGAAAAGGTTCTTTCCCGCCTAATCGGCATATCCGGCTGGGCACAGACGAATGTCTGTGAAAAAACCATCGATAGCGTACTGCAAGCATGCGTTAAAGAAGGAAAAAAAATATTTGATAACGGAATGCACACCTTCAAGATCGAAGCGAGAAGGACGGACAAAAGTTTCCCCCTGGATTCGTATCAGCTGCGCTGCGAAGGAGGCAGGGTTGTCTGCGAATCGGTAGACGGCCTTAAAGTAGATATTCATAATCCACATGATATTATCCGGATAGAAATCCGGGATAAGGCATACATTTACTCAGGCGGGAAAAAGGGATTGGGAGGGTTGCCGGTCGGTTCAGCCGGAAGAGGTCTTTTGCTTTTATCAGGGGGAATCGATTCGCCTGTCGCCGGTTTTCTTATGGCTTGCCGGGGAATGAGCATAGATGCGATACATTTCCACACCTACCCTTATACATCACTGGAAGCCAAAGAAAAAGTAATAAAACTTGCAGGGATTCTTGGCTCCTACTGCATGGGGATACGGCTGTATATTATTTCTTTTACCGAAGTACAGGCGAGAATAAAAGAACGCTCTCCGCCGCCCTGGAGCACGGTACTGATGCGCATGGCCATGATGGAAGCCGGGGAAAAAACGGCTCTTAAAATAAAGAGTAAGTGCCTTATTTCCGGTGAAAGCCTGTCCCAGGTTGCGAGCCAGACCATAGAAAACTTAACCTGTATACAGAGCAGAATTAAAATTCCGGTATTACGCCCACTTATAGGCACCGATAAAATTAACATTATCAGAAATGCCCAAAGCATAGGCACCTACGACACTTCCATTCTGCCGTATGAAGACTGTTGTGTGCTTTTTACCCCGCACCACCCTATATTGCGCGGCAGCAACACACAGGCAAATGAGTTATACGAAACCCTTGAACTGGGCCCCTTAATTGAAAAAGCGCTGGAAAACCATGAATTGGCTGAATTTTAATTCGCGTTCATTGATTTTACAAAAGCCGCCATACGGAAATCATCACCCTTAATGTGATTCAAAAGCCAGTTACCGATTGTAGTTGTAACAAGGCCGACCATTTCCTTTGTTGGACCTTCTTCTACCAGGCGTTTGGATAAATCGCCTACGGTTACCTTGAATTCATCATGGTAGCGTTTATGGATTAGATAGTCGGGATAATCGCAGTCCACCTGCAGCTTCTCTTCCGTGGAAAAATGCATGACGGTGTAGCCGGTCAGGAAGTCCAGGGTTTTGAATATTTCGTCCTTATCCTTTCCCTGGTGTGAAGCGTCAATCAAACTGTTTAATGATGCGATAAGCTGTTTGTGCTGATTATCAATTTTATCATGCCCTGTTTCGAGACTTGAGTCCCATTGATATGCCATTTTTCTTCTCTCCTTCTGTAGATTATTATAAACCGCTATTCAAGCGGCGGGAAATAGCCGACACTGTCGCGCCCCGAGCGCTCAATTAAATATACCTCGGCTTCCAGGGGAAGCCAGGCCCTTCCAAAATCGGTTGGAAGAGAGGATCTGAAACTAAAATTATACGAGCCTGAAGGAAGCCGGGCAATACTTTTAACCAGATCTCCAATGCCCTGCGGCCGGTATAAATACATGGCCATGCCTCCTGTTTCGCCGCATAAATACTGTATCTCCTGTGAAACCTGACCGGCTCCGGTAATAACCGCGTTAAACACGATTCCATTGTTCGCGCAATAGGCCGTAAGTTCTGAAAGACTGTACTGTTCAAACGCAAGCTCTCCCGTACTGCCGCTGCCGACATAAATAACCGAACGTTTTGCGGAAGTATGCAGTAAATCAGTCGCGGCAAGACGCAGACCCATATCAAAACGCCAGCGCGGATCGTAAGAGGCGGCTGCGGCCCTGGCCGCTGTTTCCAGGGCGTTTTCATGGCGCTCCCGCTGCGGCTGAACCCCGGCCGATACAAGGGAAATGATTCTCGAATTACCCATTTCTCCCAAAGCGCGGTTAATGTCGCGAACAGCAGCGGCCAGGTCGTCGCGCATATTCAGCGTAAGGGCTGAACGCTCTATCAGAATCGAAATATCCGCCCCTGCATAACGGTAACCCGGTTCAAGGAAATTTTGTTCACTGACTGCCCTGCCGCCTTCGCTAAGAAGAAAGTTGTTGTGATCCAGGCCGACAATCGGGCGGCGCAGCCTGTCTTCAACCGTCAGTTCCACATCTACCACAGGAAAGCGATCCGCTGATACACGCCGTATCTGCACAAAAAGCCCCGAAGCAAGATCATCAAAACGGGTCATAACCGATACTTCGCCGGCTGCAAAATTCGCCGCCAGGATATTCCCGTTCCTGTCCATATCGGCGCCAACAAGGCGCACTCGCTCATTGCCGGCGAGCCCCAGTTCCCGAACAATGGCAGTATTGGCATCTACAAGTAAAACACGGTTCGTATCCGCGAGTAATATCCGCCCGTCCGGCAGGAAGCGCATGCTTTCCGGCCCTCTAAGGCCTGCCGCGTCAAGAATACCAAGATAATTACCGTTCGGATCAAATACATAAATTTGTTTTGCAACAGAGTCGGCGGCGTAGATTCTGCCGTTCCCCGCCGCAATGCCGGTCGGAGAAAGAAAACCGGGAAAACCAGGATTTCTCGAGCCAAACGAAAGGATAAATGCGCCGTCGGGATCAAACTTTGAAATTCTCATGTTTCCGTAATCAACGACATACAGATAGCCTTCTTCGTCAACGGCAAGATTCTGGGGGCCCATGAACATGCCGTTTCTTATTCCCCTTGAGCCAATGTAAGACAACCAGTTTCCCTGGCTGTCAAGAACGCTTATTCTGCCTCCCCGGTACTCTGAAAGAAACATTTTTCCGTCAATGCCCCTTACAAGGTCGTACGGCCTGTCAAAACCCACAAAGGGCCCACGTTTGCGATCACGAATTACTCCGTTAACATCAATTTTTACAATTTCGTTACTTCCGTATGCGACCACCCACGCGCTTCCGTCGTCATTTGGAAGAACAGCAGTCGGCTGGCGGTACAGTACGATATCTTCATAAAGGCCGGGATAACGGCCCGATTCCACATAACGTACTTCATCATTTGCAACGGGTAGAAGGAAACGCCGGTTCGCTACGGTTTCCATGCGGCTGTTCACAAGCATTCCCGGCCCGGAGTTTCTGCCATAAGAGGCCAATGCCGCCCTCCATTGCCTAAGGGCGGTATCTTCAAAACCGGAGCGGTAGTAAGCCTTACCCAGCCAGTCAAGGATAACGGCTTCCCCGGGCCTGAAGGAAAGCGCACGCTCAAATGAAAGAATTGCTTCGTTATACGCAAAACGGTAATAGGCCTGAACTCCGACACGGAATTCCTCCGAGGCATTCAGGGCCGTAATATCGGTTCCGCCGATAACCTGGGCGCCCTGAGCTGATATATCATCATTTACACTTTGAGAATCAACAGATAAAACAAGAATAAAAAATAAAAAAAACAAGGCACAATTATTTTTCATTCTTCCTCCCCCGTTACAACCTTAAAGTGCTGCAGGATATCTTTTTCATCAGGTGCCAAATTCAGCGCACGTTTAATCCATGTTCTGGCTTCAACCGTTTCTCCGTTTTTATAATAAGCCCAGCCAAGCGAATCCAGATAGGCGGCGTTATTGGGCTTGCGATCCACAGCCTTTCTGCAAAGCCTGAAACCCCGCAATATATCAATTTTGGCATCAACAAGAATATAGCCCATACCGTTCATGGCCGTGGTATTGTCTGCGTCTATTTCCAGGGCTTTTTCGTACAGGTCTACGGCGCTTTTGTTGTTCTTCCGGCTCCAGGCAGCATAAGCAAGTGTATTATAAAGCTGAGGAGATTCAAACCCGCTGTTTTGCAGTTTTTTAAGCTCATACTCCGCCATTTTTGCACGTTTTGTTATAATGTAGATGTAGGCGAGCGCAAGACGGCACTGATAAATGCGAAGTACATCACCTGCGGCTGTTACTACCTGTTCAAGATACAGCATAGCCTCATTATAACGCTCCAGTTTCGTGTAACAAAGACCAAGGTAGTAGGCAAGTTCATTTTTGTCTTCATCGGGGAATTTTTCGGCTTCAACCGATAACAGTTCCTTCAGGGCTTTATCCCAAAGTTTTAGGCGGAAAAGCCGTATTCCTTCCTGCAAATTTCCCTGTTTCTCAGTCATCTTTGCCCCTATTCCTCCCCCAAAGAGACCGGCTGCGATATTACCACACTTAATGCCGCGTTATTTTTCATAATTGCGTCCCAATCGGAGCTCGGCTGGCGGTTGTATACAGTTTCACCTATCCTGGCAAAACAATATAATTCCCCGTCAGGCGCGACAAAGGTTTCTATCCGATCATTATAATTCTTTTGTGACGGGAAGGACCGGACAATATCCAGCGGTCCCTGCCCGGAATTGGGAAAATTCACATTGATAAATGTTCCTTTCTTCCAAAACCCTTTCATATCGTCTAACTTTTCAACAATAAAAGAAATAACAGGCTCCCAGTGCCAGTTCTCACCGGATTCAACCAAAGACAACGCTATCGAAGGAATGTTAAAAAAACTCCCCTGCCTGGCTGCGGCGGCGGTACCTGAATAAATAATGTCGGTGCCCAAATTCGCTCCGCAGTTAATTCCCGAAAGAATTAGATCGGGAGCATTTCCCTGTAAAATACAAAGCTCCGGCAGCCCTCCGAGCAGGGCAAATATCACACAGTCGGCAGGCGTTCCGCCGCTCGACCATGTATCATCTTCTACTTTGGTTAATTTGCATGGCCCGCTTAAAAATGAAATTGAATGGGATGTTCCTGAACGATTGATATCCGGTGCAAGCGCAAACACACGGTGTCCGGCGTTTCTAAGGGCGGCGGCAAGAAGCCTGAGCCCCGGTGAATCAACACCGTCATCGTTGGTAAGCAAAATCCGCACGTACCCTCCCCTTCGCCGGAACAATCCGGCTTCCTGCGGCGAGCTTCACCTCGTAGACCGCTTGTCTAAACCCGAAGATGCGCTCGTAATCTTCCAGCCTCTTTTTATATTCCTCCGCCTTATCGCTGCGTATTATCGCATAGGTACAGCCTCCGAAACCCTGCCCTGTCATTCTTGAACCGGCAACGCCTTCCAGCTCCTGCGAGCGCTTAACCAGCCAGTCAACTTCGGGACAGCTTACCTCATAAAGATCCCTCAGGCTCTCATGAGAGTGGAAAATTATCTTTGTCAGGGCGGCAATATCTTTTCGCTCCATTGCATCGGCGGCATCATTAATACGGCGGATTTCCTGTACTATATGCACACTCCGCCGCCTTATCTGCTCATGAAAATCCCCCATGGATTCTACAAGGTCGGCGGTTGCGATATCCCTGAAGCCGGCACCCTCCTGCTTTTGGGAAAGCATTGTAAGCCCCTTTTGTACATCGGCCATTCGGAGCGCCAGTTCGGTTTCCACACCCATTCTGGGAACCCTTGAATCCACAAGAAGAATCCGGTAACGGGAAAAAGGCGACTTTATCCTTTTCACTTCCTGGGAAATTTCGTCTACGACAAGAAATTGATCTTTGCGGGCCGAAAAGATGATAAGATAATCCGCCGCTTCTACTTCCGAGCCGAACATGTTTATGTGGGCCAGCCTCAGCCTTTTAACCAAATCCATTTCGTTTATGGAAGCGTGAAAATAACCGCGCAGGGCAATAGCGGCGGCCGCCTCGATTGCTGTTGAGGAAGCAAGTCCGATTTGCTGGGGAATATTCCCCATAACGGTAAAATTGAGTCCCTTTACATGAAAACCCATATCCGCAAATACAAAAATCGCGGTTTTAAGGTAATTGGCCCACCGATCTTCCCTTTTGTACCTTAAATTAACAAGGGTGCTGCGCTTGTGTTCCCCCAAATCGGCGGCAAAAAACCGTATGGAATTATCCCTTCGTCCGCTTACCGCCACCCTGACATAACGATCTATTGCCGCTGACAGGAGCAGACCTCCGAATTGCCCGCCGTGTTCACCCAAAAAATGAACCCTGCCCGGCGCCTCGGCGATGGAAATATGTTCTAATCGGCCGGAATCCGGCTCATATTCATTTTGATGGATAAGACCGATATCCAGCATCGAAGAAAACCTCACTATTCTTTAATGATGGCAATACAGCCGGAAGGCTATTCATTGACCATTAGCTAATATTACATGATATTTATACATTATTCAACAAATTTTGCCTTAATGGATACAAAAATCATAGCAACCAGGGTGCAAATAAAGGGAAAAGCCAGGATAAAATCGGCCGGAATCCTCCAAAAACCCTGAACATGGTTGGAAACGGCCTCTGCAAACGCAAATATGAAGGCGGCCGCCAAAACGCCTCTGGGCCTCCGGCTGCCAAGGAAAATGATAACCAGGGCAATCCAGCCCTTGCCGGCGGACATTCCGGGAACAAAGGCTCCAAGATAAAGGCTCAGGAAGGAGCCCCCAATGCCGCAATACAGACCGCAAATCATAAACGCAGTGAACCTGTAAAAATCGGGTTTTATTCCAAGGGATACAAGGGCGATACTGTGTTTATCGCAGGCCCTTAGCCTGTATCCAAAAGGAGTTTTATAAATCAGTACCCAGCTTAATAAAAGCAGGACACAAGCCACATATAAATACCAGGGAAAAACTTCAGGCATATTAAAGCCGTTTCCGGGCGCGATTACTCCCTTTGTACCAAAGAGCCTTTCGGAAAAAATTACGCAAATGCCGCCGGAAAGAAGATTGGCCGCCAAACCAATAATAATTATATTTGAACGCAGGCTGAAAGAAAAATAAGCGATTAAACCTGATAATAAAAGAGAAGTAATGACAGCCGCAGTAATGGCGGCGGCAATGTTTCCGGTATAGTAAAACGCGGCCAGGCCGGAAAAAGCCCCTGCCAGCAGCAGACCTTCCAGCGCTATGTTAAGCGTCCCCGCCAGAGCAGGAAACAAGCCGCCGATCGCTGCGAACAGAAGCGGCGTCATTATTACAAGCGCGCTGCGCAGTATGGATAAAATTACTACCATGGCTTTTTCCCGGAAAATATGTTTCGTATAACGGCGCTTGTTGATAAAAAGAAAATTACTGCCTGTACCAGTAAAGCTACTTCAAAAGTAATATCAGAGTTCTGCATTGCAGCGCGGGCTCCGGCGTTTATCCATGCAAAAAAAACTGCCGCCGGAATTACGCCGACAGGAGAAAAGCCGGCTATCAGCGCCGCCGCAAGGCCGTTCCAGCCCATACCAACGTAGAAATCCTTTACTGTCGCAAAATGGGTTCCAAAAACCGTAAAAACTCCGGCAAGACCGTAAAGGGCGCCGGAAAAAAACATTGCCAGAACTGTATTTAATTTTGTGTTAATTCCGCCATAACGAGCGAATAATAAATTAATTCCCGCCATTCTCAATTCATAGCCTGTTTTTGTTCTGGCAAGAAATACATGCATGGCGGCTGCCGCAAAAACAGCGATAAATACCGCGGCGCTTAAATTTGACGGCGCCAGGATCAATGGCAGCCTGAGGCCGGCGGCGATTTTTCCGGTTGATTGCAGGGAAGATTCCGGATCCTGAAAAGGGCCGCTTACCAGGTAATTAATTACATGGATTGCGGCGGAAGAAAATAAAAAAGTGGTGATAAGCTCGTTTGTATTCCATCTTGCCTTAAAAATGCCGCAGAGGGCCGACATTGCACCGGCGGCAAGGGCCCCCGCCAAACATGCGATTATTCCTGCGGCAATTCCCAGGGGCGAAAGCGCAATGGCGGCCGCGGTAGCGGTAAAGGCCCCCGAATATATCTGCCCTTCCCCTCCCAAATTCAGGCATCCGGCCTTCATTGCGATAGTAATTCCCAACGCACCGAAAATCAGCGGAATGGAACTGTTCAGCATATTGCCAAAACTGTATAAATTTCTGAATGGTCCCAAGAAGAAAAAGAAAAGGGTTCTGGCGGGATTTTCGCTTAGTAAAAAAATGAGCATGATCAATATCAATATTGAAACAAACGGTACAAGAAGGACTGCCGCAGAAAAGGAAGGCGGGCGCAAAATACCTGTCAGCCTGTCAATTTGATCAATGCCCGGCGGTTTACCCGTGGGCGCATCAGTTCTTTCTTTCATTTCAGTCCCCGAACAGCCCCTGCATACACGCACCGATTTTTTCCTTTAGTGAGTCCGTTCCACTGTTAACAAACTCTCCGGCGATCCTTCCCCTGTACATTACCATGATCCTGTCTGCCAGCGACAGAATCTCGTCTAGATTGGTGGAAATCAGAATCACAGCAGCGCCATTGTTTCTTAGACCGGTAATTTGACCATGAACATAATTTGCCGAAGCCAAATCCAAACCCCAGGTCGGTTCGGAAAAAACAATATAGTCTTTTAACCAGTCAATTTCCCGGGCAAGAATTAATTTCTGTAAATTGCCGCCGGACAGGGAATGGGCGCTTTCTTTGGCGGCAGCGCTAATGCCGGTTATATTATATCTTTCTGTCAGTTTACTGACAAAAGTCCTGATTGCCTTTTTATCAAGAAAAAAACCATGTTTGAAAAGAAAGCGGCGGTTAACCATCATGTTTTCGAGAGTTGTCGCTTCAAGAGCGCTTCCGACACGCAGCCTGTCCGCCGGCACGTATGTCAATCCTGCCTTACGTAAACCGCGGATATTCATGTTGGAAATATCCCTGCCGCCGTGGGTTATCTTCCCCGAAGCGGGATGAAGGAATCCCCCCAGTACCGCCTCTAGTACGCCAAGCCCGTTTCCCCCGACGGCGGCAAAGCCGATTATCTCGCCGCTTTTAAGCGAAAACGATACCCCGTCCAGCAGGGGCTGTTTTTGCCCCCGTCTGAGCACCGTAACATTGTCAAAAACAATCACAGGATTTGAATTAAAAGCAGTATTTGTTTCATTTGCCCTGGGTCGGGGATATTCCAGGGATTGTAAAACACCGCCGCCAATCATCAAAGAGGCAATTTCGTATTCTTCGATTTTATCCGCTTCCCGGATACAGACAAGTTCTCCGTTTCTAAGTACTGCGAGCCTGTCGCAGATTAGTTTTATTTCTTTTAGCTTGTGAGTGATCAGTATCAGCGATTTTCCGGCGGCGGCAAGTTTTTTTAATGTATTAAAAAGCGATAAAACTTCCTGTTCACCAAGAATCGAAGTTGGCTCATCGAGAATAATAATATCCGCATTACGGTGAAGAATACGGCAAATTGTTACCTGCTGCTTTTCGCCGGCGCTTAGATCTTTTATTTTTTGCTGCGCCCTAATGTTAAAATTATTGGATTTAATTACTTCTTTGGCGGCCTTCTCTGATGCGGCGGTATCAAACAGAAACCCCCATTTTATGGGCTCAATACCCATTGTAATATTTTCTGCGACAGTGTATTCATCGAATAGCAGCGAGTGTTGATGCACCATGCCGATTCCCAGGTTTTTCGCCGTTACAGGAGAATCGATTATAACCTTTTCCCCATTAACAAATATTTCTCCAGCATCCGGCGTTTCAAGACCGCACAGTATCTTCATTAGAGTCGTCTTGCCGGCGCCGTTCTCGCCGGCAATGCAGAGAATCTCCCCAGCCTTCAGGACCAGGCTGATATTGTTATTCGCTTTTTTTGAGCCGCCGGGATACTGTTTACAGATACCCCGCATTTCAACTGCATACCCGTTATTCGCCATTGTTTCTCAAAGAGGCGGAATTGTGTAATTTACCCGCCCCGCGCGCATATCTTCGATGAATGCACCGAATTTTTCGCGTATTTCCGCGGGAAGAGCCATGTAACCCGGTTCATTATCAATAAAATCGAGGTATCCCTCTTTTATTCCGATTGTTTTTGAAACACCGTATTGTATTTCGCCCGCCAGCGCCTGTCCAAGAATTTCAAGTACAAGTTTTTTCTGCTCCATAAGGCCGCAGCCGACAATGGCTCCGGGCGCCAGGTCATACTCATCAACATTGTAGCTTACTACATAAGATCCCCTGTCCATGGCGGTCCTCAAAAGGCCCCTTGCCGCGCCGCCGGCAATCGAGGTAAAAACATCAACCCCAGAATCCATCATGCTGGAGGCAAGCTCCGCGGCCTTGTTGGCGTCAAACCAGTTCCCGATAATTCTGCGATCCAGTTCTATTTGCGGATCGGCGAGTTTTGCCCCCGCCAGAAAGCCAGGCACCATGTGTCTTGTAAGCAGAGGATATTCCTGCGCGGCAATAAAACCGATTTTTTTCTGGCTGTTGGCAAGCGGCATATCACTGACTGTGATAAGGCCGGCGAGGTACCCAAGGTAAAGAGACTGTTCATACTGATTATAAAAATAGGCGCTTATCTGAGGGTTACCCTCGTAGAAAGCGTCGACAATGACAAATTTCTGATTTGGAAATTTTCTGCCGGCATTTTCGCAAATTTCAGGCAGGGATGGATTGGAGCCAAGCACAAGATCGTAATCCCCGCTGGATACAAGGTCTGTTAGCTGCTCTTCCCATTCAGCCTGATTAAAACCCGCCTCGTACACTTTAACTGTTACATTGCTGTTTGCTTCGGCAAATTCAGCGGCTCCCTGCGCCATCAATTCATAGGGCGGGCTTCCGGCCAACACACCGGTTACAAAAATCAGTACCGAAAAACTATCGCTTTCAGATGCCGGTTTTTTTTCCCTGCACCCAAATGTTAAACAAAGACAAATTAACAGAAAAACAACAAGGACTTTTTTCACTTTTTTCTCCTGGTATAAGTCTAATGAATGAAGCGGTTTTTGTTAAGGAGTATAGAGTTTTTGATAACTTTCCCTGTATTTCTGAAAAAGTTCATTATAAAAAGCGGCTTTTTTTAAATCCGGCTCATAAGTTCGCTCTACGCGCACAAGGGCGCCGGCGGCCTGTGAATAAGATTCAAACCTGCCAAGGGCGCATGAGCCGATGATTGCAAGCCCCAGCAATTCGGCTTCTTTTTGCTCCAGGGACAAAACCGGTATGCCGGTGATATCGGCCTTTATCTGATTAAGGACGCTATTTCCGGCGGCGCCGCCTGTAAGACGCAGTTCTTTTACGTCCGCGCCGGCTTCTTTCATTACACTAATAACGTCCCGGACAGCAAAACAGATTCCTTCGAGAACCGAACGGGCAAATTCAGCGCGTCCCGATGAAAGAGAGATTCCTCTCCACACGCTGCGCGCCGCCGGATCCCAAACAGGCGAGCGCTCTCCTTCAAGGTAGGGCAAAAAAGTTAGGCCGCCGGCGCCTGGCTCACTGTTATAAGCCAATGCGCTGAATTCACCGAGGCTTTCAAGGCCGAATAACTTACAGCCCCATTCAACAGCCTTACCAGTTGTAGAGATGACCCCCGACAGATTCCAGTAGGGCTCAACCGGGTGGCCGCAGGAAAAAAGCCGCCTGTCGTTGATTTGGTTTTCGGTGCATACATTTATCCCCTCGGACGTGCCCGTGCGGTCACAGGCCTGTGACGGCTGCCTTACGCCGGCGCCGACAATGGCGGCGAAGAAATCCGGCCCGCCGGAAATAACAGGGATTTTTTGCGGAAAGCCAAATTGTGAAGCGACAGCAGGGAGCAATTCGCCGAAAGTTTCGCCGGGCCTTATAAACGGGGGGAATTTTGCAGCGTCCAGTTTTAGTCTTTTTAGAATCTCTTCTGTCCAAAACCAGCCTTCAAATCCCTTCGATGGAAAAACAAATCTCGCCTGGCCGCACAGGGCAAAGGCAAGAAATTCAGGACAGCCCAGGAAATATTTTGTCCGGCCGTACAGTTCCGGCTCATTATTTTTTATAAACAAGGCTTTTGGCAGAAAAAAACTCGCGTCCGCAAAGCTGCCTGCAACAGTAGAAACCTCGCCGGCCTCCCTTGCCGCCCTTCTGTCGAGCCACATTCTGGCCGGCGCCGCATTAAGGAGAAGATTATCACGCCGTAATTCAGGCTCGTCAAATACAGGTATTAGACTGGGACCGTTCCCGCTTAAAACAATAGCCTGTACTTTGGACAGATTTCCAAGATTAGCGGCGCATATCTCAAAAGCGCGCAGCCACTGGGCGCTGTTTGCTTCATGCCTTGCCCCTCTCGAATTGATTAAAAGAGGAACCTCGGCAGAGGAAAGACGGTTTCCGTGGAAATCCCACAGAGCTGACTTAAAAACGGATGTTCCAATGTCAATGGTGAGTAACAATTTTTTCTCCGTTAAAGAAAATTGGTTGAATCAATTTCGTGGGCTTCGGCTATTTTTTTCGGGAAATCTTCCAGATATCTCCGCCTGGAATCTACAAGGGATCCAAGCTCCGTCAGCATATTATTATCAACTTCCTTCGCAATCGGGAAAACATAATTTTCGGTTTCATCGGTATAACGCCTTACAAATTCGGGATTGTTTACAAATCCAAGCGAAATCATGTTGGAAATGCGGTCTGCTACTTTTAGAACCTTGGCATTATGCGAACCTGTACTTTTTATTCGCGTAAGGAATTCCACCTTTGCTTCTCCCGGTATGCGAGTAACTTCCCGCACCAGATTATAGACATCATGGCCTTCATAATCGGCGTTCAGGATAAGATTGTGGTTAAAATTCATGATGTCTTCCAGTACATCGTGAATAATCGCCGCCTTCAGAAGCACAGGCTCAATGTAACCGTAGTCAATAAGGACGGCCATTGTATCAAGCTGATGCCTGAACATATTGCCGCCGCCTTCCCGCGTTTTTCCTATCAGCAGGGTGGCAAGCTGCATATACGGCGCCAGATGAGAACCTTTCAGGATCAGCATTTCCGCTGTGGTCATCTCTACAAATCCCGCAAATAAGACTCTGTCTTTTCCGTCCGCTTCAGCGTTTCTTCCAGTTTTATTTTTTCGGCGGCTACCAATTCGGGCGGAGCGTTTTTGATAAACCGCTCGTCTTCCAGTTTAATACGAAGGGCGCTTACAAAGGCGAGGTCCCGCTCGAAGCTCTTGGCGAATCTTGTTTTTAACGCAAAAGTGTCGACAGCTTCGGTAACAAATACAAAAACCTCAAAACCCCTGCCCGCGATACCAATGCTTCCCTCTGGCTTTTTCCCAGCGGCTGTCTCGATTTCCAAATCTCCAATTCCGGCAAGGAGCTTTACAAGTTCAGTATTATCCCTTAATGTTTTTTCAGTTTCTGCATCCGGGCGTACCATTACGCGCAATTTTTTATCGGCGGTAATTCCGCACTCGGCACGCAAAGTCCTGACCATGCCGACCATTTCCTGTAAAAGTGTGAAGTCTTTTTCTTCCGCTGGGAAAAACAGCTTTTTATCGTATTTTGGATAGGCTGCGGTGGTTAAAAGCCCTTTTACATTCGGCAGTTTTCCGTATATTTCCTCTGTAACAAAGGGCAAAAGCGGGTGAAGGAGCTTTAGGGACTGCACAAGTACATCGAGAAGCACGGCGGCGGCCCTGTCTTTTTCGGCGTTATCTGTGCCCTTCATCGACAGCTTGGTCGCTTCCACATACCAGTCGCAGAAATCGTTCCAGAAAAACTCATAGACAGTTTGGGCGGCGTCATTAAAGCGGTAAGACAGAAACGCTTCTTCCATCGCTTTTGCCGTGTTATTAAGACGGGAATAAATCCACTTGTCCGCAGGAAGCAGGGGCGGATTTTCAACGGGCTGCCGGTCTTCAAGATTCATCAAAATATATCGGCTGGCGTTCCATATCTTATTCGCGAACTTAGAGCCAAGTTTGAAGGACTCCTTGTCCATCAGTATATCCTGACCCTGAGCGCACAGATAAGCGAGTGTAAACTTAAGGGCGTCGGCGCCGAACTCGTCAACAATTTCCAGCGGGTCGATGCCGTTCCCCAACGTCTTGCTCATCTTGCGGCCTTTTTTGTCCCTGATAAGCTGATGAATGTATACATCGCGGAAAGGAGCTTTGCCTGTAAATTCCAGGCCGGCCATGATCATTCTTGCAACCCAGAAAAAGATGATATCGTATGCGGTAACAAGCGCAGTTGTCGGATAATACCGGCGAAAATCTTCGGTATCGCATTTATCATTTTCCCAGCCCATTACGCTGAACGGCCAGAGCCAGCTCGAAAACCACGTGTCCAGTACATCGGGGTCCTGCTCGATATTTTTGGAGCCGCAGTGGGTGCATGCGGAAATATCCGTGCGGGAAACCGTTGTCTTGCCGCAGTCCTGGCAGTACCAGGCGGGGATACGGTGCCCCCACCAGAGCTGGCGGCTGACGCACCAGTCCCTGATATTTTCCAGCCAGTGCTCGTAGGTATTTTCCCATTTCTTGGGATAGAAAATGATCTCTCCCCGCCGCCAGGAAGCCAGGGCCTTTTCGGCAAGGGGTTTCATGCGGACAAACCATTGTTCGGAAAGATACGGTTCTATTATTGAATTGCAGCGATAGCAATGGCCGATCGCGTGTGTAATTTTTTCTTCTTTGATGAAAAAACCGCCCTCTATAAGATCGTCTAACACTTTTTGACGGGCTTCCATAACTTTAAGCGAACGGTACTTTTCCGGCACAGCATCATTAAGCCGGCCATCGGGAGAAAGAATATTGATCTCCGGCAGGCCGTGGCGTTTTGCCAGTTCCCAGTCGTTGGGATCGTGAGCTGGCGTAATTTTTACGGCGCCTGTGCCAAATTCGCGGTCAACATAATTGTCCGCCACAAGGGGAATTTCCCTGCCGGCCAGAGGCAGAAGAATCTTTTTCCCGACAAGGCGGGCGTAACGTTCATCTTCGGGGTGAACTGCGACGGCGGTATCGCCAAGCATGGTCTCCGGCCTGGTGGTGGCAAGCTCCACAAAACCACTGCCGTCGGCAAATGGGTAGCGAAGATGGTACATTGCCCCCTGGGTGTCTTCATGCTCCACTTCATCGTCTGCGATTGCTGTACCGCAGCTGCAGCACCAGTTCACAAGGTAA
The DNA here is from genome assembly GCA_009777535.1 of Treponema sp. Classification (GTDB taxonomy): domain Bacteria; phylum Spirochaetota; class Spirochaetia; order Treponematales; family Breznakiellaceae; genus WQXQ01. The sequence goes on from WRLP01000015.1 coordinate 45,732, forward strand.
TTGCCCTTGTACATCAGATTGCGTTCGTAAAGGGTAACAAAGACTTCCCGCACCGCCCTGCTTAAACCTTCGTCCATTGTAAAGCGTTCTCTTTCCCAATCCACGCTGGCGCCCATGCGGGACATCTGGCGGGAAATAATCCCGTGATGATCTTCCTTTACCTTCCAGGTTTCTTCAATAAATTTTTCCCGTCCCAGATCGTGCTTTTTTATACCCCTGGCAAGCAGCATCTTTTCTACCACATGCTGGGTGGCTATACCGGCGTGATCGGTTCCGGGCACCCAAAGGGTGGGCTCGCCCCTCATTCGGTGATAACGGATTACAATATCAATAATCGAGAGTACAAGACCGTGGCCGAGATGCAGCATTCCTGTTACATTCGGAGGAGGAATGACGTTGATGTATGGTTCCCCTCCGTTTTCCGGTGCAGCCGGCTTAAAGGCCCCACTATCCAGCCATAGGGCATATATCCTGTCTTCGAAGGTTTTCGGGTCAAAGGCTTTCGTTAGTTCAATAGTTTTCATTTACCAAACATATCTCCAGCTTCAATAATACTAAAAAAACAGCTTTCTCGGCTATAGCAGGCGGGCTTTCTTACATAAGCAGGACAAAAATGATCCAGATAAAAAAGAGATTAAGGGCAATTCCGAAAATCAACAGTACCCAGGCTAAAACCTCCAGCGTATAGGCACGGATCGCATAACGGCGGGTGAGGTCTTTGGGGTTACCGGGGAGTATGCCAAAACACACAAAGGGATCTGATGGATTTTCGGGCAGCGAACTGCTTTCCCGCATCGCACCGAATCCGTACCATTGTAAAGATTGCCCTTCTTTTGAAAGTTCCGGAATTAAAAGGGGGATTTGTCCTTCGCTGCCTTCCGCCGGCAGGGAATCGTATTTTACACAGCCGTATTTTTCACCATCTTTCAATAGACAGCTATCCAGCCCGGACGTTAGATGGCGCAAAGGAAGGGCGGCAATATCCGAATACACCCTCAACTTTCTGGCGCGCCAGGAAAGCTGGCGGTATAAAACCATAAAAATCAGGCCGGGCGGAATCATCGGCAGTATTGGTATAAAAAGGGCTATTAAGGAACCAATCACGGTAAAACGGAATGCAGGCCGGTTAAGAAATGAATAAGCCATGTAGAGCAGGCTCAAAGCGCCAATAATCAAAGAAAAGGGAGTGACGGGATTCCAGTATTCATTGCGATGGCGCCAGGCGCGCATTATTCTTTCCGGCAGGGTGTTGTCGGGGCAATCATAAAAAATCACCATCAGCGGCATTTCCTTCGCGGAAGTAAAACTCCACCGGTTGTTCAGGTTTTTCATGTAACCGCCGACAAAGACTCTGGCGCCCTCAGTTAAAGTCGAAACACGATCCCAGCGAATCCGCTCCGGCGCTTCCGCCCCGGGATCAAACATTTCGCCTACTCCCCCTTCTTCCTGCATGGGCAGCAGCCAGCACTTTACATTGTCAATGGAAACAGGAATGGTAAGATTTTCCCCCTGTATCCAGAGAGTATGTCCATCGGTTATGGATTCAAACCCTCCGATAAACCGGAAAATTCCGCCTTCTTTTTCCAATTGCTGATATTTCCGGTAATCCAGAAGAGGGCTAAGCCTTAGTTCGTCAAAGCGCCGTCTGAACTGTCCCAATTTATTACGGCTGTACAAAGCGCCCAAAATGGGAACAAGGCCGTACCAAATAATAACCATGGCGGCAATAACTAGAAAATCTGCAACTCTCAGTGTATTATTCCTCCATGCAGGAAAAAAACATTATTCATCTTATGGTAGGGCCTATCGCCACAAACTGCTGGATTTGCCCCATACCGGAAAGTAAAGACGACGGACATACGGCATGCGCAATAATCGATCCCGGCGCCGACCCTGATAAAATTATCAGTGTGTTAAATCAGCTTAAATACATTCCCCGTTATATTCTACTTACACACGGGCACTTTGACCACATTGGAGCGCTGCCGTTTCTTTATTCTGAATACAGAAAAGAATCCAATGGCAAGGCCTGGCCGCAAATCGCCATTCATGGTCTGGATTCCCAATACCTTGGTTCCGCTTCTTACAAAGAACACCGGATCAGTTTTGAGTTTGCAGCCGGAAGCGCAGATGTAATTGACGAATATTGGAATGATATGCCGGCCCATGACTTTCTGCTGGAAGAAGGCGGTACGGTGGGTCAATTTACAGTTCTCCATCTGCCCGGGCACACAAAGGGAAGCATAGCGCTCTGGGACAAAGAAGGAAAAAACCTTTTTTCCGGAGATACGCTGTTTAAGAGCGGGCGCGGCAGGACCGATCTGCCCGGCGGAGACGAAGATGAAATTTTCGATAGTTTGAACCGGTTATTCCAAATGGACGGAGATATCAGGGTATTTCCCGGCCACGGTCCGAGTACTACAATCGGCGCCGAAGCCAGACGGGGTATTTTTTAACTTTGCCAGATAAGCAAGAGAACGTCTGAAAAATCTAATTTTACCACGAACCTCACGAACAGACACGAAAAAAGCTTAAAAGAGCCTTTCAACTGCGCGGGTTCGTGTTGGTTGGTGTGGTTTGTGGTAAAAAATAAAAAAGCATGAGTGATTTGAATAATTATCTTGACATTCCATCTTATCTCTGTTAACCTGTTAAATATTGAGGTTAACGTGAACGTTCATCGGAACAGGTATGTATTTGCAGCTCTTTTCGCGGCCTTAATCGCGGTTTCCGGCTTTTTTATAATTCCCCTGCCGGGCGGTGTTCCCATCGTTCTTAAAAATCTTTTTGTGGTTCTGGCAGGCACAGTACTGGGCAGCTTCTACGGGGGAATTGCCCTTCTGGTCTTTCTGGCGGCCGGAGTACTTGGCGTTCCTGTTTTTGTTATTCCCGGCGGGCCGGGAGTTTTTTTAACCAGTCTGGGCGGCTATCTGATAGGTTACTTTATCGGCAGCCTTTCGGCAGGATTAATTTGCGGGCTTCCAAAAACCTGCGAAAAAAAAATAAAACCCGCTATTTTTATCCGGCTTTGCATCGCTTCCTTCGCCGGCTTTGCGCTGATTGTTCTGGCCGGGGCATTTTACATGTTTTTTTTAAACTCAATGTCATTAAAGGCCGCGATGATGGCGGGAGTGATTCCCTTCATTCCCGGCGATTTATTAAAATTCGCAATCAGCGTCCCATTGGCTCTTAAACTCAGATCCATTGCGGCGCGCTACCTGAACCCAAATGGCTGATACGCAAGCCGTCAGGCTGTTAAATATTACAAAAAAATTTTCTGTTTCAGAAGATGAATACACTGATAAAGAGCGGATAAAAGATGGTGCCTTTTTCGCGCTGGATGATATTTCCTTCACATTGGAAAAAGGCGGCTGCACAATGATCTGCGGGGCGAATGGCTCCGGAAAAAGTCTGCTGATGTCAATTATCGCGGGACTGGAGGAGCTAAGTTCAGGCAGCGTAAGCACCTCTTCCAGGGTTGGGCTGATATTTCAGGAGCCGGATAATCAAATATTAGGTGAAACTGCCAGAGAGGACATTGCCTTCGGGCCGGCGAACCTTGGCCTTGCCAAAGAAACAGTTCAGTCCCGCACAATAGCCGCCCTTGCCGAAACAGGTCTTACGGCAATAGCGGATTTTCCGGCGCGCTCCCTTTCTGGCGGTGAAAAGCGGCGGCTCGCCGTCGCCGGAGTTCTTGCAATGGACGCAGAAATAATCATTTTTGATGAACCTTATGCCAATATGGATTACCACGGCGTTGTGCAGATAAACTCCCTGGTAAAAAAAATTCTGGCGGAAAATAAAACAATAATTATTCTAACCCATGAAGTTGAAAAATGTCTTGCTTTGGCAAATCGTTTTATTGTGCTTTTCAAGGGCAGGAAGGTCTATGACGGCAGCGCACAGGACGCCCTCCTGCTTGACCTTGAATCCTGGGGTATACACAATCCGCTGGGCAAACCCGTTAATAAATATGAGGATATGTTATGGCAATGAAAAGCGCGGCGGTTTTCAGGTACAAGACGGAAAAGGGGCCGCTCCATAAGCTTCCTATTGTATTAAAACTTTTACTTTTACTGCCGCTTTCGGTACTTTGCATGTCACTGCCCCTTTTCCTGCTTGCAGCAGGAATTATTTCCATTGCCGTCATCGCCTTCCTGTGCGGCTTTTCATACCGCGAGCAGTTGACCGATTTAAAACCTGCCCTTTTTTACGCGCTTCTCATGTATGCCCTGTCTGTGTTTTCGCTGATCGTCGAAAGGTTTCCTTCTTTCAGCGTTTCGGTGTTCCTTCCCATGGCCGGATTTATTCATATCGCCTTACGCCTTGTTTTGATCATACAGTTATCCGCTCTTTTGTTCCGCAGCACAAGCTCCATCGAAATCCGCGGCGGCATAATTGCCATTGAGTGTTTTTTCAGGCGATGTATTTCCCGCCTGCCAGTTATCGGAAAGCATGTATCATCGGCTCCGCGTTTCGCGCAAAATATATCCCTGTTTTTAAGTTTTATTCCCGAAATCTTTGAAACATGGAGTATAATTAATTTTGCCTGGCGGGCGCGGGCAGGAAAAAACGGTATCATTAAAACAAAAACCCTTGTTTTTGTTTTAATATCGCTCAGCATGGAAAAAGCGATGCGCAAGACAAACGCCATCACCGCAAGGAGGGGGTATGATAAATGAAAAAAAATTAAGCACCAAAGCGCTGGTACTCATTGAGCTGAGGGAAAAACAGAAGCCTGTTAACGGCAACGCCCTGGCCAGGACACTGGGTATTTCAAGGGTTGCAGTCTGGAAGGCCGTACAGGCCCTTACAGAGGCTGGCTACAAAATCGAAGTATCAAAAAACGGATACTTTCTCGATCCAAAAAAAGATAAAGATTTTCTTTACCCCTGGGAATTCGGCGAAAAAGAACCGCTGTTTCGCCACTTTGGAAACACCGGCAGCACCATGGACAGGGCAAGGGAATTGGCAATAACGGGAGCGGCCGCCGGCACGGTAATAACTGCTGAAAAACAAAGCGCCGGAAGGGGGCGTAACGGCAGAACATGGATCTCCCGCCAGGGCGGATTATTCTTTACCATAATCGATCGCCCCACCCTCCCTCTGGCGGATTATATCCTTCACTCGCTTGTTATTCAGATTGCCGTAGCGCGTACGGTTTCGTCTGTCTGCGGGAAACAGGCGCATATCCGCTGGCCCAATGACATATATATCAGCCGCAGAAAAATAGCGGGCGTTATTACGGAAATTTCGGGCGAAGGAGACATGATAAACTGGCTTTCCACCGGCGTGGGTGTAAACATAAACAATTACGCAGTTTCGGGAAAATCTGCAAGCTGCGCGGAAATAACGGGGAAGCCTGTTTCCCGCAGGGAAGTATTAATCAGGATTCTTGATGAAATAGAAAAAGTAAAAAAGCGATTCAGTTCAGGCGCGGTATACGCCCAGGGCAACAGGTATCTGGCTGACGAATGGAATTCCATGACCGACTGCATCGGCGTAAAGGCGGCAATCCTTGATCAAGCCGCTTCCAACGACAAGCAGGGGCGTGTTCTGGCCAGGGGAGTATTCGACGGAATTGATCCGGCGGGCAGGTGCATTCTAAAAACCGAGGGCGGCAGGGGGAACCTGTACTTTAACCCCGGCCCCGTATCAATGATCTATATGTAAGGGCCCTAATTCGGCAGAATAATTGCGTGCACCTTGATGTTTCTTTCCTCGACCGCCTTATCAACAATTTCCCTGGTAATTCTTCCCCTCGGTCTTGGGTGGGGCGGCGCGTCGCCTATCAGAAACATCACCCTCGATTCGGCTGCCCACGGAAACTTGATCGCTCCCTCGTTTAGAGCCTCGTAGACCGCCTCTGGAATATCGCCGCCGCCGCCGACCCGAATCGCGTTCAGGTTGCGCTGGAAAAGGTTAAAATCACTTGTAAAGGGGACTACCCTGTTCATGTACTCATCATTGTAGTCCTTGTAAAGAACCATGCCAATTCTAAACGAGGAAAAATCGGCGAGCAGTTCATTCAGCATGGGAATAAGTTTCTGGCGTACCGGATCGATGTGGGGTCTCATGCTGCCTGTAGTATCAAGACAGATAACAAGGTCAAGTTCATTGCCCTTTTCCTTTTCCAGCGCGCCGCGAATCCTGTCTATTAAATCATCGCTGCCGGTTGAGTAAATCAGGTCCCCGCTGCCGGATACGGCGATTTCACCAAACGCCTCGACAGCTTCTTTCATGTAATTTCCGTCCGGCGGCCCTGGCGGCTCCTGTGTCGCCTCCATGATAAAGGGGTTGTCCCTGAATGCGCCCCGGTAATCGGCGTAGGGAAGGCTAAAAGCTCTTATGTTAAAATAGGTCCCGTCGGTAACATAGACCTCGCCATGCCGGCCGCCTTCATAGCCGTAATAGAGCATGTAGGGGATATACACATGAAAAGCCGGACCCATCACACTGTGATTTACAACCGTGGAAGAAACAAGTGAATAAATGCGGCTTTCCCTGGTAATTGGCACGCCGTTAAGCAAACGTATCTCGTCGCCGTTTACCTCGTTCCATTCCCCGGCCCGGTATGCATAATTGTCCGCACTCTGGCCGGGATCCCTGGTGGACTCGGTCAATAACACCGAGCCTATCGCTGGTTTTTTTCTGATGAACAGGTGAAAGCCGCCCTCCGGCCGGTGCTCTATCAATACATCTTCCCTATTTATCGTTAAATCCTGGGAATAAATGGCAGGGTTATATATACACAAAAACAGCAAAAAGGTAACCACAACGGTCTTTTTGTTCATATCTTTAATTATCGGGCTATATAGTGTATATTTTTATAATGAGATCGCCCAAGGAACTCGGCCTTGACAATAAACTGATCAAGGTAATTGATGCTTTCAAACTTTCGGGAAAAGCCCTGAAGGGTATAAAGCTGATGTTGTCGGATGAGGAAATTCAGGCCGCCCAGGAATACGCCAATACGGTATCGATTGTTAGGCTGGGCTTTAATGATCACGGGCCCGTTCACATGAGGACTGTTGCCCTGAACGCGGTAATCATGCTTGGCCTGTTAAAAAAAGCCGGTATTAGCACCACCATCGAAAACGAAAAGTGCGGCGACTTTGAGGACAGCCTTGTCGCGGTAATTTTCGCAGCCATGCTGCACGACATCGGCATGAGCCTTGGACGTCAGGATCACGAAGTACACAGCACTACGCTCGCACGCACGATTTTGGAGAGGATACTCGCCCAGGTCTACCATGATGATATCCGCAAAAGCGTGATAATCCGTTCCATGACGATGGAAGGCATTGCCGGCCACATGGGCAACCGTTCTGTCAGTTCTCTGGAAGCGGGAATTGTCCAGGTAGCGGACGGCTGCGATATGACCAAGGGCAGGGCGCGGATTCCCATGTTCCTAAACCAGACTCCAAAGGCCGGCCACATTCATCAGTATTCCGCGAATTCGATAGAAGAAGTAAAAATTGATGCCGGCAAAGACAAACCGATCCGTATTGTGGTGCGCATGTCCAGCGAGGTTGGCATCTTTCAGGTAGAAGAAGTACTGCTGAATAAAATCGCGAACAGCACCGCCAAGCCCTACATTGAGTTATACGCCCAGGTAAATGATGAGGCGCCCAGGCAGTACCTTTAACATTACATGGCGCATAAATTAAATCCCGAATATATTATCTCAACAATGGAAGAAGGCGGGGCCGTAGCGGGCGGCCTCCCCTACTATGAAAAAAGGCAGGCGCAGCTCGATTTAACAGAAATGGTTGTAACCGCCTTTAACGAGGAAAAAATTGCCGCCGCCGAAGCGGGCACAGGGGTTGGAAAATCATTTGCCTATCTTGTTCCGGCTGTGTGTTTTTCCCTGGAAAATAAAGAAAAGGTGATAATTTCGACGGCGACAATTAATTTGCAGCAGCAGCTCTTTGAGAAAGACATTCCAATGGTTGCCCAGGCTCTTGATAAAAACATAAAGGCTGTATTGATGAAGGGCAGGGCTAATTATTTATGCCGCCGCAGACTTGATGATGCGCTTAAAGAACCTGAACTGGGGGAAGAAGTCGTAGAAATGAACCGCATCGCACAATGGGCGGAAAAATCCGGCACGGGAAGCAGGACAGAGCTTCCCTTTATGCCGCATGAAGGGGCATGGGCAAAAATATGTTCGGAATCCGATAGCTGCATGAACAATGCCTGCCCGTGGCGTGAACGCTGCTTCGTTACCGCCCTGCGCAAAGAGGCATCCGATGCAAACATAATCGTTGTAAACCACCATCTGCTGTTCGCGGATTTGGCTGCCCGTTTCCAGGGCGCAGGTTACGAAAGCGCAGTTGTACTGCCCCCCTACAGGCGCCTGATAATCGACGAAGCGCATACAATCGAAAAGGCGGCTACTTCATTTTTTTCGCAGGAATTCAGCTCAACAGGAATTTTTGCCCTGCTTGGAAGGCTTTACCACAGAAGAAGACAGGGACGCCGCGGTCTTCTTGTAAAGCTGTTATCCGACGAGGCCGCCCTGGATCGACTGACAACTGGAATGGAAAAAATTCGCACATGCACAGATGAACTGGAAAACGCCGCCTTCCAGTCCTGCGGAATTGAAGGGGTATTAAGGCTTTCACCTTATGGCAATGGAGGCGGCTATGAATCGGCACTGTTCCCCGGATTCAGGGCGCTGGCAAAGAGCATTCTCGCCTTTACATCGACAGTCCGGGAAACGACAGAAAATTTTGATGAGGAAGAAGGGGGTGATCCCCTTATGTGGGAATTAAAGATAATTCTACGCAGGCTCGATGCTGTCGCCGAAATTTGCGCGGCTTTTCCCGAATACCGCAGCAAGCAAAACGAGGTGCTTTGGCTGGAGAGGAAATTCCACAGGAGCGGCAGGCCGACTGTAACATTTACAATAACTCCGCTGGATTTGGCGCATATTCTTAAAAGCAGCTTGTTTTCACCTAACAAAACAATAGTCTGCGTATCCGCCACCCTTGCCGTGAACGGAGACTTTGGCTACTGGGCGGCGCGCTGCGGCATCGGCGAAACCGAAAACCGTCAATTTGTTTCAGGCTGCTTCCCCTCCCCCTTCCCCTATTCAAGAGCCGTACTCCTCGCGGCGCCGGCGGACGCCCCGCTGCCCAACGAAGACGGCTGGCAGGACTTTATCGATCAGGCCGTCGCACAATTAATCTCCGTTGCCGGCGGATCGGCGCTTGTTCTGTTTACATCTTACCAGTCGCTTTCCAGCGCTTGGACGGCGGCGCAGAATGTTTTGCAGCCCCTGGGCATTCGCTGTCTTAAACAGGGGGAGGACGACCGTTCACGGCTTTTACAATCTTTCCTCTCGGATAAAAGTTCGGTTCTATTCGCCACAGATTCGTTCTGGGAGGGAGTAGACGCCCCCGGCGACACCCTGAAGCTGGTAATACTGTGCCGCCTGCCATTCCGCACCCCCGGCGACCCCGTGTTCGAAGCCCGCCGCGAAGCGGTGGAAAAAAACGGCGGGAATCCCTTTATGGAACTTTCGCTGCCCGAAGCGGTAATGAAATTCAAGCAGGGCTTCGGCAGACTGATACGCCGCTCCAGCGACTCCGGAGTGGTCGCCGTCCTTGACTCCAGGCTGATCAAAAAACAGTACGGACAGTTATTTCTTAGGTCGCTTCCTGAAACAAGAACAAGTTTTACAGAGTTCGACAGCATACTAAGGGAAACGGAAAGATTTCTTTGGGGCTGAGAAAAAAGCAGATAACGAATAGCAAATAACAAGTAAGAATTGCTCATTGCTACCTGCTTATTGCCCCGTGCCTCCGCGTGAAATAACTCGAGATGCACCTCACGCAAAGACGCCAAGACGCAAAGAAGAAGAATAAAACCACGAACCACACGAACAGACACGAACTTTTTCAATCGCTCCTTTGTTCGTGATTGTTGGTGTGGTTAGTGGTAAAAATTCTTCATTCATTCTCTTTGCTCATTGCTCTTTGCTCTCGACAAACGGCTTTATTTGCCATATAATTAACATTATGACCATTACACAAACCGTAGACATACCTAAAATCCGCCTCCTGACTATCGAAGTCCCCCGTGAAGTTACGTCGAAAAAAGCGTATGTAACAATACAGTTTCCGGTTCCGGTAGAAGTGCAGACGAAACCAAAAGCTGCAAATAATAAAATCGGCATGACCAGAAAGGAGTTAGACGAATTCCTGAAAAATGTCCATACGCCACATTCTGATGCGCTTTCGGGGATACTTTCCAATGTTGGAGACATTACTGCTGAACAAATCCGCGAAGAAAGACTTGCGAGAAAATATCCGGAATACTTTAAATGAAAGTTCTGATAGACACTAATGTTGCTCTGAACATATTGCTTAACCAACCCAATTTTTATTCTGGTTCGAAAAAAGTGTTTGACCTTGCTGAAACAGGTGTATTTGATGCTTTCATCTCTACTTCGGCTATTACCGACATTTATTACATTGCCAGCAAAAGTCTGGGTAAGAAAGTTGCCCGTGAAAATATCAAACAACATCTTGTGCCCGTTTTCAAACCAGCGTCGGTAACTGACAGTCACATTTATCAAGCGCTTGATTTGGATTGGAACGACTTTGAGGATTCAGTTCAATATGTTGTGGGAGAGAGTTTTTCCGCTGATTATATTGTTACCCGCAATACCACAGATTATAGATTCAGCACTATGCGCTCGAAACTTCGTTGCGAAATTCCTGTAGTTTCGCCAGAAGAATTTTTGAAGATTATAACCTTTACATAAAAATAATTTACTCATCTTCTTCCTTCTTCTCTTCCCTCTTTGCTCCTAACACTCTCATCTCTTAACAATAAATAATTAATAAGGTCCGCAGATTACGCAGATTAACGCAGAAAAAATAATCCGTGAAAATCCGCGTAATCCGTGGACACTCTTCCCTTCGCGTGCATTCATTCGATATTCCTCACGCAGAGCTCACAGGAGTCTGTAGGAAAACCTTATTCGAAAATATATCACGCAAAGACGCCAAGGCAAATAGCAAATAACAACTAGCAAAGAGCAAGTAAGAATTGCTCATTGCTATCTGCTAATTGCTATTTGCTCCCCGCTCATTGCTCATTGCTCTTTGTTAATTGCTCCCTCTCCTTGATTTCTTAGCGGTTTCATATTATATTCTCCTTAGGGGATGATATGGACGACAATCCAAACAGAGAGTTATGGAACTGTTTGTGTCTGTTATCTCTTGTGTCTAACTATTACTAAGTTATTATATTATAAGGAATTAGTCAAGCCCTTTGTTAGTGGATGTTGCTATTTGTTACTATTTGTTACTCGATATTCCATAATATTGCTGCCATATCCGCTGTCAATTCTCTATTTTTTAAAAACCACATAGTATAGTTTCCTGTATGTTATGTAGGCCCCTTAAAAGAGATTATTCCCTGTCCGTTTGAGATTCTGGTAATAGAATTGAAATCGGCATCAACTATTGATCTTTCTAAGGGAACAGATATCGAGACAAGGTCTTCCCTCACAATTTTTGGAGATGGAAAAACGATATTCGTAAATAAAGCAGGGGGTTTCTGTTTGTTGATAATAATACTAGTTGCTGCCTGTTCCATACCTGCCTCCAAAAAAATCAAGGTAAATGCTTCCAAGAATTACCGTGCCATGTTACTTGCACCTGCACTGAACCATCAGGCATCTTTGTTCCGATGAGTTGATACATAGCACTTAAATAATCGGTCATTTCCTTTGTTTCTATAAATGCTAATTTTGCTTCTTTTTCTTCGGTTATAGCAGATGTATTTGGAGAATGCAATAAAAACTCAGTAACCGGATCGAAAGGTTGTTCCAAAAGCATCTCCGATTCATAGTCTAAATATAATTCCCAAATAAGATTCTCAAATTCGTTATCTGGGTTTGTAATATTATTAAGCCCCACTTGGGTACGAGCTTCTTTTCTGTTAATTGGGTGCCCATGAAAATATAACTTGCTTGTCAAATTATCGACAATTTCTTCTATTTTGTGATTATCCTTATGTTCTGACATACTCTGCTGTAAGAGCTTCGCTGCCATCATTCTGGACTGTGATAATGAACGTTTAACATTCCCAAGAGCCAAAGGGTGGACTTTATCTGCAAGATGGTTAAAGGCAAGAACTAATTCATCTTCGTGTCGAATACCAGCATCTTCTTTAATAAGGGCTAAATAAGCTGTAACGTCTTCTACACTAATTCCCAATGGCCTTCCTTGTGCATCAATAGGATTAAACGGATTTCCAACTGTTGGGTCCGTTGGACCTAACATACCCATAGGGTGCATAACAATTTCATCTGCTCCAAGAGCCGTTAGTGTTGCTGCGCTAAAAGCTCGGTAAGGAATAATGACCGAGAATTTGTTTGTGTATTCCCGAATAAGGGTAACAAGACGCCATGGCACGGTACCATCACCCCCATTTGACATCAAATATAGATCAATGTCTTTCTTATCAGAATTATTTTTGATATGATCATAGATCTTACGGATACAATCCATGGCCATTTGCACTTCTAAGTTGGGGCGTGTACTAGTGATATACGTGAGCACCAAGCTATTTCGCTTATTCTCAATATTGTTTATTAATACTTGCCTTTCAGATAATCCCATGACTCTCTTTGCATTTTAGCTGAACCAGCATTCTATTTGCTCCCGGTAAATAAAACCTCATTTAAACGCTATTTTCGAAAAAGAAACGGCAAGAAATTATCTTTTTTACAATTCTTCCGCTCTACCTAAAATATAGAGCTAAATTTCGATCTTGTAAAGTACAAAAATGAACCCTTGTAGACTTCTGACTTTGATAATAAAGTAAAAAGTTGACAGGCTGTGTATAAAAAACTATACAGTCTTGTATAGTAAATTTACTAGAATTCCTGCTTTTTTCCTCTACGAAAAAAATCAACTCAACCACCCCGTGGGGAGCCCCTGCCACTAACCCCACCCAGAGCCGCGCAACCCATAAGCCTCTCGTACTTCGCCCCACGGCAAGGCCAATGTGATACATCCCCGACAGACTCCATAGGCTAAACTTTTAACCGATCGAGTAGGAGTTTTTTCGTAGAAAAAACTCCTAGCTCAAAATCGGCAAGGTCATTGCTGGGCGCGCTAGCGCCTATAAAATCCTTCATCTCAATGCGCGACCCGTAGGGGAGCCTGCCGATTTTGAGTATTGCTCATTGCCCTCTGCTCTTTGCTCCAGGGTGCCGCCCTCAAAGCCAGCGCCCCTGCTCTTTCCTCTTTGCTATTTGCTCCCTGCTATTTGCTACCTGCTCCAAAAGTAAGGGCGCCGCCCTCAAAGCCAGCGCCCCTACCTTTGCTAATTTTTACTTTTTACCTTTTACTTTTTTTCCCTATTCCAAATGCCCCGGCAATGTCGGTGTTCCCGACTGCCAGTACAGTACCGGCAACGGATAGGAGCTGCCGCCCCAATCCCAGGGGCTTGCGTCGCTTGAACCGAAACTCCAGCCGGTAAAATTCTGCGCTGGCACGCTGGTGCTGTAGGTGGACTGCGTTGTGGCTGCCGTGGCGCTTATATCCACGCCGTTGGGGTGGCTTTCGCCCCTGTCTGTGCCAAAATCCGTGCCGCCGTCTGTGCCCATGCCGCTATATGCGTAATTACCGCTGAGGGTACCTCCCTCAAAATATCCTAATATACGACCAACATCGCTGCTGCCTTTTACAGTGGGGTTAAGCGCAAAACAGTTTACCGTTGAGGAACCGGTTAGCATAACACCAGCTATGCCGCCAATGTTATTATTACCGCTTACTGCGCCTGTGGTGTAACAGTTGCTGATACTGACGTTATCAAAGACAGTTCCCGCAATGCCTCCGGCATTACTAGAAGAGTTGGCACTAACTGAACCGGCGGCGTAACAATTGCTGACACTTCCGTAAACAGATCCGGCTATGCCGCCTACCCCACCATTGGTAGCGCTTACCGCACCGGTTGAATAGCAGCCGGTGATAGCGTTATAGCTGGTCCCCGCTATACCGCCAGCCATAGCATAGCCGCTTACCGAACCGGTGGTGTAGGAGCAGTTGGTAACCGTTCCTTCGTTGAAACCCACCACACCGCCGACAGCCTGATAGCCGCTGATCGTGCCGGTGGAGGAGCTGTTGGCAATGCTGCAACCACTTGAAATATCACCTACTACTCCGCCTACACGGTTATTACCACTTACCGCGGCGGAGGAAGAACAGTCTGCAATACTGCTGTTTATTTGAAGATATCCGGCCACGCCGCCTACTCTAGTACCACCGTTGATGTTTCCGGAGACGGTACAGTTTATAATACTATTTCCGGAATAGACATGGCCCGCCACACCGCCGACATAACTGTTACTTCCATTTTGAGCGGTAATATTGACGCTCGTCAGGGTAAGGTTTTTCACCACGCTGCCGTAGTTGATGTCGCTGAAAAGCCCCGCACTATAACGCTCGTCGTCATTTATGAAAAGCCCGCTTATTGTTTTTCCGTCACCGTCAAAGACGCCCCGGAAATTACCGACAGGTATCCAGCCTTTGTCTGAATTGTAGGGGGCAACGTCAAGGTCAATAGGGGCGGTGAGTTTGTATACTTTGTTATAGTACGCGGAGTCTCCCGCCCTCATTAGCGCGCCCAAATTGACAAGCTGCGCCGCTGTGCCTATCAGGTAAGGTTGGTCTTCCGTGCCTTCTCCCTCAAAAGGCTTGGCCTCGATAATATTCAGGCTGAAGGCTCCGGATGTAACACCATCAAGGGTCAGTGTCAGGTTAGTACTAAGGCCTGCCGTGGTGGTAGTGTCGCCTGTAAGGGTGAGGGTACCTGTACCCGCGCTGAGGGTTACATTGCCGCTGTCACCCACGGTTACACCTGTGGGGCGGTTTGCCACTGTCGCGGGATATGTTCCGTTGGCTATGCCGCTTGTATTTACCTTATACGTTACAGAGCCTGCCACACCTTCGGTCATGGTGCCTGTTTGGGTTTCTACACCCACGGATTTTACCGCCACGCCAATGATGAGGGTTGCCACTGCCGATGTTGTGCTGTCAATGGTTACCTTGAAATAATAGGTTCCCGCCACTGTCGCTGTAGTCGCGGTCATGGTGATAGTAGAAGCATTATTGTTGGTGGGCGTTCCTGTTACGGTGATACCAGACGGCCTTGACTCTGCTGTAGTGCCCTCCGGATCGCTAAACCAGCTTACCTGTCCATCACCCACCGAGAATGAATTGCCGATACTCACAGTGGTTACGGCAAAGGTTACCGAACCTGCTGTGGCCGCAGTGAGTGGACCGCTCTGCTCGCCTACCGATACCGCCTTTGGCGCTGCCGCGATGGACAGCTCAAAGTTACCCGATGTCGTGCCATCGATTGTCAGCGTGAGGTTCGATGTTGTTCCTGCCGCAGTGGAGGTATTTCCCGCAAGGGTCAATGTGCCGCTGTTGCTGTCTATGGTTACCTGTCCCTGTACGGTTACGCCTTCGGGGAGGTTTGCCACCGTTGCGGTGTATGAGCCGTTGGCGATGTTGGCGGTGGTTACCGGAAAGGTCACCGTTCCTGCCACGCCCGCTGACAGCGTACCGCTTTGCATACCTACCGATACGGTCTTTGGCGTTAATACCGTAAACTCCGCATCAACCGATGTTTCAGCGTCGTTTGAGCCGGTAATGTTGATGGTTTCATTGTGATTTCCTTCCGCCAAACCCGCTTTCGGCTGTACGGTAAAGGTCGCCGTTTCACCTGCTGCAATGGCTGTCGCCGATAATGTACCAATATCATAATTTGTTGACGTTGGCTGATTCAGCATCACCGTTCCCGTGCCGGTATTGGTAATAATTACCGTTTGCGCTGTCGGCTGCGTGTATGGCGTCACAAGCGAGCCAAATGATGTCAAGGTTGAAGCGCTGATTTCGTAGGTTAGCGTTGCCGCCGTTGTCTCGCTTACCGCTGTATACGCCGCCCTGTTGCCCGCCTCATCTTCGACCACAACGATAAAGTAATATGATGTAACAGCGGAAAGACCTGTTACATTGTATGTTGCTATGTCGGCTGTACCGCCTGCATTAAGCAGGTTGCCGTCCGTTGGCAAGCCAGCGCTCATGGTAAAGGCGCTGTCTTTTTGGTAGACGAAATACAATAGATTTGCAGGCGCCGTTATGTCGTCCGTTGCCTTTGCCCAATTGAGGGTCAGCGAATTTTGTGTTACATCCGCAGTTGTTATAGCCCCGCTATTGCCAGGCACAGGTGCTGCGGTGTCAGGTGTTGCAGTAGGCGTTCTGTTTGCCTGTCCAAAGCCGACAATGGTATTACCCGTTGTTTCTACCTTGTACACCTGCACGTAAATTGCAGTCTCGTTAGCTCCGGTGATGTCAGTTGCCGTAGTGTATGCCGTTGCTCCTATGATTGTCGTTATTGCATCTCCGTAAGCCGGTGCAGCAACAGAAGCGTCGCTCTTATTGTAATAGAAAGCAAACCCTGCCGCCGCCGTTTGCGGAGCAAGCGTTACCTTGCCGTCTCCGGCTGTCAGGCCGACTGTCAGGTTTTCAAGGTTCTGTACAGGCTCGCCATCTGTCGTTACGGTAACAACACATGTCGCTGTTAAGCCGCGGTCAATAGTGGTTACAGTTATGGTTACAGTGCCTTCCTCTGCATCTTCCGGTACATTGATAACACCATAGGCGTTCACGGCGGCAAGAGCGGGATTATCGCTCGTCCACCTTACACGCTTCTCTGTAGCGTCTTCCGGGTCAAAAACCGCAGCAAGAGTTTCAGAGCCGCCGGCCTCTATTGTTACGGCGGTTTTGTTCAGGCTAACTCCCTCCACAGCGACAAAGTTATCGGCGGAGTAAACGTACACCGTAAAAGTTATGCTTTTACCGCTACTGCCCCCGTAGCTTACAGTTATTTCCTGCTCACCCTCGACATCGGGATCAAAGCCGCTGATGGTACAATCGCCTATGCCCACAGTCGTACTCGTGCCATCAGAATAATTGATTGTTATTTCGAAGTCTTCGAGTTCCAGAAGCAGGGCATCTAAATCGAATTCGCCGTCGATGACGAAGAAGTCTTCCTGTATCACTGGAATGACAATATCGTCGATGGTTTTACCACCCGAACTTCCGCCGCCGCCCTCAGTTGGACAGGCGATAAACACCAGAGATAGGGCTAAAATAGCAAGAATTG
>WRLP01000016.1 GCA_009777535.1 Treponema sp.
CCAAAAAATACAATGTAAGCGGTAAGCAAAGCCCTGCCGGAGGCAGGCCTCCCTTCGGTCGGCGATCGTAAGGAAGTTGATTAAATCGCCGCTGACGCGGCGTGCGATTACGGCGTGGTTATAAAAAAGTGAACTATACAATAAAGAATCTTGATAATTGTTTATCTAGTTTTACAGAAAAAAAAGATGTCTATCAGACCGTCAGCCCGAGAAAGGGCTTTGTGCCGCCGCGCACCGCTTTCAGTTTCGGTTTTAGGCATCTTTCTGCCGCTGCCATAGCCGTGGAAAAGCCGCATTTCGCGACAGTGCGCCCCGGGTTTGATTATAATTATACAAAATGGTATTATAACCCCAATCAGGATTTCAGGCTTGATATACGTTGGATCGATTCTTTGCGTTGAGTTTAAAGAAGGAGATTTAGGTGAAAAGGTTAATTTTATTATTTATATTAACAATGTGCTGCATAAATTTGGCATTTTCTGATGAAAATGACGAAATCAAAAGATTATTACTTGCGGAAGAAGGCGGTAATATAGAATGTTTATCCAAAATAAATCTTGGTATTCCTGGAGGTGATAATTGGATCGCAAACCGTAGTGATGGCTATACATATATCTACATTGTTGACAGTGAAAAAAAAGTAAGAACCGTACGTCGTAGAGATTTTACAGAACAGACAGAAATAAGGTTTTGGGATTCAAATATCAGGACTAATGTAGATTTGGAATTTGACATTATGAAAAATATTCCGGGCACAAGGCTTGGCAGTAAGGCAGTAGCTTTTGGTGATTACAATGGCGATGGTTTTGATGAAATATTTTTTTTCTCCAGGGGTGTTACAAATAGTGCTTTAATATGGGGATATAATAATGATGCAATGGAAACCTATTTTGCAAGCCGTTATAATATCATCGACCCTAAAGGCCCATTTCCAATAGAATTTATCAATTATAAGGGCATTGATGGGGTTAAAGTAAACGTATGGGATTATCCAACAAATAAATATGTATGGGATTTTTATGCTTGGTATGAAAATAGTCGTAAATATGTAATAATGGTAGAAGATATGGGAGAAAACGCAGAATACTCCAGTTTTACCCTTATAAGGCCGGAAGATAGCAGACATATAGGTAATGAACCGGTGTTTCCTTCTGTTTTAGCCTCCGATGAGACAGAGGCTGTTGTTGACGACCTTGATACTGCAATTTACGAAAACGACGATGCTCCCAACAACCGGCAGACGCCATTCTGGGTGTGGGCGGCCATTGGCGGCGGGGCGTTGTTAATTGTTTGTGTTGTGGTTATTATTAAGCGGAAAAGGTAGGGTAAAGCGATGTGCGGCGCCGTTAGTCCTGCCGAGGGCATGCCCCTGCGTCAGCGTTTCACTACTGCCGTAATTCCAAAATGCATAAGAAAATGTAACGCGGGGTGTCCGGGGAACTGCGGCCCTCGAAAGAGGGCGCGAGTTCACCGGACGGGACCCCAGAAATATTTACAAATGCATTTTGGAATTGCCGCAGCCGTGGAAAAGCCGCATTTTGCCACCGTAAGGCCTGATGATAATTATAATCCTAATAGAGGCCCCAAGCTTGCCAATGTGGGCGCTTATAACAATTTTTATTATTCAATTGCCCCTCAAACATTTAGTGAAGTTGATTATAAAAACGTTGAATGGTACTACAACAAACATCAAATATTTCAAGAAAATTATATCGAAATAAGGAAATATAAATGAAAAAGGCAATTATAACAGCTGTTTTTTTCTTGGTAATTCCTGTTTTATCCTTTCCACAAGATATGGAACAGGTAGTAACAATGTTATATGAAAAAGATATAACAAGAGTGAAATTTGAGGAGAAAATCATCTTTATAAAAAATTTCAATTTTGGCATACCGGGGGGAGTTAACTGGCTGGTTGGCTGGCATGGATACCTCGAGAATAATCGCAGTTATAATACATCTATGGTAATTTATATAGTTGATGTAATAGAAAGAGAAATAATATTTAGTCGGCAAATATCAGTAAGTGACGACATTTTACAATATGTTATTTCATGGCAAAAAAGTTTGCCAGGTATCTCTATAGATGTTTGTCAGGTTGGAGATTTTAATGATAATGGTTTTGATGATATATTACAATTTCGTGATGGCATTCCAGAACCAAGATTTGAAATTCATGGATATAATCCACTGAGTAATGGTATAGAAAGGTTTTGCTCCATACCTTACCTCCTTACTCGACAAGATGACCAACCCCCACCAGTTGAATTCATTACATACAAGAGAATGAAAGGCTTTAAGGTGTTGTATCCCACAAATAGGTGGTTCTTCTACACCTGGAATGAAGACAGGCGGGAATATGTCGAGGTAGAGGAAGTAAACCCCGCCTACATTGAAGAAACTTATGTTAATACAGGAGAATGGCGAAACATACAGCCGACATTTCCATCGGTTTTAGCCGCACCTGAACCGGAAGCCGTTGTTGACAATTCTGCTACTGAAATTACCGAAAACAGCGATGAGCCCAATAACCAACAGACACCATTCTGGGTGTGGGTGGCCATTGGCGGCGGGTTGTTGTTAATTATTTGTGTTGTGGTTATTATTAAGCGGAAAAAGTAAGACACGTTAACCGTAATGTTGCGTAACACTCTGAGACCTTTATTTTTCCCTTCTACCTATTAACTTTTATCTTCAAAAAAAACGTAGGTTTTTTTGGCTTACCTTTTCCCTATTCATGGTTGTCCTACATAAATTGCAGGGGAATATTTTGATAAAGTTTTATCAGAACTGAGCAGAGCTGCTCCCTCTGCCTGGGCTTGGGCAATTAAGATGCGATCGAACGGATCTTTATGGAACTGGGGTAGGCCTGCAAGCAGTAATGCATGGCGGCTTGTTATGGTAAGTTCCGAGTATCCGTTTTCCAAAAGCCCCCAAAACAACATATTGGGATCGATCTGAAAATCCGGGCGGTTCAGTTCCTTTTTGATAACAATTTCCCAAATACTTGCAGTGCTGAAAAATAACTCGTTTTCTTTATTGGATAAATATGGAACAGCCTTTTTTGGAAGCGCACCCTCCGCCGCCCATAAAAGAAGATGTGTATCTATCAGTAATTTCATATTATGCCTCAAAAATGGCGGTTATTTCTTTTTGTCCCATTTGATCAAAATCTGCGGGAACTTTAATTTGTCCTTTAAGGAATCCAATACGTTTTTGGGTTTTATGCTGCGACACAAATGGAATGACCTTTACTGCCGGTTTACCTGCTTTTGCAATTATAAAAGCTTCTCCCTGGACAGCCTTTTCCACCAGTGCAGAAAGATGGGTTTTTGCTGTATGAATATTATATTGTTTCATTTTATAAACTTAGTCTATAAACTAAGTTATGTCAACAGTATCTCCCCCTACGCAGGCGTTCCACTACTTTGGCAATTGCAAAAATGTGTACCCTAAAAAAGGTAAAAAGTAGAAGGGAAAAGGTAAAATTTGCAGGCGTTCCACTGCTATAGCTGTTTCAAAAATATATGCCCAAAAAATACAATGTAAGCGGTAAGCAAAGCCCTGCCTCTATGTAGGCGTTCCACTACTTTTGCAATTGCAGAAAGATGCCCAAAAAAGGCAATTAAAGCGGTGTGCGGCGGCGCATAAGCCCTGCCGAGGGCATCGGCGTGGTTATAAAAAAGTGAACTATAAAATAAAGAATCTCGATAATTGTTTATCTAGTTTTACAGAAAAAAAAGATGTCTATCAGACCGTCAGCCCGAGAAAGGGCTTTGCGCCGCCGCACACCGCTTTACGTTGTGTTTTAGGCATCTTTCTACCGCTGCCATAGCCGTGGAAAAGCCCTCACATTGACTATTCCACAAATCTTTCCTACAATTAAGTAAATAATTATTTAATACGGGGGTTTTTCTTATGAAAGTAGCGATTAATGGTTTCGGGCGCATCGGACGCCTGGTTTTTCAGTCTCTGGTTGACCAAAATCTGTTGGGAAAGGATAAAATTGACATTGCAGCGGTGGTTGATGTTGTTACCGATGCAAAATATTTTGCCTATCAGCTTAAATACGACTCGGTTCACGGCCGTATGAAGGCCGATATCAAGACAAAAAGGAGCGCCGGCGCTGAAGAAGATGACATTCTTGTGGTAAACGGCCATGAAATTCAGTGTGTAATGGCGGAAAGGGAGCTTAAAAACCTGCCCTGGGCCAAACTTGGTATTGAGTATGTAATCGAGTGCACGGGTCTCTTTGTTGACGACAAGGCTTTCGGGCACCTTGAAGCGGGCGCCAAAAAGGTAATTATCTCCGCGCCTGCCAAGGGCAAGGATAAAAATATCCCCACCTTTGTTATGGGTGTTAATCATGAAAAGTACAATCCTGCCGCCGATCATGTCATTTCCAACGCAAGCTGTACAACCAACTGCCTTGCGCCTCTTGTTTATGTACTGTTAAAAGAGGGCATGGGCATTGAATCCGGCCTGATGACTACAATTCACGCCTACACCGCAACCCAGAAAACCGTCGACGGTCCTTCCAAAAAAGACTGGCGGGGCGGCAGGGCGGCGGCCATCAATATAATTCCTTCCACTACAGGCGCGGCCAAGGCGGTAGGCGAGGTGTTACCCGAAACAAAGGGCAAGCTGACCGGCATGAGTTTCCGAGTTCCCACACCCACGGGCTCTGTAGTCGATCTGACCTTCCGTACGGCGAAAGACACTTCCATCGAAGAAATAAACGCCGCTTTCAAAAAGGCCGCAGGCAGCTATCTTAAAAATATTTTGGAGTTCCAGGATGACGAGATTGTTTCTACGGATATAGTCCATAATTCCAATACTTCGATTTACGACAGCCTTGCAACTCTACAGAATAATCTTCCCGGAGAAAAGCGTTTCTTTAAGGTGGTTTCCTGGTACGACAATGAATGGGGTTACTCGAATAAAGTGGTCGATCTCCTAAAATATATCGACAGCAAAAAATAGAGAAATGTAGAAGGGAAAAGGTAAAAGCGAATAACGCTAAAAGTTTCCTTTTCCCTTCGCGTCTTTGCGTGATTTATTTTAGGAATGTTCTAAAAGGAGCAAACGATGATCAAAACTGTTAAATCCGTGGACTTAAAAGGTAAACGTGTAATAATGCGGGTCGACTTTAATGTACCGATGAAGGACGGCCTTGTTCAGGACGATACGCGCATAACGGCGGCGCTTCCAACCATTCAGTATATTCTTGGGCAGGGAGTTAAAACCCTTACTCTGATGTCGCATCTTGGAGATCCTTCCAAGGACGCGAAAAAGGCAAAAGAGAAGGCCGCCAAGGACGGCAGGGATTTTGACGAGGCCGAATATATCAGGGGGAAGCACCGCATGGCTCCGGTTGCCGCATATCTGGAAAAGAAGCTCGGCAAACCCGTTATCTTCGCGGGCGAAGACGGCTGTTACGGTAAAAAAGAATTTATCGAAAGCCAAAAAGACGGCTCGTGCATTATGCTGGAAAACACCCGCTTCCACAAGGAAGAAACAGCCAAGGAGCCGGCCGAGCTCGATAAATTGGCAAAGGAACTTGCCTCCTACGGCGATGTGTTTGTAAACGATGCGTTCGGCACAGCCCACAGGGATCATGCGTCGACAGCTTCCATCGCGAAATTTGTACCGGTATCGGTTGCCGGCTTCCTTATGGAAAAAGAAATAAATTATCTGGAGCCCATTGTAACAGATCCGCAAAAGCCGCTTGTCGCAATTATTGGCGGCGCGAAAGTTTCTTCAAAAATAGCGGTGCTGGAAAGCCTTCTTAAAAACGCAAGCGCGCTTGTGATCGGCGGGGGCATGGCCTTCACCTTCCATAGAGCCCAGGGGCACAAGGTTGGCAAATCGTTAGTTGAAGAAGATCAAATTGATACCGCCAGGAAGATACTCCGGACAGCAGAAAGCACAGGGACCGAGATTATTCTGCCTGTTGATCATGTTTGTGCGGAAATTTTTGATGCTGATGCCAAGCCGATTCCGGTTAATGGAATCGATGTTCCCGACAATTTACTTGGGCTTGATGTAGGGCCGAAAACCCTGGCGAAATATAAAGAAGCGCTGGCAAAGGCTAAAACAATTGTGTGGAACGGCCCTGTCGGCGTTTTTGAATTTGACGCTTTTTCCAGGGGCACCGAGGAAGTGGCGAAACTTGTGGCAGACGCGACCGGTTCGTCATGTATTACAGTAGTCGGCGGCGGCGACTCTGTCGCGGCGGTAAACAAATACGGTCTTGCCGACAGGATGAGCCATGTTTCAACCGGGGGCGGCGCTTCCCTGGAATTGCTGGAAGGCAGAAAGCTGCCCGGCATCGAAGTTTGCAAGGAGTAGTGAATGGGCAGAAATTATTACATAGCGGGTAACTGGAAGATGCACAAAACGCGCGCCGAGGCGACGGAGCTTGCCAAAGCCCTGGTCAGCCAGCTTAAAGACGGAAAGCATCAATACTTAGTCGCACCATCTTTTACAAGCCTGGAGGCTGTGGGAGCTGTTGTAAAGGGCACGAATATCCGTCTCGGTGCGCAGAACTGCGCGGCGGAAGAGCAGGGCGCTCATACCGGAGAGGTTTCCGTATTGCAGCTAAAAGACCTTGGCGTGCAGACCATCATTCTTGGTCATAGCGAAAGAAGGCATGTCTATAAAGAAGATGATCAGCTTATAAGCAAAAAAGTTAAACTTGCCCTAAAGCACGGTTTCGAAGTGATACTGTGCATTGGCGAGTTGCTGGAAGAGCGGGAAGCGGGCAGGGCGGAAGAAGTCTGTGAAAGTCAGACTATCAAGGGCCTGGAGGGCATAAGCGCGCAGGAGCTTTCCGGTATTGTAATCGCTTATGAGCCGGTTTGGGCAATCGGGACAGGGAAAACCGCCACCCCCGAAGACGCCGACGCAATTCATGCCTTTGTGCGAAAAGTGATCGCGAAACTTTACGGAAAAGACGCCGCCGAAAAAATTATTATTCAGTACGGCGGATCTGTTAAACCGGAAAATGCCGCGCAGCTTATGGCTAAGGAAAATATCGACGGCGCGCTTGTCGGCGGCGCTTCATTAAAAACTGAAACCTTTGTACCAATAGCTTTATTTTCCTGAAAGATCGGTTATGATGATAACAGCATGTTGATTCTGTCTGTTATTATCCTTATTTCCGCCGCTCTGTTGTTTTTTATCAGTATTTTTAATTTTTACATTAACAGGAAGAAACAGCTTTCTTTCCAGGTGCAGGCAAGGCAGCAGGAACTGATGTCTGAGCTTTCCAGGAATTTTATTTCTACAGAAGAAACTACATCGCTTATTACGGATGCCCTTAGAATAACGGGCGAATTTTTGAATGTTCAGCGCATAGAAATTATCTTAAAAGAGGAAAATTCCGATTCCTGCCATGTTATATATTCATGGATAAAATCAAGTGATGTAGTTGTTCCCTCGGAAATAAAAGGATTAAACAGCCTGTTCAGCGATGCCTTTCCTTTGGAACAGCCAGAACAAATTACGGCAGTTTGCTGCGGCAACACCCTTGCCGAAAAATGCTTTGGGGTTATGGATGCCGCCGGAGCCAAAGCATTTATCTGGGTGCCTTTATATGTGGAACGGAGGGTATGGGCGGTTTTAAGCATCGAGGAATTCACACCCAGAGCGTGGGCCAGGGGCGACTGCGATCTTGCCGCCACGGTATCGAGCATAATTGCTGCGGCGGTTGAGCGTAACCTGCGTGAAAAAGAACGCGATTCTGCCCGGCAGGCGGCTGAACGGGCAAGCAAGGCAAAAAGCAACTTCCTTGCGAATATGAGCCACGAAATTCGCACCCCTATGAATGCCATTATCGGCATGACATCAATCGCCAAAAATTCCGACGACATCGGGAAAAAGGAATACTGCCTAAATAAAATTGAGAATGCTTCCACCCATTTGTTAGGTGTAATAAACGATATTCTGGATATGTCAAAGATAGAGGCGAATAAATTTGAACTGTCTCCCTGTGAGTTTTATTTTGAACAAACATTACAGGAAATTGTTAATGTAATAAATTTCAAGGTTGAAGAAAAGAAGCAGAATTTTCTGGTTAATATAGACAAAAATATACCTGAAATTTTGTATGGCGATGATCAGCGGCTGGCGCAGGTTATTACCAATTTGCTTTCCAATGCTGTCAAATTTACCGGTGAGGGCGGAACATTGCAGTTGGACGCGGCGCTTGAAGGTAAAAATGATGATATTTGCACCCTTAAAATAAAGGTTACCGATACCGGTATAGGCATTAGCGGTAAACAGCAGGAAAGGCTCTTTAGTTCTTTTTCACAGGCGGATTCCAGCACATCAAGGAAATTCGGCGGCACCGGTCTGGGGCTTGCTATTTCAAAACAAATAGTGGAAATGATGGGTGGCAGTATCCGGGTGGAATCTGAAATCGGGAAAGGTGCGGCTTTTATTTTTACTGTTAAGCTGCAGGAAGTGGCAAGCCAGATGGAAGAGATGGATGGAAAAGGCGATTGGAGCGCCGTTAGTGTAAGAGGTACAGACAGAGATAAACAGGCGTTTTTGAATAGTGCATACAGGCCTTTGGCAAATTGTTTTGAAGGGAAAAGAATGCTCCTTGTTGAAGATATGGAAATAAACAGGGAGGTTCTCATCAGTCTTCTTGAACCGACAGGGATTAAAATAGACTCCGCTGATAACGGTATTGCGGCGGTAAAGCGTTTTGCCGGAGCGCCGGATTATTACGATATTATTTTGATGGACATACAGATGCCGGAAATGGACGGTTATGAAGCTACAAGGCAAATAAGGGCAATTGAAGCTGATAATAGCCCCGAGTTTACAGTTGGAATCCCCATTATAGCCATGACTGCCAATGTATTCAGGGAAGATATTGAACAATGCCTCGCCGCCGGAATGAACGCCCATATCGGAAAACCCCTGGCGCTTAATGAGCTAATGGGCAAACTGCAAAATTATTTATAGAATAAACCATGAGTCTTTTCTGTTTTCTGTTCGTTCCCCTGTTTTATCTGTTCAGGCGTTCTTTTTCCGGCGGAGGCGGTTCCGGCGGAGTATGGGCGTTACTTTTGGGGAGTCTTAACGCAATCTTTCAGTTCTCTCTCGGTTATTTTATTAATCCGGGCGGGTTTGGGTTTTCCCGCTGGCTTTACGGTTTTGTCGATATTGTAAGCCTTCCGGTAATTGTTCCCGTTTTATTGTACGCTTTGTTAACATTTTTTCGAATATTCAGGGGGACGGCCGACTTTGCCAATTTTACCCTGTTGTGGTTAATTCCGGTCGCGGCACTGCGTTCCATCACCTGGAGTGTAAACAGTAATGCGATACTGCTTGTATTGGTTCCTGTTTTGTGGACAGCTCTTGCCGTGGGAATATCATTTTTTATCGGAATCGTTATGACGCATTCCCGCTGGTATATCACGGTCTTCATAACAATTTGCATCCTGGCGCTGCTTACCGCCGCGGCCCTTGCCTACTGGGCATTTTTCTCCCAGCAGACTCTGCTGGGACTCTCGCTGCTGTGCGCTTCAATCTTACCGGCGGTTATTTCCGTTCTGCTGGATATTTTTCGCGCCGGAACGTAATACCGGAACTATACCCGACCTGCAGAACCAAGTACATTCTGGTTCTTGTGAGCGTATAGTTTTTTCAGCTCATCACGCGCCGGGCCGAAATATTTACGCGGATCGAACTCATCGGGCTGTTCCGAGAATATTTTCCGGATCATGGCTGTCATGGCAAGACGGCCGTCCGAGTCGATGTTGATTTTACAGACCGCACTTTTTGCCGCCCTGCGAAGCTGTTCCTCGGGAATGCCCACCGAATCAGTTAGTTTGCCGCCGTATTTTTCGATAATTTGCACGTATTCAATCGGTACAGAAGAGGAACCATGCAGTACGATGGGGAAGCCGGGTATCTTTTTTTCTATTTCTTCGAGAATGTCAAAACGCAGGGGAGGGGGAATGAGGATTCCGTTACTATCCCTGGTACATTGTTCGGGCTTGAACTTTGCCCTGCCGTGGCTTGTACCGATTGAAATCGCCAGGGAATCCACCTTGGTCCTTGTTACAAAATCTACGACTTCTTCCGGCTGGGTATAGTGGCTGTGTTCGGAAGATACATCATCCTCGACTCCTGCCAGAACTCCAAGCTCACCTTCGACTGTTACATAATCCTTTTGGGAATGCGCAAACTCGCATACCTTTTTTGTAAGGGCCGCATTTTCATCGTAGGGCAGGTGAGATCCGTCGATCATTACAGAAGAAAAGCCGGTTTCTATGCAGTCCTTGCATATCTCGAAACTGTCCCCGTGATCCAGATGCAGGGCAATGGGGATATCGCACCCCAGTTCCCTTGCGTATTCTACCGCACCCCTGGCCATATTGCGCAGCAGGTTCTGGTTAGCGTATTTTCTTGCTCCCGACGAAACCTGTAAAATTACCGGTGAACGTGTTTCAACACATGCCTGGATGATGGCTTGCAATTGCTCCATATTGTTAAAATTATAGGCCGGAATGGCATAACCGCCGCTCATTGCCTTCTTGAAAAGGTCTTTTGTGTTCATCAGACCCAAATCCCTGTAACTGGTCATAAATATCTCCTTATCTGTGCTATATATTATACTATGATGCCTGCGGCCTCCTTGGTCAAGTTCGAGGATTCACGGTATAATGTCCGGGATATGCCTTGGAGTTTAGCCGGCGAAAAAAAACGCAGGTTTTATATAATAATTATCTGCGCGGTAATGGTATTCGGTGTCCCGTACCTTGTTCTGTTTCTGCGTTCTCCTGTTCTTGTTTTAACGGATTTATCTTCTGTTACCCTCTATGGTGAGGCCAGAATTAAGCGGCAGATAAACAAGGATTCTCTTACCCTGTTCCGCCGGGTCATACCCATTCTTATAGCAGATGATGCTGCCTCGGATACTCAAATTATAGCCATTACCTCAGCTATGACCAATTCCAGGCCGTTTTGCGTTCTTTTTCCGATTCGTTTTTTCGAAGCTGCCGGTCTTTTCAATGAACAATTTCCGGATATACCGGCAGTTATTCTTGAGGCCAGGGGTGTGGATAACAGGAATTATGCAACCCTGGCAACCGAAGACTACTACCGGTACAAAACCGATATTGAGGCAGATTATTACCAGGCCGGTCTTTATGCGGGAATTTTTACGGAAGATTTGGAAAAAAGGACCCTTGTTTATATGGATCCAAGATTGGAGGTCAGAACCAGAACCATGGCAAGAGAAGCCCTTTTCAGAGGTTTACAGGAACAGGAAATAGTTCTGGATGCCATATATTTCAACCATTTTTCCGCTACCACCGATCTTTCACAGTACTCCTGCATTGTTTTAGCCGGTTCAGGCGTTGACATTTTAGAAAATCAGCTGGAAATTCCGGTAATTTTGTTTTCCTGGCTGGATCCGGCTTTGATACCCAACGATATACTGATAATCCTGGACGATTCCCCATGGGTTCAACTGGTCCCAGCTGTCAGAATGGTAGCCGCAGGTGAAAAGGAAGGACTTATCCCGTCGAATATCCTGGTTTTATCTTCAAGATTTTCCGATAAAGATATACTAAGGAAGGTGAAAAAAGCTTCCGAATGAGGGTAGAATCGGCTTTTTTTTCATAAAAATTTGCAGGCAATGTTTGACAAAAAGCTGAAAAATCATTATAATTCGATGCAAGGAATATTAAAGGAGTACGGGATGAGACGCTGTTATTTCAAGACTATTTGTATAGTTATAATCGCATTTATTACGGTACTTTCCGCATTCGGCGATGAATTTACCAATGACTGGCAGACGAAAGTTATTGATGACTTTAACGGGGATTCCGAATATGTGTGGAAGACTGATGCCAGCAGGTTTATTACTATAACCGATTCGGAAACATTTCCAAAACTTGCCTACATCAATACATGGCCGATTGCCGTTTTCGGTTCGAATTTTGACGGTGAGTTGGAGTTGAGAAGCCTCGGTCTCCACGGACGTTTTGACCGGCGCGGATATAACTGGATTGACATTTTTCCTACCGATCCCGAGGCTGAGGATCCTGACAGACCGATAGAAATTCCAATTCCCGGCAGGGTTCGTACATTTGACATGTGGGTCTGGGGTTCGAATTTAAATTTCTACATAGAGATATTTCTTAGGGATTATCAGGGAGTAATTCATTCCATTAGGCTGGGAGACATCGGCTATACCGGCTGGAGAAATCTTCGGGCCAATGTCCCGAATAATATCTCCCAGAGAAGAAGGGTGTCGGCGGATTACGCGGGCTTAAGATTTGTTAAGTTCAGGCTTTGGACTCAGCCGGTGGAAAGGGTTAACGATTTCTATGTTTATTTCAAACAGTTTAAGATCCTTACCGATATGTTTGAAACCTACTACGACGGTCATGATCTGGGCGATGCCCGCCGGATTCGGCAGCTTTGGGCAGAAGCCAGTGAGGAGGATTAAGATGAAACGGTTGGCAATTTTAGCGTTATTCCTGTTTATAATTGGCGGTCTTTTTGCCCAGCAAAGGGAAGAAGTAGGTTCGCCAAACCCCGAAATGATTGGGATCGATTCTGCCCAGCAGATGCTTAAAGAGGTCTCTATCGATAAATTCGAGTACGATGGTTTCTGGCGGTCTACCATGTCAAATGATGATGGTTACCCGACAACAAGGCTTTTTTACGGCGGTCCGGCGGACAAGCAGCCCATTCCGGAAGAAGAAGACATGAATATCCGTGACGAGTATGTACTTGGTACAAGGATAGATTTTCTCCGCCGCAGTTACAGCAGTTTTACCATATATCCCGTCCGTCCCATTCCGGTGGAAGGAATTACCAAGACTGTTTCCATGTGGATTGCAGGCCGTAATTTTAACCACGAAATAAAACTGCTGATTCAGGACTTTTTTGGCAGAAACTATGAACTTTACATGGGAAAACTCAACTTCCAGGGCTGGAAGAAAGTTACGGTAGCCATACCTCCGCAGGCTGAAGACGGTATTCACGGTGTAGTACAGCGGAATTACCATTATAACAACCAGATGGGGCTCAAGATTATGGGGTTCCGCATTGACTGCGATCCCATGGAAGCTTACGGAAGCTATTACATTTATTTTGATGATCTTCGCGCTGTTACAGACCTCTTCGCCGAGAATAACCGTGATGAAGACGATATGGTCGATGGCTGGTAAAAGCAAAAAATAACTTTATAGTAGATTATGGGCAGCTGGCAGTATTTCTGTTAGCTGCTTTTTTTACGTTAATTCTTTTGTAAAGCCAGCGGCGGCCTTCTTTCCCAATCCTCTCTACAACTTTTAGTTTTGTAAGAACATACAGGGCTTTTCTCGCAAGGTCTGCATCGATTCCGGTTTTCTCTACAAGCTCTGAACTGGTAAATATCTCATTTTTCTCGAACGGAACAAACTGCAGATAGTCGGATTTTTTTTCCAATACAACGCTTTCGTGCCAGGTTACCAGTTCTCTGTCCATTATACTCACGCCCTTCCGGCGCCATGAGCCCCTGCCGTCGCGGACGCGCTTTTCAACAATGCTTACAAGGACTACTTCGATGCTGACCCCCGGTATAAGCGGCAGTTCCGGGGCAAACAGCAGCGCATCAAAAAGGTTCCATACAGAACCTTTAACCGGGCTTTTGCGCCGGTAGATTGGCTTAACACCTGAGCGGGCCTCAAAAACTTCAATATGCTTGTTTATTGCCACAGGATGAATAATTCTTACCCTGCTGAAACACACAAATTCTTTTACCTTGGCCTTTAGGGGGGCGAAACTGCCGGTTTGAACCTCGATTAATTCTCCCAGGGCATTCATGCCGTCTGCAATATAGCCGCCTGCCTGAGTTTCGATTCTCCCGCCCCTGCCGCTGTATTGAAATTTCAGGGTGCGGTGAAGCGAGCTTTCTTTATAGGTGCCAATGGCTTTATTATGTGTACTCAATTAATTCCTCGGCGCTCAGTAATTCCAGGAAATGGTATGTTTCACTTCCCCCCTTGTTTTCATCGGTTTTGATCTTGCCCACCTTGAACGCTATCATCCTGTTTGTCGGCAGGGGAAGGGGTAGTACATTGCCGTTTATATCCACTATGGAGTTAATCGGAAGCCGTCCTTTTATTTCCTGAACATCGCCCTCCGGAAAAACGATGAAAAATTCCCTTATGAACATAAGTGGAGCATATCCAAAGCTTTCGTTTGTTGCAATATAACCTTCATACTATATGTATGTATAGTTAAATTCGAATATTTTTTTACTATTCATAATATTTTCCGATTTTTTTTATTGACTATTTATATTTTTATGGGAGATACTGGGATAAAACGGGATAAAACGGGAAATATTAGGAAAAAGTGGAATGGATACATTAACCGGAGAATTCCGGGTAACACTGGACGATAATAACCGCCTCAGTCTGCCTGCAAGATTAAGGAATGCTCTGGCCGATTCGACCCTGTTTCTTACAAGGGGTATGGACAACTGTTTATGGCTCTATCCCTGCGAAGAGTGGAAAGCCATGCAAAAGACCATTATGAAAACGACCAACCCTTTTTCCGCAAAATCCCGGAATATACGCAGAAGGGTCATTGGCCCTGCCCAGGTAGTAGAGCTTGACAAGGCTGGGAGGATTCCTGTAGTCCAGAGCCTTAAGGAATTTGCCGGTCTTTCAAAGGATTGCATTGTGTTGGGACAATCCGACTATATCGAGATATGGGACGATGAAAAATACAAGACATACCTTGCTGAAAGCGAGGAAGAATTTGTAACCGGTTCAGAAGAATTGGGCGATTTACTTAAAGGAAACAGGGAATTTAACGAATAGTATGGAAGTTGTTCATATACCGGTTCTTTTGGAAGAAACCATGGAATATCTGGCTCCCAGAGGAAGTGATGAATTAATGGTCGACGCAACCCAGGGAGAGGGGGGGCACAGCTTCGCCTTTTTATCGCGCTTCCCCGATCTTAGAATTGCCGGTGTCGATGTAGATGCTTCCATTCAGGCTGTCGCAAAGGAACGGCTGAAGGGCTTCGGGGCCAGGGTGTATTTTTACTCCGGCTGGGCGCAGGATTTTTTCGCCGAATACCCTTCCACACTTAAACGGCCGGATACAATACTGATTGATCTTGGAGTGAGCCTTTATCATTACATGAAAAGCAACAGGGGTTTCACTTTCAGGGGCAATGAAGAATTGGATATGCGCCTCGATATTTCCGGCGGCGTTACTGCGGCACAACTCCTGGGCCGGCTGCCGGAAAAGGATCTGGCGGATCTTTTATACAACAATGCTGATGAACGTTATTCGAGGCGGATTGCTTCGTTAATTGTGAAAGAGCGGCAAAAGGGCACCATTACAACAACCGCGGCCCTCGCGTCGATCGTGGAAAAAGCGGTGCCGGCTTCGTACCGGAATGGTCAGATACATCCTGCGACCAGGACCTTTCAGGCTCTGCGAATCGCGGTAAACGGAGAGCTTTCACGGCTTTCCGGTCTCCTTGAGGGGGCGCTCAGGGTCCTCGAGCCGGGGGGGAGGCTTGGGGTAATAAGTTTTCATTCTTTGGAGGACAGGATAGTCAAAGTTTTTATCAGAACCATGAATAAGGACTGTACCTGTCCTCCCGGAGCGCCGATATGTAGATGTGAGGGACGCCGCTCCGTGAATATTCTGACAAAAAAGGGAATTGTGCCTTCTCCTGAAGAAGTAAAGGCTAATCCCCCTTCCACAAGCGCGAGGCTGCGGGTAGTTGAAAAAGTACTGGATGAGGCCGGACAATGTTAAAGAAGTATCTGTTTCTGTATTTTGCCGTTATCGCCATACCGCTTATGATGGGGTTGTGCGTTTGGCAGTCTTTCAGGTATCAGCGGCTGAACCTGGATGTGAATCGCATCGAAAAAACTCAGGCGGAATTTGTTGAACGCAATAAACAGCTTATTGCAGATATCGCTGTGCAGTCATCGCCTGAAAGAATAGAACAAATAGCCGTAAGAGAGTTGAAGTTGCGGAGAATACGTCCGGAAGACGTATTGCAGGTAAGAATAGAGGGGGGGAAGGGGCATGAGCTCTGACACGGTTCTCATGGATTATGAAAGCCTTTCCCATTCTCTTGGAGCGCGGCGTTTTTCTTTTTCAAAAACAAATCCTAAAGAAATCAAATCGGTAAGCATCGATTCCAGATGCATAGGGCAGGGCGCTCTTTTTGTGGCTCTTGCCGGAGAGAAAACCGACGGCCATCATCATGTTGCCGAGGCTTTCCGCGCCGGGGCTTCCGGTGCCATAGTGGAATCTTCGAAACTGGCGGACTTTAATCTTGTAGATACGGCAAAAAGCATGGGTAAGGATCTGTTGGCGGTAGATAATTCCCTAAAGGCGTTACAGGAAGCGGCCGGTTTTTATCTTGGAAAGTTCCCAAAACTCCTTAAAATCGGGATTACCGGCTCCAGCGGCAAGACGACAACAAAAGAAATGGCCGCAGCAATTATTTCCCGGGAAAAAGAAACTGTAATGAATATGGGCAACCTTAATTCGGAAACAGGGCTTCCCCTTTCGGTTTTTTCGGTGCGCTCCAATCACGAGGCCGGAGTTTTTGAATTAGGCATGAACCGGAAAGGGGAAATCGCCGAACTCTCCGCCGTTTTAAAACCAAACATCGCTTTAATTACAAATATAGGTTCCGCCCATATCGGAATTCTCGGCAGTAAACAGTCGATAGCCAAGGAGAAAAAAAATATTTTTTCTCACCTTGCCGTTAACGATGCCGCCTTAATTCCGTACGAAGATGAATGGCGGGATTATCTTGCTGAAGGCGTAAAGGGAAGGGTTATTTTTTACAGCGCAGCTTCTTTTACAGAGCTGGAAAATATCAGGAGCCTTGGCCTGGATGGGACTGAAATCACATGGGCGGGAGAGAAGATTCGCCTTGCCCTGCCTGGTAAACACAACCTTGCCGATGCTCTGGCCGCCATTGCCATTGCCCGCGAGGTGTCTGTCGGCGCCAGCGCGATAAAACAGGGCATTGAATCGGTAAAACCCATGTTCGGCAGAAGCGAAATTCTCAAGGGCAGGACAACGGTATTGCGCGATTGTTACAATGCTTCGCCGGAAGCGGTACGCAAGACCCTGGAATTATGCGACAGTCTGGAATGGCACGGCAGACGCATCTATGTATTGGCAGATATGCTGGAGCTGGGCGGCAGTTCACGTCCTGCCCATGAGCAGCTTGGTTTACAGGCAGACGGTTCAAAAGCGGATATGGTTTTTCTTTTCGGAAAAGAGTGCCGCATAGCCTGCGCACAAATGAAAAAAAAGCCCTTTTTCCATTCTGAAGATATAGACGAACTTTCTATGGCGCTGGACAAGTTCGTTCATAAAGACGATCTTGTTTTACTTAAAGGCTCCAGGGGCTGCGCTCTTGAGCGTTTAACCGGAATGTTAACAGGGCAGGAGGCGCCGGATGTTTCTTGAGTTCATCTATCCTCTGGTTAGATACTTTACTCCTGTCAATGTTTTTTTGTATCTTACTTTTCGCAGCGCCTATGCAGCCTTAACCACCCTGTTGATCTGCTTTTTGTTTGGCGGAAAAATTATTGAGATTTTACGGAAACTTAAAATCGGACAATCAATCCGCGAGGACGGTCCGGAAACTCATCTGGCAAAGACCGGAACCCCTACAATGGGCGGGGTCTTTATTATTATTTCTGTTTTAATTTCCATGCTGTTTTGGGGTGATCTTGGCAGTCCAATGATCTGGATAGTAATGGGCTCTTTTGCCGCCTTCGGTACAATAGGTTTTATGGACGATTTTCTTAAAGTCAGGCGGAATAACTCCAAAGGGCTGCCTGTGTGGGGAAAGCTCGCAGGGCAGGCGTTGATTGCCATAACAATCGTACTTATTTTATATTTTTCCGGCGGGGAAGATATCACTTCTCTTTACATTCCCTTCTTTAAGAACCCTGTGATCGATTTGGGCTGGCTCTGGATTCCCTTTGGGGTTCTGCTGATTGTAGCCGAATCCAATGCGGTAAATTTTTCCGACGGCCTTGACGGGCTTTTGGCCGGGCTGCTTATCCTCGTCTTTATTACCCTTGCAATCCTTACCTACATAACAGGGCGAATAGACTATTCTTCATATCTTGGAATTCCCTACATTCCCGGTGCAGGTGAACTGACAGTCTTCTGCCTGGCGGCGGCCGGGGCCTGCATCGGCTTCCTGTGGTTCAATGCCTATCCGGCCGAAGTCTTTATGGGCGATGTAGGCAGTTTGTCTCTCGGCGGAGTTATAGCCGTTATTTCGCTTATCATCAAAAAAGAAATTCTTATTCTGGTAATCGGCGGAGTCTTTGTCCTGGAAATTGCTTCGGTGGTTATCCAGGTTTGCTGCTATAAAATAAGGAAAAAGCGGGTTTTCAAGATGGCGCCGCTTCATCATCACTTCGAGCTCTCCGGATGGCCGGAAGCTAAAGTTGTAATTCGTTTTTGGATACTGGGCGGGCTGTTTGCGATCATTGCCCTTTCGACATTGAAGATACAGTAGGCGGTTGTTGTGTATAAGTTAGAAACTGATAAAAATACCGGCATCAATTCTACCCACCTTTTATGCGCCTGTGTGCTTCTGTTAACAGGTGTTGGACTCGTGACCCTTTATTCATCTTCATACGCATTTGCACAGAGATTTTACGAGAACAGTTATCACTTTATAAGAAGACAGTCAGTATTCGGTTTAGTTGGGATCGTGCTATTTTTCATCTGCACGCGTCTGGATTTGGAAAAAATCAGAGTACTTATTACTCCTCTGGTTATTCTTGCCGTAGTTCTTTGTCTGTTGACTCTGGTTCCCGGCATAGGAGTAGAACGTAACAGCGCCTCCCGCTGGATAAAAATCGGTTCGGCCACCACATACCAGCCGTCAGAACTGGTAAAACTGGCGCTTCCGATGTATCTGGCACACAGGCTGGATAAAAAGAAGGACAGTATAGAAATGAATAATTCCGGAATTGTTCTTCCGGTGCTAATTACCGGCATTTTCTTTATTCTTATTTATCTGCAAAATAATTTCTCGACTGCAATTTTCATAGCGTTTAATGCCCTGGCTGTTTTCTTTTTGGCGGGACTGCGCCTTCGCTATTTCTTTGCCGCCATTATTATGATGCTGCCTGTTTCGGCGTTGCTGGTTTTTACCAAAGAACACAGGGTAAGGCGGCTGCTGAGTTTTGTAAAACCCGAATGGGACCCGCTGGGGGCAGGTTATCAGGTTCGTTCAAGCCTTCTGGCAATTATTTCCGGCGGATTTCTTGGAAAGGGAATTGGGCAGGGAACGCGGAAGATAGCGAGTGTCCCGGAAATACAATCCGACTTTATCTTTTGTGCATTTGCCGAGGAAACGGGTTTTATAGGAGTGCTGTTTTTCTTTATTCTCTTTTCCATTTTTATAATTCAGGGATACCGCGGAGCATGGAGAAGTTCATCAGTATATAAATCTTTACTGGCGTATGGCCTTGTAACAATGCTTGCCTCGCAGGCTCTTCTGAACATAGCCGTTGTTTCCGGGGCGCTTCCTGCTACCGGAGTGCCGCTGCCGTTTTTTTCATCCGGAGGCTCAGCGCTTATTACAACTCTTGTAAGTGCGGGTTTCATTGTTAATGTTGCCAGAAACAGCGGTAAAAAAGAGAACGTTAATAATATAGACTACGGCCAGAGCTACGATTATTTTAATTCTTTGGAGAACCAGGATGTCAGGTAGTTACAGCTGCGGTTATGCCGGCTCAGCAGAAGATGAAAAAACCGTTGAAAGATCGACCGGTAAAATTGAAAAGGGATTAAAACGGCTGCTTTTGTTTGCGGGCATTATCCTTGCCGGGCATCTAATTTGGCTTTTTATTGTCAGCCCGTGTATCCCGTTTACCACGGTTGATGTGCACGGTTTTGCCGGTTTTAATAATGCGCAGGTTCTTGGCTATGCCAATATTTCCGAAAGCGCTTCATTCATTTCAGTTAAAGCGCTGGACATACAAAGACAGCTTTATACGCACCCTCTTGTGGAATCCGCCAGAGTAATCAAGCGCTTTCCGGACAGGCTGTCAATTTATCTTGAGCCGAGAGTTTCTGTTGCAGTTTCGCTTGCGGCAATCAACGGCAGGCAGCGGCAACTTCATATTGACAGACAGGGAGTGGTTTTTAAGATAACAAACGAGTCTTCACAAACAACCGTGCCGGTTATCTCCGGTCTGGCTTTTGAAAATCCGGCTCCGGGCATGAAGCTGCCTGCCGCATTTGTACCCCTGCTGGAAGAAATATCGGTAATTGGTTTTTCTTCGCCAGAGCTTTTGGCTGCTTTGTCCGAAATCAGAATCAACCGCAAGGATTTTGATGATTTTGATCTGATTCTTTATTCAATTCACAGTCCAATCAGGGTTAGACTGGAAAAAAATATTTCTGAAGAAACCCTTCGATATGTGATGCTTATGCTTGATGTATTCAAAACCAGAACTCCGAAACCCCAGGAGATCGATTTTAGATCCGGCATGGGTTCATATACTATAAAGGAGGCTCACTCTGGCTAATGACGATATTGTTGTCGGTCTTGATATTGGAACGACAAAAGTGTGCGCCGTTATCGGCGAATATAACAGTAATGGAATTCTTGAGATTACCGGAACGGGGCTTTGTCCTTCGACAGGCTTAAGAAAGGGAATTGTTGTTAATATTGAAGCCACTCTGCGTGCGGTTTCCGGCGCGATTGAAGCCGCCGAAATGATGAGCGGCCGCGAGGTACACAACTGCTGGACTGGTGTCGGGGGCAGCCAAATTAACGGGTTTAATTCTAAAGGGGTTGTCGCGATTACCGGGAAGAAACGCGAAACAAGGGAAATTGGTAAAGAGGATGTAGCCCGTGTAATCGAAGCGGCAAGAGCGGTGGTTATACCGATGGACAGACAGATACTGGAAGTGATCCCGCAGACCTTTACCGTAGATGATCAAAAGGGAATACGAAATCCCCTGGACATGATTGGCGTCCGTCTGGAATCGGAAGTGCATATTATTACCTGCACCGTTACCGGAGGCCAAAACCTTGTTAAGTGTGTTAACAGGGCAGGCTTCAGGGTAAATGCCCTTGTTCTGCAGCCGATGGCGGCAGGGACTGCGGTTCTGACGCGGGAAGAAATTGATCTTGGTGTGGTGCTGGTAGATCTTGGCGGGGGAACAACCGATGTTTTGGTTTATGCAGAAGGCGCTCCATATTCTACTTTTACAATTCCCGCCGGGGGGCAGCAGGTAACAAATGATATATCAATAATAAAAAATATTCCAATAGATACAGCGGAAAAAATAAAGATTGATGCCGGCTGCTGCTGGGAAGGAAATCTTGAGGATAACGAAGAAATTATTGTTCCCGGTGTTGGCGGCAGACCGCCATTGTCCATTCCACGCTCGCAGATTCATGCCATCATCAAACCGAGAATGGAAGAAATATTTAATATGGTAAAAGAAAAACTGGACAAGCTGAATCTTTCCAGGCCTCTTGGCGGTGGAATTGTACTGACAGGCGGCGGCGCTCAGCTTTCTGGTGTAGTGGAACTGGCAAATCAGATTTTCAAACTTCCGGCGAGAATTGGAAGCCCAATTCCTTCGGCGGATTTATCCGGTCTTGTAGAAGAATACCGCAGCCCTTCCTATGCCACTGCAATTGGGCTCATTCTCGAAGGAAAAAAACGGGAAGGGTTATCGGGCCAGCAGCAGGGGAACGACGGAAGGCAGGGAGAAAAAAAATATCCGGAGCTGATAGAGAAATTTAAAACATGGCTAAAAGAGGAGTTTTTGTAGAATCAATCGAGCGGCGGAAACTGCCGGTCAGATAAAAGAAAAAGTATGGGAGGGACTTAATGAACATTTTCGCGGTACGTGAGGAAGTAGCACGTTTTGAAACACCGGTGCTTCAATTTAAACCGCAGGAGGAGTCGGTTCCGGCAACCATCAAGGTTATCGGCGCCGGCGGCGGCGGATCAAATGCGGTAAACCGCATGATCGAAAGCGGTCTTACGGGAGTCCAGTTTATCGCGGTCAATACCGATATGCAGGATCTCTTCAACAAAAGCAAAGCACCGACAAAACTGCAAATCGGGGCCAAGCTAACCGGCGGCCGGGGCGCAGGAGGCAAACCGGAAATCGGCGAGGTTGCAGCGGAAGAAGACCGTTTAATGATTGCCGATGCCCTAAAGGGATCGGACATGGTCTTCGTTACAGCAGGAATGGGCGGCGGTACAGGCACGGGCTCCGCTCCGATTATCGCCAGAGTAGCGAAAGAACAGGGGGCGCTGACAGTAGCGGTTGTTACCAAGCCATTCGACAACGAAGGGCGCTACAGAATGAAGCGTGCAGAAGAAGGAATCGACAAATTACGCGAAGAAGTGGATACGCTAATTGTAATTCCCAATCAGCATTTGTTTAAGCTGGTGGAGCGGAGTACGTCTCTGAAGCAAGCCTACCTTTTGGCAGACGATATACTGCGCCAGGGAGTAAAAGGAATTGCCGACCTTATTACAAAGACAGGAATCGTCAATACTGATTTTGCAGATGTCGAAACTACCATGAAAGGACAGGGAGATGCCTTAATGGGGATTGGACTTGGCTCGGGAGATAATCGCGCAAAGGAAGCTGCAAGTAATGCAATTGATAACCCGCTGTTGGAGGATACAAGTATTGACGGAGCGACAAGAATACTGATAAATATCGCCGGCCCGGATGATATTTCCCTTGTGGAAGTTGATGAAGTGCTTAACACGATCAGGGCAAAGGCAGATCCGGAAGTTAATATAATTCATGGCCTGCGTTTCGAAGCGGAACTTGGAGATTGTGTTCAGGTAACCGTAATTGCGACGGGATTCGACAGTGCCAGGAACGATGGGGTGAGTTTGCCTGCCGGTAATTCCAAGCCCAAAGAAACCGATTTTATCAATTACAGTGATTATGTTCAAATGAGGGAGCGAGCCAAAAAGCCGGATTTTCTCGGTTATCTGCCCCAGCGGGAATACCATGAAGATTTGGATGTGCCTGCCCTGTTAAGAAATCATGATTATTGGCAGGAAAAGACTATCAATGAATTACCTGAACAGCAGGATCAGGGTTATATCAATGTTAAAGCGGGGATAAACTAGATTGGATAATCGACAGTTGCTGGACAGGTTTTGTTCCCGGCTTATTGCAGTTGAGCATCATTCTGTACTGACAAAGGAAACTTACAGGCTGGAAGTTTCTCGCTTCCTGGACTATATAACAGAGGAAATGATTCCTGTCGCCGAAGTTAAAACCGACCAACTTGCCGCTTATATTACAAAGCGTCGTAACGAAGATGGAATCGATTCCAGGTCCGCCGCAAAGGCTATCTCCTGTCTGCGTTCTTTTTTCCGATTTGCCATAGATGAGGGAATCATCCTGAATAATCCGGCGGCGACACTGGAAAGTCCGAAACGCCGTATGAAACTTCCGCAAGTAATGGACAGTAAAACTGTTGAAGATCTTTTTGAAAAAGTAGATGTCGAAAGCCCGCTTGGCGTCAGGGATCGCTGCATCTTTGAACTTTTATACTCGGCAGGTCTTAGGGTTTCCGAGGCGGCTGCCCTGAATATACGGGATGTTGATCTTGAAGGAGGGGTAGCTAAAGTCAGGGGAAAGGGAAACAAGGAGCGGCTTGCCCTCTTTGGAATGGTAGCGGCGTCCTGGTTGAAGAAGTATCTTTACGAAGCCAGGCCGTATATTGCCAGCAAGAATGTCCAGGGAAGGCAGTCAAAGGCGCTTTTTATCGGAAGAAGAGGGAAGAGGCTTTCCAGAAAAGGCATCTGGAAAAATTATTCAAAGGCGGCCGGCATAGCCGGAACACCTTCCGGCCTTCATACACTGCGGCATAGTTTTGCCACCGAACTTTTAGCCGGAGGAGCCGATCTTAGAACGGTACAGGAACTTTTAGGGCATGCGGATCTTAGCACAACCCAGATTTATACCCACGTTGATGTTAAGGTTCTGCGTGAAAATCACAAGCGGTTTTTACCTAAACTTTCTTTATATGGGAAAATGAGTGATATTTAAAGTATGAAAAAGATTAAAGATATAATAACCGGCGTTCTTATTCTCTCGCTTATAGGTACATTGGTAGTATGGGTTTACCGGGGCGAAAGGAGTAAGGTTCGCAGGGAGTTGTCGAAGCGGATTGCCGAATTAAGTCCCAGGGGAGGTCCTCCCGAAACCATAGAAGGTCTAAGGCAGGCAATCGCTCTTTACGAAGCGCAGATAGAGCTTAATGTAAAAGAAGGCGCTCAAACAGGAACTTACTGGAAAATTCTCGCAATCAGACTTGCAGACAGGAATATGCACCAGGATGCCCTTGCCGCCTACGAAAGGGCTTTGTATTTTAATTCCGAGGATCCCACCATATTTTATTTAACGGGTGTTTCCGCCGGAATTGTGGCAAAATCCGTTATCGGGTTTTCATCGAGCGCCGGAAATGAAAGAAATCATTATTTTACCCTGTCGGAAAACGCATATAGACGTGCTTTGGAGCTGGACGAACAGTATAACAAACCAATGTATGCACTGGGGGTGTTGTATGCGTTTGAACTGGATCGGCCGGCGGAGGCAATTCCTCTGCTGGAAAATTATTTATCGATTTTTCCAAACGATGTGCCTGCAATGTTTGTTCTTGCCAGGTCATACTATATGACTGAAAGTTTTGAACCGGCTGTATCGCTTTATGACAGGATAATTGCCCGAACCAAAGATGCAAAGGTTAAGGCTGAGGCACAAAATAATAAAGAACTTATTATGAGGATGATGTATGGATGAAAGAAGTCTTTTGGATTTGATCATCTCGCTTTTGCCGGCTCTTAAACTTAAAGACCGGATAACTCTGTGTGAAAAATTTACCGGCGAAGACGAGCTTATCAAAACATCCAAAGGAGATATCGAAGCGATACTTGAGCATCCTCTTATATATTTTTGGGATATAGATGCAATCTGTGAAATGGCTCACCGGCTCGCTGAGCAGTGTAAAGCTCGTTCAATACAATGGGTTGGATGGAGCGAAGGCGCATACCCGCCTCTTTTACGGCAGATATACGATCCGCCGCCGGTGATTTATTACAGGGGACTGCTTCCTCCTTCGGATAAGCCCCTGCTTGGCATGGTGGGTACCAGGAAGCCAAGTCCAGCGGCATCAGCCCAGGCGTTTACAGTAGCACGGGATCTGGGGCGACTGGGGATTTCTGTCGTTTCCGGCCTTGCCCTTGGAATAGACGCCATCTCTCACAGGGGAAATCTCGAAGGCGGTGCAGCCACATTCGCCGTCCTTGGCTCCGGCGTTGATGAAATTTATCCGTCGGCCAACAGACCTCTGGCAAGGCGTATTCTGGAAACCGGCGGCGCAATTTTGTCTGAGTATCCACCGGGTACCTTTCCATATAAATCAAATTTTCCGGCAAGGAACAGAATCATTTCCGGCCTGTCGCGGTCTGTCTTAATTGTGGAAGCCCCGCTGCGTTCTGGAGCGCTTATTACAGCAGAACATGCACTTGAGCAGGGCAGGGAACTATGGGTCGCTTCCTGCGGCTGTGCGGAAGATAATGCGGTTCACAAACGAACAATTTACGACAGAAGCGGAACGGCAAATCTGGTTCGCGATGGAGCGGAGATCGTTAAAAGCTGCGGTGATATATTGGAAAAATGGAAGATGATGTATTACAAGGAAGAAATTGCAGCCGCTTGTGTTTCTTCCGGCAATGAAAAAACAGCAGACACCGGCAGAGAACTGTCGGTATCAATGGCAAAATATCTGGATATCGAATTGTAAGGAGTAATTATGGCAGCAGAAGCGCAGACTAAAAAAACAAAGAGTAAAACTCCTCTTAAAAAGAAAAAGAACGACAAGCATGACAAGAATATTCTTGTTATTGTGGAATCTCCGGCAAAGGCGAAAACCATAGAAAAATATCTTGGCGGCGATTACATAGTCAAGGCCTCCATGGGGCATCTGATAGATCTACCCAAGTCCCGCATTGGCATTGATGTAGAAAATGATTTTGAACCTGAATATATCACAGTTCGCGGGCGGGCAAAGATACTAAAAGAATTACAGACCGATGCAAAAAAATCACATACGGTACTGCTGGCCAGCGATTTTGACAGGGAAGGGGAGGCGATCGCCTGGCATCTGCGCAACGCCATATCATCAAAAACAAAAACAGTCCAAATACAAAGGATTAGTTTTAATGAAATAACTCCGCAGGCCATTAAAGACGCTGTGGAAACTCCCCGTATAATAGACGAGTCCAAGGTTGGCGCCCAAAAAGCCAGGCGTGTCCTGGACAGACTGGTTGGCTACAATCTGTCGCCGCTGCTCTGGAAAAAAGTTAAGAGCGGTCTTTCTGCCGGACGGGTACAGTCCGTCGCGCTTCGCCTTATCTGCGAACGGGAAAAAGAAGTAGAAAATTTTATTCCCGATGAATACTGGACACTGGAAGCGGATTTCAAAGTCGGAAAAACTGTTTACACCGCCCAGCTTGTATTGTGGAACGGTGTTAAACCGGAACTTAAAAATGAAACCGATGTAAACACGATTATCAATATCATTAAAAATTCAGATTGCATGGTCTTGGACGTACGGCAGACGGATAAAAGCATTCGTCCAAAGCCTCCTTTTACCACATCTCAGCTTCAGCAGTCTGCGGCAAACCGTCTTGGTTTCAGTTCCCGCAAAACAATGCAGGTTGCCCAACAACTTTACGAAGGCGTTAATATCGGCGAATCAAGGGTGGGCTTGATAACCTATATGCGCACCGATTCTGTGCGTATTTCCCAGACTGCAATTAATGATGTCCGGGAATGGCTGGGTAAAAACCATCCCAATGAACTGCCGGAAAAAGCGAATGAATATACTGTGGGCAAGAACGCACAGGACGCGCATGAAGCAATCAGGCCGACATACACCGGCTATACGCCGGAATATGTAAAAGAATATTTGAACAAGGATCAACTCCGCCTTTATACAATTATTTGGGAACGCTTTGTCGCAAGTCAAATGATCAATGCGAAAACAAGAACAGTCAGCGCAGATATTAAATCTGTCAGCGGCTCAGACGAAGCTATTTTCCGCATTACCGGAACCAAATTTATCGAGAAAGGTTTTTACAAAGTGATGAAGCTGCTTTCATCAAAAGAAGATAAGGGGAATCCCTATCCGCTTCTTAAAACCGGGGAAAAAGTTTTAATTGAAAAATTTTACCCGCAGCAGCATTTTACCCAGGGGCCGGCCCGGTATACGGACGCGACAATAATCAAGACGCTCGAAGAAAAGGGAATCGGGCGACCTTCTACTTACGCGCCCATCATTTCGGTTTTGCTTGATCGCTACTATGTTACAAGGTCAAACAAACAGCTTGTTCCTACATTGCTTGGAAAACTTATCAATAATATGCTGGTTGAATACTTTCCCCAGTATGTGGATGCGGCTTTTACCGCGAGCATGGAAAAGAAACTTGATGAAGTAGAAGAAAACAGGATTAGCTGGCCGGAAATGA
The DNA here is from genome assembly GCA_009777535.1 of Treponema sp. GTDB lineage: Bacteria > Spirochaetota > Spirochaetia > Treponematales > Breznakiellaceae > WQXQ01. The sequence continues at coordinate 27,579 of WRLP01000016.1, forward strand.
TACGGGAATTCTGGTCGCCCTTTAAGGTAAGGGTTGATGAGGTAGGAAAGACACTTGAGTCTTTTAAGGGCTCTCTTGATGAAGCAACCGAGTACACCTGTGAAAAGTGCGGTAAGCCGATAATGAAAAAACTTGGACGCTTTGGCTATTTCCTTGCCTGTTCAGGCTTTCCAGAATGCAGGAATACCAAATCCATTCCGCTTGCGGAATGTCCAAAGTGCGGCGGAGACGTTGTCGCAAGAAAAGCAAAGGGCAGGGGCAAGGAATTTTACGGATGTGTAAAATATCCCGAATGCGATTTTATCAGCATGTTTAAGCCGATAGATCAAAATTGTCCCAGGTGCGGAAAATTTTTGGTTGAAAAAACTGATAAAAAGAACGGCAGTCACAAGGCATGTATCAATCCCGATTGTGATTATCTTCATTCTGCAGAAGAGCAGGAGGTGGAGAAAAAGTAATGGAGAATAGAGATGATTCTAAAGTGATGCAGGAGTATCTTTCATATTTGGGAGCGGTAAGAGGCGTGTCGGAACGGACTCTGGAAGCGTACCATAATGACCTTGCTCATTTTACGAACTACTGTGAAAACCACGATATAGACCCCATCGGGGCAAAATCGTTCGAGGTGCAGGGCTTTATTGCCGACCTAAGTGAAGAACGTATAGCTCCAAGCAGCGTTAACCGCTGCCTTTCATCAATAAGGGGTTTTTATCGCTGGCTGGTACGTTTCGAAAAACGCAATGACGATCCCTGTGCCAGTCTTCGGAATATCAAAACACCGAGGAACCTGCCGACAGTGTTGTGGGAAAAAGAAATGGCCGGTTTTGCCCAGCTTCCTGAAAAGTCAGGGATCCTGTGGCCTGCCAGAGACAAGGCCTTGATCATGGCAATGTATTCGGCCGGTTTACGAATATCGGAACTGGTTTCGCTGGATATAAAAAACATTACAGGCAGAATGGAGGGTGCCAGAATAACAGGAAAAGGCGGCAGGGAACGCCATGTGTTTTTTTCTGATGAAGCGAAAGAGGCCATTAAAGATTACCTTCCGCAAAGGGCGCAGCGTATAAAAATGAATCAGGAGAAAGGGGCTCCCATTAATGGAGCGCTCTTTATCAATAGAAATGGAGGACCTATTTCAGTGCCGGGTGTCCGATGGATAATTGAGCGTTACGCACAGCGGTCGGGACTGGGGAAAAGAATCCATCCCCACAGTCTGCGCCACAGTTTTGCAACTCATCTTGTTAACTCGGGCTGCGATGTGCGGATTGTTCAGGAAATGCTGGGGCACTCCAGTCTTTCCACTACACAGCGCTATACCCATGTTAATATCGAGGGGCTAAAGAAGGTATACAAAAAGGCGCACCCGCACGCGGTAAAAGAGAAAAGGTGAAAGAGAATAGAGGGGGAGAGATGACTGATAGCAAGAAGTTATTCAGAAGTACAACTGTTATTGCCGTACGAAAAGACGGCAAGGTTGCCATGGCAGGCGACGGACAGGTGACAATGGGCGAGACTGTAATGAAGAACAACGCCCGTAAGGTACGCCGCCTGATGGACGGAAAGGTTCTCTGCGGTTTTGCCGGAGCGACGGCAGATGCATTCACCCTGTTTGACAGATTCGAGGCAAAGCTAAAGGAATACTCAGGCGATCTTTTAAGATCGGCAGTAGAGCTTGCCAAGGACTGGCGCATGGATCGCACCTTGCGGCGTCTGGAGGCCCTGCTGCTTGTAGCCGATCTGTCCAAGACCCTGCTGATTTCCGGTACCGGGGATGTTATCGAACCGGCCGAAAACGCCCTGGCAATCGGTTCGGGAGGCAATTATGCTTTTGCCGCAGCTCTGGCCTTTCTTGACGGCAGCAATTTTTCCGCCGCGGAAATTGCCGAAAAGAGCCTTAAAATAGCAGGTACAATTTGTATCTATACAAATATGCAGATAACTCTGGAAGAATTGGGAGCTTAAATAAAATGAACGACAAAAAGAAAAAAGATGAAGAGCTTAACAGACTGAGTCCCAGGGAAATTGTAGCAGAACTGGACAAGTACATTGTCGGCCAGAAAAAGGCAAAACGTTCTGTGGCGGTTGCACTGCGCAACCGTATAAGAAGATTAAAGCTGGAACCGGAAATACGCGAAGATATCGCGCCGAAAAATATTCTTATGATCGGGCCGACCGGCGTTGGAAAAACAGAGATTGCAAGGCGTCTTGCCAAGCTGGCCGGCTCGCCCTTTATCAAAGTGGAGGCAACCAAGTATACCGAAGTGGGGTATGTAGGGCGTGATGTCGAATCCATGATCCGTGATCTTATGGGGGCCGGTTTCCAAATGGTTAAACAGGAAATGCAGGAATCGGTAACAATAGAAGCGGAAAAACGAGCCGAGGAAGCCCTTTTGGAATTGCTGCTTCCATCCAACAGAAAAAAAACAACAGATAAAAAGTCAAAACCTTCTCCGGTAGTTCGTCCTATGGGGGCTTTTTCCATCAATCCCGAAAACTCCAACGGAAGCCTGATTGGAACCGCCATTCAGGTCGGTATTCCGTTTTATCCAAAGGATGCAGGAAAAGAAGAAATAAAAGAAAAAATTGATAAGCCCGATAACTTTAATTCTGATGAGATTAATGGTTTTTCCGAACCAGGCGGCGGTTCAGACGGAGAAGATGATAAATTCAAGGCAACCCGGGAAAAGTTTAGAACCATGCTCCGCGAAGGCAAACTGGACAACAGGACAGTTGAGCTAATGGTTAACCAGAACCCTCAGTTTCCCGCCATCGAAATGATGGGCGCGAGCATGGAAGATCTGGAATCGAGCCTTTCGGGAATAGCCGGATTCTTCGGAGGCGGCAAGAAGAAAAAAGTTGTTACGGTTGCCAGGGCAAAGGAGATACTGAAGGCCGAAGAAGCCGAGAAACTTGTCGATCGCGACAGGGTGAGCGATGAAGCCAGACAGCGGGTGGAAGAAACCGGCATTGTTTTTATAGACGAGATTGATAAAATTGCGGTTAAAGGAGAGAGGGGCGGCCCGGATGTTTCACGGGAAGGAGTTCAACGGGATATTCTTCCCATCGTCGAAGGCGCTACTGTCAACACAAAATGGGGGCCGGTAAATACCGATCATATTCTCTTTATTGCAGCCGGCGCTTTTAATATCGCCAAGCCATCGGATCTTATTCCCGAATTGCAGGGGCGTTTCCCCCTGCGGGTAGAACTGGATTCCCTTGGTAAGGACGATTTCCTGCGTATTCTGACCGAACCAAAAAACGCCCTTACAAGGCAGTATATCGAACTGCTTGGAACCGAAGGCGTTGAAATAGAATTTACTCCGGAGGCCATCGATCGCCTGGCAGCGCTTGCCGCAGAGGTTAATTCGCGCCTGGAAAATATAGGAGCCCGGCGCCTGCATACAATTATGGAAACCCTGCTGGAGGAACTTTCTTTTGAGGCCTCCGATATTGCCCCGTCCAAGGTGGTAATAACCGAGGGTTATGTGGATGAAAAGCTGGCTGATGTTGTAAAAGATCAGGATCTTGGACGGTATATATTATAAAGGGGGTTAAGATAAGCGCCGATGTTTAATATGGGAGAAGGTTTTTTATGAATACATTTGCGAGAACTGTTGATTTGCTCCACCGGGCTATGGATACCACAGTAGTGCGCCGCCAGGTTATAGCAAACAATATCGCCAACTCCGGCGTTCCCAACTTTAAGAGGTCTATTGTGAACTTCGAAAGCGAGCTGAAACGGGCGCTGGAGTCGGAAAAACAGAGGCCGGCCCTGGAATTAACGCTTACGAATCCGAAACATATCCCAAACTGGAAACCAAGGGATTACAGGGACGTACAGGTACGCCGTGTGCTGGACTATACGAGTACTTATAATAATAACGGAAATAATGTTGATCCGGAGCAGGAATTCATGCTTTCTGTTAACAACCAGATGAGCTACAACATTTTTGCCCAGTCGGCGGCATTTGAATTTAACCAGTTAAATCAGGTATTAAGGAGCTAATAGATGGGTTTATTCAGTTCTATTAACATAGCGGCTACCGGCCTAAGCGCCGAAAGGGTACGGCTTGATGTAATTGCCGACAATATGTCCAATGTAAACACTACAAGAACCAGTGAAGGCGGTCCTTTCAGGCGCAGCCGTGTAATTATGCGGCCAAGAGTGGAAAGCCCCTATTGGCGATCGCCCTTCCTGCCCCAGTCCATTGATAACGGAATTGGCAGGGGGGTAAGAGTCATGGAGATTCAGAAGGACTACGCCACGGAAAATAAACTGATGTGGGACCCTACGCACCCGGATGCAATAAAATCGGGGCCGAGGGAAGGTTATGTGGAACTTCCGAATGTAGATGTTGTAACCGAGATGGTGGATATGATCTCCGCCTCCAGGTCTTATGAAGCCAATGCAGCCATTATCGAAGGCTCCAAGGCCATGTTTCAGAAAGCCCTGGAGATAGGCAGATAACAATAGAAAAGGTATTGGGAGGGAATTGTGAAAATATTCAATAACGAAGCCTACATCAGCGCGTCGGCAGCGAAGGATTACTCAACATCAATGAGACTGACCCGCGCAAAACACATGGAAGTTCCGGACAGTCCGTATGCCGGAAGCGGCAGAAACATACTCGCGCTGGAAGAAAAGATTGGCGCGCAGCATGTTACAAGGGCAGGCACTTTTGAACAGGCTATGCTGCAGGCGCTGGACAGTGTTTCGGGGGCACAGCAGTTTGCCAGTCATCTGCAGACCGAGGCAATCTTAAACCCCGATTCAGTGGATGCACACGATGTTACAATCGCCCAGGCGCAGGCCAATTTATCATTAAGCATTACGCGCAATGTATTAAACAGGCTTGTACAGGGCTGGAGAGATTTGATAAATACAAGATAAACCTTTTGGGGGAGGGGACATGAACGAATATTTTAAAAAAATCATCATTAAATTTTCCGCTCTTTGGTCAAAATGGTCTATTGTACAGCGGGTTATCCTAATCGGAATTGCCGTCGTAATTATCGGCGGCCTGGTTGCGCTGTTCAAGGTATCTTCCGCGCCAACCCTTGTTTCGGTAATAGACGCACCGATCAGGGACGAGATGGCGCTTGACCGGATTGTGCTAAGGCTGAACCAGGAAGGGGTAAGGGTTAGTGTTACCCCGGCCGGAATGGTGCAGGTACCCGATGAATCCACGGCGAGAAAGATGCGGGCCATTCTTATCAGGGAAGATTTAATTCCAAGCGGAATTGATCCCTGGCAGATCTTTGACAGGGAACGATGGACAATCACCGACTTTGAGCGGAATGTAAACTTCCGCCGCGCCCAGACACGGATGATAACCGATCATATAAAGGCCATTGACGGCGTTGATGATGTAAATGTTACGGTTGTATGGCCGGAAAGGGAATTATTCCGATCGGATCAGAATCCGGTTACAGCAAGCGTTGTTATTACGCCTAAGCCCGGCAGCGATATAGTGGAGAACCGGAAAAAAATTGAAGGGATTCAGAAGCTCCTTAAATTTGCGGTAGAGGGTTTGAACGACAACAATATTGTAATAACCGATCATACAGGGCTGGAACTGAATGACTTCGACGGCATGGCCGACTTTGACAGGCTTACCCGGATTCAGAGGGAAAACAGTATTATTCAGAATCTGGAAAGGGAATACCGTAAACTGGTGCTCGGCGCCCTTCAAAAAACATTTTCGACCGACCGTGTAAGGGAGCTGAACATTAAAATCGATATGGATATGTCCAAAAAGACAGTCGATACGAGTGAATTCTTCCCGATTACCATGAAACCGCGCACGCCCGATCTGCCCTACGATGATTCGGTTCTCCTTGAATCAATTCTTGTTTCAGAATCCGTTTCAGAAACTACGTGGAAGGGAACGGGTTTTAACCCCGAGGGACCGGCAGGTGTCGAAGGACAGGTTCCTCCGGCATTCAGGGATATGTCCAACCTCTATGGTGAAATGCTACAGACTACCAGAACACATAACGAAGAGATCAACAACCGCCAGATTCAGGAAGAAAAAAGCCCGCAGATAGATCGTGTAACGGTATCGGTAAATATTGACGGAAGATGGCGCTGGAAATACGACGAAAAAAAGCGGCCTGTCATACTGGAAGACGGATCAATTGAGCGGGAATATATTCCTGTTCCGGCAGAGGAACTGCGTGCTGCCCAAAGCCTTATAAGGGACGCTATAGGATATAATGCCGCCCGGGGAGATTCAGTTACCGTACAAAATATTCCTTACGACAGAACCCTCGAGTTCAGGGCGGAAGACTCTGCCTATTTCAGGCAGCAGCAGATTCGGCTGACAATAATCGTACTGCTTTCCGGTTTGACATTGCTGTTGGCAGGTTTTATCATATTCAGAGTGATTTCCCGGGAGATGGAAAGACGCAGGAGGCTCGCCGAAGAAGAGCGGGCAAGGCGGGAACAACTGCTGCGGGAAAGTGCAATGGCCGAAGCGGAACAGGATGGAGTGGATGTGTCTATCTCTGTCGAAGAAAGAACAAGAATGGAACTTATGGAAAGCGTCATCAATATGGCCAAGGAGCATCCGGAAGACGCCGCCCAGCTTATCCGAACATGGATTTTGGAGGAATAAATGGCAAAGACAAGTTCAACATCCGGCACACATTCAAGCAGTTCAAAAAAGAAAAGCCAGAAGGAATACACAGGCCGGCAGAAGGCCGCTATTTTCCTTGTAACCATTGGCTCGGAAATATCAGCGGAAATCTTCAAATATTTAAGGGAAGATGAAATAGAAACACTCACTTTCGAGATTGCAAGGCTCGAAACCATAGACGCCGATCAAAAAGACGCCATTTTACAGGAATTCCAGGAACTGATGATGGCTAATCAGTTTATTTCCACAGGCGGCATTGATTACGCCAGGGAGCTGCTGGAAAAATCTCTGGGAAGCCAGAAGGCGATTGATATAATTAACCGCCTTACTTCGAGTTTACAGGTGCGACCGTTTGACTTTATCCGCCGCACCGACCCTGCCCACTTGTTAAACTTCATTCAGCAGGAGCATCCGCAGACAATAGCGCTTATTCTGGCGTATCTGGAGCCCAACAAGGCTTCGATTATTTTACAAAATCTGCCTAACGATGTGCAGAGCGATGTGGCCAGGCGAATCGCAACAATGGACAGAACGAGTCCCGAAGTTCTGCGTGAAGTAGAAAGGGTTCTGGAAAAGAAACTTTCTTCTCTGTCCAGCGAAGATTATACCGCAGCCGGCGGCGTCGAGAGCATCGTCGAAATACTTAACCTTGTTGACCGCGCTTCTGAAAAGCAGATTATCGAAGCTCTGGAAGATGAAGATCCTGAACTTGCAGAAGAAATCAAGAAGAGAATGTTTGTATTCGAAGATATTGTCATGCTCGACGACCGCGCCATTCAGAAGGTTATGCGGGAAGTGGACTCCCAGGAACTGGCCAAGGCGCTCAAGTCGGTGGATACCGAAGTACAGGACAAGATTTTCAGAAATATGAGTAAACGTGCAGCGGCAATGCTCAAGGAAGATATGGAATACATGGGGCCTGTACGGCTTAAGGACGTGGAGGAATCCCAGCAGAAGATTGTTTCCATTATCCGTCATCTGGAAGATACCGGCGAAATTGTTGTCGCCAGGGCCGGGGAAGATGAGCTAGTCGTATAACGCTAAAGCGTTACACGACTAGCTTTAGGAGTTTCCCGAGGGAAACTCCATGCAAGATTCGTTTGCGGAGGTAATTCATGGCTAAGGCATTATTCAGGCCAAGCGAACTTACGGTACTGCCGGAAAGGGTTTTTATCGAGACCCCGACTTCATTTCCCGAGCTTGCCCATTTAACTACAGATAAAGATGACATTGTAACATTGGAGGAAGTTGAAGAATATACCGGGCCAACCGCTGATGATATCCGCAGGGAAATAGAAGAAATAAAAACGCAATGGGAAGATGAAAAAGAAGCCATGATGCTGGAAGCGCAGGAAAAAGCCGCCGGTATTATCAGGGAAGCGGAAGAAGCTGCGGCAAAAATTCTTAGCGAAAAAACAGATGAAGGCGAGGCGTTAAAAAAACAGGCGCAGGACGAATCTGAAAATGTTATGGAGGAAGCGAGGCGGAAAGCCTGGGAGATCGGGGAAGAAACCGTGAAAACTGCCGCGGAAGACAGAAAAACAGCACAGGAGCAGGGCAGGGCGGCCGGGCGCGAAGAAGGATTCGCCGAGGGCAGGGCGGAAGTTGAACGGCTTGTTGAAAGAACTCAGGTGATACTTGAACGCGCACAGAACAAACGGGGAGAAATTCTTAAAGAAGCCGAGCAGGAAATAATCGATCTTGTTTTGCTTATTTCGCGGAAGGTTATCAAGATAATATCGGAAAACCAGCGCGGTGTTATAGTTTCCAATGTGGCCCAGGCTCTGCGCAAGGTAAGGGCAAAGGGCAATATCATCATTAGGGTGAACATGAAGGATTTGAAACTTGCCACCGAGTACAAGCAGGAATTTATCAAGCTGATGGAAGGAGCAAATTCACTCCAGATTGCTGAAGACAGCAGGGTTGATGCCGGCGGTTGTATTATCGAAACCGACTTTGGTGAAATAGACGCGCGCATTTCCAGCCAGCTTGCGGAAATCGAAAGCAAGATACTTGATATTTCACCGATTAAATCCCCGAAAAAGGAAAATCTGCCCCCGCCTGTTGTTAGGACAGCCGGCCTTAATGCGGATTTGGCATCTTCATTAAATGAACTTGATCCTATGAATGAGCAGCGCGAGCTAACATCGGGAGAAAATGCCGCGCTAACGGCTTCTGCCGCAATGGCAGCTCTTACAGCCATGAGCCTGAAGGGAAAAAGAAGTACCGATAAAAAGATTTAACCGCCCGTAAAACAGGCGGCATGAAGGAGGGGACTTCGTGGAAGAGACAACAGTAATAGAAAAATATCTTGAAACCACACAGTTCATCGATCCGATTAAGTGCGTCGGTAATGTAACAAAGGTACAGGGACTATTAATCGAAAGCCGGGGTCCCCAGGCTATTATCGGAGAAATTTGCAGAATAGAAGCACCGAAGAGCCTTGGAAACATAAGGGCGGAAGTGGTCGGCTTGCGCAATGAAATTGTCCAGCTTATGGCTTTTGAGGAAACCGGCGGCATAGAAATAGGCAACAGGGTAGTCGCTCTTGGCTCCCGTCTTGAAGTACCGGTTTCCGGCAAACTGCTGGGCAGGGTACTGGACGCTCTTGGAAACCCAATCGACGGAAAAGGAGAAATCGAATCCAGAAGTTTTTATCCCGCCCTGGCAAACCCGCCGGATCCGCTTAAAAGAAGGCGGATAACAGAGCGGATTGTTACGGGAGTACGTGCCATCGACGGCCTTCTTGCAGTCGGCAAGGGGCAAAGGCTGGGAATTTTTTCCGGCTCGGGAGTGGGCAAGTCCACCCTGCTGGGAATGATTGCGCGCAACACCAGCGCCGATGTTAATGTTGTAGCCCTTATCGGCGAGCGCGGACGGGAAGTAAATGACTTTATAGAAAACGATCTTGGGCCGGAAGGCCTCGCCCGCAGTGTACTTGTTGTTACTCCTTCCAACTCTCCGCCGCTTTCCAGACTAAGGGGCGCCTATGTCGCAACAGCGATTGCTGAATATTTTCGCGACCAGGGACTGGACGTAATGCTGCTCTTTGACTCTGTTACGCGGTTTGCCAGGGCGATGCGGGAAATAGGGCTCGCAGCCGGGGAACCTCCCGCCACGAGGGGTTACACTCCCAGTATGTTCGATTCCATGCCAAAACTTTTGGAACGCTCCGGCACTTCGGATAACGGCAGCATCACAGGATTTTATACAATCCTTGTTGACGGCGATGATATGGACGAGCCGGTTTCCGACACTGTACGGGGAATACTCGACGGCCATATCGTGCTCTCCCGCAGCCTTGCCCATGCCTACCATTATCCGGCGATTGACATACTTCAAAGCATCTCGCGTCTGGCGCCGGTAGTTTCAGGCTCCGCTTCCGGCAGGGCCGCCGGTGTTATCCGCAGAAACATGGCTGTTTACGCGGAAGCCGAAGACCTTATAAACGTAGGAGCATACCGCACAGGATCGAATCCGGCCATCGACCAGGCCATAGCGAAACATAGCGAAATCGAGGATTTTCTAATTCAGGATATAAAGGAACGTTCGTCTCTTGCGGAAACGCTTGATGCCATGTCGGAAATTGCCGGAGTTGATATTCCGCAGGAAGAATTTTCCGGTTTGCAGGATTCCGGCGGCGAGTACAGTGAGGTGTCATTTATGAAGCAGGCAAAATCCGGTGGTAAAGAAACTCCAAAAGACAGTGCCGGTGAAGATGCCGCCAGGGCTTTGGACAGTGTCGCAGCCCTTTTTTCATCATTTAGTTCAGTATGAAAAAATTTAATTTTAAATTACAGAAGATATTACAGCTTCGAAAATTCAGGGAAGACGAATGTAAAATTGAGCTTGGGCGTGCAGTCAGCGCACTAAACGAGATCGAAAGAAAAATGATGGAAACAGCTTCCACAAGGCGCCTTGCAGCCCTGGACAGGTTTTCATCCCAGGCCGATATGCATGTCTGGGACAATTACATTTTAAGGCTGGATCAGGAAGCGGAAAGGCTCGCCAGGGAAGCTGCCGCAGCAGAGCTTGTGGTAGAAGAAAAACGCGCCGCCTACCTCCAAGCGTCCCGGGAAGTAAAGGCAATAGACAAACTGAGGGAAAAAAGGGAAAAAGAACACCGCAAAGAAATGTTCGCCGCCCAAACCGCAGAGCTGGACTCCCTTCCATATAGAATGGCGACGTAGGAGGGGCAGTGAACAAAGTTTATAGATATAGTGATGAAGAGCTTATCAAATTTCTTGCTGATATTGAATCTGATTTGGTAGAAAGAAAACGCTCATTTAAAAATGATGCCGAGAAAATCAGGCAAACTGTTTGTGCTTTTGCAAATGATCTTCCAGGTCATGATCGCCCCGGAATACTATTTATAGGCGCTGAAGACAACGGAGAGCCATCCAATATAATTGTTGATGATGAATTAATTTTAACACTTGCAGACATGAGAGACGATGGTAATATTTTGCCAATGCCGGTTATGACGGTAGAAAAAAGAATTTTAAAAGGCGCGAATATGGCCATCGTTACCGTTATGCCGTCAGATATGCCGCCTGTACGGTATAAAGGACAAATTTGGATCAGGGTTGGAGCCAGGCGTGCTATTGCCCATGCTCAGGATGAACGCCGGTTGAATGAAAAAAGACGGTACAAGGATTTGCCATTTGATTTACAGCCTGTTCCACGAGCTTCCATTGAAGATTTATCCAGGTTGATATTCGAAAACGAATATTTACAGGCTGCTTTCGCTCCGGATGTATTAAGAGAGAATAACAGATCTTATGAAGAACGATTGTCGTCGTGTAAAATGGTTGTCTCCCCGGAAGATGCGACGCCGACCATTTTAGGAATATTAACTCTTGGGAAAACTCCCCAGGATTATATTCCCGGAGCCTATATTCAATTCTTACGTATCGACGGAAATGAATTGTTTGATCCTATAATAGATGAGGAAGAAATAAGGGGAACTGTAATTGATGTTATCCGAAGAACGGAAGAAAAACTTAAATCACATAACCGCACGGCAGTGAGTATAAATCATGGACAGCATATTGTATCTATGGATTATCCCCATATAACTTTTCAGCAGATATTATATAATGCAATAATGCACAGAACATATGAAGGTACAAATGCGCCAGTCCGTGTTTATTGGTTTAATGACAGGGTAGAGTTTAACAGTCCGGGTGGGCCGTTTGGCAATGTATCAATCTCAAATTTTAGCAAACCTGGAATTACCGATTACAGAAATCCCAATATAGCGGATGTGTTTAAAACAATTGGGTTTATTCAGCGATATGGTATCGGAATTCAAACCGCTCAGAATGCCATGAGAAAAAACGGCAATCCCGAGCTGGAATTCAAATGCAATGAAAGCATGGTGGTTTGTATTTTGAGGGCAAAAAAGTGAGTGCGCCTATTTTAACCTTTTTTAACAATAAGGGCGGTGTAGGCAAGACATCTCTTATTTACCATTTGGCTTGGATGTTTGCGCATCTGGATAAAAAGGTTCTCGTTGCGGATATGGACCCACAGGCAAATTTAACAGCAGCCTTTTTAAGTGAAGATGATATTTATTCAATCTGGAATGAAAGTACGGATAGCACAATTTATCAATGTCTTAAACCGCTTACAGAGGTCGGCAATCTGTTAGACGCAAAGCTGAAGGATATACAAAATAATCTTTTTTTATTACCAGGGGATGTTGCCTTATCAAAATTCGAAGATATGCTCTCCGACGCATGGCCAAAAAGTATTGATACCGGTACCAGATTTCGCTACCTTTGGATAGTCAGTTCTTTTTGGCAAATTATACAATTGGCTGCAAATAAAATTAGTGCAGATATTATATTAATTGACATTGGGCCTAATTTAGGTGCAATTAACCGCTCAGTACTCATTGCGACCGATTATGTCATTATTCCCATGGGGGCTGACCTTTTTTCATTACAGGGACTTAAAAACCTGGGGCCTACCTTAAAAGACTGGAAAAATGCCTGGAAGCAAAGATTGGAAGGTTGGTCAAATAGTGAAGAAAAGAAAGAAAAATCTGATATATCGCTGCCTGAAGGAAATATGCAGCCTATTGGTTATATATGTCAACAATTTGGCGTTCTTCTAAATAAACCTGTCAGGGCATACGATAAGTGGATACGAAAAATTCCACAAATATACAGAGAAGCAGTGCTGGGTCAGTCAGGCGAAGTGAATATAAAACAGGAAGATGATCCATTTTGTATCGCGAATATTAAACATTATCGCAGCCTGGTTCCATTGGCACAGGAGCACAGAAAACCAATATTTGATTTAACCGTAGCCGATGGCGCTATAGGTGCTCACGCAAACGCCGTTTCAACGGCTAAAGAAGATTTTAAAAATCTTTCTGTTAAAATAGCAAATAAAATTGGTATACCCGGTTTCTAAAAAAAAAACCGGCGCTTGCCGCGCCGGTTTAAATGATGGAAAAAATGCTAAGGCAGATTAACCGTTACGCCGGGCCATTTCTGGTTTACCCCGCTGGTTAAAAGCAGCTTTTGTGCTGCGCCATAACCTGCTCCCCAAACCTTGCCGTCTGCTGTTCTGTAATATACATGCTCTTTGCCGCCGCCGACTTCAACAATGGCAACGCCGGCCGGAGGTGTTTGCACCGTTATGCCTGCGCCATAAATGGTCGGGAAGGCGCTGCCGCCGGTTTGTCCCCATGTTAATACTGTATTATCGCCGGTAATGGCAACTGTACCAACATAACGGCAGTGCATGCTGACAACATTGGAGACTACCGTGATTACACTGCCGTTTGTATGGCCGCCGCTGCCGCCGGTCGATGTTGTTCCCTGTCCAAGCGAAGCGTTCAGACCCCAGCCGATTACACGGCCGTCATCCAGCAGCGCCTGTCCCCAGCCATTACCGCCTGCAATGAAGGTAATCAATGGCGCATAACTCTTGAGATTATCTGCTCTTGCCGGAGAACGGCGAATTTGCTGTACGCCGTAGTTTGTTCCCGGGAATCCCAGGCCGCTTGCTTCATTGTCGCCCCAGGCCCAAACATTGCCCTGGTCGGTAACTACAAAAGCTCCTTCGTAAGCGCCGCCAATAAGACGGGCCGTCTCATTTTCTATATTTACCTTTACAGGTGATGCCTGGTTGCCGGTACTGCCGGTGCCAAGCTGACCGTAAAGATTGTGTCCCCATGTCCAAACACTGCCGTCTGTACCTCTTGCAATAAAGAAGTATTCACCGGCTGCAATCTGATCCACCGGAACAGGAATATTTATTTTTCGGGGTGAATTTACTATGCCCGTTGCCTGTCCTACGCCGGCTGCTCCATAGAGGTTCTGCCCCCAGCCATAAGCATTACCGTCTTTATCTATAGCAACCAATGTATATGCGCTGCCTGTTACTGTTTTGATATTGCTTAAGGAAGTGACTTTGTTAGGTGCCGCTGTGTTACTGACAACCGATACGCCGTTGCCCTGCTGTCCGGAACCTCGAAAACCCCAAACCCAAACTTCGCCGTCTTTTAACGCCAGGCCTGTGTCAATGAGTGTATTTCTTGAAGCGGCAAACTGATAAAGGCCGGTGGGATCGTCTTCGGTAGGATCATCTTCAGTGGGATCGTCTTCAGTAGGATCGTCTTCAGTGGGATCGTCTTCAGTAGGATCGTCTTCAGTGGGATCGTCTTCAGTAGGATCGTCTTCAGTAGGATCGTCTTCGGTTGGATCATCTTCAGCGGGATCGTCTTCAGTGGGATCGTCTTCGGTGGGATCGTCTTCTGTAGGCTCGTCTTCAGTAGGATCGTCTTCATTGGGATCGTCTTCAGTGGGATCATCTTCAGTGGGATCATCTTCAGTGGGATCGTCTTCAGTAGGATCGTCCTCGGCGGGATCGTCCTCGGTGGGATCGTCTTCAGTAGGATCGTCTTCAGTAGGATCGTCTTCAGTAGGATCGTCTTCGGCGGGATCATCTTCAGCAGGATCGTCCTCAGCTGGGTCATCCTCGGCGGGATCGTCCTCATTGGGATCGTTCTCGTTAGGATCTTCCTCGGTTGGCAACTCCGATCCATTACCATGCTGATCAAATCTTGCGCCGTTTGCACCATTGAATTGACCCAGCGGAGAATCACACCCCGCGATAACCAGCAAGAATGCCATCAATACAGAAACCACAGGTAGAAATTTCTTCATAAAAACCTCCTTTTAATTGATAAAAGGCCATCGGCCTTGATATGAAACAGTTATATGTTTCTAACGGAAGTATATCTAAATATTACTAAAATTGTCAAGGTTTAATGTTAAAATTTTATGAAAATATTCGCTCGGCCTACCATTCTCTTGGAATAAAACCATTGGGTATGTTTATTTTTACTGTATCTCCGGTCTGTTCTATCACATAAAAGCCTGTTTTATGGGCGTAATTACGTACAGAATCGCTCATAATCGCCCCTGCTACAGCTCCCTGAAATTTTCGTGTGTCATTACGGGCATCAGCACGTTGTCGCAGTACTTCCAGGCGTTCAACATGCTCGACTATATCCTTTTGCTGGGGTTTAGCCTTTACTTCCACCACCATGACTGTATCGCCGTTTTCCAGCATAATATCTATCTCTGCAAGATATTGCCGGCTGCCGTTTGTGATTACTATATTCTGGGACATTTGTTCAAAAGAGAAGCCCAAAGCCCTGAATTTCTCCTTAATATTGGGAGCAACCAGATGTTCGGCCAGTTCGCCAAAACGATTACCCAGCCTGCTTATTTGCCGGTCTGTTTCTTTCATTCTCCGGTCAGTTTCCCTCATCTGTTCTCTGGTTTCTTTAATCTGTTCGCTGGTTTCCCGGAACTTGCGATCGGTTTCCTGAAACATTGCCCAAATCTTTTCAAATGTTAATGCCTCTGCTGATGCCATTAGTACACCCTCCAAAAATAATATATTACATCAAAATAATGATTTCAATGTATTATATATATGGCGCACAGACGCAGGGCGCTTTAGTCAGAGGAATAATGGACTAGTTCGACAACCCGGTTGGTTGTCTCACAAGTCTTGCAGTTTTTCGGCCTACGGCCTACAAAACTGCTGTTTTCATAAAGAAGTTGTTCAGAAACTGAAGTTTCCGAACAACTCTAATATAAAAAAATCCGGAGCTTGAAATTAAAGGAAAAGGTAAAAGAGAAAAGATAAATCTCTACCTCTCTCTATTACCTTTTACCTCTTAATTTTTACTTTTTTCCCTATTCCCCAATCGGATAACTGAACTCAATGTTATTTGCTAAGTACCCCAGTATGGGCTTCCCGTCAGTCATAAAGTCCAGGTTGACCTTCTGGAACTTGTCCGAACCTCCCTGCGGCGGGTTAATGGACGGCACGGTTCTGAATTCCCAGTTGCCGGTTGTGTACCCGTTTGCATCTACCCCGCCCAATACATCGGCCGGCGAGGAAATTTCATTCTTTGACCAGGCGACCTTAATCGATTCATTGCTTCCGTTTACGGCCATGTTGAAATATGAAATATAGGGCGTGGGGGGGGCGGAGGGTCCGTCATTGTACAGCTTAATATCCGTCCAGTAGCCGACCGTACCGTAGAAATCAACCGTTACGGACCTTACACCGGCGGCGGCAGTTGTCGCCGCGGCAAAATCCTCAACAAAGATGTATTTTAGGGCGTTGTTTGAACCGCCTTCAAACGCTGCAATATGGAGTTTATCGTCATCGTCAATGGCCATGGAAACATACCTGCCGGTATTCATGGGCATGGCGGTGTTTGCCAGTGAGTTTATCCAGGTAACGGTGGGGAAAATATCGGAGCCGTCCAGTGGCACACTAGAATACCTGATATACAACTGTCCATCGGTATCATTATAAAAGACAACGACAACAATATTTGTGGAGGTAACAGCCATGTCAAAATACCTGGAAGCGCTGCCTACAACTTGTATACGGCTATCATCAATATCTGGATTATCTTCAGTATTTCTATTGGGAGCATTTGTATAGGTTCCCAAATAAGGTCTACCCTCAGCATCTGCTCCAATAACTGAAAGCCGGTTTGTATATCCGGCTGGTGCGGTACCGGGTGCGCTTACATTATCCGCCGCCTGTCTGATTCTGAAATTCCGGTATATTACATCCTTGGTAAGATTGTCAAAATAAGCCAAATAATAGGCAGCGCCTGTTGTAGTGTAAGAATTACCTTTGGCAATGAGCTTGGGATACATATATCTGTCCAGGAGAAGGCCGCCGAAATTTACAGTTTCCAGCGGGATGGCGTTATTATTGGCGTCGTTAGCCATGTTACTGTTCCAAATATTAACATTGGAACTGGGAGGGATGGGAACCGATGTTCTTGAATTAGTAACAGAAGCAGCTCTATCTGCATTAAGATTTTGGTAAACGGTACCATATCCCCAGCCAACGCCAGTACCAAGGTTGGATGAATTGTACAACTCTGCATACCGGTCGTAAATCACATGGAAATTGGCGCCTGAACGGTTATATGTTGTAGCATGGACGTACCGGCCCGAATCATCGCGGGTCATGCCCATGGCATCCCAAATGGAAGCCTTTATAAGATACTCGGTATCCATTCTTGTGCCGTCTTCAAAATCGAATCTTGTCCGCTGAGGCATGGCATGATCTTCGTAGTAGTTTCCTGCAAAGGTATTGGGACCTAAGTCGGGAGTACCACTGTCGCCGCCTGAAAAGTCAAGATAGCCAAAGACGGGGTTGTTCCCGTCCATCATCATTACCGGATTGTAGCCGTTTACTACATCGGTCTCTATGACCCTGTAGAATTGCAGATAACGTGTGTTCGTCAGGGTGATATTCCTGGTAATATAGCGGTCTGCCTCGCGGTTGGGCATGTTTTCTTCGTTGTACCCGTTACTTGCGTTTGCCCCGCTGGTTACCTTTATAAAGGAGCCAAGGGAATCCTTGTTGTTTATATTGTTAAGGCTTGGAATATCATTAGACCAGACCGTTAAATAACCGGATGTAGAATTATTACCCAAAAGGATGGATGTTCTATCGGCGGCTACCACAGAGTGGGCTATCGCGTTTCCAAGAGTGGGACCGCTGGCGGGATTTGCCTCGTGGCTTGGTAAATGAATTCTACTGTCTAATATTCTTACATGGTCGACTGCTGTAGGATTCAGGTTAAAGCCGCGCACGGTTATGAAGGTCGGCTCATCCCCCTGTATAATCGAGTACTTGCCGTCCGCCGAACGAATGTAATCAGCTCCAAGCCCTCCCAAAACACTATAGGGGGTTTCTATGGCGGAAATGTACGGTACAACGTCCATACGGTAGTATGGTGTTTTGTTCTCCGAGGTGGTTTGGGCATCGCTGTCCGCGCTGGTATTGGAGGCCCTGTCTTCGGCAGTAACCTTTAGTATGCGATCCGTGGCTGCAACAGTGGTAAAAGTATTATTGGATACCAAGCGGGCTGTATCAATATCCAGCCGCCAGTCAATGGCATGGCCGGCTTGATCGTGGGTCTCCCTGAGCGTTCCGTTGGCATTGCGCTCAATGTGGAACTCCCAGCCATCTGTACCTATATCGCCTTTTTCATCCCACTTTGGCGAGCCGGTCGGATTGAATTTTACCGCTGTTACAGGATTGCCGTCGTTAAAATCGGTAAAGGTAAACGAAATTTCGCCAATGGTATTGTTGTCAGTTAAAGTTCCCCTTACGCTGATCCTTCCCGAAACCTTGGGATCAATGTCCAACAGACCTGTCCCGCCGTCGGTAAACTGCGAAGGCAGATCGGCTTCAAACTCTATGTGGCCGTTTGTACGCTGGTTGTCGTAAAGCGAATTGTCGCTTGCATTATTCCAGTGGAATGGATTGATCAAAATGGTCGGCCGCTTTGAATCGTCATTGTCAATGTCAACGGCAATCAGTACAGCATGGGCAAGCTGATCGGCTTCTGGCGGATCGGTCAGCCCAATTACAGAATCAACAGTCGAGTCGTAGACCTTTACAATAAAGAGCCGGTCGCTGAGTACTGTTATATCGCCGTTGGCATCTTTTAATGAATCATCAATATTTGTAAAGTCGTCTAGCAAGATGTTGATGTCATCAGCGCCTGCCGGGAAAGAGTCGGTAATAAAATCCACTTCGGTGTATGGGATTACGATTCCGGTTCCATCACCGGGCCCGGTGGCGACAAAAGTGATGTCGGCACCATTAATCGGAGCGCCGTACTTCGTCCAGTCTGTTACCCCTCCAGATATTGTATAAACTTTGCCCCTTTGCATTGCCGATGCGCTTATTGGGGTACCGGCTTTTACATAAGAAACGCGGTAATGCTTACCGGTGTTACCATCGGAGGTTTCCAGCTTAATGGCGAAACGGTCGTTGCGGACTCTGAACGAAGGGCCTGCAAACTCAATTTTTCTGTTGCCTGTCGGCAGGGTTCCGATAATTTCCGGATACTGTCTGAACTCGCCGGGGGCGGAAGACGAAGTCCACGGCGCCACGGTTCCGTCACTGTCAATGTCTGTTCCAACATTTATGTATTGGATCCACGGCTTGTTATTTTCGATGTATATGTCTTTTTGATAATGGGTGGCGTTTCCTGCCTGATCCATAACAATGTAATGAACCACTAATGGGCCGTCATCGAACTTTGTGGTGTCCATTCTTGCGCCCCAATCCTTGTCTACAAGGCCGCTCCAAATTTCACCGTGCGTGCCATCTTCATCAAGGTCAACAGTATCTCCCATTTCCTGAGCATCAATGACCATGGCGTGGGGAGATTCCCATACCCTGCCGCCGATAGCAGCGGTCTTGTCAATAGAAACAAGCAGGGGAAAGTTGGCAAAGCTTGCCGCATTCGGAACAAACGAGCCTGCATCAAAACCAGGCAGGGTCATATCTCTTACATTCGTTCGTGTCACCATGGGAGGAATTGAGTTGTGCCAGTTGTACTCTGTTGTGTAGACAGGTTTGCCTGCGTAGAAGCCATCGCCTTCGGCGTCCGGATCTGAATTGTTTTTGGCGATATATTTACCGCGCGGGTTAAGGTAGTCCCCGGTTCCTTCTACGGTTCGTGTTGCGCCGTTATAAACTATCTGCGCTTTCTCAAAGTAAACGAGCACTCTTTCCAGGCCCTCGACGGTTTGGGGATTGGCGCCGTAGTCCTTTGCCGTTCCCTGTATCAGAAATTTATCACCCAGGGCATTGTCCGGAGTCGTTATCTGAAATTCCGGATAATAATTATCAACGCCTGTAATAAACGAACGCCTGGTTTGAAATTTATTTTCGTTGGTGTTCTCCGCAAATACATCAAGGTACAGATACCCGCTTCTTCCGTAAGGGTAGTAGGCGGAACTTGTTGAATCAATGTCAAATTCAACTTTGTATTCAGCCGGCGAAGAACTGCTTACAGTGGTAATTGTCCAGCCATAAGAGCTTTGTACAACTCCATTGACTATCAGGTCTGTATAACCATCACTTCCTTCGGTACGGGAAATGCGGGCACTTAGGTCATTGATACCGGCACTGTCCCCTACATCAAAGGTAATGGTAAATCTGCCGGCCATTCTTATACCGTCAAAATGAAGCTCAGATTCATCGGCGCCGTACTTTTGTATCAGAGGCGTTGTAATCGTGGGTACTTTCGAACTGAATCTGACATCTAGCTCTTCAACAGGGCCAACATGATTATTAGCAAGAGGGTTCGGGCCAGTCTGATCCCTTGTATCAACCGCGCGTACTTCAATTTTAACAGCTACTTCGTCCTCTCCCGCAGGCGGGTTAAGGTCTCCGTTCCTGTTGATATTATACGACCACCCCACTACCATGTCGTCGCCAATCTTGTTCGCCAGGAACCAGTTGGACGTGTCACCTGTGTAGCCGGCAGGATACACAGGAGCGGCTGCTCCGGGCGGCATGTAGGGTACTCCAGCCTTATGTATCCTTATCTGCACGGAGTGTATCCTGATATTATCGCTTGCTATGCCTGACAAACGCACTTCGCCGCCAAGAAGCGGAGGATCGCCTTTTTCATCCAAAGCCGGAAAGTTGATAGTCACATGCGGTATGTCAAGGTTGGGGTCTATGCAGAGCTTGTAATGTACGACACGCTGGTTTCCGGCATTGTCAATTACCTTTACATAGAAGGGCAGGTAGAACCGCCCAGAATGATCTTCGCCATTATAGTTGGGATTGGTGGTCCCATAATTCGGATCGCTAGTTGAATAACCAAGGTCTGTATCTATCTGTACCAAATCTCTTTGATCTGGGTTTTCCCGGTAGTTGTTAAAGTTTTCGGTATATGTCCAGGCATTAACAATTCCGGCCCATCCGGCTTCCGGGGTCGTGGTATGAAGGTTTGTGTTTTTCCAGGGAGCATTCCTGTAGAGCTGTTCCCGCTGGGCATTGCTAAGGAGGTTACTGTCATCGCCCAGCTTGCCAATATGGTACCAGACTTCCTTTACACCGGCAGGGAGATCTTCGGAAGACCCGCCAACCGTTACCTGGCCTACGAACCATCTGATCGCGGGTTCGGGGTAATATATTGCGTAACTTCCGCCTTCCAGATTTCCCTGGTACTTGGGGGGCTCTTGCATTGCCATGGGCCGGTCAAAACTCACTACCGGCGGATCTTTATCGTAAGTAAATCGACTATTCGTCGGAGGACTAAGTCTTTCAAACTCATCCTTGGCGGAGAAATGCACGGTTGCAATGCCGTCATGCGGATTGGGCCAGAGCGCTGCCATGGCTCCGGTAATGGTTAACTCGTAATGGTAGGTATTTTCAGTTTTGCCAACGAGTATTGCGTCGTAGGTACGACTTTGCCATTCCTCCACAATATTATCTTCAGAAATTCTGTACCTTACAAAACCCGCCATACTGTCAAGGTTGTTGGAAGTAGTAACATCAACTTTAATATCAAAAGGATCCAGGCCGTTAAAATACATTGGATGTTCTCTGATGGTAACTATCGGAATATCAGCGACAATATAGTCTATTTCCATATATTTAAGCTCATGTGTGTCCGGAGCCAGTCTTGTTGCATTATGTCCCCGCTCATTGTCGGTGCGGTTGGGGTAGTAATTTGGTTTTCCGTATATATCCATTGTCCATATTCTGAACTGATATTGACCGGCATCGAGGTAGGTATAACTCTGTCCTGTCTTTGGTTCGCCGTCTACCGGCCAGCGATAAATACCGCTACCCAGTGGATCTTCTATTTTTACCATGGGCCAGGTAAACCTTGTTGCGGTCAACGCCGGATCGTCTGTTCCGGGTGTTCTTGGCAATACGGTCTGCCTCCACACCCTGTACTCCGGGTTAAGCGGTTCGCCGTTACTGTCCAGGGCCTCTCCCCTTGGCCATATCATGATTTTGGGGTAGCCGGGCATTATTCCCATGTTATCAGTAGCCAGGCCCATAAGGTCAAAACCGACAAATACCGGATCTTCGGATATCAGATTTTCCAAAAACTCTACATTGTCAAAGTTCACGCCCCTTATGGCAGGAATGGTCAACTCTATTTGCGGAGGTAAATTTTTGACGACATAAATCATGTCGGTTGTTGTGGTTCTCTTTCCCGATACGTCTACGGCCGTTACCTGTGCTTTGAATTGGCCATCGGCCATATTCAGGGCAATGGTATCAATATTCACATAGTAAAGACCTGTACTCTTATCCAAATCTGCCCGGACTACCACCGGCTCTGGTGTCCAAATTCCCGATGGTTTTCCGGTTTCGTCCAGTAATTCGTACTCAATGGTCATAAAAACATAGTCAATGCCGAATTCCTGTTCAATATCCAGCAAAATTCTGTTTTCCTCGCCTTCGAGGAACGAACCGGGCTGACTCCTTCCGTCCGGATCGGCGGGTATTCTGATTTTTGGTACTTCTGTGTTTATTTTACCGCCCAGTGACAGCGGACTGTCGCAGGCGGTCACCAAAAAACCCGTTAAAACCAATGCTACAAATAAAATGAATGAATAATGATTTTTCCTTAAAAACTGCATTCTAACCCCCATAAAAACGCCTGAAACGGCTGTTTTATTTTAATTATGACTATTATACTAATATTATGATTATTTGTCTACAATTTGAATGCACTATTGTGCTTTTTTATGAAAATTATTTTTTTTCATTTGATGGGTAATTTGACTTTTATAAAAAGGAATTTAGCGTCAAGCATAAAAAATCCCGGCGCCTACTAGACCACTTAATGCCACCTGTTAACATTATTTTTTACCACTAACCACACTAACAACACGAACCCATGGTTTGAGAAGCTTTTTTCACACTTCTTTTCGTGTCGTTCGTGAGGTTCGTGGTTAGATTCTTAAATATTTAATCTTTCGCGCAGATGTAAAAGATAAAGGGTAAAAAACCAGCACAGCCGATTTTTTACCCCTTTTACCTTTTACTTTTTTTCCCTATTCTCCTACTTCATAACTAAACTCAATATTTGTACCCAAATATCCAAGCATTGGAACACCATTGGTCATAAAACCCAGATTAACCCTTTGGAAAGACTGTCTGCCGCCCTGGGGCGAGCTAAGGGCAGGTATGGTAGCGTATTCCCAGTTACCTGTAGTGTAGCCTTCTGAGTCAACTCCTGGCAGGACATTCGCAGGTGAAGTTACAGGGTTTTTGGCGAATGCCATCTTGATTGATTCTCTGTTTCCTGTTTCAGCCATGTTATAGTAGGCAATGTAGGGAGTCCCTTCCTTTTCGAAGTAGGGGTTCGATGGATTGGTTGAGCCGGGATGCAGCTTTATGCTTGTCCAGTAGCCCACCGCCCCGAATTGATCTACCTTAACCGAACTGAAACTGGCCGCATCGTAAGACTGGATAAAAATGTAGTTCAATTCACCGTTTATACTGTCAAGCGCCGCAATGTGGATCCGATCATCGTCGTCAATAGCCATGGAAACATAGGTACCCACATTAGGCGGAAGGGTGATGCCGGTATTCTCTGTAAATGCAATTCCGGTAATACTTGAGCCGTCAAGGGCAGTGTTTGAGTATCTTAACCTTAGCCGTGCTGTACTTTCATCATAGTAGACTACAACAACTCTGCCGTTGTTGGCTCCATTGCTTAAAATGCCCATATCAAAATATCTTGATGCGTTATCTGCAGCAATATTGCGTCCGGTATTACCAATCATGGTACCATCACTTACATCATAATTCGTCCAGGCATTATATAGACGGCGTGGAGTATCATTATCATACTGCGGAAGAGCGACTTCAGATGAGAGCCGGTACTGCCTGCCAGGGGCGGCTTCCTGTGTCCCTACCTGGAAGGTACGGAGGATTATATCATCAGTGTAGTCATCAAAGTATGCTAGGTAGTTAGCCGCAAAGCTGGTGATCGAGTTGCCCCTAATAATGAGCTTGGGGTACCAGAAACGGTCAAGCTGCCCACCTGATGAAGCCACCGGCTGTTCAAAACTAATGGCGGTGTTGAAGGGATCGGCTGCCCGGAAACGTCCGACGAGTCCACTATAGTTGGGCTGGGCAACGTTGGATGTCGGCCACGTTGTATAGGTGGTTGCTATCCCTGTTTCACCTGCCCATCCAAAGGCCCCATCCATCCAAAGTTCCGCGTAACGATCGTAAATATATTCTGTACTGCCGGTGTTGTAGTTGTAAACAGTATAGTGACCGTATCGACCGGCTTCATCAACAGCCATCGCCATTTGATCCTGAACCAGGCTTTTAAGCAGATATTCCTTATATACCGGGTTTCCATTGGAATGGTCAAACTCCGCACGCTGAGCTCTTGCATCCAGGTTTTGGGAACCAGCCGTTGAGTTTGGAGCTGGTAATACGATAGTCATGCCATTAACATTTACACCCGCTCCCCTGTTACCGACTGGATTGGAAGCCATCGTACCTCCTGGCTTTGGCACAAGACTGGGTCCTCCATTTGGATCAACATAGCCGAAGACAGGGTTATCGCCGTTCATAAGCATCACAGGATAGTAACCGTTAAGTACATTGGTCTCCCTTACCGCATAGAATTGTAGATAGCGTGTGTCCGTCAGGGTGATGTTTCCGGTAATGTAGCGGTCAGCTTCGCGGTTAGGCATATTTTCCTCGTTGTACCCGTTACTCGCATTAGCCCCGCCGGTTACCTTTATGAAGGAGCCCAGGGATTCCTTGTTGTTAATATTGTTAAGGCTTGGAATTTCATTTGTCCAGACCGTTAAATAACCGGACGTCGAGTCATTGCTCATAAGAAATGATGTTCTGTTTGCGTCTACCAGAGAGTAGGCAATCGGGTTTCCAAGTGTGTTCTCGTGGGCAGGGTCTGTCTCATGGCTGGTTATATTGGCTTCTGTTAAAATTCTTACATCATCTGCTGCCGTGGGATTTAAGTTGAAACCGCGTACGGTTATAAAGGTTGATTCATTGCCCTGAATAATCGAATACTTGCCGTCGGCCGAACGTATGTTAACTGGTTTAAGGCCTCCACTTATACGGTAGGGTGTTTCTATGGCGGAAATATACGGCACCACGTCCATACGGTAGTAGGGCGTTCTGTTAGTCGTTGTGGTCTGGGTAGTACTGGCCGCGCTGATATTCGCGGCCTTGTCAACGGCGGCAACTGTGAGTATTCGATCCACCGCTGCCGTTGTGGAAACAAGAACGCCTGTGTCTATATCCAGCCGCCATTCAATGGAATGGCCCAGTTGGTCATGGGTTTCTCTTGGCGATCCGTCATTATTGCGTTCTATTCTGAATTGATAGGGGGTAAACAAGAAATCGCCGTATTCAATCCATTTTACAGTATTCGGGGAATCAGGATCGAATTGCGCAACTGTAACCGGATTCCCGCCGTTATAACCGGTAAAGGTAAAGGCTATTTCATCAATAGTATTGTTGTCAGTTAAGGTTCCCCTAACACTGATTCTTCCGGAAACCTTGGGATCGCGGTCTAACAGGCCGCTTCCGCTGTCGGTATACTGCGACGGCAGATCGGTTTCAAACTCTATGTGTCCGTTCGCCCGCTGGTTCTCGTAAAGTGAATTGTCGCTTGCATTGTTCCAGAGGAAGGGATTGATCAAAATGGCCGGCCGCTTTGAATCGTCATTGTCAATGTCAACGGCTATCAGTACCGCGTGGGCAAGCTGGTCGGCTTCGGGCGGACTGGAAAGCCCTGCAACAGAGGCCACAGTGGAGTCGTAGACCTTTACGATAAAGAGCCGGTCGTTATGTGTAATTATATCGCCATCAGAGTTTTTGACAGAGTCATTGATATTGGTAAAATCGTCTATCAAGATGTCGATGTCGTCAGCGCCTGCCGGGAAAGAGCCTGTAATGGAGTCCAATTCGTCGTATTCGGTAACGGTTCCGGTTCCTTCGCCGGGACCGGTAGCGACAAAGGTGGTGCCGACCGTGTTATTCAGGGCGCCGTACCTCGTCCAGTCTGTTACCGCCCCCGATGCTGTATTTATTGAAACTATTGTATAAACATTTCCCCTTTCCATCGCCGACGGGCTCATTGTTGCGCCGGCGCTGACATAAGAAACACTGTAATGCTTGCCGGTGTTGCCGCCGGAGGTGTTAAGACTAATCGTAAAACGGTCGTTGCGGACGCGGAAATACGGATCTTCAAACTCTATTTTTCTGTTACCCGATGCCAGCCGTCCGATGGTTTCAGGATACTGTCTGTACTCACCGGGAGCGGACGCGGAAGTGTAAGGTGCCACGGTTCCGTTGCTGTCAATGTCGGTTCCGACATTGATAAACGTGATCCACGGTTTGTTATTCTCGATGTAGATGTCCTTCCTGTAGCGGGTGGCGTTTCCGGCATGATCCATAATTATGTAGTGAACCATAAGAGGGCCGTCATCGAAAACAGTGGTGTCCATTCTGGCGCCCCATTCCTTTACGGTCAGGCCGCTCCACATTTCCCCGTGCGTGCCGTCGTTATCATAGTCCAGCGTTTCACCCAGTTCCTGGGCGTCAATTACCATGGCATGCGGGGATTCCCATACCTCGCCTATATTCCCGCCCTTGTTGATTAGTCTTAGTACAGGGAAGGGCACAGAGCCGGATACATTCGGGCCGTCGGGGCCGTTGGCAGGGTTATTCGGCAGGGAAGGATCCCTCATGTTAAGATAACTGTCCATCGCGGGGATTGCAGTGTCCCAGCCAAGGCCGTACCCCGTGTAAAAACTGTCGCTCTGGCCAATGGCCCTGCCGCGTGGATTTAGGTATCTGCCCGTTCCGTTTACTGTTCTGATGCTGCCGGAATAGGTTATCCGTGCCTCTTCAAAGAATACAATCACTCTTTCTATGCCCAGAATCGACGGCATGGGAGTGTCCCTGAAATCACTGGCCGTTCCTTCTATAAGGAATGAAGTGCCGGAGGCATTGCTGTGGGTATTTATTTCGGCATTGGGATAAAAGTTATCAATGCCTATTGTGTACCTGCCGGTGGTTCTGAAAGACGGCTCGCTTACATCTTCCACCGTTATTTCCAGATTCATCTCGCCGGTATTTCCGTAACCCCAAACAGGATAAAAACTGTTGGTTATTGAGTTGATTGTAAATGTAAGGGTGCTTTCCCACTTGCCCGCGACCAATACCGGTTCTGTTATTGCCCAGCCGACGGGCAGGGAAGTCTGTCTTGCCGTATCCCTGATCAGGTCTATAAACGGCGCGTCTCTGTCGAAGCGGGCCCTTACATTCTTAATCCCGTCATTGTCGCCTATTGTTGTAGTAATGGTAAACTCACCCGATGTTTTGATGTCTTCGAAATGATCCCTGCCGGCGTCGATGCCGTCACTCTTCTTTATTACCGGAGTGCTTATCGTGGGAACAAGGGAGCTGAACACAACATTCAGAACCTCGGCCGGGCCGACACGATCGGCGTCGTTGATGTTCAAATTCGGCTTGGCGTCAATAGCGCGTACTTCGATCTTAACGTTTACCGATGTTCCATTGGTCGGATTAAGGCCGGTATCTCCGTTTATATTGTAATACCAGCCCACTACCATGTCGTTGCCGATTTTATTCGCCCTGAACCAGCTATCCGTGTCACCACTGTAACCGGAAGGGTAGGCGGCAAATGCACTCGTCGTATTCGGTATGTAGTAACCTGTTTCACCTTCCTTTTGAATTCTTATAAGGACCGTGTGTACCCATTCATTGTCGGCAGCCGTACCGGACAGACGCACCTCGCCGCCGACTATATCACCCTCGCCGGGGTAGTTGATATTTACAAGCGGAATGTCCAGGTTGGGGTCTATGCACAGTTTGTAGTGTATAACAGTCTGATTTCCCGCGTTATTCAACACCTTTACATAGAAGGGCAGATAGAACCGCGCAGAGTGATCGCCGCTTGTGGTTCCGTAATAGGGATCGTCTGTTTTGTAATCCAAATCGGTGTCCAGTTGTATCAAATTCCTTAATACTGTACTTTCACGGAAATCGTTAAAGTCGGAAGTATAATTCCAGGCGTACACATTGCCGCTCCACCCGGGTCTGGGCGCTCCTATGTCAAGCCCGCTATCTATCCAGGGCGCGTCTTCGTATATACTGCCCCGCGCTTCGTCAGATAAATTATCACCAGTGGGAAAGCCGTCATCATCCAGTTTGCCTATGTGATAAAAAACCTTCGCTATGCCGGAAGTTTCATCAAAAGAGGTGCCGCTTACGGTTATACGACCGGTTACCCACCTGGGTGGGGCAATGGGGTTATAAATCTCGTAAGCTCCGCCCCTTAATGCCCCGGGCGCTTTTATGTTTGTATTGGCAAATTGGCCGGTAAACTTTACTTCCGGCGGCTCGGTGTCGTATATGAAACTCCTGAACGCAGGAGGGCTCTTCTTTTGAACATTATCCATCGCTTCAAAATGTACTGTCGCGTTACCGTCCATGGGTTTCGGCCAGCTCGAAGCCATGGCCTCGGTGATGGTAAACTCGTAATTGTACGTGTTCTCGTACCGGCCTGCGTATACCAGGTTATAATACGGACTTTCAAAATCTCTTACCTCATTGGCCGCGTTCAGATATTTATATCTTACAAAGGCCTCCACGCTGTCCAGGGGGTTGGAAGTGGTAACATCAACCTTAACTAAAAAGGGTTCTAAACCGTTAAAGTAAAGCGGTATTTCCCTTATGGTTACAATCGGAATGTCGGCTACGATGTAGTCTATTTCGATATATTTAACATGCGTTTCAGGTGGCAGCCTTGTGTTGTTGGGCCCGCGTTCGTTATCGGTCCGGTTGGGATAGTAATTCGGTTTTCCGTACATATCCATCGCCAATATCCTGAACTGGTAAAGCCCGGCGTCAAGGTATGTGTACCTCTGGCCTGTCTTCGGCTCGCCGTCATTCGGCCAGCGGTAAGTGTTGCTTCCCGGTGTGTCTTCCACCTTTACCATCGGCCAGGTAAACCTTGTCGCCGTCAAAGCCGGTTCGCCCTCCGCCGGTGTTCTTGGCAATACTGTCGATCTCCACACCCTGTACTGGGCGTCTAGCGGCTCGCCGTTACTGTCGAGGGCCTCTCCCTTTGGCCAGATCATTATCTTGGGGTAGCCGGGCATTATTCCAAGGTTATCGGTCGCAAGACCCATAAGGTCAAAACCTACAAACACAGGATCCTCTGTCGGCAGTTCGGCCAGAAACTCTTCGCTGTCGAAGTTTACGCCCTTTACCGATGGTATGGTCAGCTCTATCTGCGGAGGCAGGTTCTTTACAACATAAAACAGATCGGTGGAAGTGGTTGTCTTTCCGGATACGTCCACGGCTATTACCCACGCCGCGAACTTACCATCGGCCATTTTCAGTTCGATCGTGTCGATATCCACATGGTAAAGACCCGTGTTTTTATCCAGAGAAGCCGGGACATCTTCCTTTGTGAATATTCCCGATGGCTTTCCGAATTCGTCCAGCAGCTCGTACTCTATGGTCATGTAAACATAGTCGATGCCGAATTCCTGGGTTACATCAAGCCAGATTCGGTTGTCTTCACCTTCCAGGTATGAGCCCGGCTGGCTCCTCCCGTCGGGATCGGCGGGTATTTTGATAACCGGAACTTCCGTGTTTATCTTCCCGCCCAATGACAGCGGACTGTCGCAGGCTGTCACAAAAAGACCCGCCAAAACCAATGCTGCAAATATGATGAACGAATTATGATTTTTCCTGAAATAACGCATTCTTGCCTCCATTTCCTTATTCCCCAACCGGGTAACTGAATTCGATATTTGTTCCCAAATAACCAAGCATTGGAACACCATTGGTCATAAAGCCCAGATTAACCCTTTGGAATGACGGGGCGCCTCCCTGGGGCGGACCAAGGGCAGGCACGGTCATGTATTCCCAGTCGCCGGTGGTATAGCCGTTTGAGTCAACTCCTGGAAGGACATTCGCAGGTGTGGTTACAGGGTTTTTGGCGAATGTCAGCTTGATTGACTCCCTGCTTCCTGTTTCAAACATATTATAATAGGCAATGTAGGGAGTACCTTCCTTTCCGAAGTAGGGGCTCGATGGGTTGGTTGAGCCGGGATGCAGCTTTATGCTTGTCCAGAAACCCACCGATCTGAATTGATCGATTTTAACCGAACTGAATGAATCTGCGTCGTATGACTGGATAAAAATGTAGCTTAATTCATTGTTAAAACTGTCAAGTGCCGCGATATGAATCTGATCATTGTCATCAATGGCCATGGAAACATAGGAGCCAACATAAGACGGAAGGGTAATGTCGGTCTCTGTAAAACTGGCATATGTAAATCCAGAAAAAGTCGAGCCATCAATAGTGCTATTTGAATACCTTAACCTGAGCCGCGCTGCGTTTTCATCATAGTAAACAATAACAACTCTGCCGTTGTTGGCTCCATTGTTTAAAACGCCCATATCAAAATATCTGGACGCATTCTGAGCTATAAGGTTACGCCCAACACCGCCTATGTTGTTTTGGTAGTTTGTCCAGGCATTGTATAGACGGTTCTGGTTATCATATTGCCAAAGAGAGGAATTAGTGGTATCAGATGAAAGCCGGTGCTGCCTGCCGGAGTCTTGCTGTGTCCCTACCTGGAAAACACGCAGGACTATGTCATCGGTGTATTCATCATAGTATGCAAGATAGTTAGCTGCATAGTCGTCGATTGAATTGCCCCTTATAATAAGCTTGGGGTACCAAAACCGGTCGAGCATGCCTGATGTTGCTGTAGCCATTGGCGGTTCAAAACTTCTGGCGTTATTATCCGGGTCAGTGGTACGGTAGCGCCCAGTTGGACTAGAAGTCGGCCAATTATTATATGTCCTTCCGCTTGACCAGCCCCATGCTCCGATTCCCCAAAGTTCCGCGTAACGGTCGTAGATATAATCTGAGCCGCCGCTACTATAATTGAAAACAGTATAGTGGCCGTAGCGGCCTGCTTCATCAACAGCCATCGCCATTTGATCCTGAGCCAGGCTTTTGACCAGGTACTCCTTATATACCGGGGTTCCATCGGAATGGTCAAACTCCGCACGCTGTGCCATAGCATTTGCATAAAATGCCACCGAAGGGTTCGGACCGCCTCCCGCACCTGTACCTGGCGTAAAACCGCCGATCCCTCCGGCCTTTGGATTACCTACCGGCCCTCCATTTGGATCAACGTAGCCGAAGACAGGGTTATCGCCGTTCATAAGCATCACAGGATAGTAACCGTTAAGTACATTGGTCTCCCTTACCGCATAGAATTGTAGATAGCGTGTGTCCGTCAGGGTG
>WRLP01000017.1 GCA_009777535.1 Treponema sp.
ATGCCCTGCTTCTGGAACTCGAAGACTTCGAAATAACTGTAAATTACAGTGATGGTACGAGTACGACTGTGGGCATAGGCGATTGTACCATCAGCGGCTTTGATCCCGATGTCGAGGGTGAGCAGGAGATAACCGTAAGTTTTGGCGGTAAAAGCGTAAGTTTTGCGGTATACGTTTACTCCGCAGATAATTTTATTCCCGTAGAAGGAATCAGCCTGAACAAAACTGCGGTAACAATAGAAGCCGGCGGTTCTGAAACTCTTGCTGCGGTTTTTGACCCCGAAGACGCTACAGAGAAGCGTGTACGATGGGAGAGCGATAATCCCGCTCTTGCCGCTGTGAACGTTTATGGTGTTATCAATGTACCGGAAGACGCAGAAGAAGGCACAGCTACCATAACCGTAACAACTATCGACGGCGACTTTACAGCAGAGTGTGTTGTTACCGTAACAACAGACGGCGAACCCGTACAGAACCTTGAAAACCTGACAGTCGGCCTGACAGCCGGAGATGGCAAGGTAACACTTGCAGCGCAAGCGGCGGCGGCAGGTTTCGCTTTCTATTACAATAAGAGCGCCGCCTCTGTTACAGCACCGGCTTACGGAGATGCGATTACAACAATCCCCGACGCCGCCGAATATAATGCGGCAACAGATATTCCCGGCACAAACGGCACGGCGATTTATGTGCAAGTTTACAAGGTAGAAACAACGGGTAATACCATTGTCGGCTTTGGGCAGGCAAACAGAATACCTACTGCAACACCAGACAATATAGCGCCGATACCTGGTAACAGCGGCACAATAACAACCGCAAGTGTTACGGACAATTCGCTGATCATCAATTGGACGAAGGCCACAGATGATGTATCCGCTACTTCTGCATTAAGATACTTTGTCTATCAAAAAACAAGCGCCTTTACCATGGTAAGCGGACTGCCCACAGACGGCACATTGTTGAATACAAGCGGCACACTGGATATTGCGACATTCAATGTCAGCAGCCTTTTGCCGGGCACAACCTATTTCTTTATCGTTGTGGTTGAGGACGAGGCAGGCAACAAGGCGGCGTACACGGCAAAAAGTGAGACAACTGCGGCGGCGCCGGTGCTGGAAAATCTGACAGTAAGCCTGACAGCCGGAGATGGCAAGGTAACACTTGCAGCGCAAACAGCGGCGACGGGTTTTGCTTTCTATTACAATAAGAGCGCCGCTTCTGTTACCGCTCCGGCTTATGGCGCTGCGATAGCAACAATCACAGGGGCCACGGCTTATACCGCCGCAACGGACATAAGCGGAGCGAACGGCACGGCGATTTATGTACAGGTGTACAAGGTTGAAACAACGGGTAATACCATTGTCGGCTTTGGGCAGGCAAACAGGACGCCGGAAGCTGCCCCCGACACCACGCCACCTACACCCGGTAACAGCGGCACGATAACAACCGCAAGTGTTACAACAAACTCGCTGACCCTCAATTGGGCAAAGGCAACGGACGATATAACGGCGCCTGCAAGCTTGTTGTATTTCGTCTACCAAAAAGACAGTGCTTTTACAATGAGCGGCGGCCTGCCTACAGACGGTACACTGCTTAACCCCAGCGGCACAGCCGATATTGCGACATTCAACGTCAGCGCCCTTTCGGCGGGCACAACATATTACTTCATCGTTGTAGTCGAAGATGAGGCGGGCAACAGGGCGGCGTATACGGCCAAAAGCGAGACAACAAATTCGGCGCTAACCTACGAAATCAGCGCTACAACCTTGACATCATTCGGCTCGCTTGCGGAGGGCTACACACAGCCATCGGCGCAAACGGTAACTGTCACCAATACGGGCACAGACACTGTAACGCTGAATCAGCCGACGGCTGCGGACTATGACATCGGTACGCTGTCAACCACCAGCCTGGCTGCCGGTGCGACGGCGACCTTCACCGTTCAGCCGAAAGCGGGTTTGGCGGAAGGAAATTACAATGAAACCATCAACATTACCGGCTCGAACGACGCTGAAACATCGGTTGATGCGGAGTTTACGGTATCGGCGGCGAAATCGTTGACCGTTGGAACGCAGATCGGAACAGTGAACGCAGGCACTGGCGGAGACGTAAATTTTGAAGTAACTACTGTGAGCATAGCGGCAGGAAGCTACCCTGCAAGTCTTGGTGGAGAGCCCGCCGGCGTGAGCGTGAAGAGCGATGTGGTGGTCGGGAGCGACGGCAAAGGGACGCTGACCCTGACGGTAAGCGATACCGTTGCCGGTGGCAACTATCCGCTAACAGTCTCCATAGACGGAGCTGCCCCGGCGGCCTTCGGCCTTGTAATTACCGATGTTGCCGTAACAGGCATTACGCTTACGCCCAACCCGCTGACAGTGGTACAGGGCGGAACCGCCAAGTTTACGGTTGCGATAACTCCCTCTGACGCCACCGACAAGAGCGTAACATGGGAAACGGCAAGTACGAACATAACCATTGCCTCTGACGGCACTATAACAGGAGTAACCGCGATAACCGGCATTATTGTTACCGCCCGCTCGGTGTCGAATCCTACGGTAACAGGCAGCGCTTATGTAAATGTAGTATCCGTTGCCGACCAGTTTGAGAAAGACGGCATCTATTACAGTCTTATATCGAGCAGCAATGTGAGGGTAACCAATAAACAATACGGCGGCTCTGGGGATAACCGTAATACATACAGTGGCGCGGTTGTGGTGCCTGCAACGGTTGAATACGGAGGCATAACCTACAACGTAACAGAGGTGCACTGGGAAGCGTTTATGGAAACATACGGAACCAATGCGCTTACCTCTGTAACCCTGCCCAACAGCATTACCCAAATAGGCAACTATGCCTTTGCAAACTGCGGCGCCCTTACAACGCTTAACCTGCCGGAAGGGCTATTATCCATAGGCGCATATGCTTTTTCCAGCTGCACAGACCTTGCATCGCTGCACCTGCCTGCAAGCCTGAACAGTATAAACTCCGCGAACCCGGTATTTGTTGCCTGCGAAAATCTGAGCATCACCGTTGCCTCGGGAAGCACAGTATTTAGCGTTGATGCAAGCGGCGTACTCTACGAAGCCACTGGCGGCAATCCGCAATACTACCTTCGCTGGATACCCGAGAAGCTGACCGGTGCCTATACAATACCCGCCGGAGTGGTATCAATCGGAACACAGGCGACAGCCCGAAGCCAACTTACGGAGATACGCATACCCGCAAGCGTTACAGCGATTAGTGGTAACAACTTCCAAGAATGCGCCAACCTTACGGATATATGGCTTAACTGGACTGTGCCGCCAACAGGCATAACGCCGTCATTCAGCGGTACTACGATAGGTAACATCACGCTGTATGTGCCTGCAGGAACGCTGGGTAACTACGCCGCGCACTCGCTGTGGCAAAACTTTACTACGGTGGAACAGCCGTAGCAGGGAGCAAAGGTAGGGGCGCTGGCTTTGAGGGCGGCGCCCTTGCTTTTGAGCAGGGAGCAAATAGCAGGGAGCAATGAGCAGGGAGCAATTAGCAATGAGCAGGGAGCAAAGAGCAGGGAGCACCTCTATAGACCAAACTCTTGACTAATCACAACTTTGGTCTATATAATGGGGTATATGGAACGGATAGAACGAAAGGACTATATAGAGACCCTCATCTCATTAAAAGATAAAAACCTGATAAAAGTCCTAACCGGCGTACGAAGAAGCGGAAAATCGACCGTCCTTGAGATGTTTTGCGATTATTTACGGGAAAATAATGTTGGTGAAGACAACATAGTTTTTTTGAACATGGAAGCCATGGAGAACAGCAAGTGGCTGCATGATTACGAAGGTCTCTATTACCATATAATTAGCCAATTAAACATATCTTTGCCCTGCTATGTATTCCTGGACGAAGTGCAGCAGATAAAAAATTTTGAACGGCTTATAGACGCTCTTTATGTAAAACATAACATTGATGTATACATAACCGGTTCAAATGCCTGGCTTCTTTCAAGCGAATTGGGGACCTTGCTTACCGGCCGCTACATTACCATTCATATACAGCCATTTTCCTTTAAGGAATTCCTCAAGACGCAAATAGATATATCCCGTACCGATTTACTATTTACCAGGTATATGGACAATGGCGGATTACCTGGACTTTTTGGTTTGCCGGAAAGCTCTGTCAGGGATTATATTCAGGAAGTTATCAACAATATTATTCAAAAAGATGTGCTTGTGCGAAATAAATGGCAGAATGAAGAGCATTTTTATAAAACCACTGTCTTTCTCTTTGATTCCATTGGATCAATAATTTCCCCAAAGAAAATTACCAATACACTTAAAACAATCAATAAACTGTCTATTTCGCATAACACAGTTGATAACTATATAAACGCTTTGGTAGAATCTTTTTTATTCTACAAGGTTAAGCGTTATGATTTAAAAGGCAAAGGGTTTTTGCAAACCCAGGAAAAATACTATGTGGTTGATTTAGGGTTCAAAAAACATTTTCTCGGTCAAAAAAGCCATCCGGACTTGGGACATGATCTGGAAAATATAGTTTATCTTGAATTGCTTAGACGCGGCTGCCAGGTAAATATAGGTAAAGCTGATAATTCAGAAATTGATTTTGTCGTAAAAAAAACAAATGGTGAACAGGAATATATTCAGGTAGCCTGGACTACAAAAGAGCAAAGTACCTTTGAAAGGGAAATACGCCCATTTGAATTGGTTAAAGATTTTTATCGAAGAACATTAATTACCACTGATGTTGAACCTGCGATTACTCATAAGGGCATTCAAAAGGTCAATATTATAGATTGGTTATTAGGGTGACAGACAATTAGCAGGTAGCAATGAGCAAAGAGCAATTAGCAAATAGCAAGGAGCAATTAGCAAATAGCAAAGGGAGAAAAGAGGCGTTCTGAGGGGCGCCTTTTTTATACAATTACCGCACTAATGAGTTTGTTCAGGCTTATTCTGTTATCACGCAGGCGAAGGTAATTTTTCTGCGGCAAATATTGCGAGAATGTAGCGATCCATCAGTATGTCTCCCAGAGCGGCTGCCGGGGAGCGCAGCAGAATGTCGTAATCTGCGGTAAGTGCAAGGCATGCATCTGCGGCTGCAATGTTGTAGCGGCGCCCTGCTGCCGCATAATCGTCCCTGGCTTTTGGGGACGAAAGGCCGATTTTTTTTAATTCGTAAAAATTTGTTTCACCTTTTTCCAGCAGCGCAAGATAATCGCCCAGCTTTCGGAAGCTGCGGGCAAGACCGGCAAGAATGTTATCGGCTCTTTCGTTTGCGGCAAGCATGGCATGCAGCGATTCCAGCGCTTTGGAAAGGTTCCCGGCGGCAATGTGTGAAAATAATGTAAAAACAGATTCTTCCCTGTTATGGGAAAGCCATTTTTCTATGTCCACCGCCGTTACCGGTTTGTCTTTTGGCAGAAAACAGATGAGCCTTGAACATTCCCGCCCCAGGGCTTCGGTGTTGTTTTCAACCATTTCCAGAATTGTATCTATGCCGCTTAAATCAATGTTAAAACCTTTCTGTTTAAAAAAAGTACGCAGCCACTCCTTCTTTTCCCGCTCGAAAAGCTCATAAAAAACCTGCCTGTTTTCTTTTGGAACTGCATCGTCAAAACCGGATGCAAGTTTTATCTCGTCGGAGAGCAGAACCACAGCGGTTCCTTCTTCCGCTTTTTTTATGCAGGAAACAAGACGCTCGATCTCCTTTTCATTTTTAATTTGTTCTGCATTTTTTACTATAACGAGCCTGGAATCGGCAAAAAGGCTGTCGTTAAATATTGTATCAATAATTGCGCCTGCGGGGGTTTCCCCGGCGTAAAAAACAGTTTCTTCCGCATTAACCAGTTTTTTCCTGACGGCGTCGAGGGCTTCCTGCTTTTTTCCAAGCTCCGGGCCGAGAAATATATAAGCGCAGGCCATTATCTGTATGTGCGGATTACATGGGCCAGGCGCCCGAGAATTTTTACATCCTGGCAGTAAATGGGTTTATGCGCCGGATTTTCCGCCTGGAGTTTTATCCTTGTGCTCTCTTTAAAAAAACGCTTCAGGGTTGCCGCTTCGTCAATTACTGCCACCACAATTTCCCCGTTGCGGACAACGTTCTGTTTTTCAATAATTGCCGTGTCGCCTTCCAGAATTCCGGCATCTATCATGGAATCGCCCCTTACATTCAGGGCAAAGTATTTCTTGCTTTTTTTCAGCATTGAACGATGCATTGTTATATAACCGTCGAAATTTTCTTCGGCAAGAATGGGCATTCCGGCGGCTACGGTTCCCAGGATTGGTATTTCTATATGCACGGCTGTATCATCATTGCCGCCGCGGGTTAATTCCATGGTACGGGGCCTTTTATCAGTCTGTTTAAGGAAACCCTTCCGTTTTAGGGCTGTTATGTGATCATGCGCGCCTTTGACAGACATGGAAAAATATTCCGCAATGTCCCGAATGGCGGGAGAATATGAGTTTCTTTTGATGTATCCGGTGATGAAGGAAAGAATTTCTTTTTGGCGTTCCGTCAAATCTTTCATCTCTCTTCCTTTACATTTGCCGCTGTAATATTGTGTTTCCTGAGTTTACCGTGAAGGTTACTGGGATATATTCCGATAGCCTCCGCAGTCCTGGATATTATACCATTGTTTTTGGAAAGATGGAACTCCAAATAATACTTTTCAAAGCCATCTCTGGCTTCGTTGTATCCCTTGTCTAAAATCCTTTCCGGCAGGGTTTTTGTTCCGCCCCATTGCGGTTTTTCATTTTTTTTATCAAGAAGCCCCTTCAGCGCATCGCTTGAAAGGCTGTTTCCCGTGTGCATTACGGCGATTCTTTCCGCAAGGTTTTTAAGCTCCCTTACATTCCCCGGCCACCCATAGGCAGTCAGAAATTCCATCGCCCCCGGCTCGGGTTCCGGCTCTATGCCCTGCATTTTCAGGAAATGAAACAGCAGAAGCGGGATATCTTCCGGCCTTTCACGCAGGGGCGGGACATGAATGGGGATAACATTCAGTCTAAAAAAGAGATCCCGCCTGAACCGGCTCTCTGCGCATGCCTTTTCCAGATTTTGATTGGTAGCGGCGACAATGCGTACATCAGTTTCGATGGTCTTTTCTCCTCCGATGCGCTCTATTTTCTGCTCCTGAATGACCCGCAGCACTTTTGCCTGGGCGGAAAGGCTCATGTCGCCGATTTCATCAAGAAACAGGGTCCCGCCGTGGGCTATTTCAAAACGCCCCCTGCGGCTGGAAACCGCATCTGTAAAAGCTCCCTTCTCGTGGCCGAAAAGCTCGCTTTCTATAAGGTTTTCCGGTATTGCCGCGCAATTCACTTCCACAAAGGGGCCCTCGGCCCGTGATGATCCAAGGTGTATCGCTTTAGCGATTACTTCCTTTCCCGCGCCGTTTTCACCAGTTATCAGAATCCGCGCGTCGCTGTTTGCCGCCTGTTTTACCAGTCCCCTGATATTGCTGATGGCGGCGCTTTCCCCGATTATTTCTTCACGAACCAGATAATTGCTTCTTTTTAGATTGCGGTTTTCTTCACGAAGTTTTTTCAGGGCAAGGGCATTGCGGCACATTGTAAGAACCTTGTCCAGCGACAACGGCTTTTCCAGAAAATCAAACGCGCCGTTCTTAATCGCCCTTACAGCCATGTCAACATTTGCATGACCGGAGATCATCACAATTTCCGCCGACGGCCAGTCCCTGCGGATTCGTTCCAGTGCTTCCATGCCTCCCAGCCTGGGCAGCAGCACATCGAGAAAAATCAGATCTATGGTTTCCTGGCTTAATACGTCCAGACCGGCCACTGCGTCTTCAGCGGTAAAAACAGTGTATTTTTCATCTTCAAGAATTGATGCAAGAGTCAGCCTGATGCCAGGTTCGTCGTCGATGATTAGAATCGCCGCCATTGTCAGCCTTCTTGTTTATTCTCTGCCGGCAGATCAACAAAAAATGTTGTACCGGCGCCTTCCGCCGAATTTAACCAGATTGCACCGCCGTGGTCATTTACAATTCGTTCAACAATAGGCAGCCCAAGTCCTGTACCGGATTCTTTTGTTGTAAAGTAAGGAGTAAAAATCAGCGGTTCTTCCTGCTTGCTTATGCCCTTGCCGGAATCCCTGATACTTAGTCTACAGTAGCTGCTATCCCGCTTTTTGACAATATCCGCCCTGATTTCAATCAGGCCCCTGCCGTCAACGGCATCTATTGCGTTAATGATAAGGTTTGTCAGTATTTGCGAAAGCCGGTTCTTGTCAATCTTTACAGCGATGCCTGTATCTGTATGTTCTGCATCAAATTTTACTTTAGGATAGGAATTTTTTAACGGGCTGATAATTTCGTCGACGGTCTCTTTCATGTTTGTCCATGATTGAGTCGGTTCAATCGGCTTTGAAAGAGATCTGAATTCGGTCAGCAATGTTGAAAGCCCCTCTGTTTCCTGAATGATCGCAAGCATCGAGCTTTCCAGAATTTCATCGACACTTTCCCTATTCTTCTGCCAGCGGCGCAATACCCGCTCCGCCGAAAGCCTGATTGGAGTAAGGGGATTTTTTATTTCATGCGCCAATTGCTGGGCCATATTTTGCCATATCGAGATTTTTTCCGCCTTTATCAGGGCAATTCTGGATTTTTCCAGATCGCGTACCATTGCGTTGAACGAACGGATTAATAACCCCAGTTCATCGCTTCGCCGTGCCAAAATCTGAATAGAAAAATCTCCTTCGGCTACACGGCGGGTCGCCTCGGTAAGTTCAACTATTGGGTGAGTAACGCGGCGTGTGAATGAAATAGCGATAATCACCGTCATAAGAAGAGATGGAAAGAAAAACACGCCATAGTAAAAAATAATTAATGGTTTCAGGTTGTCACGCAGCGTATCTATTGTTTCAAAATGGGCTGTCAGATTTTCGATGGCGTCTTTTCCCCAGTCAAAGTCGTCGCCCAGATTATAGCTGATTAGGCGCAGGGTGTTTCCTGCCGCAAATTGCACATAACGAAGCGTTCCCATATCCCTGGGCATTTCTCTCGGCGCATGTCCTCTTTCAGCGGCGGGCGGCTGCAGAAGCCTGAACCGTTCTTCACCTGTAAAGGATATGTCCCTCCAGCCGTTTCCGCCGGCCTGCGGCGAATCGGTTTCAAACAACTGAATTGCCACAATATCCGGCGGCAGGGTTCCCGGCGGCAGGCGGGAAAAATTTGTCTGGTTTATTATGTTTTGAAACCGTTCAATGTGCAGCGAATAATTGTCCATCACAAAACTATTTGCTGCCACAGAAGCCGAGGCGGCATCTATGTTTTGCCAAAAACGGACAACCTCGTTTACGGCGGCAGTGGTCATTAATGTTACCGGAGCTGCGGAAAAAAAAACTATTACGATAAAGTACGCAAAAAGCCGTGCCTTGAATTTGCTCCCCGGGCGGCGGGCTATTATATCGGAGAAGAGTGTATAAACCGAAATACCCAAAAAGATAAATAATACCGCCGGAATGGTAAAGAAGACAATCAAGGTTAATTTATCCGGCACCTGGCCGTCTCGAAGAGTATCGTTAAAAAAATTGCGGGAGAACAGAACTGTTAGAACACATAACAGGACGTAGATAAGTATCAGCACCCTGACGTTGATAATTGAGTGTTCAGGGTGAGTTCTGGCAGTTTTCACCGCGGCTCCTTTACTCTTCTTCGAATTTGGATTCAAAAAGCCTTACTAGAGAATCAATCACGGCTTCTTCGTCTTCACCATCGGCAATTATTTTTATTTCAGTTCCATAAGCCGCTCCCAGGGTGATAATACCCATGATGGATTTGGCGTTTATCCGGTTATTGCCTTTTTGAAAATAAATATTTGATTTGAAATTTTTTGTTACCTGAACAATAATTGCGGCGGGGCGCGCGTGAATTCCGGCTCTGTTGGCGATTGTAATTATTTTTTCCGTCATCACCAGCCCTTAAATAATATCGTCATAGCCAAAGAATACAGAACGCACGGTATCACTTTCAATCCACTTCAGAATGTTTTTATTGAATTCTTTGGCGGCATTGTATCCCATCGATTTCAACCGTTCATTCATAGCGGCAGTCTCAATTATAATCGGAATATTGCGCCCTGGCTTAACCGGTATTTCCAGTTTTGGAATGTTCACTTCCAGAATTTCCATTGTGTGTTCCTCGGAGCCAAGCCGATCATAGGATTTTTCAGGATCCCAGGTTTCAAGTTTTACCACCAGCTGAACTTCCTTGCGGTCACGGATAGCCCTGACTCCGAAAAGATGTGTAATATTGATAATACCCAGGCCGCGAATTTCCATGTGGTGCCCGATGATTTTGTTCGCTCCCGCTCCTACCAGGATATTGCCGTTTACGCAATGTATTTCGACAACATCATCCGCTACAAGCCGGTGCCCGCGCATAATCAGTTCAAGGGCTGTTTCGCTTTTACCAACGCCGGAATCGCCCAGCAGTAAAATTCCCAGGCCGTAAACTTCCACAAGTACCCCGTGAATGCTCTGTGATGGCGCAAAAATCTCGGAAAGTATCCGCATAAGCCGCGAAGAAAAATTGGCGGAACCCAAACTGGTCTGCAAAATGGGGCATTGGGCGGCTTCGCTGATTGCCAAAAATTCTTCGTTCGGACTTAAATTGTGGGTAAAGATGCAGCAGGGCATATTGTATTTGAACATTTCCCGTATGGTATGAGTTTCGCTTCTTTCATGAAGACGGCGCAGATAAGATGCCTCGCCCCGTCCGAAAAGCTGTATTCTCTGGTATGCAAAATCTTCAAAAAACCCCATTATCGCTCCCATGGGTCTGTTGATATCGGGAATACTTATTTCCCTTGTAAGTCCTTTTCTGCCGGCGATACAGCGAAGATTCAGTGAATTGTGTTCTTTAAGATCAAGGTCAATAAGATCCAATATTGTAAAAATTTTATCGGCCATGGGTTTATTTTATAAGAAAAGCAAAGTGTGAGCAATTGCTAATGCATACTCATTTTGATAAAATATAAAAGAGGGGATAGTATGCGCGTTTATAATTTTTCACCCGGCCCGTCAGTGCTGCCATTACCGGTTCTGGAGAGGGCTGCCGCAGAAATGACTGACACCAACGGTACAGGCCAATCGGTAATGGAAATGTCTCACCGTTCAAAAGACTTTAAGCCCATTATCGAGAAAACCGAAGCGCTGTTAAGGGAACTTATGGGAATCCCGGAAAATTACCGGGTGCTTTTTTTACAGGGCGGTGCGTATACGCAATTCTCGATGGTTCCGCTAAATCTGGCAGCCGGAGAAACTCCGGGAAAGGGAAAACAGGCTGTAATTATTGATACAGGTATCTGGGCGGACAAAGCCGCGAAAGAGGCTTCAAAATACGCTGCTGTGGATGTAAGGGCCAGTTCAAAAGACAGGGCTTACACTTATATCCCTAAAGCGCCGGCATCAAAACCGGAAGACGCGTATTATCACATAACGCTGAACAATACAATCGTGGGAACAAAGTGGACGGATATTCCTGACACTGGCAGTGTTCCCCTTGTTTCCGACATTTCGAGCTGTATTCTTTCGGAGCCGCTTGATGTTTCACGGTTCGGCATACTTTATGCCGGCGCACAGAAAAACCTGGGGCCTGCCGGAACAACGATTGTCATTATCCGGGACGATCTGATTGGCCGCGCCCCTCAGTGGGTTCCGGTAATGCTGCGTTACGACACACATGCCGCCGAAGGTTCCATGTTCAATACACCGCCGTGTTACGGCATCTATATGATGGGGCTTGTACTTGAATGGCTAAAAAACCTTGGCGGCGTAGAAGCGATTGCGAAAATAAACCGGGAAAAAGCCGGCTTGTTTTATCAATATCTGGACAGCTCGAAACTGTTTTTTTCTCCTGTAGAAAAACCCTTCCGCAGCCTGATGAACATACCATTTATTATCAGAACGGAAGATCCGGAAAAAAAGAGCGAACTGGAAGAGCGTTTTATTAAAGAAGCGGCTGCGGCCGGTTTGGTAAACCTTGCAGGACACCGCCTGGTCGGCGGAATGAGGGCCAGTTTTTACAATGCAATGCCCGTCGAGGGAGTAAGGGCGCTGCTTCACTTTATAAAAAATTTTGAAAATGGAAATGCCTGATATGTTTCGAATTCAAGTATTGAACAAAATTTCTCATGCGGGGCTGGATCTCTTTCCCAGGGACAAGTACGAATTTGCCAGCGAGATTCCAAAACCGCACGCCATATTGGTGCGAAGCGCGGATATGAACAATATGGAAATTCCCGATTCCGTTATGGCCATTGCCCGTGCCGGCGCCGGTTTCAACAATATTCCGGTTCCCAGGTGCAGCGACAAGGGAATTGTCGTTTTTAATACTCCGGGCGGCAACGCCAACGCTGTAAAGGAACTGGCTCTTGCCGCGCTTCTTGTTTCATCCCGCGGAATTGTCGCCGGCATAAACTGGGCAGCTGCAATTGCGGACAGGGCCGGCGAGGTACCGGAGATTGTTGAGAAGGAAAAGTCCCGTTTTGAAGGGCCGGAGCTGCGCGGGAAAACCCTGGGTGTAGCCGGCCTGGGGGCCATTGGCGTGATGGTCGCAAATGACGCAGTTGCCTTGGGCATGAATGTTATCGGCTACGATCCGTATATTTCTGTGGATGCGGCATGGAACCTGTCCCGTGAAGTCGTCCGCTCAGATACTCTGGATTGGATGCTGGCAAAAGCCGATTATGTCAGCCTGCACATTCCGCTGAGCGATACGACAAAGGGCATGTTAAACGCGGAAAAATTCCGCATTATGAAAAAAGGTTCACGAATTATTAATTTGTCACGGAACGCCCTTGTAAACGATAAGGATATTA
Organism: Treponema sp.; assembly: GCA_009777535.1. Taxonomy (GTDB): domain Bacteria; phylum Spirochaetota; class Spirochaetia; order Treponematales; family Breznakiellaceae; genus WQXQ01. The sequence goes on from WRLP01000017.1 coordinate 12,852, forward strand.
TCGAAGCCCTGTCGAAAGGGAAACTGGGCGCTTATGTTACGGACTTTCCAACGGCGGAACTGCTTGCATGCAAAAACGCAATCTGTTTCCCGCATCTTGGGGCGTCTACGCCCGAGGCGGAGGATAACTGCGCCGTTATGGCAATAAAGCAGCTGATGGATTACCTGGAAACCGGCATCATTCAAAATTCGGTGAATTTTCCCCGCTGTAAACTTGATCAGCGCGCCCCCTTCAGGCTGTTGGTTATAAACCGCAATATTCCCAACATGGTGGGACAAATTACAACCATACTTGCAGGCTCAAATATCAATATTACCGATCTTATTAACCACCACCGTGATGAGTACGCCTATAATATAATTGATACCGAGCAAAGCATCCCGATTGATACACTGGAACAGATCATCAATGTAGACGGAATTATCCGTGTAAGGGCATTGGATAAAAGCTAAAATAATTGGAAATTAAGTAAAAAAAACTGTATACTTTAGGTAAGGATTAAAAAATATGAATTTTCACAATGTAAAAATGGAGTTTGTTTTTCCCTTGTTTGCCGGAGTTTTGGGTTCGCTCATTCTCTGCATGTCACCAGCAGTTTCAAGCGCCAATGTTCTGGTCTATGGACAGCCTGAAAACATTGCAACGGCAGATTTTACAGAGGAAACTGAACCGGAAGAGTATGACTGTCTCTTTACAGCGCCCGTAAAAAAAACGCCCGATCCGATTTTGGAACGGTATAGCGATCCCGAATACCGGGAATGGGTAATTGATTATTTTACCGAGCTGTGCTCAAGCCGGGAAATAGCGGATACAATTCTTGCATACTCGGAGCATTTTGGTGTTCCGCCTGCGCTTGCCTTTGCATTAAGCTGGGAGGAAAGCCGTTTTAACCCGCGGGCGGTAAATCTTAAAAACCTGAATGAAAGCATCGATCGCGGGCTGTTTCAGCTAAATGACAGGTCTTTCCCCCATCTGGAAATCGGCACATTTTTTAACATCAATGATAATACACGTTATGGTATCGGTCATTTACGCCACTGTCTGGATACGACCGGATTCGAAATTGCCGCTTTGGCAATGTACAATGCCGGAGAAGGCAGAATCAAAAACATTGGCACTCCGAAAGTTACACTGGATTATCTAAACCGGATTCTTGAGAATCGCATTAAAATTGAAGACCACTTTAGCGATAGTTTTCTGAGAAAAGATGAAGTTATCCTGGTGGAAGAAGACGAAATTCAGGAACAGCCGCCTGCAAAGGTGCGGAATTACCTGGGGCGTACTTTTATTGCCGCTTCTCCGCTGTGGCCGTCGTTGTAGATTAATAGCCGCTGCTGCGTATATTCCCAGCGCGTAACGCCCCTGGCTTCTACCAGCGGCGGCTCCGGAAAAAATTCTACAGGCAGATAAATGATGCTCGGCGGTATTATTTTTCCTTCGGCACGGAAGCGGTAATGAAAATTTTTTCGTTTTCTGTCCCAGCTTATTGAAAGCGGCTCGCCGGCAGTAGCCATTGGGTATGGGCGCTTCCAGCCTGCTGCGGCCCGCTCCCTGCCCTCGGAAAAAATTGAAAGATCCTCGTCGTTCCAGCCGTCGCCGTATTCGCAGGTGTTATCTGCCGTATAGTTCCAGATTGTCGAGTGTAAAAGATTTGCATCAATCGCGTCATAATACATGGACAGAGCCTGCTCATGCAAATGGTAATTTCCGGTGGCAAGGGCTTTACGTTTATTCATGTCAAAGACAAGCCCGAATTCTCCCAGCAGGCATGGTATATTTCCCATTTTTTCCATGGTGATCCTAATGCCTTTGGCAAGACATTCGGTGAAAAACGCTTTTACTTTTTTTCCACCTAAAATGATTTTTGATGTATCGGGATCAAGGGTAAACCACGAACGAAAACTTTTTGTAAAAAGTGAAAAACCGTCGTACCAGTGAAAGGCATTTATCACATTGGGCGGATCTTCAATGTTCCATGCAGGGTGGGAATCTGCGCTGGAAATGTGAGGCATGCCCTCTATAAAAAACAGGCTGTGTTCATCAGCTTCTTTCATTGTATTTATAAACCGGATAATGAATGGTTTCAGGAAACCATCAACAAAACCCGCTCCGTGTTCTTTAATGCTGAAGTGCCCGCTCCTGAGCAGCCTGGGCGCTCCGCCCTCATCTGTCCATACGCCGGCCTGCTTCCACGGGCAGCAAAAACCTTCCCTAAAAAGTGAAAGCCCGTCAGGATTAAACAGCTCGTAACCATTTACCCTTCGGCCAAGGGAAGCTGCGTTATACACAGGGACCCTTACAGTGTAACCCGATGCGGCACAGATGGCCTGCCACGGACTTGGTCTTGGCCCGAATGGAATTACCTGTTTTTCAGGCTGCTCAAGATTCCGGTGTCCGATAAAGCCGCAGTGCGGCTCGTTCATTGCCCCCCAGCCCGCTATGCTGCGGCAATTTTTCAGGCGGCGGTAAGCATGCCGGAACGCAGCCAGGTATCTGTTTTGAAGCCAGTCTTGTATATTTTCTCCGTCCATTGTCAAACCGGGCGCATAAGTTTTTCCGGCAAAGAACAGACTGAACATTGTTGCCGCAGCATAGCGGTTGTAGTTGGACGGCCACATCATTCTGGGGAATGGCTCCCCTTCAGGATATTTTTTGCTTTTGTGAAATTCGCCATAGCGCTGCCTTGTAATAGCGGCGCCGCATCTGTCCAGCATAACAAGGTTCATGCCCAGTTTTTCCAGCGTCCAGGCCGGAGCGCCGTCGCCTCCGGTCCAGCGGCTCCACACATCCTGATGCGGATCAATAAAGACAGAAACCCCGCAATTTTCCGCCGTCAGAAGAATTTTCCGTAAATAAGCCAGATATGCCTCGTCGTAAATGCCCGGCCCTGCGTGTTCTATGGCTTCCCAGGTAATAACCAAGCGTAAGAAGGTCATCCCCGCCTGTTCAAGCCGCCGGAAATGGCTTTCCGCTTCTTCCAGTGGGAAGGGCCTTCCCACAAAAGAGGCCTCCGATGGGTTTTTAAGGGATTCGCTCTTTAAGCCCCAGCCAGGCGCACCGAACGGGTTTTTTGAACCGCCGCCCAGATTGACGCCCCTAAGAATTAAAGCCCTGTTTTCATCATCCAAAATAAGGTTGCCGCTGATTCGCATATTGCCATCCTCCAGGCGGAATACATAAAATAACTATTCAAAATACCGTTGAATTGTATTATACTATGTATAGCACAATTATTTCAGGAAAGGAGAAACTGACATGAAGAATAAATTTGTTTTTTGTATATTATTTATCGCGGCTGCGGCTTTTTCTTATGCAGATGACGGGGAAATGTACTCGCAGATCTACGATATGGCTTTAACAAATACCGATCAGCTGAATGTACTGGAGTTGATTAGAGAGCAGGAAATTGCAATGCCGGAAAACTTTTACGCCCGTGCGCTGCGCCGCCTGATTTCCGAGTATCCGAATGTCAGCGGGGCGACACAGCTCCATGCTGCGGATAATCAGGCAATGCATTTATCCGTAGCTTTGGCAAACCAAAGGCAATTGCTTGCCGCTCCGGATCTTTGGCTTGTAGTGGATCAATTCAGCGATGCTCTGGTGCGCGCCGAGGCAATGGCAGCTCTTGGCAGGATTCAGGCTTTTACATATATGGAGCAGATAATTGCTATCCTGAATGAGGCGAATCATGTGGTTGCATCCGATCTTTTGTACTACGAAAGAGTTGCTTATGGCGCAATCGTGGCGCTGGAAGGTTATGCCCACCCCTCATGCTACCTGCCGGTTTATTTCGCTTCTGTCGGCTGGTACCCTGACTGGGTAAAAGATCAGGCGCTAAAATCCCTGCCGATTATAGCAGAGGATCCGTCGCCCTTTATGACTGAAATAATAAGGAGCCCGGGATATAGCTTCGAGATAAAACTTGATGCGCTCCAGCATATCGAAGATTACGATCTTTCTGAAGATAAAAAAGCGGCCATTGCCGCCGTCGCCCTGAGCGAAGCGTGGAGAATTTCCACCAGCGATATAAGGCAGCAAAATACAATGCACCGTTTGCGGATGCTCTCGATGAGGATGATCCGGGATTACGGCGCAGCCAACAATACTGTTTATCCCTCGCTGGAGCGCTGTTACAATCAGGGGCTTAATTCAACTGAAAAAGAAGATGCGATCAACACCCTTGCAAAACTGGCGAACGATGATTCTGCCGGATTACTGAACAAATTTCTTATGGAGATGAATTCCAAGCTAAGGTACGGCACGCTGAATACAGAAGATAATCAAATGGTGCGGATTATAATTCCTGCCCTGGGCAGTACCAGGAACCGCAATGGCGTAGCCGCTCTGAATGCTGTCATTGCTCTGGACTGGGTTCCCGCAGTAAAAACCCTCGCCCAAAACGCCCTAAGGCAAATCCGCGGGAACTAAAAAAAGCGCCCCGTTAAGGGGCGCAGATGAACAAAATCCAAACGTTCCGGCGCAGGAAAACTTAACTCTAACAGTAAATGTAGGACGCCTTTAGGCGTTCGTATGCGCCGCGGAAACTAGAAAAAGGAATTGTCCGAAAAGAATATTTAACCACTAACCACACTAACCAACACGAACCCGTTGTTTGGAATAGTTGGGTACGAATAACAAAGACAATTATATTTCACAAATTACTGTGTTAAAGATGTAAGACGAATGGATTTCGAACGACAGGTTGGTGTCGTTCGTGTGGTTCGTGGTAAAAAATAAAAACCCGAAAGGTGCGCCCTCACTCTGACAGTACTTTTAGAACTTGCTCGGGTGTTTTTGCGTTCAGGATTTCCTGGCGCTTTTCGGCGCTCTTGAATAGAAGGCTGATTTCCGCCAGGAACTGCAAATGTGGCCCGGTTTTTTCAATCGGCGATAAGGTCATTATGAATATCCTGCAGGGCAGGCGATCCAAAGAATCAAAGTCCACTGCGTTTTCGGAAACCCCGATACAGGCAACAAGCTCGCGTATAGCGGAGCTTTTACCATGAGGAATTGCAATCCCATGCTTCATGCCTGTAGACATTTTCTGCTCTCTTTCTATGATTGCATTATATGCGGCTTCCCGATCCTGGATCTTTCCCGCATCAATCAATGTATTTAGCAATTCATTGATAATTTCTTCCTTGGTCGAACCTTTCAGGTTAAGGTTTATGGTATTTGCCGCAAGCACTGTCTTCAAATTCATGATTATATTGTAGAATTTGTTACTCTGATTGTCAAGGTAATTTTCGGTTACATTTTTATTAGAGGCATCCTGATGTGTGTGTCCTCCCTGCCCTTGTGTTTGCATCTGCATGAAAGTAGAATTATCTTTGTGTTATATACAGCAAAAAACATCGAGTTGCTCGCACCCGCCGGATCCCCCGAGGCATTGGACGCCGCTGTAGGGGAGGGAGCGGATGCGGTATATCTGGGTCTTAAAAATTTTAATGCCCGGCTTAGAAGCGCAAATTTCTCGTACGGGCAGTTCGAGGCGGCCCGGCGTTCCCTGCACCGGATGGGAAAGAAAATATATGTTACGGTAAACACGGTTTTTGAACAGCGTGAAGCGGATCGAATGTATCAGCTTCTTAAATATCTTGCCGATGCCGGGCCGGATGCGATCATTGTGCAGGACTTTGGCGTTATTGCCATGGCGCGCTCAGAATTCCCCTCCCTGAAACTCCATGCCTCTACACAAATGAACATAGCCAGCGGCAGGGGGGCTAATGCACTATCCCGGCACGACGTTTCGCGCGTGGTGCTGGCAAGAGAACTGTGTCTTGAAGAACTGCAGGGCATAAGAGCCGAAACCAATCTGGAGCTTGAAGTTTTTGTGCATGGCGCGCTGTGTATCTGCGCTTCCGGCCTTTGCCTGTTTTCCAGTTATTTGGGGGGCAAATCCGCCAACAGGGGAATGTGTACTCAGGCTTGCCGAAGGCTCTACTCGCAGGCCGGAAGCGCGCAAACCGGTGGCGGCGAAAGCGGTTATTATTTCAGCCCTGGGGATTTACAGCTTTTGGAACGCCTGCCGGATTTAGCCGCCGCCGGAATAAACGCTTTCAAAATCGAAGGCCGCATGAAAAGCGCCGAATATGTGGGCACTGTAGTTTCCGCCTACCGGCTGGTAATCGATGCCATCATCGAAGGCAATGAAGAAAATATTAACCGGAGCATAAAGCAAGGGCAGAAAATTCTGATAAATGATTTTGCCCGGTCTAAAACACGGTTCTATTTCGATGGCATAAACGCCAGTCCGGCCGGCTGGCTAAATCCGGCACAGGACGGCGGCACCGGCATAAGCCTTGGGGCTATTCTTAAAGTAAAGGGCGAGGGCGGTAAATGCCGGGCTCTTGTTTCGCCGCCGCAGGGATTAATTCCCGCCGCAGGGGATTCAGTGCGGCTGCACCGCAGCGATGATTCGGAGAGGGTTTCGCATAAACTTAACTTTGCCGAGCCGGCCGGCGACACCTGCTGGATTTCCATTCCCGAAGGTTTCAGGCTTGGCGACAGGGTATATCTTATCCAAACCAAGGCCATGGTAAAAAGGTACACGCCTGTAATTCAGCGCAGTTCATCTGGACGCGGACCGGGCAGGGACAAAGCGCCCTCGTCACGAATAAAAATGCCCAAAACTAAAAATAGAAACCGGGGTAAAAACAAAGAACCCTTTCCCGAAGGCCTTTATGTCGTTGTTTCCAATGCCAACGATCTTTACATAGTTCAGTCTTCCCGCCCTGCACGGGTGATGCTTTCATACACACGAAAAAACGCAGCCCCGCTTCTTTCCGGTAACAAGCCGCTGCCGTTTAAACCCGGCGAAATAATTCTTGTGCTGGACCCTTATTTCCCGCAGGGGCTGCCGGAGGGCGGCTCATCAAAAATGGCGGAGGAAATCGGGCGGCTTATCGAAAAGGGCTACAGGCAGTACGTGGTTAATAATCCGGGGCATTTTTCCCTTTTCCGCGGGAAGAGCGATATTTTGCTGATTGCCGGGCCGTGGCTGTATACCTTTAACGCCTGGTCTCTGTCTTTTGTCGCTTCCCTGGGGGCGGACGGATTTATTTCCCCGCTTGAAAATAACCGGCAAAACCTTGAACGCACCCTGGAAACAGTTAACCAGCATGATCAACGGCTGCGTTCAAGGTTTTTTATTACTGTTTTTGGCCGGCCTTCCCTGTTCCGTATCAGAACTGATCTGGGGCAGATATACAAGTTTTCTTCGCTTGCAGATAACAGGGAAGAAATTTTTTCGCTTGTTACCGATTATGAAACATCGTTTGTTTACCCGGAAAAGCCTTTTTCCATAACCGATAAAATTCCGTTTCTGAAAGAATCAGGCTTCGCCCGTTTTATTGTCGATCTGTCCGGTGCGGCGCTGAAAAAATCATACTACCGTGATTTAATCCGCATGATAACAGACGGCAAGCCTCTGTCCAATGTAAGCCGATTTAACTGGAAAGACGGATTCTTTCAGCAGAAAGAACAGGAAGCAGGCGTAAAGCCTGCCTCCCATTATAAAGCTTAAAACACCGCAGCAGGTTCCAGTTCTTTTACTGCCGCTACAGAAGACATATGGTCTGCCATGTAATCATCTTCATCCGAAGAATCCATATCTGTCCCTGCAACAGCAGACCTGGTGCCATCGCTCTTTTTAAATTCAGGACGGAACTCCACATGCTCCGCAACAATGGTTACCCTGGAGTGCGGTTTGCCTTCCGAATCATTCCAGCGATCCTGTTTCAGCCGTCCTACAACGCGGACGCCCCGCCCTTTGTGTCCTTTGTTGTAACATGCTTCGGCAAGTTTCGCCCATGTTTCTACGTCAAAGAATGAAACTTCCTTTTCAAAGCCTGAATCCTGTTTGTAGAAACGGTTTGAAGCCAGGCTCATGGTACAGACTTGCGTACCCTTGGGCGTTGAGCGAAGCAGGGGATCCCGTACCAGATTCCCCTCGATAAGAATAGAGTTGAGGTTATTCATAATTCCTCCTCCAAAAAAATTCCGGCAGCCAATGCCGCCAGCCATGAAAATCAATAATGAAATTCATAGATACATATATATGGCGCGGAGATACTCCGGCGCATTAGTGGAGTGGAACTTTTAAAAAATTTTTATGTAAGTCTAAAATTCGGCAGCTGGTACAACTTTTACAGTTTCCACGCGTCGCCTGTATCGCTTTGCATGATTGGGACGCCTCTTTCAATATCGAGCACCCTAAGCTGCAGCCGGCGCATATCGCCGGCTCCTGTTATACCAACAACGACAATCGTATTAGCTCCGTAGGCGTTACCGATACTCAGAAAATCATCGTCGCTGACGGAGCCGGACACCTGGAACCTGTGTTCGGCTTCAATCAATGCAGCATTATCTCTTTCGACAAGACCAATCCCTCTGTAAATAAAATTGGCAATTAGATTGTCGACAACCGCCTGCGTCATGGTGTTGTTTCCTGCATTATTAAAAATCCAGACTTTTGCGTTCCTGGGCAGGATTTTTTGGATTTCATCACTTGCAAAAGCGGCAACCCTTTCCGCCTGACTTCTTGTATTACCATATTCACTGGCGATTGTTGCCTGATCCGCAAGAATTCTATTCAGGCGGGTAAGATCATTCAGGGCTTTTGGGTTTCCTGTTTCTGTAAATACCCTCTGCATCAGATTAAACGCGGCACGGGTATCACCGAGAGCTTCATGGAGGATCGAAGCATTCTGCGCTGCGGCAATATTTTTATATTCTGCGTAAATTATCAGATAGGATTCAAGTGCCAGCCGGTAACTGCCCTCTTTCGTCTGTGCAAGAGCATCTTTCATTATTGCCCGCAGCTCTTTATCCTTTGATTTTTCTGATGCCAATTTGCGGGTTTCGACAATGGTATACGGAGCAATATCCCTGCTTAGATATCTAAGCTGTTCATCAACTATCTTTCTTAAAAGCGTTGTTGTAGACTGGAGATTGTTCCTGTTCTCACCGGAACTGCTTGCCGAACTGCTTTTTAAAATCGGTCCTATAAGGCTTCCATCACGGGCTCGTGTTAAGTAATAGTTAAATTCCAGCTCAACTTCCCTGGTGTATAAGGTATATGTTTGTTCATTGCCGTCCCTGTCTTTCCTTTGGCGTTGCTCGGCGCTTTCTCTTGATTCAATTCGTGTTATCTGTCCGTTAAACAGGGCGTCAACATAACCCTCGATGTTTTCGTTGTTTCTTTGAAGCCGTACAATCACCGATGGATCTACCAGGGTAAAATGATTCAACGCCCTTATATTACTGGTTGCGGTGGATGTAGCATACTGGGCAGTCTGCTGGTAGTCGCTGCCGCCTGAAGCCCTGAATTGCATAACGGCAATACGTCTTATGCCGGAGGTATCCAGAGCCGGAGTTCTGGGTACCTGTATCCTGATTGTAGATGCACACCCTGCCAGAATCAAAGCTGTAAAAACGGGCAGTATCATGATTTTCCAAATACTGTTTATCGTATTGCCCCCTTTTTCCCTTAATCGGGGTTGACTGATAATGATTCTATAGAAGATACAATATCATATCAAGGAAAATGATGTGTTTGATAGATAAACAACAACCAGCTTTACAATAAGGCCAGCTGTACCATAAACCCGACGGTGACGGGCAGGGCAAGGTTGTCGTAGTCGTCCAGAGGAAGGGCTTCGACGATCATGGCTGTAACGGCTGCCGTAAAGGCCGCAGCTGCGTTATTGGATACCAGATATGCACAGGTAAAAACCGCAGTAAAACAAGCCAGGGAACCTTCAACGCTTTTTCCAAGAAGGAAGGACGGCCTCCATTTGCCGAGGAATTTCCCCACAAGGCTTGCAAAACCATCGCCAAAAGCCAGGGCATAGATTGCTATGGCAGCCGCCGGAGGTGAGAACAGAAGAATCGCCAGGATAGAACCCAATCCCAGGGTAACTGGTCCCATAACAAACCGACCGGCATCCCTGGATCGCGAAGCCATACTGGTAATCGAGGAAATAATGGGGACTGTAACGCCCAAAAGACGCAAATTTTCTACGTATATATAGCTCGATGTGCCCAGAATAAGAAAAAAAACGGTAAACGGCCTGTTTACGGCCGCCAGCGAGGGCACGAGCGCTATTAGAAAGTGAATTGCTTTTCTGACCACCTCGGTTTTTAATTCCGGCAGGAGGCTTAGCCAATCCAACAATGTGTAGTATTTTACATTAACTTTTTCCATATTTATCTCCTTAGCAAAAACCGTGCCAAGTATTAATTAATATTTTCCTTTTTCTATCTCTTTACAACATATAGACTTACATAATTCGAAAGAAATTGATGTTGACATTTTTGGTAAAATCGTCTAAAAAATAATACAATTATCATTATATTATTACTATCTTACCACAATAGAAAAGGAGGTGCAAGATGCCTTGTCAAAATGTTAAGAAATGTCCCTGTGTTTACACCAGCTGTGAAAATTATGCCAAGTGTTGTGCTTGTGTTGCCAACCATAACCATGATAATCTGCCGGCTTGTCTGCGTAAGGCCGAGAAAGATAAAAAATAGAGGTTTTTTTTAAGTCTCTCTCTTATACTATGTTAATATAGAACTTTCATATCTATTTGGAGTTTTTATGAGCATTGGGCAGAGTATACCAAGGGTTGATGCATGGGAGAAGGTCTCGGGCAAGGCAAAGTATACTGATGATCTTGTTGATCGTAATGCCCTTATTTGTAAAGTTCTTCACTCAACAATCGCCAACGGCCTGGTGCGAAAAATGGACATCAGCGGGGCGGAGAGTATTCCAGGGGTGGTCAAGGTTATTACCTGCTTTGATGTACCGGATTTTCCGTATCCTACCGCAGGGCACCCCTGGTCAACCGATCCGGCTCATTGGGACCCAATGGACAGGCGGCTGCTTAACAAGAGGGTCAGGTTTTACGGCGATGATATTGCGGCAGTTGTAGCGGTGGATGAAATAAGTGCATCCAGGGCTCTGCGGGCAATCAAGGTTGAATACGAGGAATATCCTTTTGTTCTGTCGCCGGAAGAAGCGATGAAGGAAGGGGCACCCCTGCTCCATGAAGAAAGCCCGGGCAATATCTTAAAGAGTACAAAAATTGAAGATGGTGATTTTGAAGCTGCGATAAAAGAAGAAGGGCTGATTTGCTTCGAGGGTGTTTATGAAACCCCCATTGTTCAGCACTGCCATATAGAGAGCGTAACATCCTGGGCATATATGGAAAATGGCAGAATCGTGGTTACTTCTTCCACGCAGATACCGCACATTGTCAGGCGCATTGTTGCCCAGGCGCTGGGTATTCCGTGGGGAGAAGTGCGGATAATCAAGCCATATATAGGCGGAGGCTTCGGCAATAAACAGGACAGTCTCTATGAGCCGCTTAATGCCTTTGTGTGCAAACAGGTGGGCGGGCGTCTCGTGAAACTGGAGCTGACCAGGGAAGAAGTTTTTAGCTCTACAAGGGTAAGGCACGCCGAAAAAATATATCTTAAAAGCTGGCTGCGGCCAAATGGCCGGCTGGTTGCACGCTCCTATACTGCCTATTCCAATCAGGGGGCTTATGGTTCGCACGGTCATGGAATCGCCGCCAAGGGGACAAATGTTTTCCGCCAGCTTTATAATGATGAAAAAGCCCGCAGGACAGAAATTTTCACAGTATACACGAATACTGCGGCGGCGGGAGCCATGCGCGGTTATGGTACGCCGCAGGCTGTATTCGCCGTCGAGTCCCATATCGAAGATATCGCCCGCAGCATGAACATGGACCCGCTGGAATTCCGTTTTCTGAACATGATGCCGGTCGGTTATGTTGATCCCTTTACAAAAAATGTTAATCGTTTTGATTCGCTTCGCCAATGTGTCGAAAAAGGGAGGGAATGGATTAAGTGGGATGAAAAAAGGGAACGTTATGCGAACCAGACAGGGCCGGTTCGCCGCGGCATCGGAATGTCCCTGTTGTGGTACAATACCGCTGTCTGGCCGATTTCCATAGAAGTTTCTTCCTGCCGCATGGTTTTGAATCAGGACGGCAGCATACAGATGCAATTAGGTGAAACTGAAATCGGCCAGGGAGCTGACACCGTTTTTGCCCAGATGGCTGGCGAAACACTCGGCATTCCCTGGGAAAAAATCCATGTGATAAGCGCCCAGGACACGGACATTACTCCTTTTGGATTTGGGGCGTACGGGTCGCGGCAGACTTATGTGGGAGGGGCTTCGATTCACAAAGCTGCCCTTATGCTAAAAGAAAAGATTCTTCGATGCGCCGAAAGATATAACAAAATAGCCGCGGCCGATCTTGATTTGATTGACGGCAGTATCGTTCAAATCAGCAAAAATAATGAAAAACTCCACAGTCTTGCAGAGTTGGCGACCGATACGTTTTACCATAAAGAACACGCTGAGCATTTAACCGTCGAGGTTACCGCCCAGGTAAAGAGCAATGCACTGAGCCTGGGCTGCGCCTTTGCGGAAGTGGAAGTGGATATTCCCCTGGGAAAGATTACCCTTCTTAATTTGATCAACTGCCATGACTGCGGCAGGCTCATTAATCCCAAGACAGCCGAGGGGCAGGTTCATGGCGGCATGAGCATGGCTATCGGCTTTGGTATTTACGAAAAGATGTTATACGATCCGAAAACAGGAGAACTGCTTAACGGCAATCTGCTCGACTACAAACTGCCCACAATTCTGGAGCACCCCCGCCTGGAAGGGCAGTTTGTGGAAAACCCCGAGCCGACAAGCCCTTACGGAACAAAGGGTCTGGGTGAACCGCCCACCGTTCCCGGTGCCCCGGCAATTCGCAACGCTGTGTTACACGCTACAGGCGTTTCGATAAACTCCATTCCGCTGAGCCCGCACCTGCTTTTTTCGGAATTCCAAAAAGCGGGGCTTATATAAGGAAAGGCCATGTACGATATTGAAGAAATATACGAAGCTGAAAGCCCTGTCCACGCTGTCGCGCTTTTAAGAGAACACCCCCAAGCCAGGATAATAGCCGGGGGCAGCGACATATTAATCGGTATTCGCGAAGGTAAACTCGCCGGCTGTACATTGATCAGTATCCATAAAATAGACGAACTGCGGGGCGTTGCCATCGATTCAAGCGGCGCTGTCCGCATCGGCAGCCTTACAAGTTTTTCCCACATTGCATCAGACCCAATAATTCAGGAAAACATTCCCGTGCTGAGACAAGCGGTGGAAACCATCGGCGGGCCCCAGTTACGCAACATCGGCACTATCGGCGGGAATGTCTGCAACGGCGTAACTTCTGCGGACAGCGCCTCTACACTGCTGGCCTTCGATGCGGTGATGGAGTACCTGGGGCCAAGCGGGATACGGCTTGTGCCAATTAAAGAACATTACATAAGCGCGGGAAAAACCGCGCTTGCGCATGATGAAATTCTGCGGGCTATTTTAATTCCCAGGGAGAGTTATGAAAACTGTTTCGGCAATTACATAAAATACGCCATGCGCAACGCCCTGGACATAGCCACCCTGGGCTGTTCGGCCAATGTGCGGCTTTCGCAAGATGGTAAAAGCATTGAGCGTCTGCGTCTTGCCTACGGCGTGGCAGGCCCCGTTCCAATGCGGTCGCCGGGCGCAGAACAGGCTGCGGCAGGAAAGCCGGCAAATGCTGAAACAGCCGCCGCTGCCGCGAAAGCCGCAATGAGCGATATTAATCCCAGAACAAGCTGGCGCGCCAGTAAGGAGTTCCGGCTGCACCTGGCACAGGAACTTGCAAAAAGAACCATTACCGAATCGCTGAAACTTGCGGGGGTGTCGTTATGAGAAAACAACGTGTTCGCTGTAAAATAAACGGCAGGGATACCGAAACCATGGTAGATATCCGCGCCTCGCTGACAGATATGCTTCGCGGCGAGTACCGTCTTACCAGCGTAAAAAAAGGCTGCGAGGTCGGGGAGTGCGGCGCCTGCAATGTAATAATTAACGGAGAATGTTATAACTCGTGCATTTACCTCGCAATTTGGGCTGATGGGAAGGAAATCATCACTACAGAAGGCCTGTTAAGCGCTGATGGGCAGTTGTCTGAAATCCAGCAGGCCTTTATCAACGAGGGCGCGGTTCAGTGCGGCTTCTGTACGCCCGGCTTCATCATCAGCGCCGCAGAAATTGTACGCTCTGGTAAAAATTACAGCGATGATGAGCTGCGCACCCTTCTTTCAGGACATTTGTGCAGATGCACAGGGTACGAGAATATTTTTAAGGCAGTAAGAAAGGTAAGCCTGTTGACTGCTAATAGAAGGAGAAAGTAAATGGACTATAGCACGATTCGATCAAACAGGGAATTACGGGCTCATGCAAGGCTGCAGCTGAAGGGTGCGTGGGCGAAAATGGCTTTTGCTTATTTTATTTTGTTTTTGATTTATATTCCCAATAATGTAATTTCTTCACTGGATTCACTCCACCGGTGGATACCGGAAATACCTTCGTTTTTGGGGATCAGCGTGGCAATGTCAATATTCAGTTTTTTGGCAGCCGGTCCGTTTGAATTGGGTTTTGCCGGTTATTTTATAAAGAGAATTCGCGGTGAAGAAATTTTTACCAGAAATATATTTGATGGCTTTAAACGGTTTTTTCCGGGTTTCCTGTTAATATTTTTGATTTTTATTTTTACTTTTTTATGGAGTTTATTATTGATTATTCCCGGAATAATTAAGTATTACGGGTATTCAATGGCATTTTATATTATGTATGATAATCCTGATATTAAACCCCTGGAAGCGATAAAAAGAAGTAAAATTATGATGAAAGGGTATAAATGGAAATATTTTTTGCTTGAATTGAGTTTCATCGGATGGGGTTTGCTCACTGTCTTAACATTATTTATAGGTACCTTATGGCTTAATCCTTATATTAGTCTTTCTAAAACAAATTTCTATGAAAATTTGAAAAAAAATCAGGAAAAGTTACATCAGGAAAAGATACCAGGAAAATTATCCATGGATGAAAAATTATTTGAAGCATCAAAACCCCGGGTAATAATAGGGTAACGCTCATCTTTTTTCTGTAGAAAAAAGTTATTAATTAGTGAAGACAGTTATTCCAAAAATTTGGCTAATATATTGGGTTTTGCTAATTAGTTTCCTCACTCCGTTCGTCAGTCAAAGACTTGAAGAATTTTGAACAGCGATTCGGCAATTTGCTTTTCTGAAATTTTTTGTTTGTTAAAAAGC
This sequence comes from Treponema sp., assembly GCA_009777535.1. Classification (GTDB taxonomy): domain Bacteria; phylum Spirochaetota; class Spirochaetia; order Treponematales; family Breznakiellaceae; genus WQXQ01. The sequence goes on from WRLP01000017.1 coordinate 28,041, forward strand.
CATTCCTCTAAAACACCAATAACGCCCGATGTAATGAACAAACACTCTATTAAGTCATGCTGGGATTTCTTTAATTTTGGGTTTTCCTGTATCATTTTTTTCTGGAAAATTTTTTTTAACTTGTACAAATTTCTACTTGAGCTTCCGGCGCCAATAAGGAGTAAAAAGGTTGGCCGGTTTTTTACAATATATTCCGTTATGGCGCTTATAAAACCCATTAAAGCAGCCTTGTCATTGGCTGCACATGATTTGTCAAGAAGCAGCTCTATTTCATGGTATAAGTCATTCTCTATTTGCTCATACAAATCATAAATATCCTTGTAATGTAAATAAAAGGTTCCTCTTCCAAGCTCGGCTAATTCTGATATTTCAGCAACCGTGATTTTACTGAGGCTCTTTTTACCCAACAGCGTCAGGAAAGCATTGCGAATGGCCTTTTGTGTTTTTTGTATTCTTCTGTCCATTTTTCCCCTGTTTTTGAACAATTTAACCGAAGGTGTCTGAATTTATACACTTGATGTATAATTGATAATTGGATTGCATCAATTTGAATTATAATGCACATATGTACAAAAGGCAACACATGTTTTGAAACAATATGAAAGCATTGGTTTTATTTATCCAACTTATTTCTGGGGGCTGCCAAAAAAGGTTATTGAATTTAATAATAAATAAAAGGTGATAAACATCCCCTTTACCATTTCAATCAAAAACAGGTAAAATGGCTACAATGAACATAACAACCGCCAAGGAGTTATTTATGAAAAAGACAATTAATCTTTTTGGGATTATTGCCGTTGTTGCAATAATCGGGTTTTCAACGGCTGCTTGCGACACCGGAACTACCGGCGGTAACGGCGGAAAACCCTCGCTTGATCCTGCCCTTATTGCAAAATGGTATTTATATCCGACTCAAGTTGATGATCCGGAGGCGGAGCCTATATTTGAGATTACCTCTTCCGGAAGACTCATCAGCGAAGCAAATACAAGCGGAGAAATCAACGTCACTACATCAAGAGGAGTAATCAGCGCAACTGTTACTTTGAACGGACAGACCGTTGAAGGTGGAACAGCCAATTACACCGTTACCGGGAATAAATTAATGCTTTCAAATCCAATGCTCAATGGTGTTCCCAGTGGCATATTTCTATCATTTGTCAGTGCTATTGAATCTGCCCACACACTTTCCCAGAGTATGGGTGGTCTACTTGATGCCGATGGCTATTTTCATAAGAGCAGCACTGGTACTGGTACTGGTACCGGTACCGGTACTGGCGGCGGCAATGGCGATACTACACCAAAAACATTAGTCATTACCGGAATTGATGCGGACTTAATAGCTCAAAGTTTCCTCGGTGGATTTATAGCCGTTTTTCCTGCCGGTACATCTGCATGGGACGTAATAGCTGATATTCAGGCTTTTTCTTCAGGAGGAGGAACGTTACAAAAAGTGGTGGCAGGACAGGATTTTGAAAATATTGACCCGCCGGTTCAAACAGGGCAAACATTTACTGTTACCGTACCTTTGTATGCACTTGATGAAACGCCATGGAAAGGTAACGGAAATTTTGATATCTACCTGGCTGTTTCTGATGGAGTAAAAGGGTTTCTTTATCAGTTTGCAAATGTATCTGTTACATCCGGTACAACATCCATTTTAGCGACAAGTGCTGTTTTGGTAAACGAACAGGAACTGCCGAAAATCTCCGGTATTAGCGGAACAATTTCCTTAATCAATGTCCCCAGCGGTTATCAAAATTTGAGAATATGGGTTAATGTTAATGGCTATAAAACAAATGACGACAATTGGTGGAACGAAAGCCGTGGTGAAAATGGAGTAAACTACAATTTAGGAAATACTGATCTCCCCTGGTCGATCTCAGTTGAGCGTCTTGTCTGGCTGAGAGGAGAAGGTGATTTTTTCCCGGCGAATTTATCTTTTCGTGTAACTGTTATGCCGCAGAGCAATTCTACGGGGGAATATCATGTGTTTATTAACCCGCAGATGTTTTTCAATAGCTTAGAAGAAGCCAACGGGATAAATCTTGGTATAGTTGACCTTGCCAGACCTCAACCGTGAACGCAAAGGGATTATTTTTGGAGATCGTTATAATGGGGGCTTAAAGCAGAGAGTAAAACATGAGGCGAAAAAACAGGGAAATACAAAGTATAGAATCCATGATGGAAATCATTGAAAAATGTAAGCATTGCAGAATCGGGCTATCTGTGGATAATAATCCATATATTGTTCCGCTCAACTATGGATATTCATATCAAAATAATAAGTTAACATTGTATTTTCACAGCGCTAAAGAAGGTAAGAAAATTGATATAATAAATATTAACAATAAAGCCTGTTTTGAAATTGATTGTGATACAAAACTAATTGAGGGTGAAATTGCCTGTAAATACGGCTATGAGTATAAAAGCATAATAGGGTTTGGTAAAATTATTATTCTGGAAACAGACAAAGAAAAAATTGAAGGATTAAATAAACTAATGGAACACCAAACCGGAAAAAATGTGAATTATACATTTACAGAAGATGAGCTAAAAAAAGTGCTTGTGTATAAAATGGAAGTAAATGAATTTACCGGCAAGGAAAGATAGGCTCATCTTTTAATTCTATAAGTTCCATTATGTTTTTCTATGTTAATATAATCTAAATATTTTTCTTCATTAAATGCTTTATTTTTAATAAAATATCCTGTGTGAATTGGCAGTTGTTCCAAATCACTCCGCAGAATTTTATGTGTGCGAAAAATATTCATAAAAACCCAATTCATAAATCCGCTGTTGAGCAAGGCAGATAACTGTCGCCCTGAAATTGGAAAAGTTTTGTTTAATATAAGCATATTGGCGCTGTTAAGAATGTAATTCTGTTTTGTATCACAATAAAAAACCAGATTACCGGAAATAAAACGGTATATCAATTTTTCTTTCGCTTTATAAAGTTCAAGGGGTGCGACCTGCTGACAATCAGATAAATCCTCGGATATAAATAAAACCGGTTCTTTTAATCCAGTGGGGGTAATATCCTGCCCGCGATATATCGGAACAAAACCTGTTTTATGTACAGATTTGCATATTTTTTTGTTGTTTCCGGTAACAATTCCTAACCCCCATTTTGCGTTATTTACAAGTGTTACATGAGGCAGCGAATAAATATGCTCTATGACCCTGTTTGTTTCGCTGTTAGTAAAAAAATTGAAAATATGTTTTGGAATTTGATTAAAACTTTGTTGGTTTCGTTCTATTTTACAGTTTTCTGTTTCACATATAATTTTTGTAATTGCACTAGACTTTATATTTTTCAAAATGATTGCTTGCGCCCGTGTCAAGAGTCTTTTAAATGGTTTCCCATAATCAATCAGCCTTTCTATCTGTAGATTTAGTGCGGCTTTTCTTGCATCTTCAAAAGTTGATATATTGAAAAATGCTTCAGGTAAAAGGAAACCAAGTTTCCCGCCGTTTTTTAAAATCTGCAGACAGGCAAAAAAGAATAACGAACTTGTATCCATGCTTTTTCCTGCTTGATAATCTACTGAAAATCCATCCTTTTTTTTCTTTGTCAGTTTTTTTCCCCAGGGTGGGTTTGTAAAAATATAGTCGTATTTTACAGTTATTTCTTTTGCCAGCAAAAGGAAATCACCGCAAACAATGTTTTTATTTATAATACCTGTCTTTTCAAGAATACGTTTCTTTGTAATTTTAACTGCATTAATATCAGTGTCGAAACCATAAATATTTTCAGGCTTAAAGCCTTTTTCTATTGCCTGAACAATAAAATTTCCGCTGCCACAGCAGGGATCCAAAAAAGTTTTATTTTTGGTAATTTTAATGCTTTTTAACATATCAGCAATGATGTTAGCAGGTGTATAATATATTCCTTCTTTATTGCGTAATTGAGTAGAAAGCGATTTTTCGTATTCTTGCCAAATATTATCGTTAAATTTTCCGATGATATTGGTTTTTTGTTTCATTAAATTAATTTTATAAAATATTATTTCTTTCTGTCAATTGTAGACAAAAAAATATTTGTATGGTATTTGTAATGTAACATTGTTAAACAAAAGGAGACAAATTTATGAAAGCAAAAAAATCTTTTTTACTCCTGGTTTTGGCGGCAATATTTATATTCGGGTGTGATAAAGGCAATCAAAAAAATCAAAGTACAATTTCTGTATTGGGAACGGGTACAGTTTTGGCACAGCCGGATATAATTCAGGTTAGAATTACATTAAGCAATGTGGCCGTAACAACCAAAGCAGCCCAAGACGAAGTAAGCAGAATGATCAGGCAGGCGCTGGCAATAATTAAAGATGCCGGTATTGAAGAAAAAAATATTACGACTGCTTCTTTAACATTCGGCTCGGAATATGAATATACAACCAGGCGTATTTTGATTGGGCAAAAAGCCGAACAAGGTATTACTTTTTCTGTTGATAATGCAGACGGAAACAGCGAAAGATTTTCCGAAATAATTGACAAGCTCATAATGATTAATGGGATTGAGTTAAATTATATAAATTTCAACGTAAAAGACAATACAGACTATTTTATTAGATCCCGTGAACTTGCGTTCCAAAAGGCACAGGAAAAAGCCAAACAATATGCCGAACTTTCAAATCTTAAAATAGTCAGGGTTTTAAATATATCAGAAGAAATAGGGCAGCATATATCGCCAATGAGCAACAGATTTATGAACAATAGTATGGAGTATCAAATGGGTGCCGCCAGGGATGCTTCTTCAACAATAGTACCGATGGGTGAATTGGAAATAACAACAAGAATATTTGTGGAGTTTCTTTTAGAATGAAATCTTCCTCTTTATCCGCCTGACCAGCGCCTCCGGCATCGCGTTTACAATAAAAATGAACAGCCGGTTGATTAGGCCGCCGGGTGTAAACTGTGCTCCATAAACTAATAATAATTTTTTTTACTCCATCATGCCGTGATTAAATAGCGTGGGTACACTGTTTTCATAAGGAGAAACTACAATGGATTCAAAAAAATTGGCGTTCATTCCCTTGTCGGCGATAATAGCAGTTGTGATTCTATTTTTTCCCCTTCCGGCAGTAATACTTGAAGGTCTTTTGGTATTAAACCTAGTTTTCGTTTCTCTTCTTCTCACAATAACACTTCATTTCAAAAAAACCGCGGATTTTCCTCTCTTTCCAACTGCACTTTTCGTATTATTGATCTTTAACTTGATACTCCACATTTCTATTACTCGGCATATTCTCATTAAGAGGGCAGTATTTGACGGGCAGGTGATTTCGATGATTACTTCTTTTATCTCAGGTTCCAATGGATTAATAAACCTTGTCGTTAACGGTATAATATTTTTGGCCTTCCTTTTAGTAGTGGCAATAGCCGTAAAGGGAGCAGTCCGTATTTCAGAAGTGGCTGCCCGTTTTTCCTTGGACTCAATGCCGGCTAGACAAATGACCATTGATACGGAATACAATTCCGGAACAATAACCGAAGAAGAATCCATAGTTCAGAAAACAACGCTTCAGCGGGAATTCGATTTTTTTGTTGCCCTTGACGGTGTCAGTAAATTTATTTCCGGCGGTTTTATAGTTGTTATTTTTATTACTTTAGTCAGCATTATTGGGGGGATTATCATCGGTACCAAACTTCACAATGAAGATATCATCGCTAAGGCAAATATTTATGTTCCCTTGTCTATTACAGCCGGGTTTTTTGCACAGTTGCCTATTTTTCTGGAATCCATAGTTGTGTGGGTTATTGTTAGTCGTATTGGATCAAAATAATTTTACTTCGATTTCCTTCAAATTCAGTTATTTAAGTATAGTCTACATGGTTGCTCACAGAGTGATGGGTTAAAAATATTCAAAAACATTTTATCTTTTTTTTCCATCATGTAGTGGTTAACATGTGAGGAATAAAATATATTACGGAAATCGGAAAAAACTTGCTAAAAGCGATGCTTTCACCCATCAATTACACAGATAGACAGTTGTGCGAAATTTTTGAAATTTTAAATATGATACTTGACAAAATAATGATAGATTTGTATTATTTAACTGAAATTGATAGGAGAATTTAATGAACGATCTTAAATGTAAGTATTGTGGGCAAAAGTTTATGGGGGGTGTTTCATGTCAACGAAGTCCGATAAAAAAACACATTGCTTTTCAAAATAGTAAGAACTGTGTTTATTGTGGTCAAATATTCGTAGTAGGTGTTTCTTGCCAGCGAAGCCCAACGAAAAAACACAGATTGGAGGAGTAATTTATTTTAGGGATATAATTTTTTACATTCACAAAATAACAAATTTATATGGAGAATTTATGAGTGACAAAGGCAAATTATTAGACATTGTTGATAACTTAAAAAAAGTATTAAGGGAAATGCAATGAAATCAAAAGATAAAATGAATAAATTAGTTGTAACGTCAATACTATCTTTAATAGCATTTTGTGCTATTTCGGTTTTATTAAATGTATTTTCATTGGAACAACTTCCCTCTAGTTTTTTAGGAGCAGTTTTAGGTGCATTAATTACAGTAATTGTTACTAATATGCTTTTAAAAAATCAATCGGAATCAGAATCAGAGGCACAAGAAAGAAAAGAAAAAAATGTAAAAGTATTTCAAGAAAAATTGCCAATATTTCAAGAATATATAGATAAATTATGGGCAGTAAGTTCAGAGCATTTAGTTACATCAGACGAATATGAAAAATTGGTAGGAATGAATTATAGTAAATTGATATTGTTTTTGGGTAATAAAGAATCTATAAAAAAAATTAGCAAAAATCTTGTACAAATTGGCGAATTTGTTGATAAGAAGACATACGGTGAAGAATATAATATATTTAGGAATAGTATAATTGATATTATAAATATACTCAGTGATGAAATAGATCTTGGCGGACAAATAGATGTAAAAACTGTACAAGAGTTGGATAAGAAAATATTTCCTGCTTTATTTAAAAGAAAAATAATTAATGCATTTAATAAATCACTAAATACAAAAGAAGGAATATTAAAAGATGGTGAATGGCAAGAATGGTCAGAGAATAAAAACAATACTTATGAATGTATGTCATTTCTATTTAAAGATTACCCTGGAATTAGTGTAAAGTTTTGTTTTGTAGAAAAAGCTATTCATGCGTTTTTAATTGTTCCCCATGGATCAAAATATAATAAATTCTCTGATTTTAGAGGAAAAGGATCTATTTCACAAAGAATAGTACCAGAACCTGAAGGTTGGAAAAATCTTTTAGAACAGGATGATGACTATAAGGAAGAAATTGTTTCCTTTAATTTCATAGAAGGAAAAAATTTGGAAATAATAGCAAATAAAGATTATTATAAAATAATAGATGTGTTAGCAAAGCGAGGTGCGTCTTTTTTAGAAGAAACAAGGATTTTAACTTATGAGAATGGTGAAAAGAAAAATAAAACAATAATTGAGTTTTTAGAATATGTAAATGCTACATAAATATGGTTGCAGGTTATAAAGTTAATCAGCAAGGGATAATATGATAGAAAACGATAATATTAAGAATGTTTTATCTTTTATAAATAGTTTATCCCAAAAGTATGAAAACATTTACAAAGAAACAGGATCGGAATATAATATCTTTAAAATATCAGGTAAAATGAATAATGAAGTAATTATTTGTCAAATTATAGCCGATCTGCTAAATCCCATAGGAAAACATTATCATGGAACAGTTTTTTTGCAACAGTTTATAGATATTGTGCTTAAGGATACTGTATATAATAGTCTGAATGTTAACCGTACTTGGGTACATCGCGAACACCTCACAGATGAAAACAGGAGAATTGACATAGTACTTAGAGATGATAAACTTTCTATCCCTATCGAAGTAAAAATATATGCTGGCGATCAAGATGATCAAATATTGCATTATTACGAATTCATGAATGAAGAATATAATGATAAAAAAATACCAGTTTTATATTTAACACTAGATGGGCACAAGCCAAGCTCTGACAGTGTTAGTGAAGATATTCATTATCATCGTATTTCTTTTAAAAAAGAGATAATTCCTTGGTTGTATAAATGCATCGAAATTGTAACAGAAATATCCAGTATATTTGAAATATTAAGACAACTTGTCATTGCCTTAGAATATATTTGCGGAATGGAGAATAAACCTATGGAAAGAGAAGTAATTGATTTTATTGTCAGCAGTCAACAAAATTACCAGTCTACTCAATATCTTAGAACATTTAAACCGTATGATTTGGTAAAAGAAGTATTCTCGAATGATTTTATAAAGGAATTACAATCTGCTTTAGGGGACAAGCTGAAAATTTCCTATAAAGAAAAAGATTCAGATTATCCTGAGTCTTTACATATTACGTCAGATAATTTTTGGGTATATTTAAGCTATGACCACAATACAAATTTTAGCATATACAAGAAAAACGGAAAGAGCAATCTCACGGAAGAAATTGAGAAAATTTTGGGATTTAAGCCAAGCGGTAATCCAGAGTGGAAATCATGGGGTGGAGGTGATTGTATATGGCATTCTTCGAATTTTACTTTCAATTTTCTTAATAATGTAATTGATGATTGGTGTAAAAAAGATGGACTAATAATCCAGACCGATCCATTTGTTTTATATAGAATCTATACAAAATATCGGAATATAGTAGTTGATAAAATTAAAGAAATTGTAAATTTGATTTTGGATTAAATTATGATAACTATTTAAGCCATTTATCACAGACTGATAGATCAAAAATACCCAAAAACCATCTTATTTTTTCTGCCCCATCATGCTATGACTAACCAACGAGGTATAGTAAACAATATGGAAACAAGAAAAAACCTGCCAAGGGCGATACTTTCACGTATTTACTACATTGATAGACAGATAGCATCAGGTAAATACCCTAATGTCCATGATTTGGCCAAAGGGTATGAAGTAGGGACGGCTACCATTTATCGGGATATTGAGTATTTGAGGGATATGCTAAATGCTCCTATAGAATACGATGCGAAAAACCGGGGATGGTATTATAAAAAAAAATCTTTCAGGCTGCCTGCCAGGTTTGCCTCTGCTGACGACATGCTGGCTTTGGGCATGGCAAAAGCCCTCATTTCTCTATATAAAAATACACCGCTCTATGAATCTGCCAAACGTCTATTAGATGATATTACGGCTCCCCTGTCATCTGACGAGGCAGAAGATATAAAGAAATCAGCGTGGTATGAAGATCGAATAATCGTACCTCCTGTTGCCTCCGCAAAGGTACAACCGGATACCTGGGAGCAAATAGTAGATGCCATGAAGGAAAACAGGGTAATAACCTTTGAATACAAAGGGCTTTGGGATGAAGATTATAAAACACGTCTTGTCCGGCCTTTTCAGCTTGTCTTTGATAACGGAGTGTGGCATGTTTACGGGTATTCAGAAGAGCGTTCTGCGATTCGTTTTTTTTCACTATCTCGAATAAAAAATGTTACCCTGACCAATGAGCGTTTTGCCCTTCCAAAAGATTTTGATTACTGTAGAACCCATAACAGCAGTTTTTTTGGTGTTTTTGCCGGTCAGAAAAAATTAAAATTCCGCATTGCTTTTTATGATGAGTCTGCCTTGTGGGTTCGGGAACGACAATGGGCCGAGGATCAAAAAATTGATGAAAAAGACGATGGAGTTGTCATTTGCTTTACAAGTACACAATATGCCAAAGTGCTGGAGTGGGTTTTATCCCGTGGCTGCACTGCACAACCACTTAAGCCGGATATTTTGGTTACTGACTGGCAGAAGCAAATCAAGGAAATGAAGAAGCTGGCAAAAATATGAAAGAGAAAATTGAAAACATGATTATTACACGAAAAAATTACATAACTGAAAAATATTTTTGGAGATAAATCATGAATTTTGTTGCCATTGATTTTGAAACTGCTAGCTATTCCCGAAAAAGTGCCTGTTCGGTAGGTATGGTAAAATATCAAAACGGAAAAAAAGTTGACTCTTTTTATTCGCTCATAAGGCCGCCGACACTTTATATACGGCCTGATTTTACCGCTATACATGGCCTTACAGTAGAAGATGTGAAGGATGCTCCGACATTTGCGGAACTTTGGCATGATCATATCTGTCCTTTTTTTGGTGATTTGCCTGTTGCAGCTCATAATGCCAATTTTGATGTGGGTGTACTTTTGGCAACTCTTGAATGGCACGGAATTAGAAGCCCCGACTTGCTGTATTTCTGCTCGCTCCAACTGGCCCGACGCGCCTGGCCGTCGTTAAGGTCACATGCTTTAAACAACCTCGCCAAAGAATTTAATATTGAATATAAGGCACATAATGCCCTTGATGACGCAGAAACTTGCGGCAAAATTATATTAAAGGCAGTGGAAAGGTTTAAGAGTTCCACTCTGCAAGAATTACTTAAAGCGGCAAATAGTAAAATGATGATGATAAAAGGTGCAAATATAAGAAAAACACTTTCGCATGATGAGATCAATCAATTGTTAGTTGCTATAGGTGCAGAGCCGATTGATGGTGATATTAGTATAGGCGAGAAAGATAATCAAGGCGAGAATAGGAGATAGTTATGATAAAACGTCTATTTTATGCAGACGAAGAAGCCAATATTGAAGCGCGGCGAAGGATAAAACTTTGTGTCGAGAAGGGAAGAAAGACCCTTGACCTTTCCGGCCTTAATTTTAAAATTTTTCCACCTGAAATAAAAAATTTGTTACATTTAAAAAAATTGATAATATCAACTCATAAACTCGAAGAAATGCCGGATTTTAGTAATTTTAAAAACCTTCAAAGTTTCTCATTGCGTGGTAATTTTTCTGAAATTCCAGATTTAGGGGAACTGAAAAACCTGAGATTTCTTTCATTAATAGGAAATTTTACCGTTATTCCTCTGTGGATTACTAATTTGGTTAAATTAAGAGATTTTAAAATCATAAGCAATGAGCTAAAAAATATCCCATCTGAAATAGGCACATTAAAAAATCTTTGTAATCTAACAATTAATTCTTCTGGCATTACTGAACTTCCAGAGGAAATTGCTGATTGTCCTCTTGTTTCACTTGATTTATCATGTGGAAATCTTTTTACATTACCAGCATCGTTTGAACAATTAAAAAAATTACAAAAGTTTATTTATAATACCAAGAAAATAAAAAAAATCCCAGACTTTATATTTAATTATAAGAACTTAACTTATTTAAGTATATTATGGGTCGATCCGCATTGTGCTTCAGAATTCATTGAACTTCCTGAAAATATTAGAAACCTGGAAAACTTAAAGTATTTTAGCATAACCGGTAATTTTGGAGTAAGAGCAATACCTGATTCAATAAGCAATTGCCCTTTAGAAATTCTTCATCTTAATGGATGTTTTGAAAATATACCGAAAACTTTTGGAAATCTATCAGGTCTTAAAGAATTATATATTAATTCAAATCAATTAAAATCGTTGCCGGATTCATTCGGCAATTTGTCATCTCTTAAAAAACTTGATATCTTAACTGAAGAAAAACTAAATTTACCGGAATCGTTTGGTAATCTGGCTTCATTACGAGAGCTAAATCTTTATGCAGATAACCTGGAAAATATTCCCAATTCATTTGCCAAATTAAAAAACCTAAAAAAACTTAAATTGGATTCTTTTTCCCTAAAAGAGTTGCCTAAATTATTCGGTAATCTTGTGGAACTTGAGGAGGTAGATATTTTTTCCGGCTCGCTTACAAACCTTCCCGAAAGCCTGGGTTCTCTTAAAAATCTAAAAGCTCTTTTCCTTGATGTATATAATGTTAAGGAACTGCCAGCATCACTTAATAATCTTTCGTATGTAAAATATAAGTATATAGGTAATGGTTCGTTATTATATGAGTTTAATCAAGATAAACGTTACCATATTTTTAAGCGCTCTCATAATAATATTTCAAAATTTGAGGAATTAAAGTATATGGGTAATAAATATCTCGACAAGTACCTGGAAAACTGCTCTTTGGAAGAACTGGAATCTTTATTACTATTAGCCCCCAGAAGTTTCTGTGCATCGGAAAAAGATAAAGATATTGTCTGTTCAATTATGAGCCAGCGTTATTGCATTTTAAGAGATAGCTTTAAGCCAACCAGAAAAAATATTCTTAAAGTTGTAGAGATGAGCGAAAAATTCATTAAAGCATGGAAAAAAGGTTTTGCAAGGGCAAAACTAATGCTTGATGCACTTTATGAAAAAGAAATAAACAAAAAAGGTTTTGACGATCTTTATTTTGTAACAATAGATCTCTCTACAGATAATTTATACAAGAATCGCAAGACTGGTGAACTGGAATATAAGAATGATATAAATTCTATTTTAACGGATTATACTAATGATGCTTTGTACATGAGTGTTCATTATAATCCGGCAACTCAGGATGACAGCAGTTTTTGGGATAACATCCATATTTCAAGAGAATTAAATTGGAATGATCAGCCTCCCATGCCGGATGCTTTTAAGGATCATTACATTAGTTATTCTATTCATGAACTCTACGACCACAATCACTGGGCCTTACAGGATATTGTCAAGATTAACAATATATTTTTTGACGTGAAAATAAAATATACAGAAAACACAAAAGAATCGCAGAAAATAGAATGAAACAAAATACTGTAAAAGGCTATTCCTTGGAAAAATTAAGAAAATTACCAGTTATTGAATATAAAAATATTCTTAAAGATTTTACAATTGAAGAATTGGATTTATTATATGAAAATACTGTACCGCCAAGGAAACTTTCCAAAATAGATAAAGATTTGATCCGCTTTAGATATTTATACTCACCTGATTTTTCGTATACAAAAAGAAATTGTGAAATTTTAATGCAGTTTAACAATAAGCTAGAAGAAACTTTAATTAAATTAATAAAAACAATAAATGACATATTAGAATTATGTTATAAAAATAGTATATATAATAATATATATGGTCAAATTCATCTAAAATTTATTACAAATAAAAATAGAACAAATTGTGATACGGGGATATATGCATTTATAAATAAATACATAGAAGAATATTTAAATCTTTATATTCTTGTAACTCCAAATAACAAGGATTATGATTTATATTGTGAAGGTAATTACAGCAGAAAAAAAAAATATTTGTTAAATGTGAATATTCCATATTTAAAACAATTAAAATTAGAAGAACAGTATATTTATTTTATGCCAGAAACGCTCCCTTCTCCATTACCTGATTATATAAAGAATACAATTATTTGCCGGGCATTTGTAGATTTTCTAAGATTAAAATGTTTTAGTTTTTGGGATTTGTTAAAAATTAACGTAATTGATTTTGATATCTTAATTAAAGAAAATGTTAAAGTATGGAAAAAATAACCCTTGGTTTAGTGCGAACTGGTATTTATTCATGATAACAACTTGTTATCAATCTTCCTCTTTATCTGCCTGACCAGCGCTTCCGGCATCGCGTTTACAAGAAAAATGAACAGCCGGTTTATCAGGCCGCCTGGAATAAACTGTGCCTTGCGCTTAAACATTTTTTTTAATGCCAGCGCTGCCAGTCTTTCCGTGGTAATGATAATGCCCAGACGGATACCAAGTTTCATATAACGTTCAGGCAGATTATAAAGGCCGGTTGCCACTGCCCCAGGGCAGACCGTTGTAATGCTTACATTGCGGTCATATATTTCGCAGCGCATGGCTCTGGAAAAACAGCGCAAATAGCTTTTTGCGGCGCTATATAATGCGATGCCGGGCATCATCATCCATGAAGCTATGGACGCCATGTTCAGAATATAGCCCTTTCTGTTTTCATGTATTATTTTATGCGCAAACAAACGGCACAGCATGGTGGGAGTAAATATGTGCAGGTTGACAGATTTCTCGATTAGTTCGCCCGAAGTATCAATAATATCCTTAAAAAAGAAAATACCGGCATTGTTAATCAGTATTTCTATTTTTATATTATTGGTTTGGCAATAGTCAAAAACATTTTGGGCGGAGTCCCTTTGGGCTAAATCCATGTAAAGGGGAATTGCCCTAACATGATAATTGTTAGTCAGCTCAGAAGCGGCTTCGTTTAGTTTTGCTTCCTCGTTGCTTACCAGCAAAAGAGGGTAGCCGTGCTGTGCCAGTTCCCTGCTTATCGCAAGGCCAATACCGGAGCTTGCGCCGGTAACAAGGGCAAAAGATTTTTCCTCACTTCCGGGCATTTTCTGGTGTATCACCTTGTAAGATCAGAGATACTGATTTCAGGGTGCTGATATCGCGGGGTACCGGAGTTTACACGCCCGAAGTGAATTGCCCGCTGAGGACAAATGTTAATGCAGCCCTGGCAGTGTTCGCATTTATCGGAAAAGACAGGGCGCTTGTCTTTCATAACGATGGAGGAAACAGGGCATATTTGTCTGCATATTTCACAGCCATTGCAATCATCACTTACACGATAAAAACGGTAGAATATTTTTACACCAAGGGAAAAAAGTGTTGAAACCAGGGCAGAGAAGGGTCTAAATGCAATTACACTATTGGTTCTTTTTTCCGTAATGCAGCGGGCGGCTTCTTCTGTCGCCTCACGCTGCATGGGCAGGCGCTCTTTTTGTGTTTCAGCACTGGGTGAACCAAAAATGGCGATATAGTTTTCTACGGCCGGAATGCGGCCAAAGTAGAAAGAGCCTATGTCTTTCTTTTTTAACAGGCGGCTTAGTTCCGTCATTGTCCCGCCGGGGCTTGTGCCGAATGTAACAAAAGCTGAGAGATAGGGTGTTTTGATTGCTGCATTTTTTACAAAACGATGCACAACAAGCGGAAGCCCATAGGCATACGATGGAAAAAGCAGTACAACCGTATCTGCTTCAATAACAACACCGGTCTTTTCCGCCTCGGCCCCAATGTTTAATAGTTCGCACTCGCCGCCGACCAGCTCAGCTATTTTTTTTGCCGACCACAGTGTATTGCCTGTGCCGCTGAAATAATAAATCTTTGTCAATTGTTACTCACCCTTCATGCTGATTATATTTTTTATTTTACCATCGACAGCATCCACAGACAGGCGGATAGATTCGCCTATCGCCGCCCTAATATCATCATCTTCCACGCCAAGCGGAATGCACCCAAGCGATTTATCAATAAAGGTTTCGGCGCTTTGCAGGTCGGCGAATTTCGGCATGTATATGCCGCCTTCGGTTCCTTCTTCCCTTATTTTCTTTTCAATCGATTTTATTCCAAGGTTCAACATCCAGTTGGGTATGGTGATAATTTTCCTGCCGGGCATTCCCATGTTTTCGTGTACGATGGAAAGAAATTCCTTCCACGACATATTGTACCAGCCGATTGGCCAGCATTGCCCGCCCTTTGTTTTTTCCAGCGCACCGGCTATTGCCTGGGCTACTTGTTTTTTTGTTACCATTGTTGTCCCGCCCTTGGGATAAAATGTAACGCCTTTCATGCCGCGCAATGTTTTTACGATTATGGTCCACACAGGTTCCCTGCCCTGCTGCCCTCCGAAAATGTATGGAAGCTCCATTATTGCTACACTAAAATTGTTATCTGCAAAAGAAAGAGCCATTTTTTCCTGTTCTACGCGGCTGCGTATGTATGGGTGCCAGCGGTACAATTCCAATTTCGGCCATATCTTGTCAAAATAGGAAAAGTAGGACCCGCACACTACCGAATGTTTAACGCCGCATTCTTTTGCGATGCGCAGCATTCTTTCCAGGGGCGCAACATTGTACTTGTTGAAAAAATCAAAAATCGGGGCGGGGCCGCCCATTCTTTCATCAATGCCGGAAGCAAAAACAAAACCTTCACAGCCGTCCATGCACTTGCGTATTTCATCATCCGAAAGCGTAAGGTAACTTTTAAAATCCAATGTCATCTGCGGCGGAAGCGCTGTGCCTTCGGGAACAGGCGGCAGGGCAATGGCGCTGACAGAATGTCCCCGGCGTATAAGTTCTTCGGCGGCTGCGCTGCCCAGCAGTCCCGTTCCGCCCACTAAAAATACTTTCATAAATAAACTCCTTTTATCCTGATGAGTACTTTATTGTATGCTGTATAATCAATTTAATTCAACGGGGCGGAACACGAGAACAGGTTCACATAATTTGTTCGTCTATGGGCCTGCCGCCGGGAACCATGGGAACAACCCGTTCATCTTTATCGATTATTGCCTCAATCAAGGCGGGCTTGCCCTTGGCAAGAACGTTAAGGCTGTTTTTTAACGCATCAAAAAACTCACTTTCGTTTTTGGCGCGAAAGCCTGGCACACCGTAAGCGGCGGCAAGTTTAATAAAATCGGGACAGACATTGTCTAGATCAGTTTGATAATAATGGGAATCATAAAAAAGATTTTGCCATTGCCGCAGCATCCCCAGAGTGCCATTGTTAAAAACAATGATCAAAACAGGCAGGCGGTATTTTACAAGAGTTGCCATTTCGGCGCTGTTCATCTTAAAGCAGCCGTCTCCGGTAAATAAAACGACAGGCTTTTCCTGTTCAGCCAATTTGGCTCCAATGGCAGCGCCCAGGCCGTAGCCCATGGTACCCATGCCGCCTGAGCTGAGAAAACTGCGGGGGCGGCTAAAAGGATAAAATTGCGCAGTCCATATCTGGTGCTGGCCTACATCTGTAACAACTATTGTCTGATTGCCCAATGCCCTGGCTGTTTCTTTAATGATAAAACGCGGATGCAGGGCTGTCTTGCGGTGATGATCTTTTGGAACAACTGCCTTCCATTCGCTGATCTCATCATTCCATTCGGTAGAAATTTTCCCGGGAAGTTTTTTAAGCAGACTGCCAAGTACGGTTTTCAGGTCTCCGGTTACGCAGGCATCAGATTTTAAGTTCTTGTTGATTTCTGCCGGATCAATGTCTATATGCAGAATTTTTGCGGAACGGGCAAAGCGTTCAACCTGGCTTGTTACGCGATCTGAAAACCTTGCCCCGACAGCTACCAGCAGATCAGTTTTTTGCACGGCCTTGTTCGAAGCGGCGCTGCCGTGCATTCCGATAAGACCGGTGCAAAGCCGGTGGTTTTCAGGAAACGCTCCCATGCCCATAAGGCTCAGGGCCACCGGCGCATTCAAAAGCTCGGCGAGTTTTTTTAGCTCTGCCGCAGCGCCGGAATTAATTACACCGCCGCCGGCATAAAACATCGGGCGCTTTGCTTTTTCAAGAAGCGAGACAGCATTTGTTATGTCGGCCTCTGTGAAGGTTTGGCGCCGGCCCCTTTCGGCAAATCTTTCTGTACGGCAGTCATCTGCCGGAGTTTTCTCTTCCCCGTGCTGCCATTCGCATAACGCCGAACAGATGTCTTTGGGAATATCAATAAGAACCGGACCCGGCCTCCCCGATTTTGCAACGATAAACGCTTCCCTTACAACCTCGGCAAGTTCTTCAACATCCTTCACAATCCAGTTGTGCTTTACAATGGGCATGGTAATACCGGCAATATCAACTTCCTGAAAACTGTCCTTGCCCAGCAATGCGGTGCTTACATTTCCCGTAATTGCGACAATGGGGATAGAGTCGACAAAGGCAGTGGCAATGCCGGTTACCAGATTGGTCGACCCCGGGCCCGATGTCGCAAGGCAAACGCCGACCCTGCCGCTTGCCCTGGCATAACCGTCGGCTGCATGGGCGGCGTGCTGTTCGTGGCTTACAAGGACGTGGCGGATTTTTTTCTGTTGTCTGTAGAGTTCATCGTAAATATGGAGAACAGCTCCGCCCGGATAACCGAAAATAACTTCAACTCCCTGTTCAATCAGTAATTCAACCAGGATGCGGGCGCCGGTGTATTTCACGAATTTTCCTTCAGTTCAAGGTCGGCGATCAATTTGTATTCGATGGAATCTACCAGGGCGGCGCGGCTTGCATCGATAATGTCGGCGGAAACTCCCACGGTATTCCAGCTTCGCTTGCCATCGGTGGACTGTATCAAAACACGGACTCTTGCCGCCGTTGCCTCTTTTCCGTCAATAACGCGAACTTTGTAATCTTCCAGCCTTACTTTAGACAGCATTGGATAAAAACGCATCAGCGCACGGCGGAGAGCGCCGTCCAGAGCGTTAACCGGCCCCTCGCCCTCGGCTGCCGCAATCTCGCACTTGTCCTCAACCAGAACTTTTACCCATGCGTGGGAACAGGCCAGTGTTTCACCTGTGGGGTGCTCGCTCATTACGCGGTATGCCGCTATGCGGAACAGGGGCTTGTAACGGCCCAGTTCCCGCCGAACCAAAAGTTCAAAGCTGGCGTCCGCTCCTTCAAAGGCCCAGCCCTCGGCTTCGAGACTTTTTAATTTTTCTGATAACGCAACCGTAACCGGATGCTCTTTTGTTATCGTCGATTCTATTATTTTTGCCCGCTCTGCAATCGCCGAGCGTCCGCCGATTTCGCTTACCAGGAAATTACGTTCGTTGCCAACCGCCGCCGGATCGATGTGTTCAAATGATCGCCTTGCCTTTAGAATTCCGTCGGCGTGCATTCCCGCCTTGTGCGAAAATGCATGTGACCCCACATACGGCATGTCGTCACTTATCGAGACATTGGCAATTTCGGCGACTCGGCGGGTCAATTCAGAAATGCGCGGCAGATTCCCTTCCGGCAGGCAGCTCAGTTTCATCTTTATTTCCAGGTTGGGGATGAGTGCCGCAAGCGCGGTATTGCCGCAGCGTTCCCCAAAGCCGACCAGCGTTCCCTGCGCATGAACACAGCCGGCCTGCAGAGCGCAGATTGTATTCGCTATGGCAAGGCCTGAATCGTTGTGAGCATGAATCCCAAGGGGAAATCCGGGGACCAGTTTTTTAACATCCTTCACCCCTGCGGCAACAGCGCCGGGGAAAGCGCCGCCGTTGGTGTCGCATAACACAATCAGATCGGCGCCGGCATCCGCCGCAGTTTTTATAGTAGCCAGGGCATAATCGTGATTGTCGGCCAATCCATCGAAGAAATGTTCGGCATCGTAGAAAACCCTGCGCCCTTCGGCTTTCATATAAGCAATGGTTTCTGCAATCATGGAAAGATTTTCCTGAAGATCAACACGCAGTATTTCTTTAACATGCAGATCCCAGCTCTTGCCGAAGATTACTACCGTCTCGGTTTCCGCGCCCAGAAGCGAACGAAGCTGGCTGTCGGCGGACGGATTTACCCCCTTTTTCCTGGTCGAGCCAAAAGCGCAGAGTTTTGCATTTTTCAGTTTAAGCGACGGCGCAAGACGGAAAAATTCCAAATCTTTTGGATTGCTCCCCGGATTTCCGGCTTCTATCCATGCAACGCCCAGTTCATCGAGCGCCTGTGCTATATCAAGTTTATCCTGAACCGAAAAAACAATGCCCTCGCCCTGTGCGCCGTCGCGCAAGGTGGTGTCCAGTATTTCAATATCAAATTTGCTTTTCATTCTTTTTCACCCGCCAAATCCCATTCCATTGCATTAATGGCGGAAAGGTATGCCTTTATCGAGGCTTCTACTACATCGGTGGAAACTCCGCGTCCGTTCCAGCGCCGGCCGCCCATCGCAATCTTTACCATTGTTTTTCCCTGCGAAGCCGAACCCTCGGTTACGGCGGCGATTTCGTATAATTCAAGTTCGGGCTCCCTGCCCACGATATGGTTGATTGCCTTGAACAGGGAATCAATCGGGCCGTCGCCCATTGAGATATGTTTTATATATTTACCGTCTTTATGCTGAAGGCGGATAACGCACGAAGCGCCAAGGGCGGAACCTGTGTTTACCGCCCAATGATCGAGCTTCCATGTTTCCGGGACTGAAACAGCGGTGTCCATAACCAGAGCTTCAATGTCGCGATCGCTGACAGTTTTCTTTTTACCGGTCAGGTCTTTGAATTCCTCAAAGATTTTATCAAAGGCCGCTTCATCAACGCTAAGGCCTAAATCTTTCAGGCGTTCCTCAAAGGCATGGCGGCCTGAGTGTTTGCCGAGAACCATGCGGTTTTTTGGAATGCCCACCGACTCGGGTGTCATGATTTCGTAGGTTTCCCGTTTTGTTAAAACTCCATGCTGATGGATTCCCGCTTCGTGGGCAAATGCATTATCGCCGACTATGGCCTTGTTCGGCTGAATTTTTACCCCCGTAACCTGGCTTACCAGGCGGCTTATGGAGTAAAACTGGGTACTGTCTATTCTGGTATCAACCGAAAAATAATCCTGTCTTACCCGCAGACCCATGACCAGTTCTTCAAGCGATGCGTTTCCAGCACGTTCACCAATGCCATTAATCGTGCACTCAACCTGATCCGCTCCGTTGGCGACGGCAGCAATGCTGTTCGCCACGGCAAGCCCCAGGTCGTTGTGACAGTGAACAGAGAGTTTTGCTTTTTCGATTCCTGCCGTGTGCTCTTTTATATAGAGGATGCGCTCGCCAAATTCACCAGGCAGGGCATAACCCACGGTGTCGGGAAAATTTACGGTCAGCGCTCCTGCCTTAATTACAGCAGTGAATACTTTGCAGATAAAACCCAAATCGCTGCGGAAGGCATCCTCTGCGGAAAATTCTACATCGTTACAGAACTTTTTTGCGTACTTTACAGAGGCAACCGCATTTTCCAGCACCTGCTCCTTTGTCATTTTTAATTTATGCTTCATGTGTATGGGGGATGTCGCAAGAAACAGATGAATCCTGGGGCTTGCCGCTTTGGCCAGCGATTCCCTTGCGGCGTCAATATCTTTTTCAAGGCAGCGGCACAAGCCGGCGACCGAGCTGTTTTTGATGATCCCGGCTACGGCCTTTACCGCTTCAAAATCGCCGGGGCTTGAAACAGGAAAACCGGCTTCCATGACATCAACCCCGAGTTTTTCAAGTCTCTTTGCCACTTCAATTTTTTCGCCCAGGTTCATGCTGCACCCGGGAGCCTGCTCGCCGTCTCTTAGTGTTGTATCAAAAATTTGTATAATACGCTTTTTATCGCTGTTTTTCATCATTCCCAACCGTTAGCTGCTATTTACTGACTGTGAGGGCACATTCACCGCGCTCAAGGGCTACAAGTCCCGTGCGGGCAAGTTCTAGAATACCGTAGGGACGCAAAAGCAGCAGCAGCCCGTTAAGTTTGTCTGTATTACCGGTGGCTTCGACGGTAATGGTAGTCTGGGAAACATCAACAACACGAGCGCGGAAAATTCCGGCGATTTCCAGAACAGCGGGCCGTGCTTTTTCGTCCGCGCTTATTTTGACCAGCATTATTTCGCGGCGCAGGCATGATGCGGGATCTAGTTCCCGCACGGCAATTACATCTACAAGTTTGCCCAACTGCTTGACGATTTGTTCAAGAATCCGTTCTTCGCCGGTTACTGCGATTGTCATTCTGGAAACGGAAGAATCCTCGGTCTCACCCACGGTTAAACTGTCAATGTTAAAGCCCCTGCGGCTGAAAAGCCCGGACACCCTGCTTAAGGTGCCCGCCCGGTTCTCCACCAGGGCAGAGACCACATGTTGTTTTAAGTCGCGCTGCATTTTAAATCCGTTACAGCTTCAGTTTGTCCAGGTATGGAATATAATTTTTATCCATATTTGCAATATGCTTCAAAATCCAATCCATCAGAAATCTGATAAAACCGGTGGGATCAGGATTATCTTCAGTTTCGAATGCACGGACCTGTTCAAGCACGGTGGCAATAAAATCTTCATGCTGCTTTTTATGAAATTCAAGTTCAGGATATTCAATCATCTTTAAAATTTCTTCTTCTGTAGAAAAATGAGTTTTAATATAATGTACAGCACCCTGAATAGTTTTCAAAAAATAGACTTTTGCCATTATTCCGCCCATCAAACAACCTGCGTAGAATTCATTTGTCATTCTTACCAGCTCTTGGTGCTGTTCATCGATTGTTTTATTACCGACAGATAATTCATCACTCCAGGTAACCAGTTCGTTTGCCATTTCACATTCCTTCTGTTTATTTTTTTCCGGAGATTTCTGTTGCCGCTGTTGTAAGCTTTTGGTTTATGTCGCTTAATCCTGCACGGGCGCTTCTGCCCCTTTCAAGGGCATCATGGTACCTGTCTCCTGCCAGCGCTACTTCCGCCTGATCCGCATTGAGCAGTGCGGTTCCAAACTCACGATCTATTTCATCAAAATCCAGGGCCAGGCGTGCATCTTTACCGGACTGGATATTTTGCTCAGTTTGTCCGATTTCCGGCTTGAGTGCAGAAAGCAGGGAAATCGCTTCCTGTCTTGCCCGTTCTGCTCCGGTTCGCCCCTCTGCAATTGCCCGCTCTGCTGCCATGGTGGCTTCTTCGGCCAGCGTTCTGGCTGCATCGTATCGCTTTGAATCTGCTTCTGCCTGCATTCTTCTTAATGCATCTCTCGCCCTTGCCAGAGTATTCCCTGCATACATAACCGCATCGGCATCATTTTCTGCACGGGTTACGGCTTCGGTGGCCCTGTTCATTTCCTCGGTCGGAGGTGTTGCACAACTCATAAAGCCCGTTATCAGCGACCCTGCCAAAAGGATAAAGACAATGTTCATAAATTTAACTTTCATATAAGTACCCCCACTCTAATGTATCATTGTTTGAGCAGTTTATCCAGAAGAATACACCCCTAATTGCATGCGGGGGTGGTTGATTATTCTCAATTCTCCCCTTATTTTCTACTATATGGGAATAATCCGCCCGTTAAAACCGGGGCTTTTTATATTTGAGTGCATCAGGTTTTCATTTCTGATCGCCGTTTTTGTGATTTTCCGTCCATCCGGGCTGCCGGCAATTTCCTGGGTGATATTTGCAGCGCCCAATGCCCTCTTTCCGCTGATGGCCCTGTTTATTTGGCTGGATATCGCCAAATATGCCTCTTATCTGCCCCTGTTTCTGGCAGGCAAATGCATCAGCTTATTTTTACTGCTGGGCTGGTCAATAGTCTTCAGGCGGATAATAATGGTTAAGGAGCTTTTAGGCGGATCGATAACATGGTTTGCACCGCGAATTCTGGAAGATATTTTATTATACGGTGATTTTCTGGCAGTTGCCGCTGCTTTCATTATAATTAAAAATATGCAGGGAAAGGTAATTTCGAATTTAGAAACGGCAGAAAACGGAGGTTAATTTATGCGGATAATTCCGGTAGCCAGCGGAAAGGGCGGGGTTGGAAAATCTTTGGTTGCCGCCAATCTGGGGGTGGCGTTTGCCCAGGCAGGCCAGAGGGTTGTGCTAGCCGATTTGGATTTGGGCGCTTCGAACCTGCACCTTGTGCTTGGCTATAACGCTCCGCAATCAGGTATCGGGACATTTCTAAACAATACCAAATCAAATTTTGCTGATATTATTGTTGATACTGATGTAAGGGGTCTGCGTTTTATTCCGGGAGATAACGAGATTCCAGGGACAGCCAATCTGAAAGTCTATCAGCTTAAATCTCTTGTAAAGCAGCTTCTTGCACTCGGCAATGAAACTGATATCCTCCTTCTGGATCTTGGGGCGGGGTCGCATCAATCAATTCTGGATTTTTTTCTGCTGTCGGGGCAGGGGATTGTTGTATCGGCTCCGGTTGTTACAGCGGTGCTCAATGCTTATGTGTTCCTTAAAAACGCCGTATTCCGCCTTATGTTTAATTCCTGCAGAAAAGGCTCCGAGGCTCGTTTATATCTTGAAAAAATCCGTAAAGACGGCTCCGGACGGCAGAAGCTTTACATTCCCAAAATACTGCCTGAATTAAAAAAGATAGACAAGGAATCTTACGAAAAGTTCTACGACCACCTGGCGAAACTTCACCCACGGCTTATTATGAACATGGTTGATGAACCAAAAGATGCAGATGTTGCCGTTAAAATCCGCCGGTCATGCGAAGAGTATCTTGATCTTAAAATAGAACACATGGGCATAATCTACCGCGATGCGGTACAGGATACCGCTCTTTCTTCCAGACTGCCAATTATTCTTTACAAGCCCCAGGCGATTCTTTCCCAGGCAATTTACCGCATTGCCGACAAGATTATGCAAGGCGCCGAAGATACTTACACTCTGGATGCAAAACAGATTGAGAATAGTTTTCAGGAAGCGGGTCTGGAAGCGGAAATTGATTTTGATAATAAAATGGAATATGTTGAAGACCTTCTGCATACCGGCGCGCTTAACCAGGGAGATCTTGTCGAAACTATAAAATCCCAGCAAATTGAAATTAATAAACTGAGGAAAGAAAACAGCTTTATCAAGATGAAGCTGACCAAGGCCATTCATCAGGGGTATAAGGCTTAAGCATAATAGAAAAAAATTCTGAATTGTATTAAAATGATTCTATGTTGTTGAGTATTCAATTTCCTTTATGGCTTAAGCCGGAAATAATTCCCGGTCTTCCTGTCCGCTGGTACGGGCTGATGTACATTTTTGCATTTGGCACCGCCTTTTTAGTATACCGCCGGCAGGTGCGGGAAAGAAATTTTCCCATGACTGATGATGAACTTTCGGGGCTGTTTTTCTGGGGGATTCTTTCGCTGCTTTTGGGTGCGCGTCTTTTCTCCACCCTTATTTACGAAACCAGTGACATCTATATAACACAGCCCTGGCTTATATTTTGGCCTTTCCGGGACGGGAGATTTACCGGCCTTCAGGGAATGAGTTATCACGGCGGTGCTTTTGCCGGTCTTTTGGCAGTTGTAATTTACGCGAAGGTAAAGAAATTCAGTTTTCGTGAAATTGGTGATATGTATGCAGCCAGCATCCCGCTGGGCTTTACCTTCGGGCGCATCGGAAACTTTATAAATGCTGAACTGTACGGCAGGGTAACAACCAGCCCGCTGGGCATGATCTTTCCCAATGCAGCCAGGCTTCCGGCCAGCGAAAGCTGGGTACGCGAAGTTGCGGAAAAAACCAACATCGAAATAACCGGCGCGTTTGTTAATCTGCCGCGCCATCCCTCCCAGCTTTACGAAGCCCTTTTTGAGGGGGTGGTTCTTTGGGCAATTATATGGTTTTTCCGCAACCGCAAACCTTTCAAGGGATTTCTGGTCGGCCTGTATTTCCTTGGTTATGGCCTTTTCAGGTTCTTTATCGAATACTTCCGCGAACCGGACGCCGATCTTGGTTACCGTATTGAGTTCGTTAAAAACGATCTTTCGCCTGCCTTCAGCCACCCCCCTTTCAGTTTTTCCACCGGACAGATACTTTGCTTTTGGATGATTTTATTCGGCCTTGTCTGGCTCATTATTGCATCACGGCTGCCGGGCAGGAAGCCAGTTTACGTTTTCGCCGATGATGCAAGAGTGTTAAGCAAGGCCGAAAAAGCGGTGCAGCGGAACAAACGGCGGAAGCTGCGGAAAAAGCTGAAATAGGGCTTGACGTTTTCTAACTAGTTTAATAAACTGGTTAGTAGAGGTAAGGTCATGACAAATCAGCAAATAGGAACATTCGAAGCCAAAACGCACTTTTCCCAAATTATTGAAAAAGTTGAAAGCGGCGCAGATTTCATTATTACCAGGCGGGGAAAGCCCGTAGCAAAGATCATCCCTTTCAAACAGGAAAAGGAGATGACTTTTAAAGAAGCAATAGAGAAATTCAAAGAATTTCGAAAACTTTACCGCGGCGAGCCTGGATCATTTAATATACGCGAAGCAATTGAGGATGGAAGAAAATAATGATTTACGTATTCGATTCGTCATTCGTTGGCTCATTAATAATTCCGGATGAAAAAAAATTGCGGATTGATAAAATGTATTCCAGTATTAAAAATGAAGATGAAAGACATTCGCCTGATCTGATTTGGTATGAGGTTGCAAATATTTTTAAAAATCTGATTAGGCGTAAACGTTACAGTTATGAAGAAATATTAACTTTTTTTCCGCTCATGGCTGCACTCCGTTTAATTTCCGATAATGAAACCGGTGTTAAGTACACTGAAAAACTGCTGCGCCTGTGCAATGATTATAACCTTAGTTCCTACGATGCGGCTTATCTGGAATTGGCCGGGCGTAAAAAGGCCGTTCTCTGTACGCTGGATGAAAACTTATTGGCTGCGGCCAAAAAACACGGCGTTGCTGTTATAAAATGAATACCGTTCTTCTGCACCAGTCGATCCGGGCTGCTTCGAAGCCAAGTTTTTCCCGTTCAGGCGGCCCCGGCGGGCAGAATGTCAATAAAGTCAACACAAAGGTAACGCTCCGTTTATGCTTCGAAGATTTAGCCGGCCTTTCAGAGACTGAACTCGCCAGGGCCAGGCTGGTTCTTGCAAACCGCATAACGGGCGGGGACGAAATTGTAATCGCCTCGGATGAAGAACGCTCCCAAAAAACAAACCTGGAGCGGGCGTATTTTCGCTTGGAGGCTTTAATCACCTCCGCTGCCAGGCTCCCCAAGCGCCGCCGCCCGACCAAGCCAAGCAAGGCCGCCAAAGAAAAACGCCTGCAAACCAAGAAACTCAATTCTCTGAAAAAAGCGAATCGGCGCGGGGTTTTTTAACCACTTTGGCAATAGGGGGAGTGTGTACCTATCACACCACAGCTTTCACAAACTGCCTGTAAGACGATATTTTAACTTTTGTTTTGGCGTATTTTTCTTCTACCTTGCGGTTATCGCAGCTTGCCTGCATATTGAGCCAGTATTGAGCGCTCGTGTCAAAAAACTGCCCGAGCCGCCAGGCAACATCTGCGGATACAGCAGTTGAGCCATGTATTATCTGCGACATAAGTGAAGTTGATACGCCAATCTCCATGGCAAGCCTGTATGCGCTGATCCCCATGGGCTCAAGGTACTCTTCTTTCAGAATGTCTCCAACACTTATCAATATTCTTTTGGTCATGTTTCACCTTCCATCTTTAATGATAGTCTACTAACTCAATCTCATAGGTACGACCGTCATGCCATTCAAAACAAATTCTATATTTGTCATTCACTCGTATTGACCACTGGCCAGCTCTGTCGCCTTTCAGTTTTTCCAGGTGATTGGAAGGTGGTGTTGCAAGCTCACGGATTTCTGTTGCAGCTTCGACCATTGTCAGTTTTATAACGGCTTTTCGCATGATTTTGGGCGGAAAGCCTCTTGAAACAATACCCTCGAAGATTCGCCTGGTGAATTCATCCTTGAACCGGTTCATCATGCCTTCTTTTTCGTTGCTTACATAATATTACGTTATTAACGGAATAATGTCAAGTAAAAAACTTGCGGTAATGAAATCTTTGCCCGGTTATTCCATTAGTTTTCAAAAGTCGGCACCTTTTACATTGACACGATCATATTACAATAGTAGAATTTCAGGTGCTGGGCGGCAGTGTCACCCGGTGGAGTCACTGTGGCAGATTGTTTTTTGGGCGATTGGAAGGCGGAACGAAGTTCCGCCAATATAATCAGCTTCCTTGCCAACGAAGAGACCCCGCTTGCGGGGGCTCTTCCTTAACTCAGTGGGAGAGTACTACCAGGCGGCCTTACGGCCGCGCACTGATAGGAAGGATTATATGCCCAGCACCTAAGCAATTTGCTGGAGATGTTTGTTTTTTGTAGAATGCTTAGGTGCTGGGCGGCAGTGTCACCCGGTGGAGTCACTGTATTTATTTGCTAAGGCCGGTTAGTGGGCGATTAACTCAGCGGCGAGAGTACTACCAGGCGGCCTTACGGCCGCGCACTGATAGGAAGGATTATATGCCTGACTACTAAAAATACAGATTGTTTGCTTGTAAAACATTAGTTTTATTTGTATTTTAAGTAGTCAGGCAGCAGTATCACCCGGTGGAGTCACTGTGGCAGATTGTTTTTTGGGCGATTAACTCAGTGGGAGAGTGCCACCTTCACACGGTGGAAGTCACTAGTTCAAATCTAGTATCGCCCAAAAAAACGGCTTTTGTGGGTTCAAATCCAGTATCGTCCAAAAAACAGCTTTGTTTTTGTCTTTTATATGTGATATAATCTAATAGACGCTTTAACGGGAGACAGTAAGCTATGCGTATTGAAGCTGGGTATTCTGCTTATTACAATCATGCGCCTCAGCAGGTCAGCTTTCCCGAAAGAACCGGGGTTTATACAGGAACACCGCATGTAACTCTTGGTGCTCCGGCTCTGGCTCCGGGTGTTGTTGTTGATATTTCTCCGGAGGCTTGGGAGGCTTACCGGTCAAATAAGACAAATGAGGCAGGCGGTGTAAAGGGTATTGCTGAAGCAATGGGTCTGCAGGAGTGTCAGACCTGCAAATCCCGCAAATATCAGGACAGTTCCAGTGATTCGTCGGTAAGTTTTCAGTCGCCAACCCATATCGATCCTTCCCAGGCTGCCGGTGCTGTTGCTGCACATGAAGCTGAGCATGTTGCACATGAACAGGTAAAAGCAGAGCGGGATGACAGAAAGGTCATCAGCCAAACTGTAACCCTTCAATCTTCAATTTGCCCGGAGTGCGGGCGTGTTTATATTTCCGGCGGTGTTACCCGGACTGTTACCGCAAAAGATAATAAAGCGGAAATACCGGAAGAAGGACGGGATTCTAACCTTTAATAATGTTGATGTACTCCAGCGAAATTAAAGCTGAAATTATCCGTAAATCAATTCATTGTTTAATTGCACTTGTACCATTTATGGCTTCTGTAAACCGGAAATTTACCCTGATTTTCCTGATAGCTGGAATACTGGTCTATACTTTTATGGAGCTGCTTCGGCTCAAAAGCATCAGGGTACCTCTGATATCCGCCCTGACAGCCCTGGCTGCACGGTCTCAAAATGCCCTTCGCTTTGAGATGGGACCGGTCACCCTTGGTTTGGGAGCATTGCTTTCACTGCTGTTCTATTCTTCAAGGGATAATTTTCAGGCTGCTTCCATTGCAATATTTGCCCTGGCTTTTGGCGATGGATTCGCCGGGCTGGCAGGAAAAGCTATTGGCAGATTACGCCCGCGATTTCTGTTTGGAAAAAGTGTAGAAGGAACATTGGTATGCTTTATCGTTGTCTTGATTACTTCTTCTCTGGTTTCAAAAAATATTTATATTTCTGTCATTGCGGCGATTATTGCAGCTCTGGTTGAAGCATTGCCGCTCGGGGACTTCGATAATCTTGTCCTGCCCCTGGCAGTAGGTTTTGCAGTTCAATGGATGCTGGGCGCTTAAAGCCAAAGATAAAATTTGTGAAGATACTTACAGATGAACCAGGCGCCCACGGAAAGCAAAAGAATACCCGGTAGACCGGCCCACGAATCTGCATTAAGCAATAAACTTCTTCCGATAAGGGCTAAAAATGCTCCAATCCCGATATAGAAATATTCTCTGGAGCCCCGCAAATAAGCTGCAATCAGGAAACTTGTTACAGTGATTAACAGCATACCTCCGTTAAGTATCCGAAAAACAACAATGTTTCCCGTAATCGAATTAAAATTTGATTCCCAGGCAAATGTATCTATTGGGGTTCCCATGGCAATAAAAAGAGAGGTTATGGCAACAATGAAGATAATATTTCGCTGTTTTTGGCTTTCAAGGCCGGCAGCATAGATACTGGCTCCAAAAAGAGAAAAAAGCCCAAAACATCTGCCAAAGAGGAGAATTCTGGAAGTGAATAAAAGGTAAAATGATGGTATTGCATAGATCTGCTGTAAAGGCAGGATGAGTCGTAATGATTCAAAGGCAAGTGAAATTATAAATAATACGATAAAAAATATTTCCTGAGACTGGGTTTTTTCAAAAAAATAGTAAATAAGGCACAAACCAGCAAGAGAAAATACCGTTAACATGGCAATGGATACATTAAATGCGTAAAAACTGGGTTGGAAAAACCGGCTGGAAATAGACTG
>WRLP01000018.1 GCA_009777535.1 Treponema sp.
ACCTGCCATACTTTTACTGGTTTAAGCAATGGTACGCAGTATACTTTCATGGCACGCGCTGTCAATGAGGTTGGTGGGGGAATTGAAAGTATTCAAACAGCGACACCGGCAACAATACCTTCGGCACCAACCGGTTTCGCGGCAGTGCCGGGTAACAGTCAGGTTACACTTACATGGACAACGCCCGGTAACGGCGGCAACGCGATTACAAAGTATCAGTACTCGTATGGAGCTACAAGCGGTTATTTAGCGAGCTGGACTGATATTCCAGGTTCCGGTGAAAGTACCACGAGTTACACTGTAACAAGCTTAACAAACGGCACAAATTACACCTTTGAAGTCCGTGCTGTGAACTCTGTTGGCAATGGGATAACTTCTGGCCAGCAGACAGCGACACCGGCAACAATCCCTTCCGCTCCTATCGGCTTTACGGCAACGCCGGGCAATGTACAGGTTACACTTTCATGGACGACACCCAGTGACGGTGGTAGTACGATAACAAAGTATCAGTATTCTTATGGAACGACAAGCGGATATTCGACAAGCTGGGAAGATATTCCCGGTTCGGGGTCAGGTACCACGAGTTATACCGTAAGTGGCCTGACAAACGGCACAAGTTACGCATTTGAGGTCCGCGCAGTAAACTCCAACGGCAATGGAACAACGTCCGGTCAGCAGACAGCGACACCGGCAACAATACCTTCGGCACCAACCGGTTTCGCGGCAGTGCCGGGTAACAGTCAGGTTACACTTACATGGACAACGCCCGGTAACGGCGGCAACGCGATTTTGAGATATCAATTTTCGGGAGGAACGACAAGTGGATATTCGGAAAACTGGTATAACATTCCCGGTTCAGGGCCAGGTACCACGAACTATACCGTAAGCGGCCTAGCGAATGGCACAGACTACACATTTGAAGTACGCGCTGTGAACTCTGTTGGCGATGGGATTACTTCCGGCCAGCAAACAGCGACACCGGTAACAGTGCCCTCTGCACCAGGCAACTTTACCGCAGCACGGGGCAATACTATAATTAATCTGACATGGACAACGCCTAACGATGGTGGCAGTGTTATTTTGAAGTACCAGTATAGTTTTGGGGGAAGCTGGACTGATATCCCAGGCTCAGACGCGAGCACTACAAGTTATACCTTATCTGGTCTTACAAATGGCACAACATACACCGTTGCAGTGCGCGCGGTAAATGGCATCGGGAACGGTACAAGTTCCAGCCAGCAGGCAGCGACGCCGGCAACAACCCCTTCTGCTCCTGGAAGCTTTACGGTAACGCCGGGCAATGGACAGGTTTCACTCTCCTGGACAACGCCCAATAACGGCGGCAGCGCTATTTTGAGGTATCAGTATTCTTATGGAGTGGCAAGCGGTTATACGCAAAACTGGTTCAACATTCCCGGTTCAAGTGCAAGTACCACAAGCTATACAATAACCAGTCTTACGAATGGCACAAATTACAATTTTGAGGTACGCGCGGTGAACTCTGTTGGCAATGGAACAACTTCCGGCATACAGACAGCGACACCGGTTTTCCCTACCTATAACGTAACCTTTAACAGCAATGGCGGAAGTACAGTCGCACCAATTCTCAATGTGGTACATGGTACAGCAATAACAGCACCAACAGCCCCAACAATAAGCGCTGGTGGAGCAACCCTTAACCGATTTAGAGGTTGGTTTACCGATAATGGCACTTTTGTAAATGCCTTTGACTTTAATACCCCAATTACTTCAAACATTATTCTATATGCCGACTGGGGTTACAGACCTGGCGACACAGGCCCCGGTACTGGAACAATCTACTACCGGAATGAAACAGGATTTGCTGTGGAAGGTTATTTAAGCGGAGCGTATCCATTTGTAGGATACGTCGCTCACTATCTTGAAGTTGCACCGCAGCATTCCAACAATATGACTAATGAATGGGGGGCTTCTGGCACATTAATGGGTGGAGTAACTACAATTACGTCAATTCCACACGTAGATTTGAACAGAATAGGAAACGGTAGGAAAGATACTATCACCATTATCGCACATTTAGCCGCTATACCTGAAATAGGTAGAGCCGCTCAACTAGCCGCCGCCGCTTCATTTGGTGGGCAAAATGACTGGTTTCTTCCTAGTTTAGGAGAATTGCTCTTGTTACACGCAAGCAGGGCAACAACTGGAGATATTATTACAATTGGAATGGGAAATAGTTTATGGTCTTCGTCACAGTTCAACAGTACCGCTGCATGGTACATTGTATACGACGATGTCATAGAGAATCTTGATTATTGGACACGGTATAAGTGGTCAGGTTGTAACATCCGCGCCATACGAGCCTTTTAGGGAAGAAAGAAAATAGTCCACGAAAATTCAACCGAGCCTGGCTGCTTCAAGTAGCCAGGCTCCTCTTGGTCATGTGGAACTATTAGTAAAAGGCCCGCGGATTTTTTCTGTGCTAATCCGTGTAAATCCGTAGACATTTTTTCTTAGCGTCTTAGCACCTTGGCATGCGGAATTTTTCGAAAAAGATTTCGCACGGAGGTGTGAAGAAAGTTAAGCTACACATTTTATCTTCCCTTTTCTATCTTGCCCACCGCCCCTTATACGGATAAAATGACTCATGGTTCAGCAGGAAGATATAACCCGATCTGCGGCGATTATTGATGCGTGCAGAAAGGAAATGGCAAAAAAGATTGTAGGGCAGAGTGAGATGATCGACGGTCTCCTTACCGCCCTTATTGCCGGCGGACACATCTTGCTGGAGGGCGTTCCTGGTCTGGCAAAGACCCTCGCCGTTAAGAGCCTTGCCGAGATTACCGGCCTGCAATTCAAGAGGATTCAATTTACTCCCGATCTGCTTCCGGCAGACTTGACGGGAACCCTTATCTGGGAGCCCACAAAGGGGAGTTTTTCGGTGCGCAAGGGACCGGTTTTTGCCAATGTTATTCTGGCCGACGAAATTAACCGCGCTCCGGCAAAGGTGCAGTCCGCCCTGCTGGAAGCAATGGAAGAAAAACAGGTAACTATCGGGGAAACCAGTTATCAGCTTCCCGAGCCTTTTTTTGTACTGGCTACGGAAAATCCAATTGAACACGAGGGAACCTACTCGCTGCCGGAGGCGGAACTTGACCGCTTTCTGCTGAAATTGCTCGTAACATATCCCCAGCCGGATGAGGAACTGGATATTATCAAAAACAGCGCTGCATTTTCCGCTAACGCAGCGGAAATCAGGGGGCAGGCGCTTTCTCCGGTCCTGAACGGCGAGGCGCTTGCCCTGCTTCGTAAAATAGCGGATTCTGTTCACATTGATGAAGGCATAAACGAATACATTGTGTCGATAGTAACCGCTACAAGGCCTGCTTCCACCAGGCGTCATGGCGGCGCTCCCGTTCATTCCGGCGCGGGCGAGGGGGTTTACCGTTATGTGTCATTTGGAGCTTCACCGAGGGCTTCAATTGCCCTGTACCGCTGTTCCCGCATTCTTGCCATGTTCGAAGGCAGGGGTTTTGTTATTCCAAATGATGTTAAGGCTGCCGCCAGCCCTGTTTTAAGGCACCGCATTGTTCTCTCCTACGAAGCCGAGGCTGAAGGACTGGACACCGACGCGGTAATCTCCAGAATTCTTTCCCACGTCCCCGTCCCTTAAACCGGATTCCGAAATGGATACCCAAACACTGCTGCGGAAAATAACCGCCCTTCCCGTTATCGCCGCCGGTCTTGCAGAAGATCTGCTGGCCGGGGATTTCCGTTCGATTTTTAAGGGACAGGGAATTGAGTTCGACGAAGCCAGGCATTATCAGGCCGGTGATGATGTCCGCTCCATAGACTGGAATGCAAGCGCCCGCTTCGGCACTCCGTATGTAAAAATGTACCGAGAAGAACGGGAGCTTACAATTATGATCCTGCTTGATATTTCAGCGTCAATGCACAGGGGAAGTTTTATTCCGGGCGGAACAGGCGGCGCAGATGATGAAGACTTAAGCCCCTATGAACAGGGACTCATTGCGGCGGCATTAATTGCATTTTCCGCAGAGCGTACAGGCCAGCGTGTAGGAGCGTTTTTTTTCGACAGCGATGTTGTGCGTGTTTTTCCGCCCAAGAAGGGGCGGCGTCATGTTATGTCAATTATCTGCGGCGCTCTTCAGTATCAGAATTTCCGGACGGATACGCGCAAAAACAGGGAACACGGCAGTAACATTACAAAGGCTCTTGCCGCCGCAGGACGCCTGCTGAAGCGGCGCAGCCTTGTGGCGCTGATATCGGATTTTTACAGTTCCAACTGGGAACAGCAGATGGGAAACCTGAATCGCAAACATGATGTTATTGCCCTTCGTATCAGCGATCCGGCGGAAAAAGATTTAACTGATATGGGGCTTATTACCATCGAGGATCCCGAAACTAATATACGGATAGAGGCTCCTACCGGTTTGGATTCCTTTAAGGAGGAGTGGACAAGATGGCACCTTGAACGCTCGGGTTTTTGGGACGGACAATGCCGGCGCTGCGCCTCGGCACATTTGGAATTGTCTACAGCGTCCGACGCTGTATCGGCATTGTTAAAATTTTTTGGCAGCCGGCGAATCAGGGAACATTCATGAAAAAAAATTGGCTAATAGCTGTTTTTGTTTTAATATGTGCCCATTCTTTTGGCCAGGACGAAGCCTACCTTATTCCAAGGGTTGTTTATGTGGGGGATATAGCTTTACTGGTTTTACCCCTCCCCCGTCTTGGAGCGCGAGAAGATAATGATGTTGTTCTTACTTCCGGCTCTCCTGGTTTTCCATCCGATCCTGATATTGATTTTCACAGGATAATTCTGGAGCGCCGCATATCCGGCTCCAGGCTTGTTATTGAATTTTCCGCGTTTCAAAGCGGAACGCTGGAGCTGCCGCCAATGGAAATCGGCGGAGAATTATTTTCCGGTCTGATAGCTGAGATAAGATCGGTAATTGCCGACTCCGGATCCGGCCTGGAACTATCCCCGCCCGCCACAGCCCTGACGATGCCGGGAACGGCGGCGCTTATTTACGGAACTCTTGCGGCGCTTGCGGCTGCGCTGATTCTTTCGTTCTGGATTTTGCTGCGGGGCAGGCGTTATCTGCACACATGGGCCGTAAAATGGAAGCGCCGAAGACTGATTGCATCCATGAAAATTATGGTACGGCGCCTGCATAAAGCTGTTCTAAAAGGAAAAAAAATAAGAGATATTCTCGATATTCTTTCAGGGGAATTCCGCGGCTTTCTTTCACATATTTCCGGCGAAAACTGCCGTGCAATGACTGCCCGCGAACTGGAACTTCTGCAGGTATGCGGGCTGGCAGGCTGCCTTATGGGTAAAATTTTCCACCGCTGCGATGAGCTTAGGTTTGCGCCTAACGCCGCCGGTGCGAATGACGCTCATGCGGTTTTGGCCGATGTCAGGGCTGTACTTGATGCGCTGGAAAAGGTTGAAAAGGGAAAGGCTGCATGAGTTTTGGTTTTGACGCACCGCTATTGGCCGTCGCCGCTTTTATTATACTGCCCCTTTGCCGGTTTGCGGCATCGAGGCTTAAAAATCCGTTTGCGGCGGCCATTCCCCTGGGTGCGCCCGGCGGCTCACCTTTTAAGGCGTCTTTTGGCATGGCAGGTCTGGTTAAATTCCTGAAAATTCTGGAGTATACAGGGATTATTCTGCTTTTTTTCAGCGCCGCAAACCCGATGATCAAAACCACCGAAACTCACTGGCAGGGCCGCGGGGCGGATATTCTTTTTGTTCTGGATACAAGCCCCAGTATGGCAGCCCTGGACATGGATGGCCGAAGCCGCTTTAACGCTGCAAAGGCCATGCTTGTGGAATTTGCCGGCAAGCGCCCCACGGATTGTATCGGCCTTGTTGCAGTCGGAAATGACGCGGCGCTGCTGGTTCCGCCGACAGCGGACAGGGAAGCACTGCGACTAAGGCTGGAGCAGCTGCGAATCGGCGAAATGGGAGATGGTACTGCCCTGGGAATGGGCCTTGCCGTCGCAGCTTTTCATCTCGATAAATCGCAGGCGCAACGAAGGGTAGCCGTTCTTATTACCGACGGCGAAAACAATGCCGGAGCCGTTCACCCCGAAACAGCCGCATCAATGTTACACGAAATGGGTATTTCATTTTGGGTAATCGGAATTGGTTCCGGCGGAGAAGTACCAATCGATTATGTTGATCCTTTTTCCAGAATGCGCCGCACCGGAACGTTCGATTCGGGTTTTGACACAGAGTCGCTGATCCGCCTAAGCCTTTCCGGCGGCGGTACATACATTGCCGCTCCGTCGGCGCAGGCTTTTGCTGATGCCTTTGCCAGGCTTGACGACAGGGAAATAACAGTCCGCAGATCGGCGGTTACAGAAAGAAACAAATCTGTCTTCCTTCCCTTTTTGATTTCCGCTTTTGCGCTTCTTGCAGCGGTCAGATTTGTCAGGCGCTTTATTTTGGGGGCATGGCTGTGAACGGATCTTTTAGTTTTACCTATCCCTGGGTTTTATACGCCCTTGCTGTTTTTGTTCCCCTTGTCCTGTTCGATATTTTTGGCAGCCAAAGAAAACGGGAACAAAGACTACCGGAAGAGTTAAGAAAAAAACTGATAATTTCCGTTCTCTTTTTCAGGGTATTTATTGCATGTGTTATCATTGCTCTCGCGCAGCCCCGCTGGGGAATCTCTTTTTCGCAGACCGAGAATCGCCGCAGCCTGGATACGGTCTTTGCTATAGATGTGTCGCGCAGCATGGATATTCGTGATGCAGGAAGCAGGGGATTATCCCGGCTTGAACGCGGTCTTGCCATAGCAAGGGAAACAGCTGCTGCCGTTCCCGGCCCCCGCTATGCTGCGGCGATTGGCAAGGGAACGGGGATTTTGGCGGTTCCACTTACATGGGACAGCGAAGCGGCGCTGAGTTTTCTTGAATCCCTGGAAAGTTCTTCCATTACAGGCAGGGGGACGAACCTTGAATCCCTTTTAACAGCTGCTGCAGGCGCTTTTCATGGTACCTTTCCGGCACGGCAGGTTATTGTGCTGATATCGGACGGGGAATCCCTTTCGGGTGTTATTCGGGCGGCGCTGGATCGATGCGCCGGAAGCGGCGTCATCGTTGTTGCCGTGGCAGTCGGCAGCGACGAAGGCCGGCCTGTACCCGGCGACGGTATTTCTGATGATGAAGGCACTATAAGCAGCAGAGATGCTGCTGTTATGCGCATGGCTGCCAGGCGTACGGGGGGCATTTATATTGACGGCAACCGCGATGACGCCGCCGGGATTTTGGCCGCCCATTTGCGGAGCCTCTCTCCCGAATCGGGATTTCAGGGCAGCCGTCCTGAACCAAAAGAACGCCGGTCGCTTTTTATAATACTTGCCATAATAGCGTACGGAATGTCAAAGTTTTCACCATTGGCACCGGGGAAAAAACGATGAAGAAACAACGGCTTTTTCCTGTCTTAATCAGCATTTGTTTTTTGTCTTCGTGTTCACAGGGTATGTTACTCGTCATGGAAGCCAATTATTACAATTCACGCGGCAAATATGATGAGGCTATTGTTTCGTACTTAAAAGCCCTTGAATATCATGAGTCCGCGCCCTATGCTGAATACGGTCTTGGTTCGGTATTTTATTCGCTTGGAGAAGGCAAGGCGGCGCTGGAGCGTTTTGGTAACTGTCAAAAACTGCTGGAGACGCAGTCCCCGCAGGAGCACAGGGAACTTAGGTACAGAAACGCTTACAATTCGGGAGTGGTTCATTTTGCGGAAGGCGATTTTACAGCCGCCGCTTCCGATTTCAGAAACTCTCTCCGGATTGATCCAAGAAGAATCGAGGCCAAGCGTAATCTTGAACTGACATTGATGACGCTTGAAAGGCAAAGCGCCGGCAGTGATCGTACGGAAAACCAACAACAGGAGGAAAACAGGGTTGTGCTCTTTGAATATATCCGGGTAAAGGAACAAAACCAGTGGAAAAGCAGGGAGTGGACAGAAGATGAGAGTTTTATGGGACCGGATTATTGATGATGAAAAAAACGATTTTATTTTGCATAACATTTTTATTTATATGCGCGGAAACAGGGTTATTAGCTCAGAATGATTCTGGCAGCGAAGTAATTGTTAATTTTTCACCCGAAATTCCTTTCGCTGGCCTGCCCTGGACACTTTCGCTGCTGGTCGATCATTCTGTGCCGGAGGAGGTAAATGTTTTTGCGCCCCTGTTTACAGGCGCTCTTTTTCTTGACCGTGTTGTTAAGGTACGGCGCATTGTGGAGGAGAATGCCGCTCCGTGGACATTGGTAGAATACAGATTTATTCCCGAAAGCGCCGGCCGCGTAACCCTGGAACCTTTTACGGTGGTAAGCCCTGCCGGCACAACCAGAACCAGCGCTCTTGCAATAAATGTGCAAAGGCCGGTGGGAGAGAATGAAACAGTGCGCCCACGCACTTTTTGGGACAGCCTTCCGTCTGTTATATTCAAGGGAGAGGAAGCGCTCCTGATCCTTCGTGTAACCGGTCTGGATTCGGTTCCGCGTCCGGCGCTGCCCCCTGCGGATTTTTTTATGCCCGCCATTCCAAGGGATGTGATTCTTGAAGCTGCAAATTTATCGCAGACAGATGACGCCGGCATCCTTGTCAGATTAAGAATTATCCCGCTGGAAGCCGGTCTTTTTCAACTTCCTGCCAGGACGCTCCGCTACGGAAATATTCTGTTCGAAATACCGCCCCTGCGCATACAGGTGAATGCCCCTTCCGCGCCCGCCGCAGAAAATATAACAGAAGTTGTTACGCCAAATGGCGGCAAAGAGCCGGTACAGTTTCCTGTTTTTAACCCTGCCGGATATGCCAGCTCTGTTCTGCTTAAATTTTACCAGGCTGATTGTGATAAAATTTACAGCACGGCGCGGGGTTTGTGGGAGGCCGGTTGCCTCCCCGAAGCCCTGGCAGAACTCAGGAGAAATGAGCGGGATCATGCGGCGGGCGCACTGTTAAGGCCGGTCCGCCGGGAAGCGGAGCAGAGACTGGGTTTTTATAATACCAGGGACGAAGGGTGGGGGCAGAAAAAACTTTTTCTGTTTTCTTCCATTGCTTCTCTGATTTTTGCAACGATTCTTTTCTTTGTTTGTTTTAGGTTGAAACAGGGCTCGTTTTTGAAAAAGCCTGGTTTTTGTGTTTCTTTTATTTTGATGGCGGCAGGTTTCTTTTGCCTGTACCAGTTTTTTAATTACTCCGGCGGCAGGCACAGCCGTTTTGGGATAACGAGAGATACGCCGGTTCGCCGGACTCCGGATTATGCGGGGGAACAATTATTCAGCTTTAGGGAAGGCCAACCGGTTCGCATATACCGTAAAGACAGCGGTTCCTGGTTATGGGTAATGGCAAACGAAACCGGCGGAAATGCCGGATGGATACCGGCTGATACGGTAATAACATATTGAGGGGAAAATAATGGATTTTGGAGATATTCTTGATAAATGGGAGCGGAGAAAACCTCCCAACTTAATGGAAGCCCTGCTAAATGAAGGTAATGTGTACGATAAGGACAACGCGGCAGAAAACGTAAAACTCCGGCACAGCGCGGATCGCCGCCGCCTTCGTTCCAGAAAACCAGATGATGTGCTGGATATCCACGGTCTTACCCGCGACCAGGCATGGCTTTCCCTGGATAGCTTTTTTGAAAGGGGCAGAAGTTCCGGTTTTGAAAAATTGCGCATAATCCATGGCAAGGGAAATCATTCAAAAGATGAAGCTGTTCTAAGAAAAACAGTTCTCGATTTTATTGAACAATGCCAGTTCGCCGGTGAAAGCGGTTACGAAAAGGCTTCCGGCGGCGGCAGCGGAGCCACCTGGGTGCTGCTTAAATAAAAAGCTGATACGAACGCTTACCTTTTCCTTGCCCGTACTATCATCACATCGCCAAACCCCAGGCGCTTTGCCAGAATATCGGCTGGTTTTTTTAGCAGCATCGGCACGGTACCGGCGGCAAGGCCTCCCCAGGTGTTAATGCTTTCGGTCATAAAGCCTGTTTTGGTTAACAGCATTTTTAGCGTCCCGGCAGAAAAAAGAAATAGATGATCAAAAATTGCGGAGCGCCATCTACCGCCAAAGAGCCTGGCCTGCAAACCTGCGATATTCGGGGTGGAAATAAATATGTGTCCCTGCGGCTTTAGTACACGGCAGACTTCTTTCAGAAAAAAGTGCGGATCGTTTATGTGCTCGATAAGGTGGGAAGCGTGTACAATATCAAATGTGCCGGCGGTAAAATTATTTTCTTCCAGGGGCAGGCTTCTTACATCAATGCCGCGTCTGTTCCGTGCATATCCGGCGGCGGGAGATATTTCCACCCCTGTTACGCGCCATCCGCGTTCCTTAAGATGTGCAAGCAGGGCTCCGGTTGCGCAGCCAATGTCCAGAACATGCGGCGGCTCTCTGGTCTGCATGTTACCTGCTGCGGACGATAAAAATAAATGCTTTTCAATTCTGTCAAAACCCGCGTCCGCCAGCGCAAGCATCTGCAGCCGCAGAAATGCGGCCTCGTTTTCCAGTTCGTAGGAAAGGTAATCCTCTCCATAGTCTCCGCTGTAGCGCTGCATTACCCCTGTTTTCACCGGCTGTGGATTCATCTGCACAAGGCCGCAGTTCTCGCAGCAGACATATCCGAAACCCTCGCAGTTCATGGCCGGCGAAAAATGGGAACCACCGCATATCACGCAGGGAATCAGGCTGCTGTCTGCGGCGCAAACCGGCGTTGACCAGGTTTTTTTAATTCCGGCCATTTTTAGTTTACGATCATGCGGATAAGTGAACTGCGGGAATTGCCGGCTACATTCTGCACGATTACTTCCAGATTTGCCTGACCCCTGCTTAAATACACTTCGGCAGCTTCAAAGGCCGGGTAAGAGCTGTAAATCCGCCTTGCGGGAACAAGGCCGTTACGGGAAACCATCAGAACCCCGTCTCTGGAAGAAAACGCCTCAAAGTTCAGAGAACCAATTTCAGCGCCGTTGATTGAACAGACAATCCGGTGAGGCGCCAGATAATTATCGCGGGGGCGTAATATTAAATCCGTGGTTGTCACCGAAACCGTGTAATTACCCTGGCTTAAATTTCGCATCTGGTCGTTGTTTACCACGAGCCCCCGTTCATTTCTCAGAACGACGGAAAGTATTTGGGGCGGCCGTGTGTCTTGCGCGGGGTTAATAATCATTGCAGGATTAATCCAGCTTCGCTCCCGCCTGTCATAAAGCATAAAATAAAATCCCGCCGTGCCGGACCAGCCGGAAATTCCTGATGAGGTTATGGGGCTTTGCCGTTCAATACGATTCGACTGCGGGGATTCGCTTCCATGGCGGCTGTAAATGCTGATTAACCCGTCGCCGTGATCAAGCGCAGTCCATGCGCCCAGCGGAGAAGGGAGGCGTGAGGCGGTATCGTTCCTGCCCCGTGAAAAAATCATTTCGCCGGTTTCCACGGCAAGCACTTCTGTTCCTCCGGAAAAAACCATGCCCAAAACCGGTTTTCCGGCGTCGTTCCAGCCAAAGTTGCGGATCATAACCGCATCGCGCGAAGGCCAGTCCATCGCTTCCGCAGTGCCTGTAATAAAGAACGCTGTCAGCATAGCCGTCATTGTTATGTGCAATAATTGTTTTTTCATTTTTTCTCCAGATTAAAAGAAAGCAGGGTGGAGCCGCCGCCTATTATCAGGGCGGTGTCTGTTCTGCCCAAATAAACTCCCTCGCTTTTAAAGGGCGCCCTTATGTCAACAGTTCCCGGTATGCCTTTCCTCCTGTCTCTGGACAGCTTAATGCCGATCAATTCTTTTTGTTCATCAGATGGAGAACAAATAAGGAAAAAATATCCCTGGCTGCCGGTTTTGTCAATTGCGGCTAACTCGCCGTTCAGGGCTATTCGCACTGCCCGCCGTGATTTTATTTCAAAAAGGCTGATACCTTCTGTGCATTCAAAGGCGACTCGCCTGTCTTGATCAAAAAATGATATGTGAACCGGCCGCCTGAAACCGGCTTCCAGAAATTCGTGATATATCACCTTGTATTCTCCCGAATCATAGTGCTCCAGCAGCAGAAAACGCTGCTGTGCTATGCCGGAAATAATCCCCACTCGCTGTCCGTCCTGCGAAAGAGCGCAGCCTAAAATTACCTCATAACGTGAACCGCCCGGTACAAAAAAGAATATTCGTTTTCCATTGTTATCCAAAACTTCGATTACACCGTCAATGGAGCCTGCTAAAACCAGGCCGGCAGCTGCGTCAATGCATGTAAGGGGAGCGGCAAAGTCATAAGTCCAAAGGACGCTTCCGGTTGTATCAATTTCTGATAATGAATTCTGCCCGCTTCCCAGAATAAAAATCCTGTTATCCAGCAGAATCGGATATCCCCCCGGATTTTCCAGAATTAATGCGATATCTGCGGCATTGTTCATTATCTCTATATTGTCAGGTTCGGCTTCATATTCAGTCCATAGATATTCACTCAGGTATATTTCTCCATATTTGATTTTGTTTAATCTCAGGTGTCCTTCTGTGTCAATATATCCAAAGCGGCTGCCAAGGGTAAAGGGAATCAATCCGTTTGGCTGCACGGCTGTTTTTGTAACTTCGGTATTTTCCGCAGTATCGGATTCAAGAGGGCTTAACCAGTGGAGAGAAAGTACGGTTTCAGGCGGGATTGGCCTTGCAGCGGCAAAAAAATAAATAATAAAAAGTAAAAAAATCGCAATAACCCATAGTTTTTTTCTCTCTTTTACCATACACCCCTCTTCTAACAAATATTCGTTTTTATTATATTTTATTATAGATGCAGGAGGCAAGTATGGTTAGCGCAGAACAAATGGATTCTCTTTTTTTTAGTGCCCGGAAGGCAGCCGAGGCGGCGTATGCTCCTTATTCAAAATTCAGGGTTGGTGCGGCTCTTTTATGCGAGAATGGGAGCGTTGTTACCGGCTGTAATGTGGAAAACCGCTCTTTTGGTCTAACCATTTGCGCCGAGCGGAACGCCGTATTTTCGGCTGTCGCCGGGGGAAGCCGCCGGTTTATTGCCCTGGCAATCTCAACGCCGGACTCTGTTGAATGTGTGGGCCCCTGCGGCGCCTGCCGCCAGGTATTAAGTGAATTTATGTCTC
Organism: Treponema sp.; assembly: GCA_009777535.1. Classification (GTDB taxonomy): domain Bacteria; phylum Spirochaetota; class Spirochaetia; order Treponematales; family Breznakiellaceae; genus WQXQ01. The sequence goes on from WRLP01000018.1 coordinate 13,136, forward strand.
CGGAAACGCCCGTGCGTTTTGCGGGCAGCGGCCCGGATCAGGTTAATACCACAATAGGCGAACTGCTCCCATGGGATTCCCTTCACGATTTGGCAGTTTAATCTTCGAACATTATTCCCAGCCATGACTCAATGTCGCTGACATCCTGGGCGATCAGTCCAAGGTCTACTCTGTCGGTGGTTTCGGCTACCAGCCATCTTGTGCCATCTGCTTCAAAGCGGGCGCCGGTTCCGGCAATGTCTGCAAGCCCCATTGCATGGTTATGATTCCGCGAAACCATAATTGCAGAGCGAATGTCCGCATGGGCAAGGATCATTGCCCAAAGCATGGCCCGGCTGTCGCAGTCTCCTCTGCCTTCAGTTACCGCTGTAACAAGATTGGTAAAATCACTGCCGGAAAAATCCCTTTCGTATTCAAAACCCTGTACAAAAGCAAGGGCTTTTTCAGCTAACATGCGTTCTGCATCAGCATTATTCGCAATATTTCCCTGTGAATTTATTATGTTTACATTCCAGTGCCGCTCAAGCTGAAACATTGCGTCCGCTATCCGATCCCAGGAATCGCGGTATATTGCCCTGTAATAACGTGTCCAGGCTTCCTGCCAGTTTTCCAGAAAAAGATACCTTCGAAGCACGGCGAATTCGCGTTCTATTAAAACCTGGGCTGCCTCGGCATCATTTTCCCGAATCATGGCGCCTAATCCCGCGGCGGCGAGAGAGGTCCGCTGCAGTTCTCCCCTGGGAAAACCGTATATCATAATCGGTCCCGGATAACGCCGTTCCGCTTCCGACGGGGCAATGGAATCCAGCGCCGACATATGAAGCAGGTTAAGATCGTCTCTGCCCGCCTGCCCGTATGACAGGGCAAGAAGCATGGGTATTACACTGCTGTTTTCTGCACCCTCCAGTTCTACACAAAGCGCCCATCCATAAGTATCTCCGAATATCAGTTCTGTTAATGAAGCAAGTTTGCTGCTGTATTCAAAAAAAACAGTATCTCCTCTGTTTCCAAGTCTTCGGTTTACATCATCTACCATATCCTTCATTGTTTGAAAAGTTCCGTTATATATTCGGATATCAAATAATGTTTCGTCCGGTCCCCTGAATGAAAAACGGTCAACATTGTTTCCTTCCGCAAAATAATAGCCTTCGGGAAGATCCAGGCTGAAACCCCACTGGGCAGAATACAGCGGTTCTGCAAATGCCGGTATAAGAATCGAAAAAAGCAGAAACAGTAAAATTTTGTTTTTCATGCTACTATTATCGGTATATTATGAAGACAATAGAAATTGTCTATGAGGACGATTCCTGCCTTGTAATTAACAAACCTGCGGGACTTGCCGTACAGGGCGGGGTGGGGGTGAAGGTTTCCCTGGATAAAATTCTGGCGGAAATCCGAACGCCGCCCCCGCTCCTTGTACACCGGCTCGACAAGGATACTTCCGGCCTTATCCTGGTCGCAAAAAACAGGGAAGCCGCTGCCGATTTCTCCCGTCTTTTAAGTGATGGCAGGGCATCGGGCGGCATTTTCAAGCAATACACAGCGGTATGCCTGGGCTGCCCTGCCGGGGAACATGGAAGCATTAAGGCGGATTTGGAAATCCGCGGAAGCGCAAAAAAATCTGAAACAATTTATAAATTGATAAAAACAGGTGCCTTAACTATTACTGACGAGTGCAGTTTTTCTGTTTTGGAATTAACTCTTGGTACCGGCAGAATGCATCAAATCCGCCGGCATCTTGCCATGACAGGAAACCCCATACTTGGAGATGATAAATACGGCGACTTTTCACTCAATAAAAAACTCCGTAAAACCATCGGCCTAAAAAGGCTGATGCTCCACGCACACAGGCTCGTTGTTGATGTTCAAGGACTCACCTTGAATCTCTATGCTCCCCTGCCAGATTATTATGCTCTTTTTACTGAGGCTTCCTTAAGTCTGTAAATAACATAGATCGCCGCTCCCAAAATGGCGAAAGCCGTAAAAGACCCAAAAAGAGCGCGGTAACCGGCGCTGTCGATTATAAAACCCCCGATGAAATTCCCAATAAAAATGGGAAGCCCTGATCCTACCGACATATACAAGGTCATTCCAAAAGAGCGTTTTTCAGGCGGTACATTGTTGGAAATAAAAGCTATTGCTGCCGGGTGAAAAAGTCCAAAAGTAAAGCAGTGCAAGAGCTGGGCGATTATAATGCTCCCCTTGTACGGGAAGACCGCGTACAAACCCAGTCGAAGCGCAACCATTGCGCTGGTAAAGGCAAGTAGCGGCATTGTACCGAAACGCCTGATAATGCGTTTGGACAGGAGTATAAAGGGTATCTCCGCAATGCTTGCCAGTGCCAGCATTGGGCCGACCGCGTTCCAATTCATGTACTCAATCATAAATAATGGAAAGAAAGAGTATATAGAAGCCATTGCCATCCGGCTTAAAGCTATGCAGGCCAGGCCCAAAATGAAAATCGGCGTCCATAAAGTTCCTTTTTGTTTTTCTTCTTTACCGCAGGGACCTGAATTTGTATTTTTCTGATCGAATTTAACGTTTGCATATTTTGACGGCATTAAAAAAGATGCCCCCATGGCCAATGCGCCGGCAAAGAGAATCCACAGCGAGATATTTAACGGCGTGTCTGGCTGTAATACCGGTACCCATTGAAGGAAAAGTATAAAACATACGTAGGAAACAGAACCGTATACACGAATTTTGCCATAATTGCCCTTCTCTCCCAAATTGATAGAGGTTATCGCATCTATAAGAGGGACTGCAGCCCGGTGGCCGATTGTAAAAACCGCAATTAACAAGGCGCTTGCAATGGGTTGTATAAAGATTGAAAGCGGTACAGCGGCGGCAGTTGTTAAAGCAAACGAAAATATAATGGTTCTCCTGTAATTACCGCTCCTGTCCGCCAGTCTACTGAACAGAAATGGCCCGGTTATGCCCACTCCCTCGGCAATTGCAAAAAGTATGCCAATTACCGCTGCACGGTAACCAAGGAGCCGCAGCATAATCGGCAGATATGGGGAGATTACTCCGTATATCATGCTTACTGTTATGTGAGCGAGGATTAAATGCATGTAAGCATCTTAGCATAATTGCATTGACTTTATCTCTTCTTTTTTCCACAATAAACAAGGTATGAATGTGTCTCAACCAGACAGCCCGAAGATCGACAAGCAATGCGAGCGTGAACAGCGCGGACATACTCCTTTTACCAGATCATGGCTGGAAAGTTTAAGCACCGGTGAGCTGGTTAATCTGGCGGATTGTCATGGCATAGATATTCCTTCCGGCATGGGGCGGTTTTTCATAATTGAAGAACTGCTGGACGCTTCATTAAATGCGGAAGGCGATGCCGCGGACAATGCGGAAATCAGGGAGCGGTTTATGGAAACTGCCGCCCTTCCCAAACAGTACAACATTTCGTTTTTGGAAGTAATTATCAGGGATCCCCTCTGGGCATTCGTTCTTTGGGAGATAAAGGAGCATGACAGGGAAATCCATGAAAATGCCCCTGACTTTGGAGGCTACTGCCTTAGGGTTATTCCGCTTAATGATGATAAAAACCGGAACAGTACTGGTTTTACCGGAGACGAATCCTTTACGGTTGCTGTGAATGTCAGTGATACAGCCAGGTATCTCGGCTTTCCGGTAGCCAGGGAGAATGTTGATAAAACAGACGACTCCATGCAAGAACAGGAGGGCGCTTCTGATCGCAGTTACATTATTAAGTTATGCGCAATCCGCGGATCTGCGGAGATGCCGCTTGTTGTATCGCGGCCATTTTCCCTGCCAAGGCTTGTTGAAGCGGCGGATCGGAACGGCGGCAGCCCAAAAGTTATCGAACTGTATCAGAATCCATGCATTAGTTTGTCCGGAGCGCACGATTTTTCCGTAATGAAAAGCGCAGACCGTCAACTCAGGATCAAGAGGCAGTAAAAATGGAATGCCGTTATGTGATTTCCCTGGTTCTTAATGCCCATCTGCCTTTTGTAAGGGAATTCAACGGCGATGATGATCTTTCGCAGGCGGGGGAGGAGGGCTGGTTTTTTAACGCCCTGTCGGAGACATATATTCCGCTTTTATTAATGCTTGATCGTCTGGAAAATGATCGCATTCCTTTCCGCTTGGGGCTTTCGATTTCTCCCCTGTTTTGCCAGATGCTGGGTGATGAGCATCTAAAGAAAAAATATCTGGCTCATATTGACAGGCAGATTGAATTCGGTCGAAGTGAATTGGAAAGGAATGCTGATAAGGGAGAACTGCATAAACTGGCGGAGTTGTTTTTTAACCGAACAGTTGATCGTAAAACAGCTTTCATCGAAAATTATGAAAGCAACATTCTCGGTGCCATTGACCGGTATAAGCGCAAGGGAAAGATTGAAATTCTCGCCAGTCCGGCAACACACGCTTTTCTGCCGTTCCAGACTTCTTCCTCCGGTGCGATTTACGCTCAAATTGAAACAGCCATTTCCTGTTATAAGCAACACTTCGGCGGCTGTCCTCAGGGCTTTTGGCTTCCGGAGCTTGGCTGGAGCACCGCAGTGGAGCCATATTTACGCAAATATAATTTCAGTTACACCATTGTTGACGCTCATGGTTTAATATTCGGGAAACCTGCGCCGCTGCGGGGGAGCTTTTACCCTGTAAAAACTCCGGGCGGTATTTTTGTTCTGGGCAGGGATTTTTATGCCGCCAGAGACCTTGAGCAGATGGCGGGCGATGGAATATACAGGGACAACACACGGGATGCCGGTTATGAGCTACCGCCCTGCGACATCAGTCCGTTTTTAAGTACGGAAGGCAGCAGGCACATGACCGGCTTTAAGTACTGGCAGCTTTTGGCGCGTCAGGCTCAGGATGCGGTTTATGATCCTGATGCCGCCAGGGACAGAGCGGTTGAGCATGCCAGAATCTTCCTGGAAGACCGGATAGCCCGCCTGGATGAAGCGGCCAAACACATCGGGAAAATACCCATCAGTCTTTGCGCATACAATGCCGATAGCTTCGGCCATTTCTGGCATGAAGGGCCGCTGTTTATCGAAGCCCTGTTCCGGCTGGCTTCGTCCTATCGTGGGCTGCAGTTTATGACTCCTGTTGAATATCTTTACAAGCAGGATACAGGCGCTTTTCAAACCTCGGTCCCGGAATTTTCTTCGTGGGGCTTTAACGGCTATGCCGAAACCTGGCTGGACGCTTCCAATGACTGGATGTACCGCCATCTGATTCGTTCAATGGAAAGAATGACAGAATTGGCTGAACGCTTTCCTGATGATACAGGCCTAAAAGAACGCGCTTTAAACCAGGCTGCCAGAGAAATACTGTTGGCTCAATGCTCCGATTGGCCGAAACTATTGTACAACCAGGATTCTACGGAATATGCCCGTAACAAGATAGAAGGCTCCCTGCGCAATTTCACAACGATTTACGAAGCTCTTGGCAGCAACTACATAAGTACAGAATGGCTTACCAGCCTGGAGCGCCGTCACAATGTATTTCCTGATATTAATTACCGGATTTTTCGGCGGAGAAAGTGAGGCTTTTCCACGGCTATGGCGATGCCAAAAATATATGCCTATAACAGGCAATAGGGGGCCTGTCAGAGGCCAAAAGCACCGTGCGGGCACGGCACTTTTGCCTCTGCCACCCCTCGTTACCTGTTCTGTGCATATATTTTTGAATAAGCCAAAGCAGTGAAGCGCTGACGAATAGGAAACCACGCCGTAATCGCACGCCGCGTTAGGTGACATACCCCCTAAATTGGTTGAAAAGGATTATATAAATACCGAGGGAAGTAAATAAAATGGAGAGAGTGATAAGCAGATAAAGAAAGGCAAGCCTATATTGCATCTTAGCCCCGAATTTAAGCATCTTACTTAAAATTATATTCTCATTGGGGGTATTTGCATCTATAATTTCACCAATTACAGGAGGAAAAAATGAAAAAATTATTTTTTTTGCTGGTATTGGTATTTTTAATGTCGTCTTTCTCTTATAGTCAGACCTTCTTAATTCGCCCCGACGCGGGTATTGGTTATCTCTCTGCTGATGATATTAGCGGGTGGGCTGCTAATTATGGGTTAAAAATACATCTATCTGCAAATGAGTTTCAACGGTATGGTTTAATTGTTAATCATTTATTTATCCCGAGCAATGATCAAGTATCGTACTTATGTACAGGGTTAATGATAGAACAGGTAATGTTTAAATATTTCAATATGGGAATTGGATCAATAGGTTATATTAACCTTGTCAAAACAGGTGAAAATATATTTGGCATTTATTCACATTTAGGATTTGAGTATAATTTATCTAAATATATTAATATTCTCGCTTCATATAGAAGCGATTTTATTTTTAGAAAATCGCTTACTCAGTATAATGCGTTCTTATTTGGGATAGGTATTATGATATGAAGAAACAAATTATCTTTCCACTCGTTCTATGGCTTTTTTTTATGACCATTGCATTATCACTTGGTTTAACAATCCATTTGTTTTATTTATTTAATTTTACATATATCGGGACATGTGTTGCCATCGGCTTATTTTTTCATATGAAAAAGTATAAATATGCACGGCTTATAGTGCTATTTGCAGTTGGATTATATATGTTTTTATATCTTGGGGTAATATCAAATGAAAATATGCAGATAGAAGGATTTTGGATTCTTTTATTTAATGGTGTATTTTATGCTGCTGTTCTGCATTATTTAATTGCAAAAATATTTGGTCCTTTGCTTTTTGGCAGGGCTTGGTGTGGTTATGCTTGTTGGACTGCAATGATACTTGAATTATTGCCTTATAAAATTCCTCAAAATCCAAGAAAAAACATAGGTTACATTAGGTACATTGTTTTTGCTGTATCTTTGATTTTTGGTATCATCCTATTCTTAAAGCAAGTTCCTTATATGGGTAATGTAATGTTTTGGTGTTTTATCGCGGGAAATATTCTATATTATGTGACGGGTATTACACTTGCACTTCTTCTCAAAGATAATAGAGCATTTTGTAAATATATTTGTCCAATAACTGTTTTTCTTAAACCCGCAAGCTATTTTGCATTACTTCGTGTTAAAATAAATATTGATAAATGTATTTCATGTAATAAATGCAAAAAGGTTTGTCCTATGGATGTAGACATGATGGTTAATTCAAGGAAACGCGTTAATGGAACGGAATGCATTCTTTGTTTGAATTGTATTGAAGAATGTCCTCAAAAAGCATTACATAGTTAAAAAATTTATTATATTATTAAAATAGCATATGATATTAAAGCTTGAGCAAAGAGTATCGCAAAAAGACATTGAAATAACAATAACCTATCCTCAAAAAAACAGGGTAATTGAGCGCCTAGTCTCAATAATAAAGTCGGTTGATATGCAAATAGAGTGTTATTTGGATGACAGTGTGAAAAATATTAATGTTTCAGACATCTATTATATTGAGAGTCTGGACGAAAAAACAATTGTATGTTGTGAAAAGGAAAAATATATTACCAAATACCGCCTGTATCAAATATATGAGAAACTGAAAAGCAAAGGTTTTATTCAAATCAGCAAATATTGCATTATAAATGTTAACAAACTTGACAAATTCAGACCCATGAGCAATAGCAGGCTGGAGGCAGTATTATCCAATAAAATATACTTATGTGTTACCAGAAAATATGTTGCTGGTATAAAACAGTTTTTACGGGAGAGTGAATAATTGAAACAAACTATTATTGGCATTATGGTAGTCACAGGCGCCGCATTGGTCATTCTGGCTGTTTTTTCAATACTTTTCAGCGGGGAAACTGAGATAATTAATGCCCGCGTGGTTTTGGAGATTTTCCTTACAAATATAGTGATTCATATTCCCGGATATTTTTTGCGGGGGAAATTGGAGATCCGGAATTACATTCTGGTGCATTTTATTAATATTAGCTATTTAATTCTTGTACTGGTTATATTCGGGCTGATATTTGATTGGTATTCCGCAATACCGGTATGGCTTCTTATTGCAATGGCTATTGTAATTCACTTATTCGTCTGGATAATTTTTTCTACCAAAATCAAAAGAGATTCAGCGGAAATGAACGAATTATTGCAAAAATTAAGGGAAAAACAGAGCAATACTGAATCTTAGCATCGGATATATGCATGCCTCTTTCATGTCAATTTTTACAATTTTAGTCTGTCAATTCTTTCAAATTATTTTGTATTGTTTGTTACAAAAATATAAATAAACTCCTGAGCAAATAGAATATATGGAGTACGGGGGTACGTCATATAACAGGTCTGTTTACGCATCGCCGCCTTCCGGTGTAGCTCCCCCTACGCAAGCGTTTCACTACTTTGATAATTGCAGAAAGATGCCCAATAAAATACTTGAGGGGTGCCTGTGGCAAAAACGCCGCCCCCGCGCGGCACTCGCTTCTGCACAGCAACAAGCTGTGCAGATGACTAATGCCACATGGTGTGGCGCTAAATAAAGGCCGTTGATAAGATAAAGGCGCGAAGGCTTTAGCCTGAGCGGCGCGCCCGGATTTTTTTGGCCACAGGCAGGCCCCCCAAGAATTATCTTTAGGCATCTTTCTGCTTTTACCATAGCCGTGGAAAAGCTAAAATTCCAGGTTTTGCACATCCGTTATGCGCTGCTCAAGCGCCTCGCGGCGGTTCAGGAAAGCTAGTCCCTCTTTTGCAGGATCGAATCTGGGGTTTAGCGAAAGCGTCTCTTCCCAATAGTACCTTGCCTCACCGAAATCTCCGCGGGAATAGGATTCCAGACCCAGGAGATAAAGCTCGTCTATACGATCGGATATTTGTTTCCTGCCGCCATCGCCCAGATCAAGGCGTACTCCGAGACTGATCCTGTTCAGTGGCTGCAACTGGGTAACAAGATCCAGAGTATAGTTAATGTCTATCGAAATTTTATCAAGATTTACGGCGCTGCCTACTGTAAGCCGGCTGCTTCCCGCCTTGAACATAATTCCGCCGTGCATAGACAAAAAGCCGGTTACATTTACCGAAGCGCCAAAAGCCATGTAGGGTTTTTCCGACAGATCAGGGTCGATCATGTTAACAGGCAGATAAAAATCAAACGCAAAGAGAATGGGCCGCAATGGACTGTAAGACATGGCTGCGCATGCGACCGTAGGCAGGGGCTCGTCTATCGCCGGAGGCCCCAAATTTCGCATAGTCAGTGCCACGGAAGTATTTTTGTCCCGCGAGCTGTAAAATTTAAACAGATTAAACCGGGTCAACATGCCGACATCCGCCATTCCCATTACCGCAGATTGTTCCCAGCCGGAATTCGCGATTATTTTGTCCTCGCTATCAGTAAAATCCGGCATTACACGGAATGCTCCTTTCAGATTTACCCCTGCCGAAATTCCGGAAAAATAATAGCCCGAAAGAAAGTTATAGGAGGCATTCAGAATAACAAGCCCCTCAGAATAATAGCCGTTGGAAACCCGTTCGCCGTAAAGATTGTACTCGGTAAAAGGGGTATACATCCATTTTGCGCCTGCTCCAATGCCCAAATTTCCAAATCGTGTCGCATAAACAATGCCTTCCAGCATGGTATCCGCTATCCAGTTGTTATGAAAAAAGGCCAGTTCAGACTTTGAAAGCATGGAAGACCCGGCAGGATTGAATTCTATAAAGGAAATATCATCGCAAACGGCGGTAAATGCAGTCCCCATGCCCTCTGAGTGGCCGCCCATGGGCACATTAAGCACCGGAAAGGCAGTAAGGCCGGCATTTTCGTCCAAACCGTAAATATTGTCCAGATAATCAGCAATGTCCCCGTAATTATCTTGCCGCTCCTGAGCGCCCGTGCCAGGGGCTGCGAAAATGGGAAAAATTACAAAAAAAAGCACGATTATCCGTCGAGGCATCTTCCTATAGTATATATCGGACACTTAATAAAAAATAGCAATAATTTGTATATGGAGCCTGTTTTTCCGATACTATAATATAGTGATTTTCTCATTTTTCTTGTATAAGTGTAGTATCGCCTCTGGAAGGTGTTAAAATTATAGAACAGGTGTTAATTGTGCCAAAAGGCCGAAAACCGGTAAAATTTTCCCTAAAAATACTGATGTTTTGCGTTTTTGTGCCCTTATGGTTTATGGTAAGCCTTCCGGCTGCTTATGCCGCCGGAAGACAGGATCAAGCGCTGGCCAGAGCAGATGAACTGATACATGAAAAGCGTTACGACGATGCTATTGTGATTTTAAGCGGCTTTTCAAGGCGTAATCCGGTATATTTTGACCAGGCCCAGAGGCGCCTGCGGCAGATTTACCGCGCACGGGACGAATTTAATCGCGTTGGGGAAGAGCTGGTTGATACCTTATTGAATGAGCCCGAAAATTCGGAAAAGATACTCGACCTGACAAGGCATCTTGAGGAACTGGAAAGCAGCACAAGCCCGCTTTTTATATCCTTTATAACAAGGGTAAGGGAACTTGCGCTTTATAATTTTAACCGGATGCGCCTGCAGGATATTCTTGTGCGGGCTCGCGCCCAGCTTGATCACGGGGACTTCCATGGGGCGCTTTTGACCTATGCCGGCGGAATGGATATATACCGCGATGAATTTTTTAACGAAGGCTATGGTGAAATTATTGAAAATCAGGTCCGGCGCCAGACGGAAAACATCAATGCTGTGTTAGGTGCATTTTCCCAGGCAGGCGCTTTGTTAAGAATGGCGGCATCGGAAATGGTGCAGGTTGTTGAATCCGGGCAGGCAGCCAGTTTGGCTGCGGTTTACAGCCGGATGCTGCCGGTCATGGACAGCTTTATCGAACTGCAGCAGGATCTTTACAATGCAGCCGGCTATTTTGATTATCAGCTTGATATTTTTCAAAACGCCGATCCAAGTATCGGGAATCGCAATCATCTTGCGTTCATGATCCGTTTGATACATGGGCGCCCGGGAGAGTCGATTCAGGAGGGGATGCTTGGCGCACTGGAGGGCCACTGGAACAGTACGGCAGGCCGGATAGAAAATGCAATTACAGAAAAAGCTGAAAACAATTATTCAAACGGCATGGCTGCCTTTCGCGGCAATAACTATATAACAACAAGAAATACTCTTGCCGGAACAGATGATTATACCCGCTTTTCCGGCTTACTATTCGGTAAACGTATGCAGCTAAAAGAGGGGGGGAATCCCCGTTCCGAAAGGATTTTTGATCAGCAAATTTTACCGGAGAATGCCGGACAATTCCTCAGGCTGGAATCCATTAACGGTGCGGGCGTGCATCTTGCGGAAGCCGCGGATTTGGGAAGCAGACTGGTACCGCTGCGCTCTTCGAATATTTCCCTGTTTGCAGACTGGCAAAGCGGGGCAGTCAATTCCGGTCGTGCCATGGAGCAGGAGCAGCAGTCAAGAACAGGTTTTGACGGTTTACAGAATGATCTTAATGGTGTCCTTGCTGCAGTGGAACAAAGGGAAACAGAACTGCGTTTGTATGAAAACATAGCGGAAGAAAGCGGCGATGCTGATTATCTTTTTTACATTGAAGATACAAAAAGCGCTATAGAAAATTTATACTCCATAATCGTTGAAGAAGTCCTCCGGTCGGCCCGCAGATATTATACGATTGGAAACGGCGATCTTTATCAGTCTCTTACAGCAAGACGTGAAGAACTTGCTGAAGCTAATGTATTTATTCAGGGGCAGCGCCGTGAAACCGAGGACGGCAATGTTGTTATTGGTTTCTATCCGGCTGAAGGGCTTGCGATACTTGGCCGCATGCTTCAGGCATTGGAAGATGATATTGGCCGCGGAAATAATCTGCTGACTTTATTCAGAAATGAGCAGCCTGTCATACTTGCCGACGGCGGAATTACAGGCCTGCAAACGTCAGCCGTAACGACTGTTAATGAGTTAATTGGCCTTAGAACACAGGGGCTTGCTGTTTCCAATGCCGCCCGAAACAGGATTTCCCAGGCCGAAGCCTACAGGCAGGAAGGTGAGAGGCTGTTCAGGGAGGCGCAGGCCGCCTACACAAGGCAGGCTTTGGAAACTGCCAGGGAGCAGCTTCAGAGAGCCGCCGACCGGTTTAACGATTCCCTTGCAATACAGGAATCGGCTTCGCTAAGGGCAGACTGGGATAACCGGCTTGTTAACCTTGGACAGGATATCAGCCGTCTGGAAAATGAGATGGTTATCAGGGACGTTAGAAACCTTGTAAATAATGCACGCGATACATATTTTGCAGGGAATTTTGAACGTGCCGAAGATTACCTTCTGCGGGCCAGGAGCCGCTGGCAGGTTACCAATATTGATGAAAACGAGGAAGTTATCTACTGGCTTGGCATTGTACGCGGCGCCCTGTCGCTCCGTTCCGGCCGTGTTATTCTGCCGACCGCCCCCCTGTATCCAGAAATGAGTCAGCTCCTTAGCGAAGCCAAGAGGAATTATGAAGAAGGCGTCAGGTATATAAACATCGGGCAGCGTTCCAACGGGCTTGCCAAATTTAGCGAAGCAAGGCAGCAGACCAGGGAAGTAAAACTTATTTTTCCGGTTAACCAGGAAGCCGGAATTCTTGAACTCAGAATGGATCAGTTTATCGATCCTGCCGCATTTAACGCATCGTTTGAACAGCGTCTTAGAGACGCCGTAGCCGGCACAAGAAGGCGTTCCCTGGAATCCTTCGCCGATCTTCAAAACCTGGCGGAAATAAATCCCAGGTATCCGGGAATTGCGGGCATTCTAAGGCAGGCCGAGATTGATATGGGTTACCGGCTCCCGCCGCCAAACCCGCAGAATCTTGCCCGCTCCAGGGAACTGGCCGCTTCGGCCAGCCGCATTCTGGAAGGAAATATCAGTACACAATATGAAGTTGCCGTTGCTCAGATAAACGAGGCCATTGCCCTTAACCCGGAAAACATCGAAGCCACGCTGGTTAAAGACAGGCTGCTTACCAGGATGAGCGCTCCGGGTGCAATCGTTCTGAACAGCCAGGATGAATCAAATTACCAGCGGGCTGTAAGGGAACTTCAGTCAGGCAACAACCTTATGGCTATGGCGATAGTAGAGCGGCTTTTGCAGAATCCAAATAACCGTAATGTAATTAAGCTGATCGAATTACAGCGAAGGATACAGTCTGTATTATGATACCCTTCACTAAAACAAGGGACACGTTTCCACGCTGTGTACTGCTCATCGGATTGGTTCTCTTTTTATTTACAACGACCCTAAGTGCGCAATCAGATCTTTTTTGGGATAATCCGGTTGTTTTTTCCGGCGCAGGCAGTTTCCCGGTCAGTGCATCATCAGACAGTTTTGCCGCTGTTGCCTGGCAGCAAGCCGCCGTAAACAGAAATCCGGGCCTTGCCGCCGATGGATTTATTAGCATCGCCCTGGCTGTAAAAAATTCCGGCGAAACCTGGAGGCAAAGGGGAATTGTGGCGGGGCCGTATTCATATTCCGGAACGGAGCCTTCGATTTTAAGCCTTGTTATTGATAATCTGGGCAGGATTATCATTGCTGTGGGTGCATCAGGCAGCGAGACGGAGATACTCATTTCCAGTGACAGGGGGGCGAGTTTTTCCGGCAACAGGGTAAATTTGGGATCCGAAAATTCCGTTGCTCCGCGTATTTTTGTCCGAGCCGACGGGGGATATATCCTTTTTATAACCAGGGGCCAGGGACAGTCTCTTTCCATCTATTACGCTCTTTCCGATGATGGACTTTCCTGGTCGCCGTTTGAACTCTTTATCGACGAGCCAAATCTGCAATTGAATTTTCTGCCGGCACATGGAAGCATTGGACAAAGGGACATTGTTTTTTTTCAGTCTCTGGTTACGGGCGAAGATTTTTCTTCGACATTTCAGTTGTTTTTCAAGACCAGCGATGACAACGGTCAAACCTGGAGCGAATCAAGGCGCTTTTCCTCGTTTCGTGATCCCGTTGTGCAGACACTGGCGTCACCCGACAGGTTTGACAACCAGCGCCCGCATCTTTCAAGATACGGAAACGACCTGCTTCTTGTCTGGGAACGGCGTTATATTACAAACCCACCCCAGATATACTCTACCATTATCGGGCAGAATGGAAATATTAACGGGCTAATAGAGAGGGTAAACAGTACAGAAGCGTACTGCAATAACCCCATTGGCTTTTTACATGAAGGTTTCCCTATTGTTACATGGTTCGATAACAGCAGGGGGAACAACCGTGTTTTTATGGCACGGCATGATGGTTTAACCTGGCAAAATTACGAACTTTCCGGTACATCAGGCGAAGCGTCTTTTGCCAGGCCTGTTGTTGGCTGGGACGGCATTTCCATTTTTTGGCAGGGAATCTCCGGGGGTGCCGGACGAATATATTCTGTAGAGCCGGATCGTTTTGTTGAAAGACCGAGAATAACCACCGGCTATACTCCCGGCAGGCCTTCCCGTTCAGAGCGTGCAAGATATTCCTGGAATATCCCTGCGGATCCTTCCGGTATTCTTGGCTTCTCATGGAACTGGTCTAAGGACCAGGATGATGAACCGGAAAGACAGGTGATGGTTTACAATACCGGTAGCACTGCAAATCTGAATCTTGACCTTTACGCCCCTGAGGAAGGCCGGTGGTATTTCAGCGTAATTGCACATGACTTTGCCGGCAACTGGTCTGCGCCTTCCCGTATTGAATACTATAGAAAAACAACACCGCCCGACGCCTTGATCCTTATCGAGCCGGCGGTCGATGATCGCGGCTACCTTACTACCAACAGTTTCAGAATGGCCTGGGAACCTTCCAATGAACCGTTTCTTGAAGGATATACGTGGAGCCTGCAATATCTGGGGAACACTCCCGGCAGGACACCGGATAATCCTCCATCGCGATTAATGGGAACAGGCAGCACTGTAAGCTATGTTAATCAGGATGACGGCTATTGGGCATTCTCGGTATCAGCCATTGATCAGGCCGGAAATATCAGTGAAAGATCGAGCATTGTGTTCAGAACAAATAAATTTATTCCCTATACATCAGTCAGCTATGTTGATTCTTCCCAGGATGAACAGGGTGTGCTGACATTAAGAATAATCGGAAGAGGTTTTGCTACCAACGGTTCTGTTGCCAGAATTATTCTTGAACCGGAGGATGCTTCCGGATCTTCATCAGAATTCCTGGCCGCCGGCGGAGAATTTATTACTCGCTCCGACCGTGAAATCAGCGGCCTTGTTATTGATAATCTTGAAGAGGGCCGGTATCGCTTAAGGCTGGAGCATTCTTCAAGGGGCTGGTATACAGCCGAGCAGATAATAACCGCCGGCAGAAGGGGAACCGTTAAATTCGGCGACTATTTACAGGAATGGAAACCTTACTGGACGCGCAGGGCAGAGCGCAAAGTGCTGCTAAATCCGGGCATGGCGCTTGCCGCCGTGCTGGTTGTTTTTTGCGTTCTGGGAATGTTCGCCGCGGTGCGCGGTATCGGCGGAGTAATTGCCGAAAGTTCAGCGGTAAAGATGGAAGCGCTTGCACTCATTACAGGAGATTTATTGCCTATGGAAAAGAAAAAACAAATTACCAGAATAAAAAAGCGGGGGATTGGCCTGCGTTTCAAACTTGCAGCATATACCACTGTACTCGTACTCCTGGTGGTTGTAATGGTTTCCAGTCCTCTGTACTACTTAATGACCAGAACCCAGCGGGAAACCCTGCTGCAGGGATTATGGGATCGTTCCACGGTATTGCTGGAAGGACTTGCCTCAAGCGCCAGAGCGTATTTACCAGCCGGAAATTTGCTGGAACTGGGTTTTCTTCCTTCGCAGTCAATAGTCCTTCCAGAAGCCAATTATGTTACGATAACCGGTTTTGGCTCCGGTTCCACAATTTACAACGATCATGTCTGGGCGACAAACGATCGAAATATATTATCCAAGATCGATACTTCCGAGTTGCAGGAAGGCGTTTCCAGGATACATGACGATCTTAGCCCTGTTCTTGAAGAATTTGGCAGGGAGCTGAATGAAAACGCCCGCAGAAGTGTGGGGCATATTACTCAAACCATCGCAGAATTGACACAGGAAGGAGTTTCCCTGGCGCTCCGTACAGATGCACGAAGCCTTGAGCGCCTCGACGAGATTCAGCTTACTACCCGTTCGTTGGAAACAACTCTAGCCGAAACGCTGGCAGAACTTACCGGTGAAATTGGCTCCTATCCGCAGTTTTCTGCTCAACATCTTCCGGAAACATCTGATAATATTTTTATATTCTTTAAGCCGGTAATGTTCCGTCTCGGCACAGATGATAATTACCTTAGAGGTATCGTCCGGCTGGAAGTGTCGCTGGATACCATTGTTGCGGAAATATCCAGCAGACAGTTGCTGCTGCTGCAGACCATACTGGTCGTCGCCGTTGCTGCGCTTATCATTGGAATAATCGGCGCTCTGATTCTATCAACCATTATTATCAAGCCGATCCGGAAACTGGTGAGCCATGTCGAAACAATCCGTGATACGGAAAATATGGCAAAACTTGCCGGTCTGGATATTAACATCACTTCCCATGATGAATTGGCCGTATTGGGCAGTACCATTAACGACATGACCCACGGCCTTGTTAAGGCGGCTGTGGCAGCTTCGGATCTTTCGATAGGCAAGGAAATACAGAAGAAATTTATCCCCCTGGATTTGGACAAATTTGGCAATAAGCAGAGTACAGGATTCAAGGAGACGGGAAGCGTCCAATTTTTCGGTTACTACGAAGGGGCCAAGGGAGTATCCGGCGACTACTTCGATTACAAGGAACTGGATGGGCGTTACTGGGCCATCATAAAGTGTGATGTAGCCGGCAAGGGAATACCTGCGGCCCTTATAATGATCCAGGTAGCGACTATGTTCCTGAATTACTTTAAACAGTGGAAGCCGGATGACAAAGGTATGCGAATCGAGGAAGTCGTTTACCAGATAAATGACTTTATAGAAACCCTGGCTTTTAAGGGCAGGTTTGCAGCTTTTACCCTTTGCCTTTTCGACACCCATACCGGAACATTGCGCTTCTGCAATGCCGGCGACAATATCGTGCATTTATATGATGCATCGGAAAGCAGGATAAAAACCATTTCCTTGCCGGAAACACCGGCTACCGGCGTACTTCCCAATTTCATTGTTGAATCCAAGGGCGGCTATAAGGTGCAGACTCTTACCCTCGGCCAGGGAGACATATTGCTGCTTTATACAGACGGTATTGAAGAAGCAAAGAGAAAATTCCGCGGCGAAGATTTTAAGGAAACCGTATGCGCCGAAGGCGAGACTGATACGCCCCACGAAAACCATGCAAGCGGCCAGGCTGATGAAGAACTGGGGGCCGATCGCGTTCACGACATCATCAATGCGGTAATGGCCAGGCAGGTCTACACGCTGCGTAAACACCACAATCCCGAAGGTGAAAAAGAGCTGCAGTTCGATTTTTCTTTCTGTAAGGGAACTGCCGAAGAAGTGATTATGGCCATGGTATCGGTAGAAAAAATGTTTCGTTGCTATAAGGGCCCCAATTCCGGTGAAGACTCAAAAGTCCTTGTGGACAAAAAGGTGGATGAATTTCTGAAAAAGCACTTCCAGCAGTACAGACAATATTGTTCTTCCACCCAGGAATTCCGTGAAAATGAAGCGTATATGTACTATACTTACCTTGAAGAGGACGAACAGTATGATGATCTTACCATTCTGGGTATTAAGAGAAAGTAAGGAGACAATATGACATTTAGCGAAAGAATGAAGGAATTGATGGATCAGGGACTTACGGCATCCAAGGAATTTGCCGTTAAGGCAGGCGCAAAAGCCCAGGATCTGGGTGAACGCGGAATTATGATGCTCGAAATCAGGCAGCTTGAAGGCCAGGCTCAAAAAATCCTGAGCCGCCTGGGGAACGAGGTTTACCGCACATTTGCCGAGCGCCGCGAATCCATTGTAGAGCGTGACGCCCCCGAGATAAAGGCCATACTTGACGAGCTTGCGGCGGTGAAGGAAGCCCTTGAAAAGAAAGAAACAGAACTGAAGATGCGGAAAAACAATTCCTGATCCCGCACGGTAAGCAAAAAAACTCCGTCTACCGACGGAGTTTTTTTCTTATTGAGCCGTGCAGGATTCGCCTTACAACCCTCGGCATCCCTGCCTCGGGTAGGCCTCCCTATGGTCGGCGAGCCGATAGGAAGGATTTTCACCCAGCACTTAAAAATTAAGTGCTGGGTGACGGCTACCAGGCCGGGGTTTTCGCTAAACGCACATCCATGTGCGTTTGCCATCGGAACCAGTGGTTCCTCGGGCCGCGAAAACCCTTCGAATCCCGCACGGTAAGCAAAAAAACTCCGCCTATCGACGGAGTTTTTTTTCATTGAGCCGTGCAGGATTCGAACCTCCGACCACCGCCTTAAAAGGGCGATGCTCTACCTACTGAGCTAACGGCCCGAGCTTTTAACTATACTTTCTTTATAGGACAAATGGTAAAAATAATCAACCTACCCTGCCGCAGAGCAGACGGGGTGTAAAATCACCATTCTTTTGGGCTGCCGTTTGGCGGGGTTATGTTATAAGTATCTCCGGAAGGCTCAATAAAATAAAGGCCCTGGTTTAATGCGTGATTTCTTGCTTCATCTGTTACTACAATACCTGCAACCGCTCCCAAAAAAGCGCGTTTATCACCGCGTATATTTGCATAGACACGCATTTTTTCAAGGCGTTCTATGTGTTTATCTATACGGTCGGTGGTGAGTTTTGTTTTTGCTTCGACCAGCATGGCTTTATCGCCGTTTTCCAGCATGATGTCAATTTCCAGATAAATCTTATTCACCCTGTCGTTAACAAAAACATTTGGATTTGCTCTGGGAAAGTCGAACCCAAAATCTCTGAATTTTTCACATAGATCGGCTGCGAGCATATGTTCAGTTACTTCGCCAAAAAGGTTGGTTAAATGTCCAAGCCTTCTGTAAAAATCATCTCTATTTTTTTTCATTGTTCGGTCGGATTCTTCCTGCCGCTTGGCAATTCTGTCTAATGTCGCCCAGACTGTTTCAAAACCGGGGGGAGGGGCATCCGGTTGCCGCCCTGCTGTTTGTGTTGTTTCCATAGTTATAATATACATATCTTCGGCCATCAGGGCAAATGGTGTTCGTGGTGTTCCACAAAAAAAACCCCGGCTGCCCGGGGTTTTTTTCACTGCTAGGTTAAATTACCAGCTAACTTTGAAGTGTACGGGAATTCCAAAGTAAATCTCACCGGCTGCATCAACATTGCTGCCTGCTTGTTTACCGGACGAACTCTCGGTTGCCACACTAAGCCCGGTCTGGAGTGTTACACCCCCAATCTCGTAAGAAGCATACACGCCAAGGCTGAATGTGGTGTCATTATTGATAAACTCTTCTGTGCTGCCACCAACATCAAGTTCAGCAGTCTCTGAAAGTACTGCAAAGGCAAGCTGGGCACCAACAGTAAGGTTTTCGGTAATTTCGTATTTTCCACCAAGAGCCATATACAATCCGAACATACCGCCCTTTTCGTCTTTTCCAAAATACTGCCCGTCATAAACACCAATTGGATTATCAGAGCCGGTTATACCGCCAAACCACAGGTGAGTAATAAGACCGACTGTCAGACTTTCAACTCCGGTGAACTGTACTGCAAGATCAATGCCAAGCAGGAAGGGCGAAACAAAACTAACTTGATCGCCAGCAACCATGTCATCTTCATATACGGTGAATTCTGTTGCAACACCGAAAGCAATATCAAGTCCGTCTACAACAAACAGGTTGGCATAAACGCCAATGCTGTTGTACCACTCGCCATTACCATCCGGATCGCTCGAACCGGTAAGATCGTTGCTATGCTTTGATGTTTCGTTTCCGCCAAGAATCCTGTAGACAAATCCGAGCGATATCACATCGGCGAGTTTATCAAGCTCGAGCCTTAAACCCATATTAATTGCATCTGAGTTCCAGGTTCCATCGGGTACTGACCTGATTACACTGGTACCGATCGTAACAAAAACAGGCTCGAAACCGGCAGTTATGTAATACAGTGCTTCGCCCAATTTGAGACCTTTGCAATAAAAACCATCTGCAAAATCATCGTAGTAGAAGAAATCTCCGTTAAAGGCATCGGCAAAGAAACTGATTTTGCTGCCATCACCTTCATTCCCTACATAGCCGCTGAAAATACCGATGTCACCCTTGAAGTACCAGTCTCCAAAACCCTGATCCAGAAAGTCCTGGAATGTCGCGCCATTATCGGAATAGAAACTTCCGTGTCCTTGCCAATCGGCCAAAGCTCCCAGGTCCCAATCCAGGAAGGCTTCATAATTTTCACCTGTGTAGGTGAATGACAGACCCAATCCATTTCCGAAACGGGCGTGCGGAATAGACAGGAAATCAACATCTCCGGGCTCCGAATTGTCAGCGGCTTTCCCCGTCCCATTCCGAACACTGAACAGATCCACTGCGGCGTCCGCATGGAATCCAATGGACAACTGCGCAAAGGCGGCGGTGGTTATTAATGCGAGCAGAATAGAAATTGCAACAAGCTTTTTCATATTTCCTCCTTAAACTTGCGGGAAGGAAGCAACCGACGGTTACTTAGTTCCTCCCCTATCTCATGAAGTACTATTGATCATAGTAGTATCATGTTTTAATTTTTTTGTCAAGATATTTTTCCGAAAGTGGATTCTACCCGGTTTCCCGAAAACAACCCCCAATACAGTGTACAATGCCCCTTTAGTGTACATATCCTAACATGCGTTCCCGGCACAAGCCCAGAAAACGCCTCCTCTATATTATCGCATCTTTTTATAAAGTGTTCAAGTAGTTTATCAAGGATTTTTGCAGTAAAAAATTGATTATTTCCAGGATTTCGGCCAAAAACAGGGGTTTTTTTGGGAAATTTCAGTTTTCCACACAAAAACTCAAAAAACAGGCAGCGTCCCACTCAAAGCCTATGTCAGCGGAAATGACAGCAGTTTTCAGGGGAGAATTGTTTTTTGAACATCAAGAACCTCGGAAAATTCACGGCTGTCAAAATGGGTATAGTGCCTGGTCATGGACAGGGATTTGTGGCCCGTAACCTTCTGAACTTTAAGTGTACTGACATTAGCCATAAGCAGGGCAGTATTAAGAAAATGCCTCCAATGGTGCAGTGTAATACTGCGTTTTTTTCTCTCCCTGCTGTCTATGCCTATTTTATCGAAGGCCCTTCCCGTTTCCCTGTAAAGCCGACTCCGTGAAATCGGAGTTTTACCCCCCGAATCGGAAAAAACAAACCCTTGCCCATAATTAACGAGTTTTAGAAGGTTCCTGCGCAGACTGTCTACAATAGGAACATTCCTTGAGTCTTTTGTCTTTAATGGCCTTAAGCCGTATTTTTTTGAATACTGAACACAAACATGTATATAATTATCATGGATATTTTCTCTTTGCAGGCCCATTATCTCGCTCAGCCTCATGCCCGTACAGGCGGCAAGCATATTAAAAATATACACCTCATGGCTTGTCCAAACATTTTTCCAGTTCTCCGGGAATAGTTTTCGTACTTCTTCACGCTTTAATATTTGGACTTCTTTGTTATGTGCAGTTAATTTTTTTATTTTCTCGGACGGATCGAATGTTATCAGTTTAAGACGTACCGCCTCTTTCAACATTACCTTTAGCGTAGCGATATGAACATTAATGGAAGAATTGCTGCAGCCTTTCCGTGAAAGGGTTATAATCCAGTTTTGTATTGTTTCCTGACATATAGTGTTAAGCCGCATATTTCCAAAATATGGTTTTATATGGCGCTCCAAACTGGTTTTATAATGATCGATGGTAGAAGGCGCAAGGGGATTTTGCATCCGTCGCCATTCCAGATATTTACATGTTTTGGGATTCCACCAGCCGACAGCAAAATCAGCAAAGCCAATGGTTCTTTTTTCGGGTACTAATTTTCCTTTTTTATATAACTCCATGCAATATATTTTGGCGGCTGTTTTTGTCCGTTGTCCGGTAGAATGGCCGCAAATTCTTTTGCCATTACTGTCATAACACTGGTAATAGAACACGGTAACTGTTTTTAATTTTCTGGGATAAACCGTAAAGGGCTCCTTGTATCTCATAAAACCTCCTGTTGCATACATAAGTGCTTACACCCGATCAAACTTGAATTACGTGCAATGCATAATCTATGTGCAATTTTAACCATAATAACGATTTACGCTCTCGTAGACTATCGGAATTTTTCCGGTTCATGAAAGCAAAATGTAACCGTCGGTTGCTTCCTTCCCGCAAGTTTAAGGAGGAAATATGAAAAAGCTTGTTGCAATTTCTATTCTGCTCGCATTAATAACCACAGCCGCCTTTGCGCAGTTGTCCATTGGATTCCATGCGGAAGCCGCAGTCGATCTGTTCAGTGTTGAGAATGGTACAGGAAAAGCTGCTGACAATTCGGAACCCGGGGATGTTAATTTCCTGTCCATTCCGCACGCCCGCTTCGGCAATGGTTTAGGTCTGTCATTCACCTACACAGGTGAAAATTATGAGGCCTTCCTGGATTGGGACCTGGGAGCTTTGGCCGACTGGGAGCATGGCCCAAGTTTCTACAACGACAATGGCGCGACATTTCTTGACGTTCTGGGTCAGGGCTTTGGAGACTGGTATTTCAAGGGTGATATCGGTATTTTCAGCGGTTATGTAGGGAATGAAGGCGATGGCAGCAAAATCAGTTTCTTTGCCGATGCCTTTAATGGAGATTTCTTCTACTACGATGATTTTGAGGATGGTTTTTATTGCAAAGGCCTCAAATTGGGCGATACGCTGTATTACATAACTGCCGGTTTCGAGCCTGTTTATGTTACAATCGGTACCAGCGTATTGAATATTGATCCCCGCGACCACTGGAACTCCGATGCGATTAATATGGGTTTAAGGGTTGAGCTTGATAAACTCGCCGATGTAATATCGCTCGGATTTGTCTACAGGATTCAAGGCGGAAACGAAACATCAAAGCATAGCAACGATCTTACCGGTTCGAGCGATCCGGATGGTAATGGTGCGTGGCAAAACAGCATTGGCGTTTATGCCAACCTGTTTGTTGTAGACGGCCTTGACATTGCTTTTGGTGTCGCTACACCATTCACCGTATATGAAGATGACATGGTTGCTGGCGATCAAGTTAGTTTTGTTTCGCCCTTCCTGCTTGGCATTGATCTTGCGGTACAGTTCACCGGTGTTGAAAACCTTACAGTCGGCCTTATTACCCACATGGTGTTTGGCGGTATAACCGGCTCTGATAATCCAATTGGTGTCTATGAAGGGCAGACTTTTGGAAAAGACGAAAAGGCCAGTTTATTCGGGTTGTATATGGCTCTTGGAGGAAAATACGGTATTACCGAAAACCTTACCGTCGGTGCCCAGCTTGCTTTTGCAGTAGCTTCATCGACCGCTGAACTTGATGTTGGTGGCAGCACAGAAGAATATATAAATAATGACACCACATTCAGCCTTGGCGTGTATGCTACCTACGAGATTGGGGGTGTAACACTCCAGACCGGGCTTAGTATGGCAACCGAGAGTTCGTCCGGTAAACAAGCAGGCAGCAATGTTGATGCAGCCGGCGAAATTTACTTTGGAATTCCCGTGCACTTCAAAGTTAGCTGGTAATTTAATTTAGCAGACTATAAAAAAACCCCGGGCAGCCGGGGTTTTTTTTGTGCTTGGCGGGGTGACTACCACTCTTTAGGAGAAAAATCTTTTGGAATGGAAATCTTCACAGTAGGCTCCCCTTCGGGTCGCGCACTGAGTGGAAATATTGAATGGTCGCTCCGAACCTCCGGTTCGTCGCTCCCGGCAGTGACACCAGTCTGCTCTACTATATAAAAACCCGCCTTATGGGCGTAGTTGCGCACAGAATCGCTCATTATTGCTCCGGCTATGGCTCCCTGAAACTTGCGTCTGTCATTGCGGGCATCGGCACGCCGGCGAAGTACTTCAATCCGCTTTACGTGTTCGTCCACATCATTTTCGCGCGGTTTTGCTTTTACCTCTACCACCATGGCTATATCGCCGTTTTCCAGCAGTATATCAATCTCCGCAAGGCACCGCCCATTGCCGTCATAAATACTGTGATCAAGCGAGATTTGTTCGAATTTAAAGCCTAAATCCCTGAATTTTTCCTTTATGTTGGGAGCAACCAGATGCTCGGCCAGTTCCCCAAAACGATTACCTAATCTGCTGATTTGCCGATCAGTTTCCTTCATTTGTTCTCGGGTTTCCTGGAACATTGCCCAGACCTTTTCAAAGGTTAATGTCTCTGTTGATGTCATAACTACACTCTCCTAAAGTAATTTAGTGTACCTTTTTTCAAATTCAAGATACAAGTAAAAGATAAAGAAATTATAACTTTCATCTTTTACATATATATATTGGCGCACGGACGTGTGGTGCTTTAGTATTTTAGAAAAAAATTCTGTAATTACAGAGAAAAACCTTAATCCAGCGAGCCCAGTTCAAGAATAAGCTCTACCTCGCCTTTGGAAAGCCCAAGGGCATTGGCGATTTCGTCTATCGTCCAGCCTGAGCGTTTAAGCCTTATAACATTGTCACGGTCCTGCGGGGGCGGGGCGCCCTTGCTGCTCTTCGCGGCGGCGGCGGTGATTTTGCCTCCTTCGCGGCTGAGCAGCGACTTTGTCAGGCGGAGCTGTGTCTGGGCGTCTTTATCCAGCGCCTGCATTTCTGTTTCCAGGCGGGCAAGCCATTCGCGGGCTACGTTCATTTCCACGATGCGTTTTTCAATCAGGGTAAGCGAATCGTCGAGGATAGCGAGCTTGTCGGAGGTGTCGCGGGCTTTTTCATTTTCAGTTACCAGAGACTCAATCGAGGACCTCATATATTCACTCTGCTCTGTAAGCAGGGAAATGGTTTCGCCCGCAGTTTTGAGGGCAGCTTCCGTTTCCTGTAATGACTTAAAGTTGCGGTCTATGCTTTCGGTTGTTTCTTCGAGCGTTTGGCTCTTACGCTGGACACGCTGGTACTTTTCTTCGGTTTCTTTGATCGAATCTTCCAGCCTGCGGATTTGCACCTGCACACCCTGTAAGATGTCATCGGAGGTTGATACCTGGGTCAGCTTTTCTTCGACAGCCTGGGAAGTCTGAAGCAGGCGGTTAAAATCGCTTTCCATCAGTTCAATCCGGTGTTTTTCCGAGAGGAAGCGCGTCATTTTGGCGTTTACTTCATCTTCCAGCCGCTTAATGCGGGTAAACTGGCTTTCTATCTGGACAATTTCATTTTTACGCTGATCCAGGCGGTCGAGGTCTCCGCTTATTTCTTCCATGCGGCGCTCAAGCTCCTGCTTAAGCTCGCCGGTTTTTGCGAACACCTTTGTCTGAACGCCCAGTTCTTTGCGAATGTCTTCAAGGCTAACACGCATGGAATCAATCCGCTCATCATTTTCCGTCGCCATATCCCGGCTGCGGCGGCGCAGTTCTTCCATCGAAGCATCCATATCCCGCATCTGGGTTTTCAACTGGCCATGCCATTCCTCGATTGTCTTCCGGGAATTTTCAGCGGAGGTTTCAATGGCGGCGTACCTTGTTTCAGAGTTATCTGATATTTCTTCGAGTTTTTCGTCCAGTTCCCTCTGCTTCTGCCGCAGGGTTTCCTGCATGGTAAGGTGATGCTGCCCGATTTGATTCTTAACTTCGTTCTCGGCGGCAAGACGGATTTCTTCCAAATCCCGCCTGTTCTGATCCGCAAACGAAAGACGGGAGTCGTCTGCATTGCGCATCTCTTCGCGAATGCCGTCTTCAAATGCCGAGGCTTCTTGTTTAAGCCTGTTCAGATCCGTTGTCAGCCGTTCGGCTATATCCGCGATATTTTTCCGCTGTTCTGCCGCTACATTTTCTTCGATCTTCCGCCATTCAGCGTTATTCGCACTTTCAGCCTCTTTAAGCAGGTTTTCAGTATTCTGCTGGGCCTCCGTCATTTTATTTTCTATTTCGGCGCTGCGTTTTTCAATTTCACCGTAAACGCTTTCTTCGAATTTTTTAAGTTTGCCCGAAACATTGTCAAATGCCTGCTGTTTTATTTCATCAAGCTCCTTGTCCAGTTCCTTAAGCTCCTTGCGCAAAGAGCCTGACTGTGCCTTAAAGTCGGCAATGGCGGCATCCCTTGCAGTGCGGGATTCTTTCTCGAAATCGGCAAAGTCGCCGGAAACCCTGTTCATGGCTCCCTGCATATAGGAACGCAGTTCTGAATCCAGGCGGGCTGCGTCATCTGCAAGATTATTCAGTTGATTAATTGATTCGGTATGGGCGCTTTTATATTCGCCAAGGCGCTTTTCAACGGCGCTGATTATATTCTGTTCGGAATTTTTACACAGTTCCTTCCAGTTTTCTGTTTGTTTATTCAGCGAGTCATTCAACTCTTCCTGCTGCTTTTTTGCCTCGGTGTTGAATTCTCTAAAGCCCTGTTTCCATTCGCTTTGAGTTTGGGTAAGGGCGGTATTTATTTCACCCAGTTTGCCCTTGGCGTTTTCCTGAACAGCCTTGATTTTTTCTTCAACCAGAGTTTTAAGCTGATTTATCCGTTCCTGCGCCTGCTCCCGCAGTTTTACCAGGGCAGTTTCTTCCAGTTTGTTGGCGCGGCTACCCGCCTTTTCTACAGCTTCTCTAAGGGTTTTATTGATCTGCTCGGTGTCCCTTGCAAGGACTGCTTCCCTTTCCTTTTCTACCCGATCAACGGCCAGGCGGTGTTCGGCTACCTTGCGTTCAATAGTTTTTGCAACTGTCTCAAAGCCGGCAATTCTGGTTTCCGTTGCAGAAATCAGCGCCTTTGCATTCATCTCCAGAGCTTCGGCATTTTGTTTTCTATAGCGATCTTCCGCCTCATGCAGATTTTTATCCGTTATACTCAGGGCTTTTTGGATTTGCTCCATTTTTTCCCTGGCTTCGCCTACCTTTTTGCCCGCGCTTTCAACAAAAGCGGATTCATCGCGGATGCGGTGCAGGTTTTCCTGGACGCGGCCGGTCATTCCCGCCAGTTCCTGTAAGGATGAATCGTAAGCTTTTATTTGCTCGTCGATATAGGCAATTGTCTGGGCTTTTTTTGCAAGCTCTTCCTCGGTAATCTTCTGGATGCTTTTCATCAGCTCCGCTGCGGCCTTTCTTTCCACATCCAGATCAATTCCGAAATTCTTTACCGCAATGCTTTTTTCTTCAACGTATGCGGCAATATCATCTTTGCACTTATCGGCAAATTTGCGCACCTTGTCCAGAGAGCGGTTATTCTTGTCCAAAAACCGGTAGAGGATCAGCGTAAGTGCAACAATGCCAATGGTAATCAGATTCCCAATAGTAAAAACCATTGATATCAATTTAGCATATAATCGAGTAATTGGCGATAGCTTGTAAAGGTAAAATCGGGTTTATAATTTTTTACACGGCCGGGCAGCAGGGGGTTTTTTATCCAGGCTGTTTTCATTCCCGCGCGGCATGCTCCGGCCACATCATAATCAAGGCTGTTTCCCACATAGAGAATTTTTTCCGGCGGCCGACCGAGCGATTTGCTCAATTCCAGGAAAGAGAGGGGATGAGGTTTGATGGTTCCTGAACTTTCTGAACATAGCACTGCGTCCCAACAGCCGGAAAGCCCAAGATAATCAAGTTTATTTTCCGGCGGGAAATCAGAGAGCAGCCCCAGTTTATATCCTTTTGCCCTAAGGGCGGAAAGTGTTTCCGGTACATATGAAAAAGGCTCAACGTTCTTAAACAGAGGTTCCCAGCCCCGGTACATAAGGCGGTCTATTTTATCCTTTACAATATCCGGCGCCAGGTTCAGTATTTTTGCTGTAATGGCTGCTTGATAATTGTAGAAGTCGGTAAGAGGATAATTTGGAGAGCTTTCCTGCTCTTCACGGATAATTTCACGGGTTTTCCCGAACGCAACCAGAAGGCGGCATTCTTTCAGGATAAACGGGAGAAGTTTGATGTTCAGGCGGTAGTTGGGGTACAGGGTTCCGTCAAGGTCGAATGCAACAGCATCAATATCCCGTCTCATTCTTTAAGTATAGCTGGTTTGCCTATGGATCAAAAGCGGTCTCGAGCGGGATACGTACAAGATTTACATGATGCTCCGGGTAGCGGGTTCTGAAGGCATTAAAAGATGTCTCGGCGGCGCTTTCAAAGACTACGATTCTAAAGTCGCCGTATTCGGTAAAATACGGAACTAATGCCGCAATGTGAAAATATTGACGCATTCTGGCGCCGCCGCGCAGGTTTTCCGGCGTTGATGCAGGGCCCATTTCGGTGTTAACCGCCGCAAGGTAAAACCTCCCGGGCTCGTCAATAGCGAGGGTGTAGAGCAGGGGGTGGAGTCCCTCAATGCCATACCCGGCATCCTGCAGAAAGCCTGTGTACGAGTGCGCGGAGAACGCCCTGTTAACAGGGACAAGTACCTGCGAAAAAACCTCGCTGCGTACTTCTATTTCGTCAAGGCTGCTGTAAGCGGGTGAGCGCAGGACGGAGCCTGCTTCGGCGGCAAGGTTCCGTATCCAGTCAAGGCCGAAGAATGGATCCCGCGATTCTTCATGCAGTTCCGTAAAAGAAGAACCACGGCTGCCGAACGGCTCTTTTAAGGGCGGTATCGCAAGCCGCCTGCCTGTAACAGGGCGCAGAATACCGTCGATGAGCCACTTTGCGAAACCTGAGCAGTTAAGACCGCCCCTCGCTTCGTTTTGCTGCTCCAGGGTATTTATAAAAACATAGTCACCATCTTCGTTAATTGCACCGTCGTCAGCAAAACGAAGCTGCGGAAGGCGCTGACGTACCATGCCGATAAACCTTCGCTGACCGGCATAGTCCATAGGATTTGGCTCGAAGTATTTCAGC
This sequence comes from Treponema sp., assembly GCA_009777535.1. Lineage (GTDB taxonomy): Bacteria > Spirochaetota > Spirochaetia > Treponematales > Breznakiellaceae > WQXQ01. The sequence continues at coordinate 41,965 of WRLP01000018.1, forward strand.
GGAAACTTGTCGCCGGCAAGCCGCAGAACATCGTTCACCGGCATTGTGTAGAGCCTCTCGAATGGTACAGGCAGCGGCAGCGACTGCACCGCGTAACTGCCATAGAGAACTACATCCATCTGGCATTTGTCGGAGGTGAACGGGCGGAATTGAATATATGTAAATTGATCGCTGCGCGGGAATACCCGAATCAGCATAGGCTGCCCTGTTTCCAGACTGCGGGTGATCATCCAGGAGCCCTGCGCCCAGCCGGGAAACAGACCCGTATTTGTGCGCGGTACGTCAGGGCTGCCGTCATCGGCCATGCGCCCCCTCATCAGTTCTCTGGCGAAAATCACCATAAACTCATTGCGGCCCGATTCAACGCGTATTTCTACCCTGTTGCCTCCGTCGAGCGTCAGTGAGACGGTACGGCGCGTTAAAACACGGCTGGGGCTTTCGGTCAGCCAGGAATCCTTCAGTAGTATCCTTAAAGGTGAATCGTCGGGGATTTGCCGCACAGGTAAATCAAGGCCGAAAAGAGGAGTAACAATGAAAACAACAATCAAAAGTGTTAAAAATCGGGACATATCCACTTCTATTATCGGTCTTTTTACTATATAATTGAAAACTGGGGGAATTGAAATGAAACTTTATACCCGCGGTCAGGTTTTATTTTTCTCGCTTTTAAGCGGACTTATTGTGATCCTTTTTGCCCTGGGGCTGGGGGTGAAACCCGGTTTCGGAGCTAAAAATACAGCCCTTCAGACAGCCTCTGCCCAGGAGCCGGAGTTCACACTCAGGCAGACCGAATACACAGCCCTGAATACAAGCGACCTTGTTCCATTTTCCGAAGATGAACGGGAAAATATCTCGATTTATGAACAGCTTAATGCCGCTGTTGTTAATATTACTACAGAGACCATGGCGATTAACTGGTTTTTGGAGCCTGTTCCGCAGGAAAGCGGTTCGGGTTCCGGTTCAATTATTGATACACGCGGTTTTGTTCTTACCAATAATCACGTCATCGAAAACGCATACAGGGTATTTATCAACCTGGCTGACGGTAGTCAGTTTGAAGGCACAGTGGTTGGCGCCGATCCCGAAAACGATCTTGCGGTGCTGAAATTTGATCCTCCGGCGGGAATGGAACTTACGACCGTACCTTACGGCGATTCTTCCTCCCTCAGGGTCGGGCAGAAGGTACTCGCCATCGGAAATCCCTTTGCGCTGGAGAGGACGCTGACAGTGGGCATTGTATCCGGGCTGGGCAGGCCGATTCAGACATCCAGGCGGCGTATAATACGCGACATGATTCAGACTGATGCATCGATTAATCCCGGGAATTCCGGCGGCCCTCTTTTGGATACCCAGGGCAGAATGATAGGGATTAATACAGTGATATTTTCGCCTTCCGGCGGCTCTGTCGGAATTGGTTTTGCGGTTCCTGTAAACACGGCCAAGCGTGTGGTAACCGAGCTGATGCAGTTCGGCAGGGTGCGCCGCGGCTGGATAGACGCAACAATGGTGCAGCTTTTCCCGTCTCTTGTGCGTTATGCGAACCTTTCTGTCGATTCGGGGCTGCTTGTTTCCCGTACCCGCAGAAACGGGCTTGCAGAAAGAGCCGGTCTAAGGCAGGGGAGCGAGCCTGTTCAGTACGGGCGTTCCGTTATCTATCTTGGCGGCGACATTATTACATCGGTGAACGGTTTAAAGGTGGGGACACTGGCCGATCTTTATGCAGCACTGGAAGCCTGCAAGCCCGGTGAAAGCGTCAGCGTCGGCATTATCCGCGGCGGCGCGGAAAGCACTCTGGAAGTTACCCTGGCCGACAGGGAAGAAGTGGTGTCTCAATAAATTACCCCAATGCCGAGACTGCCGAGGACGCTGTTAACTGAACCACGCCGCTGCCCTACAGTTTTAATAATTCCAGCCGGTTTTCCGCGCCGGTTTTAAAATAAATATTGCTGATATAATTTTCTACTGTACGCAGACTAATGTTAAGGTTCTGGGCTATTTGCTGGTTGGTTTTGTTTTGCTTTATCAGATTAAGTACCGTTATTTCCCGCTTGGTAAATCTGGCATGAATGCTGGATGCTTCGTGTAACGCGCCGGTGTATTCATCGGGAACAAACAGTCCGCCCTGCAGTACGGTGTCTATGGCAGAGATCAGTTCGGTCTTGGTTCCGGTTTTTGGTATATAACCGGACGCTCCCAGCGACAGGGCGGAACGTATGCGGAAGGGGTCTTCCAGGACTGAACAGACAAGTACCGGCGGCTTTGTCTGCAGCGACGTCCGGCAGAAGTCGTCAAGAAAGGAAAGGAAATCGAGCCCATTCTCTTCGCCTAATAAAATGTCCAGTATTATAAGCGAGGGGAGAGTTTTCGCATCTTTAATAATGCACTGCGCTTCACTCAGGCTGGTAGCTTGTGCGCTTATAGAAAAACGGCCTGTTTCTTCGAGGCAGGCTGCAAGACCATAATTAAGCATGGGGTGATCATCAATCAACATTACATTAAAAGTTGGAGCATTCATTTCTTAATTATTACTTGGCAGTTCCAGGCGCACAAGGGTTCCTTCACCAGGCTCGCTGGTAATTGTTAATTTACCGCCCAATATTTCAGCTCGTTTGCCCATGCTCCATATTCCAAGCCGGGCAGGTTCGGCGGCTGATAAACGGAACGGTGAGTTTTCCCTGGAAGGATCAAAACCCTTACCGTCGTCGGATATGCCTATGTACTCTCCTTCCGTTCCCCGCATAATGACTATTGCTTCGGAGGCATCTGCGTGTTTTTCAATATTGTTCAAAGCTTCCTGCACGATTCGAAATACCTGCAGTTGTTGTTCCTGGTTTAAAAAGGCGAGCCTTGAACCTTCTATTATTTCAGCACGGCAGTCTATTCCGGTGCGCTTGCTGAAATCCATGCATAGCCGCCGAATTGCATCGCCCATGTCCTGGAACCGGAAGTCCGGCGGCACTAAATTGTCGCATATATCCCGTACCCTGCGGATAAGGGCGGACTGGGCTGCGGCAGCTTCCTCACAGAGCTTTTCACGTTCGGCGCCATCTGCGGTGCGGCTGATTTTTTCCATGCCCAGCGAAAGACAGCGCAGATCCTGGGCTATGGTGTCGTGTAACTCCCTGCTGATTCGTTCCCGCTCTGCTTCCTGGGCCAGGAGGAAGGCATGGGAAAAACCGGCCCCTTGGGCTTCCCGGTTTATGGAACGCATGAGCGTTTTGCTGAGAATTACGACTGCGGCGGCGCTTAGAATAATAAAGGCGAGGAATACAATAAGCAGCCGGTAATATGCGGCGCCAGAAAAGCGCTCGACACGGTTATTCCATTCCAGCAGCGAACCAAGGGCAGCGCGAATATCACCGGATAGCAGCAGGGCTTGCTCCTGTTCGCCGCTTGCCAAAGCACCGCGAAAATCCGCAATAAGTTTTACCATGTCGGTATTTTCGAAGGGCTCCCCAAGAGGGATTAGCCTGAATATGCGGTGCATGTCCGAACCTTGAAAGGCCAGCGCCGACAAATAAAGAAGATCGGCTGCATTAAGAAGGGCTTCATCTGCGGCGGTATTATTCTGAAGCTGCCATTCGTGCAGGCGGCGTTCAATGGCTGTCCATTGATTAGCCATCTCCTGCACAGAGGGAGCCTGCGCAGATGCGGGGTGAATGCCCGGGATCATTAGTACTGCACTGATTAACAAAAGGTGTTTCATAACTATCATGCCAATACTTCAAACAGCGAGCCAATCATATACAATGGAACTGAATGTAAAGCATTATTTCTACCCATGTTTTTTAACGAAATTCTTACTGCCGTTTTTGGGTTATATTCTTCCATGTAAACCTTTAGTGATTTTGACTGAGTGTTTCTTTCTGATTTAACCTCTATCGGTATAATTTCGTTTTTATACTGCATAATAAAATCAACCTCCGCAGCGCCTTTATCGCGCCCCCAATAAAACAGCGGATTATCACAGGTCGCTTTCAATTCCTGGCAGACATACTGTTCTGTTATTGCTCCGTGAAAATCATGGAATATTTTAGGATCGGCTTCGTAAAATGCAGTCAAGTCAACATTTGTTATTGCACATAATAAACCAATGTCAAGCATAAACAGCTTAAACGCCTCACGAACTTGGTCCCGTGCAAGCGGAAGTTTTGGCGATAAAGTACGCGGAACTTTGTAAACCAGACCTGTATTTACAAGCCAATCCATTGCATTCTCAAACTCGCTGGCGCGGCCGCCTGTTTTTATATCGCTGTAAATAAATTTTTTCTTTTCCCGGGCAAGATGAACAGGTATAGAATCCCATAACATTCGCACTTTGGGAATATCATGCGGGAGTATATGTTTTGTAAAATCATTTTTGTAGTTATTCAGTATTTCTTTTTGTATATCGCGAACTTTATTCAGACTTTGGGATTGGGCATAACAGTCCACTGCCGCCGGCATACCGCCAATGTAGAAATATGTTTTTAGCATATTAATTAGTAAATCGGATAAACTTTCCAGTAGAGGAAGGTCCAGGCTTTTTATGGCTTCTGCCAGCTTTTCGTGCCCTATGGCTTCTAAAAATTCATAAAAAGACATGGGGTAAAGGGTCAGGCTGTTTACCTGCCCAACAGGGAATTTGCCGGCAGCAACACCCAAAAAACTGCCTGCTGTTACAATGTGATATTGCGGGGCGTTTTCATTGAAATATTTAAGGGAATCTTTTGCCCGCTGACATTCCTGCAATTCATCAAAAATGATCAAGGTTTTTTCCGGGATAATATTAACGTTAAAACGGCTTTCAAGAGCATTGATTATTCGGACCGGTTCAAGGTCTTTTTGAAAAAAACTGCTCATTTGCTCGTCATCATCAAAATTTACATAAACAATTTGTTCGTATTCCGTTTGCCCAAACTCTTTTAAAAGCCAGGTTTTACCCACCTGCCGTGCCCCATATAATATCAAGGGCTTGCGGTTTTTCGAGTTTTTCCAATTTTTTAAGGCTTCCAGTGCGTATCTTTTCATTCTTTATCACCTATACAGCAATTTTATCGTAATCTTTACAGTTTTTCAAGGGACTTTCTGTAATATATATACACTTTTACGGGTGACTTTCTGTAATATATTTACAGTTTTTCAAGGGACTTTCTGTAATATGAACACACTTTTACGGGGTACTTTCTGCAATTTACAGTTTTGCAAAAAAATGTAAAAAACCAGCTATTTAATATTTGTGCTGTTGAATCTTATGTAAAATAAGGATATAATTGTTACAGCAATGGAGGATGTATGCTGAATATCAAACCAGTATCAGATTTAAGAAATTATACAGATGTTCTAAAAGATATAAGTTCCGGTTCTCCTGTTTACCTTACAAAAAACGGCAGGGGGCGCTATGTTATTCTTTCCATGGAAGATTATGAAAAAAATGAAGCAATTATTAAACTAATGACGGAGCTGGAAAAAGGCAGAATATCCGGGGAAAAAGAGGGCTGGAGTACATTAAAAGAAGTTCGAAAAGAATTCGGAGTTTTTAGTGATTGATCCTGTTCTTTCTGCAGAAGCAAGACGAGATCTCCAAAGTATTCAAGATTACATTGCAGATGAACAAGAGAGTCCAAAAACGGCATTAAAGGTTATCGAGGATATTCTTGATAGAATAGAAAGACTGTTAAGTTTTCCTGATACTGGAACATTATTGTCTCCAAAAGTTAATTTTCCAACCACATATCGCTATGCAAGGGCAGCGGGTTATCTGATTTTTTACCGCCATGAAAATGATAAAGTATTTGTTGATAGAATAATTCATGAAAAAAGGAATTATATTGCTATTTTATTTCCGGAATCCATGTGAACACTATGAGAAAAAAGAAGGCGGCAATTAAGATAATCCTTCTCTGCATTCTGGCGGCGGCGGCAAATAACGGTCTTAATATTCTGTGCATTGATATTATTAAAATACCGCTGTTTCTGGATACGGTATTTACAGCAGCCGTAAGTTTCACTGTAGGCCTTGTTCCCGGTCTGATTACGGCACTGCTTACCCAGGCAGGATCCAGTTTCCGGGAAGGCAGCACCAACCCCTTTGTACTGTGCAGCTTTGCCGAAGTGCTGCTGATATGCGCTCTTAATCCGCTTGCGGCAAAGAAGAAGCCGCTCAACGGAGAGCAGTCAGGCGATTTAAAAAGAAGCCGGCCGCAGACAAGCGCCACAGTGGTTAGTATTTTTGCCAGGCTGCTGTTGTTGTACATTGTTTCCTGTCTTGCCATAAGTATTCTGGGCGGGATAATTGATTTTGTGTACCATGGTCTATTTTCCATGTCCAAACCTTATTTTAGCGCCGAGGATTCCTTTAAGATAAGCCTGATGCGCGGCGGCACACCCATGCTTGTTATAAATATCCTTTCGCGAATTCCCGTAAATATTGTGGATCGCTTTGTTGTAATTTTCGGCGGGTTTTTTCTTTCAAGAGGATTGAGAAAGATTTTCAGTGCCTCTTGATACCGGGCTTATGTTATCGCCTCATCAAATTCTTGCATTAGGTCTTCGGCAAGATATTTTTCGCTTCTGCAATGCATATCAGAGATGCCCTCCCGCATTTCCTGGTAAATTTGAGATTTATAAAACAGATCCAGGGCTTCTCTTTTGGAAATATTTCTCATTGCGGCAAATGTATCTATTACACCGCAATATGTAAGCATCAGAATTGCTGGATCGGCTTTCATATTTTTTCCATTCCTGTGAATTTAAGGTAATTATCAATAACTACCTGATTTTTAAAACAATATTGGATATTCGGTTTTTCATAACGTAATCGTTTTATTGCTTCTTCTTTTCCTATATAACCCCGGAAAAAAAGTGTCAGGGTATTATATACATCATCATTGGCAATACCGCCTATTACAAGATCATAATTCCCGCTAAATTCGCCCCGCCTGCATTTTACAATATATTCCAGCCACGGTTCAGAGTATGTTTCAAACTCCAGTATGGATACACTTTTCCGAAGATCCAATTCATCAATATCATACATTGAAACTGTTCCGTAGCCAAACCGGCGTTTAAAACGGCCTGTCCAATTTATAGCCTGTGATTTAATTGTTGTTGTGTAAAACCCTTTCCCAAAATCTGTGTTATTGCGGGAGAAAGAAATATCAGGCTTTTCTATTGTATAACGAGAACCATGGTAAAGGATCATTTCAGTAATCCTTTTTCTTGCATTATTTCAACAATATCATTTACAATGTACTCTTTTCCCTGAGTATGAAGGGCGTCATAGCAGGGGATGATATAATTATCGAGTATATCGCTTTTTTCTGTCAGGAGTTTGTATGCATCGTCCCCCTTAAGCCCCAGATATTCTGCGACATTTTCAATGCAAAATACCGCAAATACCAATTCTTTCGTATCCATTAACTGCCATTTTAATTCAAGGGCATGGTTTTATCAAGGATGTGTATTGATACTAAACCGTGCCCTTCTATTGCTAAACCGCAGACATTGTAAGGCAAGTTACTGTTTTATAAGCCCCTGGTCGCTCAACATTATCATTTGCGGAGCAGAACCTCCTGAGGAAGGGTGCCCAAGTGTTAGTTTGTCTCCGCTCACGCTCCATGTAACGGTTGCCACTACCACCCCACTGTAGGTAAACCTCAACTGGGTCCCATTGACTGTCCAAGTGCCACTATTCGTTAAGAAATTTCCTATGCCATTGGCATTCATGGTTATAACAGTATCTTTTGTTACGCTTGCTATCCAGGTTCCTACCAGGGCCGCTGGAGGATAGCCCCAGGGATTATAGTACATCGATACGTTCTTTGAGCCTGTTTCAATGCCGGTTCTGGTAATGTAAACACTTGCATAGCCGCTTCCGCTGACCGTGATGGGCGACAGGGTTCTGATAGTACCGCTGCCGGAAAGCGTTGCGCTTCCCATTGATGCGTTCCCGCTTAAGCTGATGTTACTTTCAGTTAAAACGCCGGGGTCTGCGCTGAAAGAAAAGGTAAGGGCTGTAGTCGTGGTGGTTGCATTGCCGTTGGCTGTAACAGAGTAAGTAATATCTTGTGGGCCCTGGTACACATAAACGCTCTTTTCGCTTGGGTCAATGTTGAGTGTATAGGTGCTGTTAATGAAAACAGTTAAATTGCCGGTTGTGGTTACGGTGATGGGCGACAGGGTTCTGGTGGTACCTGTACCTGTCAAGGTTGCGCTTCCCTTCGATGCGTTCATACTTAAGAATATATCGCTTGCTGTTAAATAAGGACTGGGTTCTTGACTGAAGGTAAATGTAAGAGCTGTGGTTGCGGTGGTCGCATCGCCATTGGCTGTAACAGTGTAAGTTATATCTATGCCCGTGTACACAAGCATGCCCTTATTGCCGGTTTCTATACCGGTTCTGTTTATGGAAACCGTCGCCCAACCTGAACGGCTTACGGTGATAGGCGACAAGGTTCTGGTGGTACCTGTGCCTGTCAATGTTGCGCTTCCTTTTGAAGCAGGGCCGCTGACATTTATACTGCTTGCTGTTATATCGCCGGGGTCTTCACTGAAGGTGAAGGTAAGAGATGTAGTTGTAGTGGTTGCATCGCCGTTGGCTGTAACAGTGTAAGTTATTGGGTCGCTTACTTCCTCCAAATACACATCCACGTTCTTTGAATCCGATGTTATGCCTGTTCTGCTGATACTTACCGATGCCGAACCGTTAGCGCTTACGGTAATCGGCGACAGGGTTCGGGTGGTACCTGTGCCTGTCAAGGTTGCGCTTCCCTTTGATGCGGAGCCGCTCACGTTGATATCGCTTGCTGTCAGAGCGCCGGGATCTGTGCTGAATGTAAAAGTAAGGCTGGTTGTAGTAGATGCTGTTGAGTTGCTATCGCCTGTAACGGTATAGGTGATATCGCTGATACCGCCACCGTCGCCTTTTTTGTAATAGGTGTCCGGCGCAAGGCCGCTGCCAAAGGAAGCAAGGCCTCTATCGTCAAAGAGCGTCAATGCCGTTCCATTGATAACATAGGAAATTTCACCCTGAGCTATTCCCGAAACTCTTGTCGTAATCGTAGTGTCGGTTGCGGTATAAGTCAGTAGTCCCTGGGTAGGCAAACCGCCGACTATGTAACTTCCATCGGATTTAAACTCGTAGTTTGCCGGAAGACCCATCGGATTATCCGCAAGCTCTTGGTTAATATACCATTTTGCTATGAGCGCTTCTTGTGGTGTTCCGCCGCTGCTTTCTCCCTCTTTATAAACCGGTACGTTCTTTGTACCTGCTTCGATGCCTTCTTTTGAAATGGAGACCGTCGCCGTTCCGGTTGCGCTTACAATAATTGGCGACAGAGTCCGGTTAAAACCGCCGCTGGCTACCAATGTGGGGTTGGCTCCCAAAGCAGCATTACCGCCCAGAGTAATGTCGCTAACATTTAAGGTTCCCGGGTTTGTGCTGAAGGTAAAGAGAAGGCTGGTTGTGGTAGCGGCGCTTGATGAGCTGTTACCCGTAACCGTGTAGGTGATATTGCCGCTGCTGCCTCCGGCTTTTTTATAATATGTTCCCTCTATGCTTTGGAAACCGCCTGTACTGCCGGAAAGAATCATTGAAGTTCCGTTAATTTGAAATAGTATATCGCCTACGGTGAATCCATTCGACATAGTAAAGGTGATGGTATCGCCGCTTACGCTATAATTATACGGCGCTTCAGCTCCGCTCGGCCCTGCCAGGAATCTTCCGTCGGATGTAAATTCAAACATCATATAAACCAATGTCTCATTATCTGCTAAATCCTGACTGGTGAACCACTTTGCGACTAGCGCCTCTGGAATAGTACCGCCGCTGGGGCCCTCGTCTCCCTCCAGGTATACCTGCGGATTCTTGGGTTCCGATTCAATGCCGTCTTTCGTAATGGAAACCGTCGCAAGGCCGGTGGCGCTCACCGTAATGGGCGACAGGGTTCTGGAAGTGCCGGTGCCTGTTACTGTTGCGCCGCTTCCTTTAGAGGCATTCCCACCAACGCTGATATCTCCTGCCGTTAAAGTTCCCGGGTCTACACTGAAAGTAAAGGTAAGGCTGGTCGTGGTTGTTGAACTCGAAGAACTGTTGCCCGTAACGGTGTAGGTAATATCACCGCTGCCGGCTTTTTTGGTAAGCCCCAGATCGCTGTAACTTTTAAGTGTTGTTGCCATAGGCCCGGATGAAGGATCGCCAAGCGTTAAAGTATCGCCGCTAATGCTCCAGGTTACAGTTGTTACAACACCGGAGATGGTAAGTCTTAGCTCAGAACCTTTTACTTTCCAGCTATCAACAGGGGAAGCTCCCATTGTTCCCGTTCCGTCGGCATTGATGGTAAATACAGGCGATACGCCCGACGATAACCAGGTTCCTACCAGTGCTGCCGGCGGATTACCCCAGGTATCAGGAGGTGTTGACGACCCTCCTCCGGGATCGCCGCAGCCGGTAATCCCGGCCATTAATACTACTGCCAGAGTGAGCAAAATTTTTCCCATGTTCTTCATAAAAGAACCTCCTTTTTGTGGCTTCTAACCCATATAAGCCGTTTTTTTGGCCTGGGCATCAAAAATGATACAGGTAGTTTAAATTTTGCACATCAGTGTGAACGCACGGTTTTTGCTAAAAAATTGACTGTTTTGCATAAGCGCTGTTGTTTTTATACAGACAGTGATATAATTATTTTAGTATATGAAATACGGATTACCCGACAGGGAAGAAGTGGTATCTCAATAAATTACCCCAATGCCGAGGCCGCCGAAGGCGCCGTTATCTGATCCCCTGAACCACGCTCCTGCCAGGAATGAAAAAACAAGATTTGACGGCGGCGGGTAAAAACGTACATCGGCGCCGGTCGTTATCATAACTCGGTCGTTAAATAGAATATCTTTTTGCATATCGGAAAAATCGAATTCGGAGTTCACGGACAGGCCGGCGTTCAGCCATGCTCTGCGGTAAAGGGCGCCGGCGGATAGTTCCAGCCGGGGGACGGGGTCTTCGGGGCCGGGCCAGCGCATGCCCGGGCTGAAGATGAATGAAAATTTCGTAAGCTCCAGAGATAACGGCAAATACAGGAGCGCGCCGCGGTTCAGACCGGGGGAGGCTTCTGTATCTTCAGCCCATGCGTATCCGGCTCCGGCGGCGAGAGCCAGCGGCAGATTGTTGTCGCCGCCGAGAATGCTGTACTTGGCGGAGCCGGCGAAGCCCCATTCAGCGGAACCATCGAAGTGAGGATTGGCGTTTAATACCGCCGCTATTTCCAGCCGGTCAAGGAATGAGAACCTAAGGCCGGCTTCAAACGGCAGCCTGGAAAAAGCATCTTCCCTGGAATTAAACTTGCCAAAGAGAATTCCCCCTTCAATCTGAAAACTCCCTGCCGGAAGTACATGCGGGGCGGGCGTAAAGGCAAGGCCGGAGAAACCTGTATAAAGAGAGAGCGGAAAGATATTAATCGAATAACTAATTTCTGTTTCCAGTTTTATAATTTGCGGTTCAGTTGTATCAGGATAAAATTCCTGGTCAACCGCAATCTCTATGAGAGCGGTGTAAATTCCTTCCGGCAGAACATCACCATAAATGTCTCTGCCGTTCCATGATGCAGACTGGAACCAACTGCTAAAGGGGCCAAGGGCGCTTTCATAAACTACAAAGCCGTTTTTATCCGTTATTGTCAGGGTTCCCGTTCCCGGCGCGGTAGCTTCAAACCTGTATTCGTTAATGCCAAGATTACTGGAATTTTTCGGATTAAAACGGCTGCGGCTTTGGGACGCTTTTTCCAGTCTGAATTCCGCCGGCTTCAATTCGATATTTACCGATGTTGTTCTGTCTTCGGTAATGAGCGCTGTCGTTGTTGCATCTTCCCAGCCGAATGCGCGAACCCTTATCGTTCTATAACCAACCGGCAGGCTGATCATCACCATGTTTTCACCCGTTGGCCTTGAAATAATTGATTCGCGCCCTTCTGCGCTGCCGGCGAACACCTGGGGAATGCATGGCAGCGAATCCGGACTGCCGGCAGCCCGGTGTACGGAAACAAGCGCCTGCCCTCGGGCTTCTTCCATTTCGATTGATACTGTCAGCCTATTGTTGTTGCTGATTGTTACCCTGAAGTATCTGTCTTTGTAGCCGTCCTTGCTTAGACGGATATTGTATTCGCCGGGCCTTAGCCTGTCGAATCTTGCAGGTGTTTGGGTGCGTTCTATGCCGTCGATAAAAACCCTTACTCCCCTTGGATTTGTATTGATAACGAGACCCCTGCCATCTGTTTCTTCAAAATTATCCCCGATGATATTACTTACATTACTTGCCGCATACAGGGTAAAGAGAGTGCAAAAAAATAACAACGGCAGGCAAAAGATTCTTCGGCGGCACATTCCATGATTCTAATACAAGGGACAATGTAAGTGAAGCTCTAATTGTAATTTACGGGAAATACAGAGGGAAGCGCCGGTTCCTTATCCGGCAGGCTGCCGTTTTGCCTGAAGCTCCACCATGCGTTTTCCGAAAAAATCAGATGATCCAGGAAATGAATTCCGAGAATAACCGCCGCCGATTGCAGCCTTGTGGTTATCTCCTCGTCTTCCGGTGAAGATTTAAGTTGCCCCGACGGATGGTTATGAGCAACGCAGAATGCCGCCGCCCTGTCCTGGATTAGATCGGCAAAGACTTCCCGCGGGTGGACAATTGTCTTGTTCACAAGGCCCATTGTTACCATTCTTACCGCAAGTACCTCGTGGGCGCCGTTCAGGGACAGGCTGATAAAACGCTCCTGCTTGCGATCCGCATAATGCCTTACCAGGGTAAAAATATCCGATGGCTGCTTGATTCGGGCCGAGAATGAGCCGTACCGCCGCCTGCCGAATTCGAGCATTGCAGCAACCGCACATGCTTTTGCTTCGCCCAGCCCGGCCAGATTGGAAATATCCCTGAAATCGGGAATATCCTTGTTTTGATCAAGAAACCACAGTAATTCCCCGGCCAGCGCCTTCACGTTTTTGCCCCGAATCCCCGTATTCAGGAGAATTGCAAGCAGTTCAATGTCCGAAAGCGCAGCCGGCCCTGTTTTCATCAGCTTTTCCCGCGGGCGATCTTCTGCGGGCAGGTCTGTTATGGCCCTGCCGTCTTTTTCCCCGCCCCCATAAGTTTTATTAATAATGCTTTTCATACTATATATATGGCGCGTCCCCGCGTGGTGCTTTACCGAGCTTATTCAAAATTACGGCAATACCATAAATGTGCAACGCTTACGAATAAATCGGTGGGGAATCCAGATGTTTACCGGAAAAAACACCGATACAAAAGCATGGATAAATTGATAACAAGAAATTTTCTTTTGGCTGTGCCGGTGATCTTTTTGCTGTTTTCCTGTGCAAGCATTTCGGGCGGGCGGGCTGGCGTTGCGGAGGAAAGGGCGCCTGTGGAAAGGCTCCAGCCGCCGGAATATATAATGGGGGAGGGAAGCGTCACGGGGGAAAAACTAGCGTATTTTCTGGGATTGAACAATCCACAGGCAGACAGTGATTTCACGCTGATACTTGCAGGACTGTATATCGAAGAAGCCGCTGCCGAAGGGGTGAACCACGATACCGCTTTCGCCCAGATGTGCCTGGAAACCGGTTACCTGCGCTATGGCGGATTGGTCTCGCCGGAGCAGAACAATTTCTGCGGCCTTGGCGCCATTGGCCCCGGGCAGCCCGGCGAGGTATTCCCCGACCCCCGCACCGGTGTGCGCGCGCACATTCAGCACTTAAAGGCTTACGCCAGCGAGGAGCCCCTGAACACGGAATTGGTTGATCCGCGCTTTAAGTGGGTGCGCCGTGGTTCCAGCCCCACCATTCAGGGGCTTTCGGGAACATGGGCTGCGGACAGAACTTACGACAATAAAATTGCCAGTATACTAAACCGGCTCTACGATTTCTCTTTTGAGTGATGAAATGTCTCGGTGCCAATTAAGGAGTATCGGGTCTATCCGGATCCGGGTCTCCTGAAATGGTATCGGTAAACATTAAATCGAGATCAGAATCGGGCGGAAAAAAAGAGTTGCCCGTACCCTTTGTAATTTTCATTCCTCTGCTTATGTCAAGGACCGCATTGGGACCCTCCGGAACGCTGGTAAACCCGTACATTTCCAAATCATCAAAACTGCCTGCACTTGCGGGACAGATAACTACCGAGGCGTAATTTGCACGTCCCGTCCATGTTCTTGTATATGTGGGCGGTGAATCCGGAAAGTACAATTCAATCTCCTGAACTTCTGCTGAAAGCGGAATACTTTTATCGCCGGATGATTTTCTTCCCTCGGCTACATGGGTATCCGCTGAACTTCTTGCATTGGAAAGCTGTACATACACTTTGTAGGGTATAGCTGTGCCGTTAAGTGCTGCAGGTATGTTTCTTACCGTAATGGTAACGACATTGGCGGGGGAATCCGGCTCGTCTGAGCAGGCGGTAAGAATAAACGAAAAGATCAACATAGCTCCCATCATAAAAAAAACAAATTTCTTCATAAAATAATTCCTCCATACTGTTTGTTAATTGATGCTTTACAAATTGTATCATTTCGTAATAAAGTAGTCAAGTAAGGAAAAACGTCTGGTTTTCCGGGAAATACAAGGGTTCGTGTCATCATTAATTGCTGGATGGTATATATGAAGAAAAGCGCAGTCATTTTATCCCTGTTTATGGCCTTATCGGGAGGTGTTTTTGGCATAGATTTATCCCCGAGCGCCGGCGCAGGCGGGTTATTAGGCTATAATTTCACCAGATACAAAATGGAAGCCGGTGGTACGGTATCGCATCAAAGCATGGACAGGCTGAATTATGCCGGTTTTTTGTTTTTTGACGCCACTTACGGGGAATTTGCCATTTTGATCCAGGGCGGAAACAATAATTATGATGAAAACATGGTTTACAAGGATTCTGCGCTAATGGCTGGAAATGGGGCAGGAACCGAAACCAGCCTTGGTTTTTCACTGCTGGGAAAATATCCCTTTACAATCGACGAAAAAATCTCCTGGTTTCCCATGTTTGGCTTTGAGTATCAGATTTCTTTAATGCAAAGACGAAAACCGGAAGGGGATATTGAATATAACCGCGCAAAGGGACATTTGATTGCGGATAGAGACAAGGACGATAAGCCGTATTCAATGTCAGCATGGAATTCATTCTGGATTGATGTCGGAGCCGGCCTTGATTACAACTTTGCAGAACGGTTGTTCCTGCGAAGTGAACTGTTGTTCGGTTTCAGGCTGCCTACGGGCTATGAACTCGGCTCGCTGGAAAGGGTAAAAAAAGAAACAAAGGATAATAATCCCAAACTTACGGGGCTTACCGGCGGCCCAG
>WRLP01000019.1 GCA_009777535.1 Treponema sp.
ACAGCCCTGCATGAAACGCTGGGCAGGCTGCGGACAATTCTTGCAGGAAGGGAAACCCTTATCCGCGATCTTGCATCGGCGGCAGCGGGCGGGGCAGCGGTGGAAGGAGCGGAGCTAAAGCGTATTGCAGAAAGGCTTGCAGCTACACTGGCTGAGGCCGCCGCCGATGCGGAAAATGCCATTTCGCTTTTTGAAAATTACCGTGAGCAATCCCCCGCATTTATCGATGAGTTTCTTTCTCCGCAGGGAATTATTACCCAAAAGAGAGCGCTCGATGAAAAAATACGCGAGGCAAAGGACGGTATAGAGCAGCGCCGGCAGAAAATTAAGGCCCTGCACAGTGAAAATGTCAGCCTTACCGCCAAAATTGACGAATACCGGGCAACCCTGGAAGACATGAGGGTAAGCAGGGCAAGAATGAAAGCCCAGGCGCAGTCCGCCGAGGAACAGGCGAAGTTGATAAGACGCGAACAAAAAAGCCAGGAAGGACTGCTCGAAAGCATACGCAGCGAACTTCTTCTCGATCGAAAAAGGCTGGAAGAAATAAATGAGCGCATAACGGGAACCCATGATGAAATTGCCGGTATTGAGCAAAAGGGAATCCAGCTTAATACGGAGCTCGAAACGCTTGAAAAGGATATTCAGAAGCGTAACGCCAATGTTGCCGGCAGGAAGGAGATCATCAACAAAAGGACAGCGGAGCTTTCCAGGGTTCAGGAAGCCCTGGAGAGAATCCACCTTGAACTTGTGCAGTCCGATACCGAGATTAAAAACATTCAGGACAATTTCCGTGAGACACACTCCCGTGATCTGATGGAGTTCGAGGAACGCATCTACACGATTACTGCAGCCCCTGCCGTTCTGCGAGATAAGCTGGCCGCCGCCCGCACGCAGATGAGGGATTTGGGTTCTGTAAACCTTATGGCTCCCGAGGAATTTGCCGAAATAAAGGAGCGCTACGACTTCCTGAGCGGACAAATGGCCGACCTGGAAAAAGCCCGCAAAGACCTGGAAGACCTTACAACCGAGATTCGCCAGGAAGCCTCGGAGCTGTTTATTACCACATATAACCGCATTAAAAGAAATTTTCACAATATGTTCCGCCGGCTCTTTGGCGGCGGCCGGGCGGAACTTATGCTCTCCGATCCGAACCATGTACTGGAATCGGGCATCGAAATTTTCGCCCAGCCGCCCGGAAAAAAACTGGAACACATCAACCTGCTTTCCGGTGGTGAGCGTTCCATGACGGCGGTTGCCCTGCTCTTTGCCACTTATATGGTAAGGCCAAGCCCCTTCTGTCTGTTAGACGAAATTGACGCCGCCCTAGACGAAGCGAATGTAGTCCGTTTTGTGCAGCTTCTGCGGGAATTCAGCAGCAACAGCCAGTTTGTCGTTATTACCCATAACAAAAAAACAGTTACCAGTGCAGACACGCTGCTGGGCGTTACAATGGAAGAATCGGGGGTAACAAAACTTGTTGCAATAAGGCTGAAGAACGATGAGGTTGTAAGGGAAGAGCCTCCCCAGCGGGAATTGTGGGATGATGACGGCGGTTTTATGGAAGAAGATGTCCAGGCTGAGGACGGCCGCCAGCTCCCACCCGGCGTGAACGATCCGCGCAAGGTAAGCGAAGCCCAACTGCGGCCAATTACAGCAGCCGGGCAGCCGCCGCAAGAAATTTCGCAGGGTTAATTACTGATCCTTTACCCCATCAACCATTTCCAGATATTTCTTTGCAGTTATGATTTCTATGCCGCTGAATTCTGTTATTTCCAATAAATGAATGTCGCCTGATATTATATAATCCGCATTGCATGCTATCCCGCATTCTATGTATTTGTTGTCTGTTTTATCCCTGCTTCCTTTTCCTGTTATTTTTTCCGGCACAACCTTGTTTGCAATATCCTCTATTGATTTAATGTAGTATTCTATTTCATTTTTGCCGGCGTGAAATTTTGGCCTTCTGAGTACTTCTTCAATTTCAGCCAGTATCTCGTTTGTAATAAATAACTCGTCAGATTTATTTATCACTCTTTCCAAAACAACCCTTGGGTTTCCGCCCCAAAAAAGTGAAGATATAAAAATATTGGCGTCTAATACTATCTTCATTCAGTTTTCTGTTTTTTTTCTTTTCTGTATTTTTTAATTTCCTCGTTAACGTCTTTTTCTGTAAAACCATATTTTGAGGATAAACTTTCTCCATACGCAAAAATACTTTGCCATTTTCTTTTACGTTCAATGTACATTCTGGCCGCTTCTCTTATCAATTCCGAACGTGTCCTGGCTTCGCTTTTCGCTATTTCGTCAATTTGCTGCAATATGTCCGTATTAAAAGAAATGTTTACCGTGGATAATGCCATACAATGCTCCTTGTTTTTAATATACAAGGTTTGTATATGTTTGTCAACAAAGCGCGGATATCCTGCCTAATCGCCTAAGAGGCCCGGGATAAAAACTAAAAAGCGGTATAAACACAGCCGCCGCTTGCCGAATTCTCCCAAGCATGATAATATTGCCTTAATGGGCGAAAAAATCTCCACATTTGAACAGATCTCCCCCAACAGGCAACAGGCAACAGGCAACAGGCAACAGGCAACAGGCAACAGGCAACAGGCAACAGGCAACAGGCAACAGGCAACCCAATTGTATCATATATACATATAGATTCGAGTCAACTAATCAACAGTTTTTAATTTTCTGCTGTCAGCGAATAGCCGGTTTCAATCATCTTAACTTATTTTCCTCTTTTTTTTGAGCAATTGTACATCTGTCTTTATATAACTCTGCCCAGATGGGCGTGAATTTTTTCTAAAAAGGAGCGCAAAATGAAAAAATCAATTAAGGTTTTAGGGATTGTTGCTCTTACAGCGATAATCGGGTTTTCCATCACTGGTTGTGAAACAGATGGCGGCAGTAGTGGCAATTTTGTAGCCGTAACATCCATCACTGGGGTTCCGGCAACCGGCACAGCGGGAACACCACTTACCCTGACCGGAACTGTTGTTCCTTCCGGAGCAACCAACAAGACCATTATATGGTCGGTTTCGGATCCGGGGACAACCGGAGCAACAATCGCCGGCAGCACTTTGACAACAACTGCGGCGGGAAATGTAAAAGTTAGAGCGACGATTATCAGCGGAGCGGCCATCGGAACAAATTATACGCAGGACTTTGACATAACGATAAATCCTGCAGCAGCCGGCGGTTTTGTTGCGGTAATTTCCATCACCGGCGTTCCAATAACCGGCACTGTGGGAGCACTTACGCTAACCGGAACA
The DNA here is from genome assembly GCA_009777535.1 of Treponema sp. Classification (GTDB taxonomy): domain Bacteria; phylum Spirochaetota; class Spirochaetia; order Treponematales; family Breznakiellaceae; genus WQXQ01. The sequence goes on from WRLP01000019.1 coordinate 3,279, forward strand.
GTAAATCCCGGCAATGCGACAAACAATACCATTGTGTGGTCGCTCGTTTCAGCGGGAACAACCGGCGCAACACTAAGCGGAAACACTTTAACCACAACGGCTGCCGGAACTGTAAGGGTAGGAGCAACAATCGCGAACGGAACGGCTGTCGGGACTCCCTTTACAGATGAATTCGATATCGTAATCGGTACAGGCGGCGATGGTTTTGTGCCGGTATCATCAATTACGGGTGTTTCGACCAATGCCGTAGTAGGCCTCCTTACACTCAACGGAATTGTAAGTCCCGACAATGCAACAAACAAAACCATTACGTGGTCGATTGCTTCAGCCGGAACTACAGGTGCAAGTATTGCCGGAAATGTTTTGACAACGACGGCGGCGGGAACTGCCAGGGTTAGGGCGACAATTACTGACGGAACAGCCGTTGGAACTGACTACACTGACGATTTCGACATTACAATAAGCAGCTCCGGCAATGCCTTTGCCGTAACATTCACCGGATTCCATGATGAAGTAATCGATTTTTCCCTAAGTACCGGCAACGATCTGCGGGCGGGAGATATACTGCGCATAACAGTTAACGGTGATTTCGACTCCGAGTATGATTATATGTGGGTTAATTGGGAGGGCTATTTCTGGACAGTGGAGAATTATCTAGATATTTATATTGAACCCTGGACGCATATTGGGCTCTATCGTATTTCGGTAATCGTCTACAGCGGCGGTGTACCTTATTCCAAAGAAGTAACCTTTAGGGTTGTAAGATAGGAGGCGGAACAATGAAAATACTATTTAACAAATACACTGCACTGTTCGCATTTTTGGGCGTACTGTTGTTGGCAGGCTGTGATAATGCACTTACTCCTGTTTCCACAAACAGCGGAGGTGCCATTACCATTACCGTCTCAAATACCGCGATTGGTTCCAGAACTTTGTTTCCCAGTGCTGATTTTACCAAATATGAGCTTGGTTTTTCAGGTCCTGGAGGACTCACCCATACTGAAACGCTGCTGGGCGGGCAAAGCTCCATAACAGTCAGCAGTCTTGCATCGGGTAGCTGGACAATCGATGTTACCGGCTATGTTACCATAGACGGCACGGAATATGCGGCGGCGCAGGGAAGTGAAACGGTAACCATAGACAGTACTTCACAGAATATAAACATTCCCATATCGGCAACCATGGGCGGAGATGACGGATTTTTCTCGTATTCAGTAATCTTTCCTCAAAACATGTTTCATGCGGGTTTATGGTTTTATGAGTTTGATACAAATAATAACTATCATTATATCGACTTAATTGAACAGCCCGCAGGCCTTATTGAAGACCTTCCTCCGGGATACTATTTGATGTTTATTAACATTTATAACGGTTATGAAACAGCGCACATGGCTGAAATAGTCCATATTTACTCGAATATGGAAACAAGGGCCGACTATGTTTTTACCCACGCTGATTTTTCGGAAACCATCACAATTAGCGGTAAGGTAAATTTTACAATTAATGGAGCGCCTTCAGTCATCAATGTTACTGTATATGCATATACAGAAAGCGGTGAGGAATACAACAGTTACGAATTTATAGGCAGCGACAGCATCTGGTCGATTAAAGTGGCACCTTACATTACGGCTGAAACATTTAATTTTTGGGTACACTACTACGATGGTTTTGACTTTTATACGGTAGATACAGGTGTGAGTATATCGGTTCTTGATACCAATATACCCAACATTAACCTTGGTACTATTTCTCTTACATTAGACTTTCCGCCTTCCAGTCATACTGCCCTTATACCTGACCAATGGGAAAATGGCGAAATTTCCAATGCCGGAGATGTTGACTGGTATTCACTTACTGTTGTTAGCGGGACGGATTATTATTTCTGGAGAAATGACAGTTCCGAGGATGGCGATGGCAGTAAAACTCTTAATACATGGGGGGGCGCCTGGTATGCTGACGGAGAACAATGGTTCGGTCATGGCTATTCCAATCCGAATGTTTACCAAGCTGACAGAAGTGGCATCGTTTATGTCAGGGTTAAAGCCGGATCACCTGGTAACACCGGCACCTATGGGATTGTATATAATACCACAGGTATAAAGCCAAGTTCTTTTATAATTCCAACTGACCACACCCTTTTAACAAATAACCAATGGGAAGAAGATGAAATTTTACATCCAGGTATTGTTGATTGGTATTCGATTACTGTAACCAATGAGACAGACTATTACATCTGGTGGAATGACGGTTGGGACGGCGATGGCAGTAAAAACCTTCGTGCACGGGTGAGCGCCTGGTACAGTGACGGGACAGAAATTTTTTTTGGGGAACGAGGTAATGGTTTTAGGAATCCTCACAGTTTCCAAGCTGTAAGTAGCGGTGTGGTTTATGTAATGGTTGGTAGATTTTCCATTGCTTATGCTGGTAGCACCTATGGAATTGTATACAATACTACCGGTACAAAGCCGCCCGCCTCTTGGGATCCGCCTGCCAGCTCCACCCCGCTGGCCATATACACATGGGAAAACGGCGAAATTACCAGCCCGGGCGATGAGGAATGGTATTCATTTACAGCTACCAATGGGACATATTATTATATCTGGTGGAACGACGATTGGATCGGTGATGGCTCTAAAACCCTGGAAACAAGAGTGGACGCCTGGTACAGCGACGGGATAAATATTTTTGTAAATTCTATCAGCCTAACCTCCCGGCCGTCTAGGTTTCAGGCCGATAGGAACGATACGGTTTATGTAAGGGTTAGAGCCCGGGGACATGGATACGATACCGGAACCTACGGAATTGTTTATAGCACCTACAATACAATGCCAGCTTATCCTTAGCATTTATTAACCCAGCACCTAAATTCTTAGGTGCTGGGGGCTTCTTTGACACAGCGCCCTGTTTATGCCTGGGCAACCAAGGGTTTTATTTTTTTTAATTCCAAGGCTATAGAATGTTCGGCCATCTTGATGTCATAGGCATTTTGATAGTATATAATTAAATTATATCCATTACATGCAAAGCTTTCTTCTGCATTACAAAATAACTGTTTTGGGCAATGGATAGATTGGCAAGTCGTTGTTTGAGCAGGGCTTTTTCAATTGGGTCGACACCTGGAGAGCGAAGTATATTTTGAATTCTTGTTTTATGAGAGATAACTGCAATATGGAATGAATCCTTGGGGAAGCTACTAATACGATATTTCACATCATGAGGATATGTTTTGTCAGTCGTTTTATAACCGGGTTCATCAACAGCTTCAAGCGCAAGAAATGCGTCATTAAAACTTTGTATAGCTTTGGTAAGGCTGCTTAGGGTTTCTTTATCGTTTTCTTCACAAAATTGAAGTTCCTGGGTTATGAAGGTATATTCAACAAAAATAATGGCTCGAGGGTCGGCAGTAGATAAAGCATCTCTAAAAGCTGATAATGCTACTGATATGCCCGTTTCGTATGAAATACGCCCTTCTTGTTCTTTTCCCCTGGTAGCAAAACCTTTTCGGCCAAAATCAATAGCCGCCGCCGCATCATATATACTATTTACTAAGCCAGTCAGATCCAAATTCTGCCTCTGCCTCCGACAAATTCCAACCACTCTTTATTAGTTCCTCTACACCGACTTTCTCTTTGTAAATTTTTGCCAAATACGGAGGCATGGGGGCTGTCCTTATAAGGCGACTAAATCCTTCTTTATCTCCCGCTCCCCATAACGCACAGGCTTTGTTTGATATAGCTAGTTTTTCATCCAGGGTCATCGTTTGAGCTTGCGGCATACATTTCTCCTCAATTTAAATATATCATTCCGGAATACCTTCGGCAAGCGGAGACAGCTTCGGTATTATGTATAACGATACAGGTACAGCACCCTGTTTATGCCGAAGCAACCCACGGCACCCAGGACAGCAGTACAACAGCGGCGAGCAGAAAAAATCCGGCGGGCCTTGTGCGACCGGCTGGGGCGGCGGCAGGTGAAATTGTGGCTGGCTGCGAAACATCCGCATTATTTGCGCTCAAACTCAACAAGAGCTGGTCGATATCTGTGATAAAATTTCTTGCTGTTATTCGACGTTTTTCGCTCATGACGAGCGCAAAAATGCGGAAGGACTCCCCGATTAATTCCCCAAAAAGCCCCGGAATTTTTAAGTCGCGCCGGATTGTAAAGCGGGAAAGCATAAGCAGGCCCAGCACCGTCGCCGCCCGGCCTGTTCCGGCTGCGAGTGCGCCGGAAGTAATTTTGAACGGCCCGGCGGAAAATAAAACCTGCCCGTAGGGAATAATCAGATTAAAAACGACGATTCCCAAAAAAACAAGAATTGTAACAATGGGATTATTCTTTTTCCCGGAAAGCCATGCCAGCAGCCAGAAAAAAGTAAACTGCAGTATACGCAGTCTTGTATCGGAGTTAAAAAGCAGCGCCGGCATAATAACAAGGCCGGCAATGAACAGCGCCCTCGCGGTAAAAAGACTTTCGTATACCAAAAGCCGCCTGGTCCTGAATTGTTCAAGTCTGCTCATGTTGCCCGCCCTGCCGTGCATTTTACCGCAGCATACCATTGAGAGCGGCGTGCAAAAATTTCGCAGAACAGTCCAAGGGCAATTCCGGTAACAAGCCCCATGAATAAAAACGGAGGTGCAATGTACCGTACATTGTCCCGAAAAATAAAAACCCGGGCCAGCGCCAGTTGTGTGGTATTGGACATCATTGCCCCTGCCGTGCTAATACCGATAAAGCTGATCCGGTCGGAACCAAGAAGGCGGCGAAGAGCATACATGGATACTGCCGACATAAGGGTTCCTGCTGCCGAAAAAATAAAAACAAAAGAAAACAGGGTACCGGTAACCAGCGCCTGCCCAAACACTTTGATGCCTGCAAGAAGTAAAAATGGAAAAAAGGGAAATATGTCTGCCGCCAGTACAAGGGGCATATTGGCTATGCCTATGCGCATAAACGGCGGCTTTGGAACCAGGTATTCAATTACGGAAAGAAAGAAGCAAAGCCCGCCAAGCAGGGCGACGGTTTTCCTGTTACCAGGCGACAGCGTCGGGGTTATTCCCTTGCCCATCATTTCCCTCGATTATTAAAAAGACATTATTCGGGAGACATGCTGCCCAGGCCCTCTGCTGACGTATATAGCCCGAAGCTACACAGGTTTGATTATCACAGGGGGAATATTCCACCCAGGCCTGCCCGTTATGGATTTTAACAACTGTATTTCCAAGTGGTCCGGCAACAGCAACCGTTTCTTCGGCATCCATCGGGAAAATCCATTTTTGGCGCTGCCCCTGTATCAATACCTGTGATGAGTCTTGCGGTTTTGCATAAACCGAAAATGCCGAGGCTACTGTAAGCCCAATGGCAAGCAGAATTATTATGATATCGGGAATTTTAAACAAAAGGCGCCTATTCGCCATTTTCAAGACGCTCCTGAATTGCATTATATTCCAGGTTGTCCATCTGTTCCCTTAACCATTCCACCAATTCGCCTCCGGATTCATATTCATATTCCTCGAGCTTTTTCATTGCCTCCTCCATCAGGTTCATCCGGTATTCTTTACAGGCATCTAAAAGCTGAGAAAGCAGAATTTCGTCGGGAACGGATACAATGGGTTTTGGTTCAGATGCTTCGGATACGTTTATGAGATAATTCAGTATATTTTGCAGCAAGTATTCAGTTTCTTCGACAAAACCGGCGGTACCGGCATCAACAAATTCACGATCTCCGCTGCGGGCGGCATTTTCCAGTTCCTCGGCACGTGTTCCTGCGCTTTCAGCACAGATACCAAAACTGGAACCCTTTAAGCCATGAATCGTTACTGTATATTCTTCAAGATTTTCTTCCGACAGGGGCATGGTCAGCTTGGTTAGTTTCTTTAATAATGCCGGCGTATGCAGGCAATAGGAACGAAGAATTTCGAGATAAGCCCTATTCCCGTATTTTACATTGCCTTCCGCAAGATCAATCCCTTCAACAAAGATGTCTTCCTCTTCCCCGTCATTTTCCATGGAAACACGATCAATGGCCCTTCGCTGCTTCTTTTTTTGCGCCGGAATCCAGGCCGCCATAATATCGGTAAGCCTTGCGATCTCTATGGGTTTACTCAGATAATCATTAAATCCCTGTTCCAGAAATAATTCCCGCATTCCGGTTATCGCATTGGCGGTAAGGGCGACAATGGGAATTCCGTTGTTTTCGGATTTTTCCATTTCCCATGCCCTTATCAGTCCGGCGGTTTCTATGCCGTCCATACCCGGCATCATAAAATCCAGAAAAATAATATCGTACCGGTTCTTTTTTACCAATTCGAATGCTTCCAGTCCGTTTGTGCAAGTTTCAATTTTTACCTTAAAAATTTCCAGCAAGCCCCTGGCAACAGCAAGATTTGTTTCGATATCGTCTACAACCAAAACCCTTGCTTCCGGCGCGATAAAACGTATCCGCCTTTTTCGGCGCTCTGCCACAATCTTATTGTTAAGAGCGTTTGCAATCGTTACGGAATGGGCAGGCATTAGAATGGTCAGCACATTCTGCCTGGGAGCAGGATCGCCGGGATCAGCCAATAACACAAGGGTTGTAGGAAGAGAATTCGATTTAATAATTTTAGCCGCTTTTTTCGCCATATCCAAGGTTACAAAAGCGAAAGCATAGCTCATTCCCTGCTGGGTTTCCAGCTCGGCAAAAAAATCACTTTCATCGGCGCAGAACTTTGCCGGAACTCCCAAAAATTCCAGGTTATGAGCAATCGAATTGGCATACATTGGCCGCTTTTCGCAACAAAGCACGGCTTTTTTTTCAGGGTTTTCTACTTTAGCAAGAGACTCGTTGCCCAGAGATGTTTGCGGAATTACTGCGGTAAATATTGAGCCTTCGCCGTAAACGCTGCGGACGCTTACATCCCCGCCCATGGCCTGACAAAGACTGCGGGTAATGGCAAGTCCCAAACCAGTGCCTTCTACGCCGACATTTTTACTGGCATCCAGCCTGGTAAAACGGGAAAACAGGCTTGGTAAATCATTCTCCTGTATGCCAATGCCGCTGTCAGCCACGGTAAAAATAAGATTGATATTATCACCTGCCGCCGACGGCATCATTGGGTCGCTGTCGACAGCCTGATATTGTACGGCAAGATGAACAAACCCTTCATTTGTATATTTTGCGGCATTGGTTAATAAATTAACCAGTATCTGCCGAATTCGCGCCTCATCACCTAACAGATTGCCGGGGATATACGGATCAACATCAGCCAGGAAGACGACGGACTTTTTGGCGACACGCAGCCGGATCATATTAATGGCATCATTTAAAAGTGAAGCCAGCGAATAAGAAGCCGCCTGTATCTCCAGAGTTCCGGCTTCGATTTTGGAAATATCCAAAATGTCGTTAATAATCGCCAGAAGATTCATACCCGCCTGCTTAATGCCGTCCAGGTATTCACGGGCTTTGGATATGGAATCGGTTCTTATGGCAAGTTCGCTCATTCCGATTACCGCGTTCATGGGAGTGCGGATTTCGTGGCTGGTCTGGGCAAGGAAGAGCGACTTGGCCATGCTGGCATGCTCCGCCTGTTCCTTTGCAAGCATAAGCTCTGTAACATCATGAAATGACAGAAGTGTCCCTTCTGATATACCGTTAACATTAAGCATTGGGGCGGCATATACCCTGTAATTACGGGGCTTGGAGCTTCTCCCCACGTCCATAAAACAATTTGTAAAATGGGCTTCCTTACCGGACACAGCCTGCCCAAGAGTATGAAGAATCATTTTAAGGGAAGCACAGTCGATATATTCAAGAAAAATTTCGTGGATAGTACGATTATTGATAAGGCCAATGTTTTCGATGCCGGCAAGTTTTAGAAAAAAACTTGAAGTATAAGCCAGACGCATATCCTGATCCAGCAGCATAACAATGCTCTGCGTGTTTTTCAGCATCAGATGAAAATAATTCTTTTGCCTGGAATTCTGCGTCATTAGGGCTTCGTATAACTTGTCTCTTACCCTGCTGTATTTCTCCAGCCTTTCAATATTACCCTCGTTTGCAGAAACCATCCTCTTCAATCTGTTGTTTTCCGAGGTTAGACGTTTGTTTTCCTCTTTAAGCTGAGACAGCTTCCTGTTGGGGTCCGTATCTTCCGGCTGCAAATCCTTGATCATCTTAGCACGTTCTGTAAATGACAGGCAGCAATTTAATCATCGACCTTCCTGTCAAACAAGTTGTTTTTTTTCAACTCGTTTATTTTGGTTGCTACATCAGAATAATTAAGCTGAAAAACCTCTTTGCATATTTCCTTCAAAATTTTATCCGTTCCAACATTGTACCTGGTTTTTTTCAAATCATCAGCAATTTTTTCCGCATCGGCGCTTTTCCCGTTTTTACAGGCAATATCCAAAAAATGCAGCTTTTGCAGCAATTTTTCCCTTTCAGTTTCCAGGACAGTATTGTCCAGCACAGATCTTATTTTATCCAACAGAACACCCGGTTTAACCGGCTTTACCACAAAGCTCTTTGCCCCGGAGGATACAGCCTTCATAAAAACGCTCTGTGTTCCGTGTGATGTAACAAAGATAACGGGTATATGCTGATAAATGGGATTGTTTTGCATATAAGTAATAAAATCTATGCCGGACATCAGGGGCATTTCAAAATCCAGCAGGATTAGATCAATCGGGGTATTGCTAAGAATACTCCAGGCCATCGATGCAGATTTGGCAAGACTTACTTCATAGCTGCCCTCAAGGATTTTTCTTAAAGCAGTAAGAGTGGGAATATCGTCATCAACAACCAGTATCGCCTTTTTTCCCCTTTTTTCCATGGATAATCCTCCTGATGTACCCCGCATACGCCCTGTCAGCTTTTATAATAACTCTCATAGTGTGATATGGCAACAAAAAAAACATAATGAGGATAATAATGTACCGATATTGGATTGTACATTCGCTCAATACCCCCCGGTTTCCAGCCTATCTCTTATGGCATCATATTCCAGATAATCCATCTGCTCCCTAAGCCAGCCTATTAATTCCGCCCCTGTTTCATAATCAAAGGCTTCCAGCTCCTCAAGTATTTCTTCCATTACCGAAGTTTTATAATGTTTTACCGCTTCCAGCAGTTTTTGCAGCATTTCCCTGGAGGGCGCAGAGGCCTTTTGTCTGCCTGCCTTGTGTGCCTCCGCGCCGTGCAGCACCTCTTCCAGATCCAGCAGCAGCAATTCCGTTTTTTCAATAAAGGTTTCGTTCTTTCCCAGTATATGTTCAATATTTCCCGCCCTGGCGGCATTTTCCAGGTCTTCAGCCTCGGCGCCGATAGCATCGGCACAAATGCCATAGCTGGAACCTTTAAGCCCGTGGACAAACACGGTATACTCGGAAAGACTGACCTCCGTTCCATCATTTTTTCCGGTAAAGCGGCGCATTTTATCCAGCAGCGAGGGCGTGTGAATATGGTAAGAACGAAGTATGTCCAGATAGGCCGACTCACTGGAATATCTTTCCAGACCTTTAACAAAATCGATATTTTCTATTAAGAGACCGTCAAACACACCGGAGGCTTTTTTATCACCCTCTTCGTCCCAACGAGTTTTTTGCATTTCCGCCTGAAGCAGGGTTTCTTTGCTCTGTTTATTTTTTACCCATGTGTTAAGGGCTGTGTCCAAATGCATTATATTGATGGGCTTGGAAATATAGGCGTTAAATCCGCTGGAAAGGAACATGTCTTCATTGCCTGCCAGGGCATTGGCTGTTAAAGCTATTATGGGAACATTACGGGCATAATCACTGTTAATATCGCTGCGTATAAATTTTACAGTTTCTATTCCGTCCATCACCGGCATCATGTGATCCATAAGCACAAGATCGTACTGCCTGCCGGAAGCATCATCTCCGGCGGCACGGATTCTCTCAATCGCTTCCTGGCCGCTGATTGCACAGTCAATGGACAGGCCGTAGGGAAGCAGCAGCCCCTTTACAACGTCCAGATTTGTCTCAACATCGTCCACAACAAGCACCTTTCCATAGGGCATATAAGAGCGCACCAGATTGAGACCTCTTCCACGCCGGTGCTCTTTATAACGGAAATGCATAAGATTTTTCGCTGTGGTTATTCCAATGGGGTTTTCGTCTACAATCGTCTGGAGGATTCTAACAGAAAAGGTACTGCCCAGGCTATATTCGCTTTCGACAGAAATGGTTCCGCTCATCAGCTCCACAAGATTTTTAGTAATCGCAAGCCCCAGCCCGGTTCCTTCTATGTGCCGGTTAGCCTTCATATCCAACTGGGAGTACTCCTGGAACAGCCGGGGAATGTCTTCTTTCCTGATGCCCCGCCCTGTATCGCGCACCTTAAAACAAACCCATGCGTCCATTCCCCTGCGCTCCCATGTTATTTCCAGAACAACGGAGCCCTGTTCAGTGTACTTGATGGCGTTGGACAAAAGGTTATTCAGTATTTGCCTTACACGCAATTCATCTCCGTGCAGCTTTACCGGAATTGTTTCGTCAACCGCCAGCTTAAAAACAATATCTTTTGCCCCGATTCGAACAATATTAAGCTGAGTTGTATCGTTTACCATGCTCGGCACATCGTAATCCAGCGGTACCAGTTCGAAACTGCCTGCTTCTATTTTGGAAATGTCGAGTATATCGTTAATTATTGTCAGAAGGGTATATCCCGATGTGTGAATTTTTTCTATATCCCTAGCGATCTCCGTAGGCAGTTTTTTCTGTAAACCAATTTCCGAAAGACCGATTATCGCGTTAAGCGGAGTTCGAATTTCATGGCTCATGGCGGCCAGGAATGCGCTCTTGGATTGGGATGCCGCCTCGGCTTCGGATTTGGCCTGCATTACGGGAGTAATGTCCACAATGTTTACAAGCCGCCCCTGGGCTTCATTCTCGAGCTCAAAAACCATTACCTCTAAATAGTATTGATGGCCATCAAGAATAATTTTCCGTGTGGTTTGATAGGCGCCTTCCTTGGATAAAATATCCAGGAACATCTCCTTGAATTCCATTACGTCAAAGAGATCAAACACAGGCCTGCCTATAGCCATTGAAGCCTTGCTCAGGTTCAGTAATTTCAAAAAAGATCTGCTGATATATGTAACCCGGTTAAGAGGATCCAGTAAAACAATATAGTTTGAAGTTGCTTCAAGCAGACCTATAAAAGAATCCTGGGCCTTGTTGGCGGCATTATTTTTATCTGTAGCAAAGGTGATAAGTAAATAAACAAAAAGCGTACAGAACAGGGAAACAAGCCAGTTACACAGCAGCTCTGTAGGAGTCATTACCGTATAGATGGCGGTTTTTATTTCCGAAACCGGAATTCCAAAACCGATCAGCATCAAAGAGAGCAGGTTTGAAACAATGATAAATTTTAACAATTCCTTTTTGTTGAAAAACAATGCCCCAAGGCAGATTATTGTCAGCAGAACCAAAAAATAATCCGAGTAGGAGCCGGAAATATAAGTTACACAACAATGTACCAGAAAAAAAAGAATGGGTATGGAAAAGGCCTCGTTTATCAGCCGGTTGCAGCGATGCAGAATCGTCAACAGAGCGAAGCCCGAAGCTAAGACGGCTGCCATGTTAATGATGACCTGCATTTCTTGATGTCTGATGTTAAAAAGATTAAAAAATGAGAAACACAGGAAAGCAATATTAATTATTTGATAAGAACAGATGGGTGTATCGGAACTGACAGTTGTTTTCATAAATTCCTCATTCTCCCATTGTAACCATGACCGCTGGCATCCAAAAAACGAACAGCGGCCGGCAGCAATTCCACAGATAACTGAGAATCAAAAAATATCTCGCCATCCAGGCTGATTACCAGGGTCTCGTCCGATTTAACGCTGATCTTCCGGCAGCTCCTCGATATAAAATCATTGGGAAACAGTCCGGAACGGCCTGTAACGTAAAAAGGAAGCGTAAAATATGTCCATAAAATACCACGGTTGCGGGCGGCAAAGATAACATTCATTGCACCGTCATTGGGCGCCGCATTACTTACAGGGCGCAGGCCGTTGCTGCAATATGCGGCATTAAAAACAGCAATGTTCCGGTACACATCACTGAAAACCTCTCCGTCAATATCTACTGTATATTTTCTGGACAACAGATTTTTATCGGAACAGGCGGATAAGCCCCCAAGGTAATATAACGGTGTATATAGCTGCCTGTTTACGTATTGGGTAATCACCCTGCCCTTGCTCAGCTTTTCCCGCATTCTCGAAAAGTTATGAAGCGCCGCCGCTCCCGTTCCAACTATACAGGAACTTATGGCGTAATTATTGCCGTATCGCATTACATCCATCGGTATTGCGGGAGCATCGAACTGGCGTTTTAAATCCCGAAAAAACGCCTTGCCGTGTTTGCCAAAACCCTGGATAAAAACATTGGTATGTCCGTACGGGATTACCCCCAACTCCGCCTGTTCGATGCCCATTATTCCGTTAAGGCAGTCAAACAAAATACCATCACCGCCGACGGCGTACACCCGCAGCTTCGTCCCTTCCGGAAGGTCTCTCGAATGGGAGTGGATAAAACCTATCGCATCACGCGGGAACCTGGATACATGCAATGCGCAGTTCTTGTCTCCTGCCATTTCAAAAAAAAATTGAATTTTAGACAGAACCTGATCCCATTTCCATTTATTCCAGAACGATTTTGGATTCAGAATAAACAGATACCTTGCAGAAACACTCATCTTCTGGCCTTTAACAGCCTGTGTATTTTATCGATAACCAGAATATAGTCCAGGTTTTTGGCATGTTTACATATTGCGGCTACTTCCGCATCCGTGGCCATGTCGCAGTACACCCGTCCAAGTTCGGCCATTAATGCCTCCACCTTAACGCTGCTGCCCTGCTTGCAGAAAGCCGCCATGGAATCGAGTTTTCTGTAGAGAACGTCCTTGTTTATTTTCTGCAAACTTGTTTTTAAAACGGCATTAATTTTGTCCAGCAGGGTTTTAGGATTTATCGGCTTTACAATAAAGGCCTTCGCGCCGGCATTCTTTGCCTGAATAATAATATCCGCCTGCCCGTGAGAGCTAACCATGATAACGGGGATATGATAATATTTGGGATTTTTACCTATGTCTTCCAATATTTCCATTCCGGAACAGTTGGGCATTTCCATATCAAGCAGAATTAGATCTACTTCGGTGGTTTTTAATATAGTCATTGCGATTTCCGCATTTTTGGCCAGACAGACATCAAAAAAACCTTCCAGAATATTCCGGATTGCAGACAAGGTGGTAATTTCGTCATCAATGGCAAGTACGGTTTTTTTTCCCTTATTCATAATGCTCTCCTAAACAGTGCTGGATTTTACCGGATGCTAAAAGGGTGTATATTTTAAGACAAGTTTTTCTCCGGGCTTAGTCCGGGCAGATTCCATTCGGCAGGTATTTTCACCGGCATTCCCCTGGAATCCACAAAAGCCCAGGTTACCTTGGCTTGTACCAGCAAATCATCACCCCGCCAAATATCCTGAGCAAGAATCCCGCTGACCGCTCCTTTTTTTAGCGGCCATGTTTTAATTGTCAGCGCTTCGTCCAACAGCGCCGGCTTTTTGTAGTCTATTTCGATGCGGGCAATAAAAATCCCATAACCAGACTGGAGAGCCTTGGGATAATCAAAACCAATGTCCTTAAGCAGCTCGTGGCGTGCAAATTCCAGGTAATTAAGATAATTCGCATTATTCACATGATTATTGCTGTCGCACTCATAAGTCCTGACCCGCAATGAACATTCATACACCATCCTTCCAATATAGCAATTAATGGGGTTCTTTGAAAAGTGTTTTATTTGTGATATTATCGATCATGTTTAACTTTTGCCCTTCCTGCGCATCGGAAAAAATCAGCTTTGAACAGGGCAAATTGTTCTTCTGCCCGGACTGTGATTTTAAGTATTACCACAATACAGCCGCCGCCGCCGGCTGTATTATCAGTATACCGTCCGAAGACCGCGGGGAGCGCCTGTTGTTTATAATCCGCGGCAGGGAACCCGGCAAGGGCAAACTTGACCTGCCAGGCGGCTTTGTTGATCCGGGCGAGGGAGTGGTAGAAAGCCTTTATCGGGAATTGCAGGAAGAAATAGGCTGGTCGCCGCCCATTCCCGCCGGAGCATCTTTAACCGGAGCTTTTCAGTTTTTTGCATCTTTCCCGAATAAATACCCTTACAAGGGGGTTCTGTACAATACATGCGATTCATTTTTTTCTGTTTCGGCGCCGGAATTGCGGGAAAGCGACCTGCACCTTGAGCGGGCGGAAATTGCCGGAGTCCGCATCTTAAAACCGGAAGAAATTGATTTTAAGGATATTGCATTCGAATCCGCCAGAATGGCGATAAGGGCGTATCTTGATTTTATAGGGCGACCTTGAATGGACTTGAAACTATCTGTACCTGTTCTTGACATTTTTTCCGTTTCTTATCATCTTTGATTCATGCTCTGCTGTCCTCCTTGCAAAAACCTCACAATCCCCGATGAATACCGCGAAGTTGCGGATGCCCTGTTCCCTCCGGACGGCTTCCTGCCCGGACAGGTGCCGGACTTAAAGACCGCCGCCGATTTTGCCGAAGCCCTGGGAATAAGCGTAGACTATCACCGCTTGCTGGTATTGGAGAAAAACAACGAGGGGCTTAAAACCTATTTGGATCATTTTCAAAATAACCTGGACCTTTTAATTCAGAAGACCTGGGTGGAAAAAGCTGATGAGACCCGAAAAGAAAAATTACAGGACGATATTCCGCCTTTTATAACGCTGATAGAGCACGGAAATTTTCAACAGGCCATTGAAGAGTTCGGGGCAATTTTGGTAGAACTTGCCTATCTGTTTTTTGGCACCCAGAGCACCAAGGACGATTTTACCGAATATACTTTTCGCATAGACGCTCAAATGGGTTTATTCTGGTGGTATGGCGGCAGGATTACCCTGTTAAAAGGACTAAGCGAAAAAAATGAATCGAAGAACGCACAGTCCCTGTGGGCTGTTTTGCTTCTTGGGCTTTGTTATCTGACTAATTTCTAAAAGGAAAATATATGGCAGCCACTGAATCTTCCGCCGGGTCCGAAAGCGAATCTTCGACCACTAATTTTATCAGCGAATTTATAAAAGAGGATCTGGCCTCGGGGCGATACAGTTATGTGCACACCCGTTTCCCGCCCGAACCGAACGGCTGGCTGCACATCGGCCACTGTAAGGCATTCTGCATCGATTTTGACATGGCGGAACGCTTTGGTGGTAAATGCAACCTTCGTTTCGACGACACCAATCCCGAAAAAGAAGATATTTCTTATGTCGAAGCCATTAAGCGGGACGTTAAATGGATGGGGTATGACTGGGAGGACCGGGAATATTATGCCTCGGACTACTACGAGTATTTGTATGATCTTGCAGTAAAAATTATTAAAAAGGGAAAGGCCTATGTTGATGATCTTTCCGACACCGAAATAAGCGAGTACCGTGGTACGGCGGTTGCAGACAAGAACAACATCACCATGACACCGCCTGGCAGGAACAGCCCGTACCGTGATCGTTCAGTTGAAGAAAACCTGGATCTCTTTGCACGAATGAGGGCGGGGGAGTATCCCGACGGGGCCAGAACCCTGCGGGCTAAAATTGACATGGCGCATCCTAATCTATTGCTTAGGGATCCTGTTATGTACCGCATTCGCAGGGAAAGCCATTACCGTACGGGCAATACATGGTGTATCTATCCCATGTACGATTTTCAGCACCCCCTGTCTGACGCAAAAGAAGGCATTACACACTCACTTTGTTCACTGGAATACGAGATACACAGGCCCCTATACGAATGGTTTATAAATGAGGCGGAAGTTTTTCCCTCGCGGCAGATCGAGTTTGCGCGGCTGAACTTAAGCTATACGGTAATGAGCAAGCGATGGCTTCTTAAACTGGTGCAGGACAAACATGTTTCCGGCTGGGACGATCCAAGAATGCCCACCATAGCGGGACTGCGCCGCCGGGGCTATACGCCGGAAGCCATACGCAGTTTTGTTTCGCAGATTGGCGTGGCAAAAACCGACAGCATGGTGGATATCGCCTTTCTGGAGTACTGTCTGCGGGAAGACCTTAACCGGCGGTCTTTGCGGGTAATGGCTGTGTTAAAACCGTTAAAACTGATTATCGAAAACTGGGACGCCGGTAAAACCGAAGAACTGGAAGCTGTAAATAACCCCGAAGATGAAGCCGCCGGAACCCGGCGTGTTGTTTTTGCCCGCGAATTGTGGATCGAGCGGGAAGATTTTGAGGAAGTCCCGCCCCCCAAATATTTCCGGCTGTTCCCCGGCAACTCAGTCCGCCTGCGTTATGCGTACATCATTACCTGCACCGGTTTTGAAAAGGACTCAGACGGAAATATTACTGCCGTACGCTGCACTTATGATCCGCAGACAAGGGGCGGCAATGCCCAGGATAACCGTAAAATAAAAAGCACAATTCATTGGGTTTCCGCCGCACATTCGGTTCCCTTCGAAGCACGCCTTTACGACCACCTTTTCAGTGTAGAAAGGCCGATGGATATCGCCGCCCGCACGGACGGCAGCAGCGGTGATTTTACAGACAACCTGAACAGCAATTCACTGGAAGTCATTGCAAATGCCCGGGGCGAACCCTGCCTGGAAAGCGCCGCACCTGGCGACCGGTTTCAATTTGAGCGGCTGGGCTACTTTGTGCGCGATCCTGATACAGGGGCGGGAGGGCGTCCGGTTTTTAACAAAACCACCGGCCTGCGGGATACCTGGGCAAAAATCCAAAAAAAGACCTGACCACTTAATGTGCCTGGAGTTAAACGATCAGGATTTTTTGACAGCCCTGCCTCTTTGTTCCAGCATTTTTTTTACCCTGTTCAACAAGTCCGCTTTGTTGAAGGGCTTGGTAATAAAATCCGCAGCCCCTATTTTTTCCGCAAGAGCAATTTGACTATTTTCATCTACCGAAGAAAAAAAGGCAACTGGAATATCATTTAAAAGTGTTATCGCCTTTAACCGGTTATAGGTTTCCCACCCGTCCATATCCGGCATCAATATATCCAATAGTATTGCATTAGGAAGAAGGCCGCTGTATATTTTTTCCAGAGCCTCTTGACCGGAACCGGCAGTGTTTATTTCATACTCGGCTTTCAACATATTTTCAGCGATAGCGAGGTGCGTCTTATCATCATCTACCAGGAGGATTCTTTTCTTTTTATTTTTATCTGCCATACCGCTGCCCTAATGCCGGTACATTCACTTTTCTAAAGCAACATACAGGGTCAGAAAATTATACACCATTGTGTAATTTTGTCAACAATCCCGGATCATTGGAGCCGTAGTCACCAGGCCGTAATGGGAGAACTTCCAGATCGATGCCACAGCGGGCAACAACCCTGCATGGAACAAGAGTTCCTGCGGCAAGTCCGGCGCCGTCCTTGTCATTGCCTGCAATGACAGCACAGCCGTCAATTTCCGGCGCCTGACAATAGAGCCGTCCAAGCCAAATATCTTCGTCGGTAAGGCCTGAGCCGCCCATTTGTTCTTCAATCAGCGCATCAAGGGTAAGGCCGACAAAACGATCCATGTTTTTTTCAGTAATCGGCGACTGCCTTTCTTCGATAATTCGCCTGCGCCCGGCTGCAACTTTTTTGGGAACCCTCCCCTTTGCCGGGTAGGCAGCCGTACCTTCCTCGCGGGAATAGGTAAAACAGCCAAGCCAGTCCAGCCGGGCTTTTTCCTGGAAATCAAGCAGTTCGGCGAAGTCTTCGTCCGTTTCGCCCGGAAACCCCAGCAGGAATGTAGAACGAATAACCGCCCCGGGGATACGGCTGCGGATAGTTTCGAGCAATTCCAGATGTTTACTCGCATTACCGCCCCTGTTCATGGCCTTTAGCATTTTCGCCGATGCATGCTGAAAAGGAATATCAAAATAGGGAAGAATGCGCTGGTCTTTCTCTATTATTTCAAGAATGGAAAGCGGAAAATGGTCGGGGTGAATATAAAGCAGCCGAACCCAAAAATCCCCTTTCAGCGAAGAAATTGCCGTGAGAAAGTCCGGCAGCCTGGAAGCGGAATATTTATCCGCTCCAAAAGAGCCGATGTCCTGACCGATTATACAGAGTTCCCTTATACCGCGTTCTAAAAGATCGCGGCACTCTGTAATAATGTCCGGTATTTCCCTGCTTACAAGGCCGCCCCGTATCAGCGGAATGGCGCAGAAAGAACAGCAATTACTGCAGCCCTCGCTTATTTTTACATAAGCCGACCCCGGCAGGGACAGAAGCGGCCGCCGCCCTCCCTGCAAAACTGAAGTGTGCGCCTCTTCTTTCATCGGAGCTGCTGGTATTCCCGGGCCTTTTCCATTTACAATACCGGCGGCGGCAGCCGCAATTCCCGCAAGATCGGCATTTCCAAAAAACCCGTCCGCTTCCGGAAGGGATTCAGTCAGTTCTTGCGCATAACGCTGTGAAAGACAGCCTGCGAGCAGTATTTTTTTCTCCGGATAAAGTCTGCGCCACAGGAGAACT
The DNA here is from genome assembly GCA_009777535.1 of Treponema sp. Taxonomy (GTDB): domain Bacteria; phylum Spirochaetota; class Spirochaetia; order Treponematales; family Breznakiellaceae; genus WQXQ01. The sequence goes on from WRLP01000019.1 coordinate 21,803, forward strand.
GCATTAATGGATTCCTGTTTTGCGCTTTCGATAAAGCCGCAGGAGTTTACTATAATAAGGTCGGCATTTTCGGCTGCGGGCGCGGCTGTCCACCCCGCATTGTTCAGCAGAGACATTATATTTTCAGCGTCTACCTGATTTTTTACACAGCCGAAAGGATCAATAAAATATCGCAATGGTCGTCAATTACCGGCCTCAAGCCGGACAAGTGCAAGCGAGTAACGGTTGTCTTCATTCCGCAGCCAGCGGAGATCCGCTACAACGACCTCGCCCGGCGCTCCAAGTTCCAAAGGATATGTTTGTCCGCCGCCGATAACCTGGAATCTTGCCGCCTGGGCATTCGATGTCCATATTCGGATACCGTTCTGAGCCTGGATATTCAATTCATCTGTTCTCTGAAAATAACGTTCATTCCTGTCCCGTCGATCGCGCTCAAAAAGAATTTCCCAGCGAAACATGCAATAACCCTGAAAACTTGCCTGCAGCGTAAACGGATAAGCATTGGGAGAAGAAAAAACAATTCTGGAGTTTGCGTTTCCGACTGCGCTAACCGCTTCGACCGGGATCATCTCATCATCCAGGGCATATTCGCCGGAAGCAAAAGCGCTTTCCATGTCGAGCCGGAGCAGAACTCCGATACCGGGATTATTTTTTACAAAATCAATAATTGTTATGGTTAAATTCGCAAAGCCGTCATCGCCCAAAGCGACTTTTCCTTCCTGGCCTAAATCGAGAATTACTGAACCAACAGGGGTGCCAATTGTCGCCGCTTCCCCAAGACCGGCAAGTTCAAATTTATACTGACTGCCTTCTGCCGAAACAAGGACAGTATCGCCCCTGAACAGGCGGCGCTCCAGGGAGCTGCCGTCCATTACATATTCAACCGGAATACGTTCAGCCTGCACTTCCACAGGCTTTTTGGGTCTTGTAATTAAATAAAATAAAACCCCGCCGACAACTCCAAGAACGGCAAGGCTGCCGGCAAGAATGATTAGAATTTTCGGCAGGTTTGAACGTGGTTTCAAAAGCTGTTCTACCGGAACAGGCTGCTCCTGAATTCTGAGCGCCCGGTATAGGGAAAGTAATTCCTGAACATCCAAATCCAGATAGGTGCCATAATTCCTCAGGAATCCGGTTATATAGGGTTCACCCGGAAAATCAGAAAAATTTTCTGTTTCCAGAGCGGTAAGATAGCGAACAGAAATGTTGGTTTCCCTGCCGACCTGATCAAGATTTAAATTTTTCTCCTCGCGAGCGGCTTTTAATTTTACACCCAGAGATTCCAAACTGTTCCCCCCGCTCCTAATCAGTATCTCTGAACAGGAAATTATTGTGCAAATTGGCAGAGGCCGGAGAATCATAAATAAAACGCTGCTCCGGAATTCCCTGATTAAGCCTTATATTTGTAAAATCAAAGCGCACTTCACTTTCCGCAATGGTTCGCCCTTCAATACGGCGGATTAGTTTCGTATCGGGGTCGACACTCAGGATAATCTCCCTGAAACCTTCCTGAACAGAACGTCTTGTAAGGCGAAGTTTAACCACCTGTTCACGGGAGTTCGCGTCCAGCGGAACCGGATTTGGGCCCGTAACAAAGGACGGAACATAATTCCGCCTTAGCAGGGTAAGCCCCTGAGCGCTTGCCATTGACGCTCCTGCAGCTGACGTTCTCCTGCTCTGATTAATGCTCTGATTCAGCACAGCCCGGAATTCCGGCAGATATATCGTCAAAAGCTCCCCGTTAAAAACGATAACCTGGTCGGCAGGACGTGTGAAATCTATTCTTAAAAAAGACGGCGAAAGATGGCTTACACTCCCGACCATATCACTTGATCCGGAGCGAATTGCGATATTTGCCTCATAATCCCTTATAATGCCGTAGCGTTCCGACATCATTTCCATGTAGTTATCGGCGGTTACAATTTCCTGGCTGGAAAGGGAATAAAATGACAGAATCAGCACTATAAAAAGGGAAAACCCTCTTTTCATTATTGTCCTCGTGAATTTAGCGATCTTTTACATTATATTAAAGAGACTTATTTTAGGCAATAGGCGTGTAGGGCTGTTTCACTCCATTGATACAACTGGTGTAAATTCCGCTTGACAAATGCTTCCCGGCCAATTTACGATAGCCAAGGAGAAAATTATGAAAAAATTGGCTGTTTTGGCGGTTATGTTTTTTATAATTCCCTGCTTTACATTCGCCGATGAAGCTTTTAACGAATTCGAATACATCAGCTTTACCTGGCAATATTATTATTTCAAAGCGCTTTCAGACAATGATACCGGTTATTTTTTTGTAAAATTATCGGAAAATAATACACCAAATAACAATTCCCAAAACAGACAATACTTATATGTGGATTCACATGATAGTAATTCAGGTTTCTTCGGTGTATTGGGCGGTTTATTAATTTATACCGGAGTAATATATGCCGGTTCGGCCTTAAATCGGCAGGAACAGATTATTATTAATGATGCATGGCATCGTCAAAAAGAAGAAGAAAAAATGCAGCAGGATTTGTTCCGGCAGAACAGAGACCTCTATTCCTGGTTTTGAAATTTAAAATGACATGCCCAGTGGCCATACAAAAGCTATTAAAAAATAATAAAATTCTGTATTGGCCAAGAAAGGAAGCTGATAAAAATGTTGCGCTTGAATTCATCTCAGCACAAATTCCGCCGGAAATTAGATTGGCAGAAAAAGAGATTAATCAAATAATATCGCAGAATATCTTGTTTGAGGATTATGCATTGGTTCGCAGAGAGTTAATCGAACGGGGTTTTGTTTACAGAACAAATGACTGCCGTGAATACTGGCGTTTAACCTCGCAGAATGATCAGGCATTGCCTGTTTTATAGCTGCTATCCGGCATGGATAGCAAATATTTTGATTTGGCCTCATATTTAGCGTACGGAAATATGAAGCCAAGCATGGTGAAATGTATGATAAAACTGAAATTCATATTTTCATTATTTGTAATTTTCGTAATATTTATTTCCTGTCAAACATATACATTCGACCGAAAAAACCCATATCCAAATATGGAAATATTGCGCTTCCCTAATAGTCAAGCATACTTATTTAACAGCAAGGTGTCATCAAACAAATTAATTATAGTTCTTGAAGGCAGTGGCTGGAGTTCTGTTCTAGGCGTTAAACAAAAGAATATATGGCCGGAAGTCCGGTATGGTGCACAATTTATTCAGGAACTAAATAATGATTATACTTTCCTTATACCCGAAAAACTTAAACGTCAGCCGGGAATGGTATATTTTGAAGATATTGAAGATAGGGCAAATTATACGGCGGAAAATCTACTAGCTTGTTATAGTGAAAGTATAAATAGTTATCTTAATGATAATAATTTTTCTTCCGTTATACTAATTGCAGGTTCTGAAGGAGCCATATTGTTACCTCTATTATATGAAAAAATAGACAAGAAAGATGATATTACTATGATGGTATCTCTTCAATTTGGAGGATTTTCGATGTATGAGGCTTATAAAATTTTAAGTGAATCGTTAATCGCTCCGCAAGACTACAAAAATATGTATAAACACATTGTTGAAGTTTATGAATTTATGGAAGATTACAAAACGAAGAACGATGAAATAAATATAACGCCAGAAGAAGATTTTTATGGGTTTAATTACAGATGGTTTGATAGTTTTCTTGGAATACGCCCTTTTGATTATTATAAAAATATAACCATACCTATGCTGTTTGTTCATGGAGAGGCGGATTATAACATTCCTGTTAAATCAACAATATACATTCAAGAAAATTTGCCCGACAAGCCGTTCGATTATAAATATTTTGAATGGGATCATCAACCAAGAAACTATTCTGAGATGATCCGGTTCAGGAAAGAAGTTGCTGAATGGATAATAATGAAAACGCCATAATGTTGCTCCTTTATAGAGTGTATGCGATACTATCAGCAACTTGGCGTTACCGACTGAGCGCATATAACACCGACATTGACATCGTTACGGGCTGATGTTAGGCTGTGTTTATAAGGTCCAGTAGCTCAGGGGATAGAGCGGCCGCCTCCTAAGCGGCAGGTCGGCCGTTCGATTCGGCCCTGGATCAGCTAATTTTCCTGTTTTGGGCACCTTCTCATTTTTGCGTTTTTGTGGTAAGGTTAGGCAAGTATCAAGTTTGTTCAGGAGAACGCTATGGACACAACAGAGACTTTTCATGACGAATTGGAAAAATGTCTGGGCAGTATAAATTCCGACGGTTTGGAAAAGCTGGATCCCCAGAATATTGAAAAACTTGAGAAAATCAGCGCTGTTGCCGCCGAACATGGCATGAATCAGGGGAAAAAACTGATCGACAACCTTGTCCAGGTGCTAAAAAACCTTCTGGAAGGGAAATCCACACCAGATAGCGTTTCTCTCCGACTGACAGCATTGGATTTTTATATAAACAACATAAAAGGTTCCTCCACAGAAGAACTGTAATGAACCACTGGTTAGCTTGACGCTAATCAGCGATTCCCTTCTTCCGATAATAGAATATGATCCGCAAAGCCCTTTTTTTCGCGGTTTTTGTCTTTTTTAGCTTATCCGCCCTCTTTGCCCAGGAGCATGAATTGGGCTGGCACCCCCAGGTAATAAGGGGGGAGGTCTGGGTCGAGCTGGAGCCGATTTATGGGGGTTTTGTTGACGAGAAATATCCACTAGACCTGCCCACCGCCGGGCGCCGGGCGCTGGAAGAGGCGGCCCTGTTTTTTTCAGCAATGATCTATGGCTGGTCCTTTCAGTACGATATAGGCGAAAGGGCGAGGCAGATAGAAGAAAATTTTGAGCTAACCGAGGTTGCTTCGATTCCGTTCGGCGATCCAGGGCTGGAAGTTACAGATGTAGAAGTACGGGGGCTGCGTGTCCGAATGTGGACGGATTACCACCTGGACGAATCCCAGCAGCGCCGGCTGTCAAATTGGCGTACGGGAACCATAAGAAACGCGCAAGGCATCGGCTACTGTTACATGGGCGGTCCCGAAGCAAGAGCCGGCTGGCTGGCCGTCAGAAAGACAGCGCTTGAAGACGCCGCAAGGGCGGCAGTCCGCGGAATGCTGCAGGGCAGCGAGCGCAACCGGCCAAAAGAAGCGCATGGTTTTATCAGCCTTGCTACCTTCCCAAGTTTTTATATTGATTCTGGCAGGTGGGCGGCAGCCGCCCGCTTCAGGGTTGAAATTACAGAGATTGTTCCCTTTAATGCTTATTGATTGGCACTTAAGGCCAGTAATGTTATGAATTTCACATTATTCGTTCCAATAATGTGAAAAATGCTTACATTATTGGAAGGAATGGTGTATAATATCAATATGAAAAGATTAATTGAAAATAAACTCCATGAATGGAAAAACAAAAAAGACAGGAAGCCGCTGCTGCTTGTCGGAGCAAGACAGATAGGCAAGAGTTACTCCGTACTGGATTTTGGTAAAAACCACTATACCAATATAGCCCTGTTTAACCTTGAGACAAGCGAAGAGTTACGGGGTATTTTTGATAATGACCTTGACCCCAAAAGGATAGTGCAAGAGTTAGAAGGTTTTTCACATCAAACGATAAAACCTCAAAGTACATTGATATTTTTTGATGAGATACAGGCGTGCGGCAAGGCGATAACCGCATTGAAGTATTTTTGCGAACAGGCGCCTGAATACCATATCATTGCAGCCGGGAGTTTGCTTGGTTCTTTCCTGGTAAAGGATTTTCTGTCCTTCCCGGTTGGCAAGGTCGATAGAATTGTGATGTACCCTATGACATTTCAAGAGTTCTTAATGAAAACAAACCCCAATATACTGCCTTTGATTGAAGAGTCGTTCAATATAAACAAACCGCTGGCACTTCACGAAAGGGCGTTAGAGTTGTTCCGCGCATATTTATTTACCGGCGGTATGCCAAAGGCCGTTTTGGAATGGACAGACAAAAAAGAGCCTATGTTTGTGTCGGCAATCCAGCAAGAGATTTTGAGCATCTATGACGGTGATATGGGTAAATACGCTACGCCGACAGAGCAAGTAAAAACAAGGGCAGTATACAACAGCATCCCTTCCCAACTGGTGCGAGAGAACAAGAAGTTCCAATACTCTCTCATCGGAAGCAATGCGCGGGCTGTTCATTATGAAATTGGGCTGGAGCGGTTGTTCTCCGCCGGACTGGCACTGAAATGCCTTAAAACCAAAAAGGGCGAAATGCCTGTCGCCGGTTATGCTGATATGACTTCTTACAAAGTATATATGAATGACGTCGGCCTGCTAAACGCAAAGTTAGGTATTCCGGCGGCTGCATTGCTGTCTGACAAAGCACATATAGGCGGCGAAATTAAAGGTGCATTGACCGAAAACTATGTTATGCAAGAACTGACTGCATCCGGCCTAACTCCGCATTATTGGGAGAGCGACGGCAAAGCAGAAATTGATTTTGTTATTCAATTGGATGAAAAAGTAATTCCGGTGGAGGTGAAGGCGGCCGATAATGTGAAATCTAAAAGTTTGTCGGTTTATGTTGATAAATATAAACCGGCATATTCCATTCGTATATCTGCTAAAAACTTCGGCTTTGAAAACGGCATCAAAAGTGTACCATTGTATGCGGTGTGGTGCATTAAATAGCGGAGGTGGCTTTTTTTTTAACTTTATGCCGTCGTTCTGTCTTGCTCGATGAACGGGTCGAATTTCTTCACCCATGCGGACGAAAAATTTACATTCCCACTTACACTGGCCAACTTTGACGACTGCGACCCAATTGGAGCCGGTGCCGCGCTTACTGATGCATTCGTCCCGTCGAAAGTATAACCCAATGCACCGGTAAGTCCGGCCGCCTGCAAGTCATCATAGAACGCCTGAAATTCCACATTGTCCTGGCCCAACTGTATAATCAGCGCACGGAACATTTTTTCGACCTGGGTATCATCACCCGCACCGCCTGCGTCCATGCCAAACGCCGCAACGGCAAGCTCCACCAACTTGTTTTCAATTTGTCTCAGGCCGCCGTTACTCGGTTCACCCGGGTTGGTGCCAATACCGGGGATTGTTGTATTTGGACGGGTACTGTTCCAATCCCCACTGGGATTAGTGCCACCAGTCAAAGTCCGGTACGCCTGTCGGTACAACGCTATCCTGTTCATTCCCTGTTCGTCATTGTCCTGGTCGGTTACCCATGCGCCTTCATTTACGGTTTGCCAGTCGCGGTTAATTAAATAATGTCCCGCCCTATACCCGTTCCATAACAACGCGAAATCCGAACCTGTACCAAGGTCGGTGCTGGGCAGTAACGCCATCAACCGTGGAAAGGTATTCTTCGGCGTTTTTGCCGTTTTATTTTTTTCTCCTTTTTTGAAAATTTTCCCCCAAATCTTTTTGAAAATATTCATCGATAATTTTACACCTTTTTATGGCTAAAACCAAAAAGTGACTGGCAATAGTATTTTTTTTCAACAGATATGCTATACTCCCTAAAGGAGAAGCCTATGCCTCAAACCATGACACTTGACGAAAAATTAGCCATTGCGTGCAAAGCAGCCGCCTTGTCGGACGCGGGAGACAGAGAAGGTTATTTACGCCTTATGAAAACAGTCCCGCTGCCACCCTATTTAGCAAAGGTAATCAAGGAAAAAGTAGGGTTGAACATTTTACTAGATACCGGTTGGAATATGTCAGAAGTTGAGGCCGAATTTGGATCTAACTGGCTTAGTAAATAATATTTTCGCGGCAACTACTGGTATTGACGCTGGCCGCAAAGGATTTGCTACCAGAGGAAAAGAGCAGGAAGGGCGCGTTTCCTATGAAAAAGGTATATTCGAGGCTCTTGTAGGTTTTAAAGAAGCCCAATCCACATCTGATCCGCAAACTATCATTCTTGCAGAATATACATTTTTGACACAGGAACTTCAATTTTGTGATGAAACAGATAAGGACAGCAAAAGCAGCCTAAACCAAGCCATTCAAAGTTTTGATGATGCTTTTCTTTCACTAAAAGTTGTTGAAGATAAAAGCCTATATGAAGGCGCTGAAAATACTTATCCCCGTAACAGAAAATATCGGGTTAGTGGTTGTCCAAAAGACTCATTTCATATTGCCTGTATTTCCCACAAAACAAGGCTTCAAAACATACTAAAAGCTCCTGGCATAGATGCCATAGAAAAAGCTTTGCTCAAACAGCGGTTTGTAAATTTATTAACAGCCCAAGACTGCTATATAGAGAAACAAAAGAAAGTTTTGGTGTAACGCTAGTATTTACGAATTCCCATGGATTATAAAAATTTCAGATAAACAAAAAAATCCGCGTAGCCCGTGTCCTCGTTGCGGAAAGTTATGTTGGAAACGACGCCCACGACCTCCATACGAACATTTTAGCCGCCATGGATGGCGGTGTAAAAATGCTTGGTGCAGTTTTTGCTTTGCAAAAACTGCCAGCCATAAAATTTGCATGGATGCAAATTTTATGGCGCGCCTGCCGACGCCTTTTTTATTTGTGCTTTACGCCAATCGTACCCCGCCTTCTTCGGTTTCTTTCCTGTATAGTGGGTTGAAATCATTACCCTTAACCATATTGGGATCGAATAGCGTTCCCGGCGCAACACTGGCTAACTTCACGGACGACGGGCTGATGGACGATGGGCCGATTGCTGCCACCGTTGCAGTATAATCAGCATTGGCGGCGGACAAACCAACTTCGTCAATGTCATGATAGAATGCTTGGAATTCCACATTGTCCTGACCCAATTGTATGATCAACGCACGAATCATCGCCTCGGTTTGGCTGTCATCGGGGAATCCCTGTGAAAGCAATGTCGTTTTTGCAAACTCTACCAATTTGGTTTCAATCATTGGAAGTGAGAAACTGTCGGTTGTAATAGTGACGCCTATCGGAAGCTGGGTACCGCGGGTGTTATTAATCAATGTCGAAGAAGGGTAACTGCCGTTGGCGATTTTGTATGCTTCCCTATACGCCTGTAACCTGCCCTCGTCATATGTGGCCGCCGGATTATAGGTTCCGGACGGTTCCACCGTCCTCCAATCGCGGGTCATTAAGTAATGACCTGCCTTATAACCATCCCACAGGGTTCGACCTTCACTGGCCAATGGGAATAATTGGTCAATCCACACATTCAAATCACTGGTTGGGTCATTTACAAGGTCCAAATAAGCCGATGGCTTTGTGTTACCTACCTTTGCACTTATTGCGTTTTCTGCGGTTGTCAATGTGCCGGATGAACCCAACATAGCACTGCCCGATGAATCCTTGAAAAATTCGCGCAACGCCGCCGCCTGCTGTGAAAGTCGTGGCAGTAATTCATATCCAATCACAAAAGATGCTGCATCATTTATGGTTGTAGTATTGGTAATAGGGCCAATAATATTTCCTGTAATATAGGACACCGTGTTAATTGCGTTGCTGGGGGATAAACCCGGGACATTGCTGGACAAAGAGATAGTCGAAATTTTTGCCAGTTCTATTATTTTCCAGCGGAACGCCTCTGCCACTCCATCAGTATCGCAGATGCTTTTTTCCTGTTGCACTTTATATTTATATGCCGGATCCGGCGTAACCGGATCACCGGAAAGATTAACAACATTATCGTAACCGCCCATATTCGACCCGTTTATCCAGTCGGTTTCGGTGCCAGTAAGAGGGAGCCATGAGGTAAAAGAATGAGTGTGGGTGACGTCCGGCACAATTTCGCCGTTTGTTACCGTCCACCCTTTGGGGATGGTTTCAAGATGCCACAGACCATCATTTACAGGGTCCTCGGGAACCTTAGTCCAATCAAATTCTTCCCTGCCGACCTCGAATCCTTCTCTCTCCTCTCTTGCGTCTCCCTCTGAGCATTCACGATATTGGTCCTGCAAAATGGGTCTGTACCCATACTTGATTGCGTTGCCTGTCTTTGTAGGGGTCGCAGGAGTAAGAATCTCGTAAGGCCCCCATTCCACTTCCCCGGTTCGGATGGGGCCATAGCCAATCCAATCAGTCCAATCGTGCGTCGTATGCTCTGTTTCCCCGCCGGGATCCGGTGGGATATATGGAATATCATTTCCGCCTGTTGGCGACGGGCACCCCGTCAAGCCCAGTGCTACCGCTGCCGTCACGGTTAATCCAACCAGTGGGGCAACAAAACTTCTTTTCTTTGCCATTTTATTTTTTTCTCCTTTTTTGAAAATTTTCCCCCAAATCTTTTTGAAAATATTCATCGATAATTTTACACCTTTTTATGACCGAAAGCAATAAAATGATATTAGGAGCCGTTTCCGCTGGCCTTGGTTTGCATTCAACACGGGTTTTTGCAGGTTTTACACTTATTTAATAATAAAAATATTTGAAGCTGCCAGTATAGAAAACCGGGGTTTTTTCTGTCTTGAAGGGGTTTCAAGAATATGATAAAATTCTTTGTGAAGAACGAAATCATATTATACCGCCCTAATGAACTTGCTGAACATATCGAGGTCAGAATTGACGAAGATACAGTTTGGCTAACACAGGCGCAAATGGTTTTGCTTTTTGGAAGAGATCAGTCGGTTATTTCCAAACATATTAGAAATATCTTTACAGAGGGCGAGTTAGATAAGAAATCAGTATATGCAAATTTTGCATATACTGCCGCAGATGGTAAAAACTATAAAGTAGAACACTACAACCTTGATGTAATAATTTCTGTCGGCTATCGAGTAAAATCCAAACAGGGTACACAATTCCGTATTTGGGCAACAAAAGTGCTAAAAAACCACTTGTTAAAAGGTTATACCATAAACAAGCGTATAGATCGCCTGGAAAACAAAATGGAAACCCTTAAAGAAAAAGTAGATGAAATCGACTTACAAATTAACACACATCTTATACCAACTCAGGGAGTTTTCTTCGACGGTCAGGTTTTTGATGCCTATGAACTGGCTTCTAAAGTTATACGCTCTGCTAAACGAAGCATTGTTCTAATTGACAATTACATCGATGAAACAACTATCACGCATTTGGCAAAAAAGAAGAAGGGTGTAAAGGTTTCATTACTTACGAAAAATATCAGTAAACAATTGAATTTAGATATTCAAAAAGCGAATGCTCAGTATGGTGGTTTCGAAGTAAAACAATTTACCCAAAGCCATGACAGATTTTTAATTATTGATGACAATGAAGTATTTCATCTAGGCGCCTCGCTTAAAGACCTTGGTAAAAAATGGTTTGCCTTTTCCAAAATGAATAAAAGTTCTGTTGCAGGAATTATTAAGGTTGTTTCCAGGTTGGTGTAATTTTTATTCGTGGCTAGGGTCTAATCAAGAGGGGAACCGCATATCGTTGATACGACGCCCTACGGGCTAGGTTGATGTTCCGTGGACTCTGTTATCAGGTTTTCAAAAACGATCCACCCCTGCTATTTAATGCACCACACTGCATACAATGGCACGCTCTTAATGCCGTTTTCAAAGCCGAAGTTTTTTGCAGATATGCGGATTGATTTTTTAATGCTGTATTTCTTGCGGAAAGTTTCAAGGCTTTGCGAGCGCACAGACTCCCACGATTTTGCTTCAATGGGGATTATCTGGTTTTCAATCTGGATAACAAAGTCCAGTTCTGCGGGACATATTAACACTTCATCAAACAAAATATTAAAGTATTTATCAACAAAATACATTTTTAGGTACCCTAAAAATGTATTTTCATCTTAATTCTGCCCTAATTGACATCTGCCGGTGATTTATGTCATGATCGGATATGGAAGCCCGCAGTATATTCCACTGTATTTCGCCCATCGATCACCGTTATTCAGTATCCGAAAAAGCAGTCTTTGAATCCCTTGTTCCCTGGATTTCCGAGGAAGCGTCAATTTCCGCTTGTGTAAAAGCCGAAATTGCCCTGATAATTGCCCACCTTACCGTGCGCGGCAGGCTTACGCCGGAAATAAAGGCAAAACTGGAGAAGGCCGTCGCCGGGGTAGACCCTGCGGAAGTTTATGCTGATGAAGAAAAGACGCATCACAATATCCGCTCACTGGTAAATGTGCTGATGCGCAAGATTCCCTCGGAGTTTACGCCCCTGGTACACCTGGGTGCAACCAGCGTAGACATTCTTGATACCGGCCTTTCCTACCGAATGGCTGGCGTTACGCGCAATGTCGTGCTGCCCCTTTTGAAAAAGCTGGAACTGCAACTTTGCGCATTTGTACAAAAGGAAGCGGAAACTCCCCAGGTGGGGCGCACCCACGGTCAGCACGCCCTGCCCATTACCCTGGGCTTCGCCGTTTCCGGGTATGTTTCCAGGCTTGGAAAGTCGATCCTAGAAATTGAAAAGCGCTCCAGGGAACTGAAAGGAAAACTTTCCGGTGCTGTGGGGTCTTACAATGCTACAAGCATGATCGTAAAAGACCCGCTGGAACTGGAGCGCATCTACCTCGCCCAGCTTGGCCTTGAACCGTCGGAACATTCCACCCAGCTTGTAGAGCCTGAATATCTTTTAAGGCTGCTGTTGGAATTTAATGTCGCATTCGGAATTATCGCAAATCTTGCAGATGATCTGCGCAATTTGCAGCGCAGCGAAATAGGCGAAGTACGCGAGGGGTTTACGGCGGATCAGGTTGGTTCTTCCACCATGCCGCAGAAGCGCAACCCCTGGAATTCAGAGCATGTAAAAAGTTTGTGGAAAGCCTTTATGCCCAGGGTAAACACTTTCTTTATGGATCAGATAAGTGAGCACCAGCGGGATTTAACCAATTCGGCAAGCCAGCGCTTTATCGCCGATTATGTTGCCGGTTTCTGCCTGGCAATTTCCCGCATGAGTACCGTTGTCGAAGGCCTTGGCGCCGACAGACAAAAGCTGCTTGCCAATTTATACGGCGGGAACATTCCCGGCGGAATTATGGCCGAGCCTGCCTATATTCTGCTGGCAGAAACCGGCGTTTCGGACGCTCATGAAGTTATCCGCAAAATCACCTTAAAGGCGGAGCAGGAAAAAATCAGTTTTGCCGCCGCTCTTTCCAAAGAACCTGATACGCTCGGCAAAATCGGCGGAAAAATGGCGGAGCTTGGTTTGATCCCCTCCGCCGGTAAAGCCCTGTCTTTTTTTGAAAAGCCGGAAAACTACTGCGGTCTTGCCGCAAAAAAAGCAAAAGCTCTGGCGGAAAAATATATAAAAGTTATGGGAGAAATAAATGTATTCTGATGGACTATCTTATGATGATGTTCTTTTGCAGCCGGGTTATTCGGAAATTCTGCCGAAAGACTGCGATGTAACAACACTGCTGTGTTGTAACATAAAACTGAATATACCGATTCTTTCCGCAGCAATGGACACTGTAACCGAAGAAAAACTTGCCATTACAATAGCTCTGGAAGGCGGCGCCGGAGTGATTCACCGCAACCTAAAACCGGAGGAACAGGCCCGCCAGGTTTCCAATGTAAAGCGTTTTCTAAACTGGATAATTGATTCACCTGTAACAATTTCCGAGGACGCCAAAATTCAGGACGTAAGACAACTGATAGAAAAATTCGGATTCTCCGGAATGCCGGTAGTCGATAAGGATGGAAAGCTGAAAGGGATCATTACCAGCCGCGATCTGCGTTTTTGCCATGATAATTCGCTGCCAGTTATCGAAGTAATGACAAAAGACCTGGTAATTGTGCAGGGAGAGCCGACAGTTGCAGAAGCCCTGGATAAATTCGGCAGACACCGGGTAGAGAAACTTCCGGTAGTGGACGGTCAGGGGCGGCTCACCGGTCTTATCACCGTAACCGACATGGAGAAAAAGGACAGTTTCCCGAGGGCGGCGATTGATGAAAAAGGCAGGCTCATCGTCGGCGCGGCAATTTCGCCCCAGGACTACACGGTGCGGCTGCCACTGCTCGCAGCCGCAAAGGTTGATTTTGTGGTCCTGGATACAGCCCACGGCGATTCAAAAAACGTAATGGAAGCGATGCGGCGTATAAAAAAAGATTATGACATTCCCGTAATAGGGGGAAATGTTGCATCCAGGGAAGGAACCCGCAGGCTGATAAAAGAAGGCGCCGATGCCGTAAAAGTCGGTATCGGCCCCGGCTCGATCTGCACCACGCGGATTGTTTCCGGGATCGGTGTACCCCAGTTTACTGCTGTTTTGGAATGCGCCGAAGAAGCGGCTAAATCGAATATTCCGGTAATTGCCGACGGCGGGATAAAATTCTCAGGGGACATTACCAAGGCCATCGGCGCGGGAGCCAGTGCGGTAATGATAGGCAATCTGTTTGCCGGGCTTAAAGAAACCCCCGGCAGCGAGATAATCTACGACGGCAGGATATACAAGGAGTACCGCGGCATGGGCAGCCTGGGCGCCATAGCGGACGGCTCCGGCGACCGTTATCAGATAGACAAGGACGAAGACCCGGTGCCGGAAGGCATTGAGGGGCGTGTTCCATACAAGGGAGAGCTGCGCACCTATATGACGCAGCTTGTCGCAGGCCTGCGCAAGGGAATGGGCTACTGCGGGTGCAGGAGTATAGCGGAACTAAAGCAATACCGCAAGTTTGTAAGAATTACCGCCGCAGGCCTGCGCGAGAGCCATGCCCATGATATAACCATCACCAAAGATGCGCCGAACTATTCCCGCTCCTAAAAGGCCGGCTTATTATGGAGTGCTCGAACATGCAGCATAAAAAAGAACTTGACAACTGGTACGCAAAAATCTGCACGACGGATTTTATCGCCCATGATCCGGTGCAGTTCCCGCGCCATTATAAAAAAAGAGAAGATGTCGAAATCGCCGCGTTTCTTGCCGCAACAATAGCATGGGGCAGGCGGGATTTAATTCTGCGTTCGGCGCAGAGGATGTTTGCCCTGATGCAGCCGGCGCCTTTTGCCTTTATCATGTCCGGCGATTACCGGAAACTGAAAAACCGCAATATCCACCGCACCTTTTTTGAAAACGATCTAAAATACCTGTGCAATGGATTCAAACACTGCTTTGAAAAATACGGCAATCTGGAAAATTTGTTTGCAAGCGAAGCGGACATCTGGAAAGGAATTGCGCTTTTCCGTACGGAAATGGCAGCCGGAAACAAGGGCCGTTGTTCCAAACACATCTCCAACCCGGGAACGGAAGACAGCGCCGGCTCGGCCTGCAAGCGAATCAACCTTGCCCTGCGATGGCTGGTACGCAAGGGGCCTGTGGATTTGGGACTGTGGAAAAAAATTAAGCCGTCGGCGCTGTATATCCCCCTGGATCTTCACGTTGCAAGAACAGCCCGGCGCCTTGGCCTGCTGGAACGAAAGTCCAATGATAAAAAGGCGGTAATCGCCCTTACGGAAAAACTGCGCGGACTCTGCCCGGAAGATCCTGTTAAGTACGATTTTGCCCTGTTTGGAATGAGCGAATCAGGCTAGAACTGATTTTCCCTTACAAAGCCGCTGGAAAAGCGCTCCAGTATATTATCAAGTCTTTTCTTTGAAGTAATCTTAAAGTTCTGAAGCGATGCCGGCTCCAGTTGATCATAGCCCACATTGCCGACTTCATATTCGCAGAATATATTCGCAAGATACACGGTATCGACTAAATCCCTGAAGTTTTCGGGAGCGGAAGTCGGATCATGGTGATAACGGATAGACATAGTAAGCCTGTCGGGGAAATTCCATTTTTCGGCGACCAGGGCGCCAAGCTCCGCATGATTCGTTCCGGCAGACAAATCTTCGAAGGTAGAGGCGGGAATGTTTTTTTCTGCGCAAAAGTTCTTGATCTTGTTTAATAAATCAGGGTGTACCGCCGAAAAAATTATTTTGCCTATGTCGTGGAGAATACCGCAGACATAGGAATCGTCCAAAAGATTTTTATCGGTACCTTTATAATTTTTAACAAGATTGTATGCGTAGAACGCGGTTTTATAGGAATGTTCCCAAAGCTTTCTTTTATCTACAGTATCATCGCCCAATACCTTCTGTGTACCATATGAGTAAAGCAGATTTTTGATGCCGTTGATGCCGACCATTTTTACTGCCTCGGAAATATTGTCGACTTTTTTTGAAAGCATATAATACGCGGAATTTACAATTTTAAGAAGATCCGCAGTAAGCGCCGGATCCATTGAAATTTGCCTGGCTATGATCGGCATATCCGATTTGGGATCGGATATAAGTTTTTGAATCAAAAGAATATTCTCCGGAAACTGCGGCAGAGCATCTATGTTGGCTACAACGGCTTCGGACAGAATGGACAAATTTTCCAGCCTCGTTTTATCCAGGGGAATCGTTAATCTGGCAATGGTTTCTTTTTCGGAACTGGTTATATCAAAACAATCCTCGTCAAGGCCAATTTTTTTAAGCATCAGCACCAGGATAACAAGCCCCAGGCCGGCGCCCTCGGAATCGTCCAGTACCAGGGAAAGGGCTTCTTCAAGATTGTTATACTGCCTGGAACGCGCCAATTTATCGTGAATCCGAATTAACTCCGTTTTACTGGCCGCTACATTGTTGCGAACTTCGAAATGCATCGTGTTTTGCTTGATTTGCATCGAAAGTTTGATGTAAAGGCCCTTTTCTTTCTGGAGCTGCAGGTAATGGCCTATATTACTAAGGGTAATTTCCTTAAAACTCTCCATTCCTTCCTTGTAATCGTTGGGATTCAGGAGATCCAGCCCTCTTTCTGTAAAATACACCCTCTTTGTGTTGGCTTTTTTGGCGTTTACCGCCAATTCCTGTATGCAGTATACAATGTAATCCTTTAATTTTATCTGATCAGCCTGCTTCAAAAAGACATCAATAACACTCTCGATATACACCTCGATCTCGCGGGGCATTGTGAACGTTGTTATGGTCAAAGGGATTCCGGATTGAATGGCCTTTTTTATCTTGGACTCATCTACTACCAAATCCGGTACAGAAACCATGGCTAAAACCTTCCTGTCTAATTTTATATACCATAAATGTACCTTTTTTTCTTGTATTGATCAACAACAATATAAATAATCTCCGTGGTTTTAGGGCCTTTATTAAGGAAACTGAGACAAAACTGAGATAACCTTTGCAGCAAAAAAGGTATTCGGGCAACTACCCGGAAGCATAAATACTCTAAACCCTTAGCGGTAAAATAATTACCGGCAGCTATTTGTAATAAATGAATAAAACAAGAATTCTTATTATAGAATGAAGAATAAAATTGATGGGAACTATGTCCGCCGGCTGATTAGCAATAATGTGAAACGCCTTAGGGCAGCCCAAAACATTTCACAATTGAGCCTCGCCATCAGCACCGGCCTTACCCATAATTTTATAAATGATATCGAAAACTGTAAAAAGTGGATTTCCTCAAAAACTCTGGCAAAACTTTCAACTGCTCTGGATGCAGAACCGCATCAATTATTTTTACCGGACGATTTACATAACAACGAAATAATGGTTTATGTAAAAGATTTTAACGACTCCTTTCAAAAGGCCGTAAAAGACATTACCGAGAAATATACGGTTAGGAGCAAAAAAAGAAAGTAACCGGCGCCCCTACGCAGGGGCCGCAGCCGGGGAATTCCCGTAAAGCAAGGCCTTGAATTCCTTCTCGTCCAGGGTTTCTTTTTCCAGCAATGCCGCAGAAACATTGTCAAGAACATCGCGGCGTTCTTCCAGAATCTTCTTTGCTTTTGCATATTCAGTATCAATTATCCGCGCGATTTCCTCGTCGACATACTGCTGGGTGCTTTCCGCGTATTCCCGCTGGAAGGAAGGCTCCTGCCTCTCCTGCCCGGTCATGCTTATGCCCCGCGAAGTAAGGGCTACATGGCGGAAACGGTCGCTCATTCCGTAATCGGTGATCATTTTCCGGGCAATATCAGTCGCCTTGGTCAGGTCATTGGCCGCTCCGGTAGAGTATTCGCCGGAGATCATTTCCTCGGCAATTCTGCCGCCCAGAAGAATGTCTATCCTTCCCAGGAGATCCGATTCTGTAACCGTGTAGCGATCTTCCAGCGGAAGCTGAAGGGTATACCCAAGGGCAAATCCGCGGGGAATAATCGATATTTTCTGAACCGGGTCGGCGTTAGGTGTAAATGCTGCAACCATGGCATGTCCGGCTTCGTGGTAGGCGGTTAGTTTTCTTTCCTCGGGACGGAGCACCCTGGTTTTTTTCTGCAGCCCTGCCACGGTTTTTTCGATTGCTTCATCAAAGTCGCGTTGTGTTACCATTTTACGGCCTGCCCTTACCGCCAGCAGAGCCGCTTCGTTCACGATATTTGCGAGGTCTGCGCCGGAAAAACCGGATGTAATACGGGCGACGGTTTCAAGGTTCACTTCGGGGGCAAGCCTTACCGGCTGGGAGTGAATACGCAGGATAGCTTCCCTGCCTTTCAGGTCGGGTCTGTCTACAAGCACCTGGCGGTCGAAACGCCCCGGGCGCAGCAGCGCGGGGTCCAGAACATCCGGCCTGTTGGTCGCTGCCAGGATAATCAGGCCGCTTGTACCGTCGAAGCCGTCCATCTCGACTAGGAGCTGATTCAGGGTCTGCTCCCGCTCATCGTTGCCGCCGGCAATATTGTTGATCCTGCTCTTGCCGATTGCATCAAGCTCGTCGATAAAAATTATGCAGGGCGCCTTGTTTCTCGCCTGTTTGAATAAATCCCTGACTCGGGCCGCTCCAACGCCGACAAACATTTCGACAAAGTCGGCGCCGCTCATGCGGAAAAAGGAAACCCCGGCCTCGCCCGCCACAGCCCGTGCAAGAAGAGTCTTGCCGGTTCCCGGCGGCCCTACCAACAGAACGCCCTTGGGTATCTTGCCGCCGATCTCCTTGTACTTGTCGGGGCTTTTCAGAAAATCGACAACCTCGACAAGCTCTTCCTTGGCCTCGTCAACGCCGGCTACATCACTAAAGCGCGTAACAATGTCGCCCTCCGCCACAATTACGGCGCGGTTCTGCCCGACAGAAAGCACATTGCCGCCCATGTTGCCCAGCCGCCTTAAAAGGAAGCGCCATATAAAAACAAAAAAGGCAATCGGCAGCACCCAACTGAAAATAAAACTGAGTATCGCATTTCCTTCACGGGAAACCGCGCCGTATGCGACGCTCTTTTCGTCCATCAGCCTGATAAAATCCTGATCGAAAATAGATACCGTGCGGTATACCCTTTCCTGGGAACCGGTATAGGGAGAGCGCCTTAAAAATGAACGCGAAGGCTCCTGCCTGGGCGATGTTGATGTATAGCCGGTAAAATAAGAATCTGTCATCTCTACCCGTCTTATCTCGCCGGTAGAAATGCGCGCCTTAAACTCAGAAAAATCAATGGTAGGATTCATTCTGTTAAGAAACACATAATTAAAAAGGCTCATACCAATGATCAGTATGGCTATGTATATCAGCAGAAATTTCCATCCTCCAAACGGTTTGAGATCGGGAAGATTGGGACCGCCGAAGGGAAACTGCGGCCCTCCCTTGTTTTTTTTCTTGTCCTTTTTCGGATCGCCGAAATTATCACTCATTCTCTTTATAGTATACACAAAAACACCGGTAAGATACCAGTGCGGCGATATAACTGAACTATAGTAAAAAGCCCTGATGAGGTGGTATGATTATTGTAATGAATTGGCTGTTGATTCTTTGCCTCATTCTTGCAGGAAACAATGTTTTCGCCGGCGGAAATCAAACCGCTGGGCACACATTGTCCACAAATGCGCAAAACAGGCCGCCGGATACAGTCCCGTCTTCCCAGCAGGAACAGATGTCCAGGGCGGAACAGGTAACGAAAGCGCTGGCCGCCGCCTACCCGCGGCGCATTAACAGGGCTGAATATATTGATAATGACTGGGCGGTTCTGATTGATGGAACATGGTTTTTCTATGCCGAGGGAAAACTGCTGCCGAAGGAGCTGCTGGATAAAGCCTCGGATTACAACGCCCTGTCTTTTTACAATTACACAAGTGAACTGCCGCCCTGGAGGGAGCCCACTCCAGAGGAGGCCGAGCGTTTCAGAAACATGACAAACAACAGGTCTTCCGACCCGCCGCATCGTTCACATCATTTTTATGACGCCCTGTGGCGGGCAACAACCCGGGATGAATCCTACCAGCGACTGAAATCCATTCGCTTTCTTGGAAATACATTACTGGTACACCATTCGATTCTAGAAGACCTTTCACTGGTGGAAGAACAAATACAGGAGGCGGCCAAAACAGATTCCCTTGTACGTTCATGGATTGCCAGCATCAACAGGCTGGACAGCTGGAGCTGGCGCAACATTGCCGACACCCAAACAAGATCATTCCATGCCTACGGAGCCGCAATCGACATTCTTCCAAGGTCGCTCGGGGGAAGGGAAACATACTGGCTATGGGCTTCCAACCACAGGCCGGAATGGTGGAACATTTCGTATAACGAACGCTATCACCCGCCGGACGGGGTGATAAAGGCATTTGAAGCCTTCGGATTTGTCTGGGGCGGAAAGTGGCTGTTTTTCGAC
The DNA here is from genome assembly GCA_009777535.1 of Treponema sp. GTDB lineage: Bacteria > Spirochaetota > Spirochaetia > Treponematales > Breznakiellaceae > WQXQ01. Next base: position 42,211 of record WRLP01000019.1, read on the forward strand.
ACCATGCATTTTGAATACCGCCCCGAAGTTTTAATCCTCAGCGGAATGGCCCCGGCGTGGGTACGTTAAACGGACTAAAAATCCTTTAATATGGTCAGAAGCCGCTCTTTTTCTATTGAGCGCAGAAAGTTTGCCAGCCGGGGCCCCTGGTCCTTGCCTATCAGCGCCTGATAGGCGGCGGCGAACAAAACCTTTGCATCTACTCCCGCCTTTCCGGCTGCGGCATAAATCGCTTCGGCGCAGGATTTGTCATCGCTGAAATTTTCTATCCGACCGATCACGTCATCGCGCAGGATACGGACTGCAGTCTTTTCGCCGTCCGAAAGCGGACGGAGTTTTTCACGTTCTTCCGGCGGCAGAGAGGCATCCCCGCCGGCAGGCCGCAGCCGGAAACGGAACTCCTCCGGGGCGCAGTTGTCGACCCAAAACTTGGCGCATAACGCTCTGGCGCGCAGTGCCGGCATCTGTTCGGGACTGAGCCCGTTTTGGGCGGCAATGTCTTCGAGAGCCTTGTCAATGCCGCCGTCGGCAATTTGGATTAAATTGCTCAGGTGGCGGAAGGGTACCTGAAACGGCGGCTTGCCTTCCAGCGGCAGGGTTTTGCCGGCGGCGTCTACCGCGACCCGGGAGAGTTCGTAAATGCGCCTTTCGCGGCGGTAGGCAGCTTCGTCTTTCGCTTCTTCCGTTTTCCAGGCAATACGCTCGGTCTTATCGTAATCCTCGTAAATCTTTATTACATCGAGATCGAACGAAATGGTAAATTCGGTGTTGGGTCTTGTACCTGCAAAAAGATAACGCACAAGCTCCGGCGTATATACTTTAAGAACATCGCCCAAGTCTACCACCACGCCGGAAGAACTGGAAATTTTTCCAACAGAACCCTTAATACCGATAAAATCATATCTGAACGTGACGGGCGCGTCCCAGTTATATACTTCCTTGCAAACATGGCGTGCGGTGTCGAAACTGCCGCCATGACTGTGATGGTCTTTGCCCGCCGGCTCAAAATCAACTTTTTCGTATTCCCAGCGCATCGGCCAGTCAACCCGCCAGCCCAGCTTAACACCGCCGGAATTGCGAATGTCGGCAGTTTCGCTGTAGCCGCAAAGATTGCAGTGGTAACCCAGCATCCATTCGCCGTCCCAGCCGTCAATGTCAGTATCATCTCTATTACACTTACCGCAAAAAACACTGACAGGCCACCATTCTCCCTGTATCTTGTGATCCTCATCGCGGAATTTATCGAGAATGTTTTTTAGTATATCCCGGTGCTCCAGCGCCCTGCGTATTCCTTCGGCATAACGTGACGAACGGTAACGTTCCGCCTGATAAATAAACTCAGGTGTTATCCCCGCAACAGGGAGCATGGTTTCTACATCAACTTCATGGTGCCTGGCATAACTTGAATCTCGTTCCCAGGGATCGGGAACCATGGTTATCGGAAAACGCAGAAACTTTTCCAGTTCTTCATTTTTGGGCATGTTTTTCGGAACCTTGCGAAAAACATCGTAATCATCCCATGAATAAATAAAGCGTACATTCTTTCCCAAATCGCGCAATGCCCTGACTACCAGCTCCACCGAAATAATTTCCCTGAAATTACCGATGTGAACCGTACCCGAGGGGGTAATTCCAGAGGCGCAGGTGTAGAGATCCTTTTCACCCTTTTCAAAGATAATTTTCGCCGCCGCTTCGTCGGCCCAATGAATTCCTTCGCGGCCGCCCTGTTGTTTTTGTCCGTTGTTCTTGTTCATTTCGAATTGATTATATCAAATTTTAGTTTCCTTGACATCTGTTCCCCCGCCGTATATCATTGAAAAACAATGAAAGGTATACATTCAAAAATCATTTTCTGTGCATGTTTCCTGATTTTTATACACACACAACTTTTCGCACAAACACATACTTCCGTCCCGCTTGATAACCATGTTTATTACATATTGGAGCAGGCTGCCCTTAGGGGTTTGTGTACTCATTTATCCGGGATTAGACCCTACACACAGAGTGTTGTTATAAAGGCAATAAACGAAATATTATCTTCGGATAACTCAATCAAACTAAGCCGAACGGAACGCGATATTTTGAATCAGTATCTCGAAAAAAATTCAAAACCGGAAACCGGCATCGACTGGCAAAGAGGCGCGTACTACAACGAAACTGCCGTTACCAGTTTGGAAATTCCACTGTCAATCAACCTGGGGGTAAGCGCCGAGCTTGAAGGTTCTGTTGGTTTGTATTATCCAAAAGAAAACTATTTCGGCAATGAAATTTGGGCAAAGGCCTATCTGAATGGCGATCTTGGGCGTAATCTTTCTTACGAGTTCAGCGTTATGGGCGGCCTTGTAACCGCTCCGCGCCAATACCTTGGTTTGTATAATACCTACTACGAGGGCTTTCAGGACAATGGAGAATTTCAAAATCAACTTATCAATGTTTACAGCGAACCCTTAACGCATTTTCCGTATTCATATAAAAAAAGATGGGATGCCTCAGTTCACTACTTCGATGATCTGGCAGGATTCGAAGCCTGGCCGGAATCGACTGCCGGCGCTTACAACATTTTGTCTGAATTAACCGGCTCGTTTTTTGAAGGCATTTTAACCATGCGTCTGGGGCGGTTGTCGCATGAATGGGGCTCAACGCCCTACGGCAGCAGCCTTGTACTAAATCAAACGGCCAGGCCCTTTGTGGGAATGGAGTATGAGTTCAGGCCGTTTTCCTGGTTCAGCATCGCTTCAATGACCGGCTTTCTGGAATTTTACAACCTTAAAGGTGAAAAAGAATCGGGAGGGGCTTTTCAGAACGCCTACTCAATTACAATGCTCCAATTTAATTACAAAAATTATTTTTTTCTTGATATCGGAGAGACAGTTGTATGGCCAAAGCGCTTTGAGCTTGGATATATGTCGCCGGTAACAAACACCTTTTTCTATAAAAACAATGTAGGAGATTTTGATAATCTGGGTGTTGTCGGAAATATCAGGTTTCAGTATCCGGGACTTGGCAATATATGGTTCTCGCTCTTTGTTGACGAGATGAAACTGGAAAGGGACTGGTACAAGCTAGATCGTACCATGATCGCGACGCAGGCCGGGTTAAGCTTCCCGCTGCCGTTCATGGCTTTTTCTTCGGTTAAAATGAGCTATACCATGATCTATCCGTATTGTTATACGCATAACCGCAACTATACACCGTGGTACGGCGAGGTATCGATGGAACAGGCTTATATCAATAATGGAGTGGGCATTGGTTATTATCTTCCGCCCAATTCTGATGAAATACTGATACAATTCAGAACCATGCCGGTAAAAAGCCTGACCGCGCTTTTACAGTACCAGCTAATCCGTCACGGAGCGGATTTCGGCCCGAGCGCCGTAGACGGCTCGAACTTGTATTCAGAGCTTGATCCCGACGGCAGATCGGATAATCCAATACTAAGAAGATTTTTTCTAATGGACGGCGCATACCAATGGAGCCACATTATCAAGCTGGGCGCAGAATGGGCAATTCCAAAAATACCGGCCGCCCTTTATGCCGAAGCCGGAACATTAATTTCCTATTTTACCGACATCGAAGCGGGGAAAGCCAACACAGGGACGCCATATCCATATTCGGCAGTTAATACACCCGACTACCCCAGATCCACCGGCTTCATTTTCAAACTCGGCCTAAGGGTTTTCCCGTGAAAAAAGGCTGCCCCTGGCGGGACAGCCCTTTCGATTTTATCCGTAAGTTAAGCTATTGTTTGAGTCAAAAATGGCAAACATTCAATGGTTCTCTTTGCAAGAATGTTAAAATTGTTAAATACCTGCAACTGTGATATTCTTTTACTAAATGATCTTGTATAAAATATTGGCCAGTGTAATTTTTATTCTCATTGGGACGGCGGTTTTATATAAAGGTATCCGCTTAACCTTATCAAAAGGGTTAAAAAACAGTTTTATTGACATAGTATCCGGTATTGTTTTTATTTTTATCGGCATGTTGATTGCCTTTGGGTATTTCACTTGAGTTAAAGCGTCAAATAAAACCATAACCAGAATACAATTAATTGTTGACAAATTTAAATAAGCGATTTTATACTGAACTGTGGGTTTTTTTGGGAAGGGGAGCCGCTTGATTAAGGATCGCTTGGTAATCATTGAAAGGCTGTTTAAGTCTTACAAAGGCTGGTATGATGTCTTGCCTGGAGATTTGGACTCAGGATTGCCCCTTAAAGCCCTTTGCGTGTACCGTTCCCGTTCAGAGAAATATGTATTATCCAAAAAAGCCAAGCTTTGGGCTGTTGAGGTTAACGATTATCTTTATTTGTTCAGTATGCAAAAGCTGGATGTATTTCAGGCAAAGGAGTGTATAGCATTTGCCATTGAAAATGCACTGCCAAGGGTGCAGCCTCATAAAGAGCACATGTACTCATTTGTAACCACTGTTTTTGTGGCGGATGAAGCCGAACAAGATGCTCTTAAATTTATACGCCGGCACAGGTTCATTAAGAGTTATAGATTTGGGTTTTACGGGTCTTCTCCGTTAAAGACCCTTGCGTTGGATATAGGGAGCGAGAAGATAGTAACAAATAACATGGGAAGAGATTTGCGTAAGCAAATTCGAAATATTATTAAGGAGTGATACTATGAGTGGAATTGCAATTCTAGTTATCGCAATTGTAGTGCTGGTAATTGGCTATGTTACCTACGGTTCATGGCTGGCGAAAAAGTGGGGCATTGACCCGCAAAGAAAAACACCGGCACATGAGCTTTATGACGGGAACGACTATGTTCCGGCCAAAGCTCCCGTCCTTTTAGGACACCATTTTTCTTCCATTGCGGGCGCCGGCCCTATAAACGGGCCTATCCAAGCCGCGGTCTTCGGCTGGGTGCCGGTCTTTCTGTGGATAATCATCGGGGGAATCTTCTTCGGGGCCGTGCACGATTTTTCGTCTCTTTTCGCGTCTATACGTCATAAGGGGCAGTCTATCGGAACGGTTATCGCCGACAATATAGGTCCGCGCGCTAAAAAGCTATTTATCGTTTTTGCGTACCTGACCCTGCTCTTGGTTGTTGCGGCTTTTGCTTCAATAGTTGCAACCTCGTTCAACGGGTTCACCGCAGAGGGCGAAAAGAATGTTGTCAACGGAACCGCAGCGATGATTTCGGTTCTGTTTGTTGTCATCTCGATTGCTTTTGGCTTCTTCGTTTACCGCCGCAACGCACCACTGTTGATTTCAACCTTAATTGGCGTTGCAGCAATAGTCGGCATCATAGCTATAGGCCTTAATGTTCAAATATTCCTTTCGATGAATGTTTGGCTGTTTCTTATAGCAATATACATTCTGATTGCCTCTGTCGCCCCGGTGTGGATATTGCTCCAGCCGCGTGACTACCTGAGTTCCTTTTTATTGTACGGCATGATGGCGGCAGCGATTATCGGTATTTTCGCAACGAATCCTCAGATGAACCTGCAGCCCATATATGGGTTCGGCGGCATCAACGGCAACAGCTTCCTTTTCCCCTTGTTGTTCATTACCGTAGCGTGCGGCGCCATTTCTGGCTTCCATTCGCTTGTCGGTTCCGGTACAACCTCTAAACAGCTGGACAACGAAAAAGACGCCAAAGTTATCGGCTACGGCGGTATGTTGATTGAATGCTGTCTGGCAGTCATCTCCCTTATCGCGGTTGGCTACCTTTCCACCAGCGATAAAATAGCCGCCGGTGCACCCACCCAGGTTTTTGCCGCGGGCCTTTCCACCATGATAAACACCCTTCACCCCACAGACACGTTCAACTCGGTATACGCCCTGATCATCCTGGCTGTCTCGGCCTTTGCATTAACCTCGCTGGATACTGCAACCCGTCTTGCCCGTTACATGTTTGCCGAGTTCTTCCTTGATGAGGGGGAGACACATGAGAACGTAACCGGCATAAAGAAAATCCTAACCAATCCCTGGGTAGGGACTATCGTCACCGTTTTCCTTGGTATCTACCTTGCCATCGGCGGTTACGCTAGAGTGTGGCCCCTCTTCGGTGCAGCCAACCAACTCTTGGCAGGTTTGGCGCTGCTGGCGGTCGCTGCGTGGCTTGGTAACATCGGTAAAAACAACAAGATGTTCATCTTCCCAATGATCTTCATGCTCATCGCCACCATTACCAGCTTGTGCATTACCTTCTACCAAAGGTTAATGGCTATTACAGGCGGCGCCGTTAATTCAGCAAATGTTCTTCAGCTGCTGTTCTCTGCGATCCTGGTAATTCTGGCCGTAGTCCTTGTAGTTGAAGGATGCCAGACCTTTGCAAAACAGGCCAAGGGACAAAAAACCGGAGTACATGCCAAGTAAAAAAACAACAGCCCCGTCCCTTCAGGACGGGGCTGTTGTTTTATCCATAGTAAAGCTATTGCGTAATCCCAACGTCAATTCTACCTTGATGTTACCTTCATCTCTGCCTCCTACGCGGATTGTTCATAACGCTGCCGATAATTTTCCTCCAGTACAGCGTTGTATGTATTAATCAGCCCGTCAAAAACGCAATTCCAGTCCATGGAAAGACTGTCTTTTCTTGCATTTTTCGCAAGACGCAGACGCCGGCTTTTGTCCTGCATAACGGAAACAAGATTATTTGTAAAGGTTTGTACGTCATCAACAGGGCAAAGCAGAGCATTGCGATCATGCGAAAGAAAATCCATTACACCGCCGCTTGCTACACCGGACACAGGCAGTCCGGAAGCCATTGCCTCCAGGACCACATTGCCAAAAGTTTCGGTGCCTGAAGGAAAGGCAAAACAATCCGCCGAGGCATAAATTTCTGAAAGATCCCTGCCCTGTTTAAACCCCGTGCAAAGTACATTGGAGGGGCTAAAGTTTTGAATGGTTTTATAATACGGACCATCGCCTGTAAAAACAAAGCTTGTCTGTCCCGGAAAACGCCGTTGAATTTCTTCTGCCGCCTGAAGCAGCATATCAAGGTTTTTCTCGCGCGAAAGCCGTCCCACATAAAGAAAAATAAACTTGTCCTTTCCAAGTGTATCGCGTAATTCCATGTTCCGGTATGCAGGGTTAAAACACCTTGTGTCGATGCCGCGTGACCAGAGATGGAGATTGCAGAAACCTTTGCGAAAAAGTTCCTCCATGGTATGCCGCGACGGAGCCAGGGTACGATCAGAAAAACTGTAAAACCATTCAAGGTATTTTTCAAGCAAGGGGCGAAAAATTTCCAGATTGTGATATTTTAAGTATTTACAATAATCAGTATGATAACTCATTACAAGCGGTACATTACGGGAAAGCGCATAACGCATACCCCTGAAGCCTATCCCCAATTCGGTAGTAACATGGATAATGTCCGGTTTAAACATATCGCATATATTATCTACGTCCCAAAAAGCCGGAAAAGCCAGGCGGCTCTCGGTGGAAAGAGCGGTAGTAATGCCTTTATAACGGACGATTCTACGGTGTTGAGAAACGTTGCCGGCATCACCCACGTTATATACAGGAGCAAAGACCATGTGATGAACGTTTTTTGAATCTAGGTAGGCTCCAAGTCTTGATAAGGTGTTGGTTACGCCGTTTATTTCAGGCATATATGTGTCGGTAAAATATGCAATTCTCATATAAATCCCCCCGTCTGAGTTAAGAAATAAAAGAGAATTATTCATTGGATATTAAGAAACCGGCAATAATATATTAGTTTTCTGTTAAGCCTGAGTGAATATTGCTGATAATTTTTTGCATATTTTTAACATACTCCTCACATTGGTTTTATAAAATATTTTTATAATTTTCCGTAAATGATATCAATAAGAAATATTCTGATATTGGGAGGACGTTATGACATTAAGAATTCATTACATGATTGGAAAAAATGTCTGCTCTGAGCTGAAGGAATCGGGCCATATTATCCACGAGAAACTGTTTCTCCTGGGAAACCTCTTTCCCGATTTAATCCATTCATATCTGTGGTGCCCCCACAGGTACAAACAATCCCGGGAGTTTATCAGGAAAAAACTGGATAAACTCAAAAAAAGACCGCGGCTTTTTTCGTTTCAACTGGGTATTCTGGCACATTACATTTGCGATTATTTTTGTTATCCTCACAGTGCCCGCTATGAAAGTGGATTCATTCAGCACATCTTGTATGAAATACGGCAAAAAGTGCCTAAAAATTTCTTCAAACTTCAACTGAATAAATTGACATTTTCTATCCATGAATTAGACTCACTGGTCGAATGGTACAACGCTTTTCGTACTGTTTTTAGAGATGATGAATCGGATCTTCACATTGCCTCTAATGTGGCTTTCAACTTTTTACAGGCAGCGTATTGACCATTACGGCTGAAAAAAATGTTAAAGGGATTTTCAGCCCCATCCTTCCCATTGTATTTACAGCAAAAATAAAATCCTTTCTGGCCTCCTTAAAAGATACCAGAAAGGATAATGGGGGCCCTACTTTTTTAAATGTACCCATATCTTTTTAGGAGGAAAAAAGATAGGTTAACATTAAGGGGAAACCTTAATGTTCTTTTTCATAATGATTAAACCTCCTGGTTTTTATATCCGCAAAAGCGCAGATATTCAAATACTGAGTATAGGGTGAAATTTAATTGTTAAGGTTTGATTTTCTGGTTGTTAGATTTTGGTTAATAAAAAAACAACATACCCCGTCCCTTCAGGGCGGGGTTGTTGATTTATCCGCATGTTAAGCTATTGCGTAATCCCTACGGCTGGTGCGTGTAATTGAATCCCAACGTCAATTCTACCTTAATGTTACCTTCATCACTGCCTGAGCCGTCAATCCAAACCCGCAGGCTGTATATTGGCCCTCCTACGGGATCATGAGGATTTAATTTCCAGACACCCCCGTGTTGCTGACCTGTAATTGTACCCGATACAAAATATTGATTGTAAGGATATTCAATTCGAATATCACTTTTATTTAACGGTATAGTAATTTCTTGAGTGAGCTTGAGAATAGAATTATCACCCCCCTTCTCTCTGACATGATAGGTAACTGTAGCAACGGCATTGTTTCCTCTTGGTGCGAGAGAAACATCAACGTCCCAGTCTGTATTCTTACCGGGTTTGCTGTCTATATTCCCGTCTCCTTGTACCTTTGTAACTGTGCCTCCATTTGCCCTGGAAATTGTATATGTCTGTCTAAAATATTCTTGTTGCCTGCCCGGAGTAATGGTATAAGTTTCTGTCATTACATCGCTTGCAGGGGCTCCGTCCCTTATGGCAACGGCTTTCAGAACACAGCTGCTGGATACTGTAACTGGCCCGGTATAAAGGGTACTGGACGCGGTGGGCTCGCTGTTATTGGTGGTGTAGTAAATTTTCGAATCCGTATTAACGCTGGAAAGCGTTACGCTTACTGCAGATACATAAGTGCTTCCCGGAGGGTCTGCTGTAGGCGCTGCAGGCTTGGGAATTTGAACCTCTGCAACCGGAGTGGTCGGAATCACAAGGCTTGAAAAATCCAGGTCGGGGAGTTCCAATAAATTACTGCTTACATTTTTCTTGAATGTGCCGTTTTCATCCGGCTCGTAGTCTACTCCCCACGCAAAGGTATCGGGGCGACCGCAAAATGATATATAAGAATCGGTAATATCAGCCATTGTTTGCGGGTCTTTATTTGTCTGCATCACTATATAGACATCTGTGGTTCCGAATAAGGTATATCGATACTTTCCATGCGGATCATCACCCATAACAGTAAATTCCAATGAGTCGGTCGTTCCGGTTGATTTTGTTGTAGCAGTTTCAACAGTGCTTTCCCTGGAACGGCTGGCTTCGCTGCCCCAGGTGGTAGAACCGCCAACGGTCGCCGAAACGCTGGCCTTCCAGCCAACTTCCGCAATTCCCAAAAAGCCTCCTTTAGCGCTCGCTTCCATCCCCAACGTTAAGCCATAGTTAAGTTCCTGAGCCTTTGAAACAGTCTCCGAGCTGGCTATCATTATGGAATTCGATACCATTTCTTCTGTTGCTTCTTCTCTTGAAAAGCCTACCGTTAAACCGCTCGCGGGAGCTCCGTTCCACAATACCGCATCGCGGAACAATATCGGCACCCTGTTTATATAGCCAAGGTACAGCACGTAATAATAGTGGGTGTCGTCGTAAGCGGAAATCATCACTTCATAACCAGCGTTGCCGCTTCCCGCTGCTTGAGAATATGGCACGGTTTGGTAGCGCGGGGTGTGAAGTGTTCGCCCGCCTTCAGACCCTTCTTGCTCGCAGCCTGTCAGAGACATGGCCGCAAACCCGATTGAGATTATTACCGCAAGGGTAATAATACCGAACTGTTTGTTTGAATATATCATAAAAAGTTCTCCTCTTGCAAAAAACATACATTATATTAAGGAAAAAAGCAATTGCCAGGCTGCTGTTTTGGTGATATCAAAATGCATCAATTCCCGAAACCATTTGGCGGGAGGGTTCAGAATTTACCCCAATCTTTTAGCAGGTATAGCAAATTCTCCCACCACAATACATCGGTAAATTCATCAATGTAAGCTTGGGGGCTTAGGAAACGCTGCATCTCCTGCCAAAACGCCTGCCGCTGTGATTTAAGCAGAGTTAAGCGGTCATAATAACATTGTTTGAAATATGAAAAATCAATCCGTCTATCAGTCAGTTTTTGTTTTACAAGACCAATTGATAAGTCAATGTTTTGGGATTTTAACCGGTAAATGTCCCATAAATCCCTGTTCATCACCCTGTTTGGGCGCATTGCTATGGTAACAATTTTATCTGCAAGGATTTCAGCCAGGCTTTCCGCCATAATGATTAAACCGGATGTTCCTGCCTCAATTCCATAATGGTTCCTTAGCATTACCGGACGGCGTTCATAACTTGGAAGCAAACAAACATCAATATGTATTCGCTGCTGCGGAAGATCGGGGCGTTCTGGCGCGGTAATTATTTTTACTTTCCAGGTATTTATATTTCCAACTTCCTTAACCGGTTCTAAAACATTAACTGTTAAATTATATTTTTGCCAAATTGCCTCCTTTAGCAAATCACCAATATCTTGTAAGTCCTTTTTATTAAAATCAAAACCCCCGGTAAAATCCAGGTCTTCACTTAACCGTGCAAAGCCGTAACAAAGCCGTAGGCATGTTCCGCCAATAAAAGTTAATTCTTTTAAAGAGCCCGTTTTTGCAAGTGTTCGTAAGATGTCCTGATGCAGAATTTCTTTCTCCACTGCCGGACGGAGAACGGCATAATCCTGCTGCTTTGCCAACAGTTCATTGACTGCTTGTTCAAATAAATTCATAAAGTTTCTCCCTGCCCGTCATGCGTAAGTCAGATAGGGCCAATTCTGTTGATGCCCGCCACAATCCATAACGAAAATCGTATGTAAGTAAATGTCCTATACTTGCCGGTGTTTTTTTTGTATGGGTAAATTCAATTCTGCCAAATCTGCCGCAGCTTATAACCCCGGAACGTCCCGAGGTCATTAATGTAATACATCCCAGCGGAATCTGGGAAATAATGCCATTTTCGCTTAAAACTGTTTCTAAACTAAGATAACAGAAATAATCTGCACGCATGCGGGCTGCCAGATGGAATAAGAGCAGGTCTTTGGGGTATGCTGTCCTTGGATAAATATAGTAACCCCGGCAGACTCTTTCTAAACTGCCATTTTTTACCGCACGCCCCAGCATTACCATTAAGGCAGTTGGTGTTTTTTGAGGAAAAAGGACGGAAAAATCACCGGTAGAAAATAAATAATGCTGCGGATCTGCCAGTTTCTCCAGTCTGATCCTTAATGATTCTGTTGTTCGCATAGGTTGACAAAACATAACATAATCTGTTATGTTTTGTCAACCAGTTTATTGCCTTAACCCACAATGCATAGCTGCATGCGCCTTGCTTGGGCACTGAATATGGGCTCGCTGTTATTCCTGTGAACGTACGTATCAATCTCGCCACTTTTGAGAAAGCTGTGACCCCGAGGTTGTCCTCAATAAGAACGGCTTCAAAAATGTACAAAGGTCGAGGGCCTATCTAATTAGCCCTTTTAATTTGGGCATATATTTCTTTATTATATCATTTCTATAATCTATCTTTTTTATTTCATAAGGATCGTATACCCAAATCCTTTCACCAGAAAGTTTTATATAATAATACAAGTAAGTCGAGTTTTGATCCATAATTACCATTTCGTCATATTCACCGGCCAGTGTTGATAAATTATCTCTTGTAAAGTTGATGAATTGAGAAATTGGATTTAAATAAATACTAAAATCTTCTATCCTGTAATGCGGATTATTATTATACATATTGCAATATGTTCTTCTGTCCCCATTATCCAATATAAACTGCACAATCTCTTCAAAATCATTTTTACTCAGCAGTTCGCTTATATCACGGTCTAACCTTGTATTTTCCTGCGGGACTACAGACATCACACACCCCAATAAAAAGCCGGCTATACATAATTTAAATCTCATCGAAATAACAGTACAGATTTGCCCCAATTTTGCCAACCGCCGGTTAATGGGCGGTACCAGCAATAAGCCCGAATTGTTTTTTGGGCGATATCGAACTTAAAAAAAACGCCGGTTAGTGGGCGATACTGGACTTGAACCAGTGACTCCTACCGTGTGAAGGTAGTACTCTCGCCGCTGAGTTAATCGCCCACTAACCGGCCTTAGCAAATAAATACAGTGACTCCACCGGGTGACACTGCCGCCCAGCACCTAAGCATTCTACAAAAAACAAACATCTCCAGCAAA
>WRLP01000020.1 GCA_009777535.1 Treponema sp.
AGCGGTGAAACAAGCCGTGTATTTATACAACACTCGGCGCCCGCATAAGTCGCTTGATTATGAAACACCGGAAAAAATGCACAGGATTGCGGCTTAAAATGTGTCAACCTATTTTAGGACTTGACAAGAAAAATGATCTTGCTTTGTTTTTTCGTGTTTTCATAAAACACTCCTTCTTTGCGCCCGCCAGGATCTGGCGGACAAGTTTAATATTTGATCCACAGCGCAACGCGCTGTTGAATTTGCTTGTTTTTCCCTCCTCATCGTGTTATATTTCCTGTATGGAACCTGAATTTATCTTTGTTCCTTCGGTGTTCAAACACGGCGTTACGAAAGAAGATATTCACCATGCCTACAAAACTAAAATCTATGATGGCCCGCTTCGGGATTATGTCAGCAAACACGGTTTTGTTGGATTTAATCGGGCAGGAAATCCGATTGAAGTTTTTTATAACCCCATTGACGATGATATCGTAAAAGTTTTTCATGCTATGGGCTGCCGAGATGGCACAATCGATCAATTGAGATAGGAGAAAATTATGAACTATACTGACATGACTGATGAAGAGTATGACGCTCTTGACGAAGAATTGACTCGTACCGTCCCCAGACTTGGGCAAAACGGCACAGGCTATCTTAGTCTGCGGGAAATGTACCATTTCGGCTTTTCTAATGTAACAGTCAATTACCTGCTTACAAAAGCAAAAGCGATGAACAAAAGCCCTGTTCAACTTATTAATGATCTTGTAAACAAAGAGCTTGTCACCGCAGTTAATTAATCTCATTTTTTTCATTGCCAGCCCTGCATTACGGTTCCCGCCTCATCAGTTGAGCTTTCCTGGTTTCGCTAACATATTCCTCACTTTTCGGCGCCCGGACGCAATTCCTGGGCGCCGGTGTTCGCTATCTTAAAATACCATCGTTGTCTATATAACGCGGGCTGATGGCTTGTGTGGCTATGGGGCTTTCGGTAATAAAGTTCCCCCGTGTAACTCGCCCGACAGTAGTTACAATCACGCCGGGGCCGACCAGCACAGCTTTTCCTAACCAGTAATTGATCACATTATCCATTACACTGTTGACTCCATACAGGTTGAGGCCTGACACGGTTCCTGTCCAACCTGAGTTTACGGTCAACGGCTTCTGGACAGTAGCAGAACCGGCAGATAAAGTGAGGACTCCCAATGCGGCAGTTCCTGACACGGTAATACTATTGATAGCACTTGTTACATAAACATCACCGGGCACAGGGCTGGTATTTCCCACCATAGTTGTATTTCCCGTTATGCTGCCGCCATTCAGAGTAATGGTTGTGCCTCCTCCTGTCGCGTACAATCCAGCTCCGACAGCATTTATAGCATTTGTAGTATTATTTGCAGTGGTATTGTTTCCGGTAATTGATCCGCCCTCCATGGTAAAACTGCTGCCCCCGTTGACAGAAACTGCAGCCTGGTTGCTGGACATATTTGAAGAAGAAGTATTCCCCGTAATTTTTGAGCCCGGAAGCATGGTAAATGCAGCGGCATTTTGTACAAGCACAAGGCTAAAGTCGTTATTGTTATTCCCCATCAGGGTGATGTTGTTGCCCAGGGTCAGTGCAATCTCTGTATAAGTTCCCTCTCCCACGATAAATATGTTCCTTGCTTGACCCGCCGGCAACGATATTTGCCTTTCAGTACCCAGGCCTATGACAGTGAGTTTAACGCCTGTTCTATTGAGCCTTCGGTCGATTGGCCTACTTTGGAAAGTACTTAGAAGGGAAACATCGTCGTCAATAAGCAGAGTGTATTCCGTAGCATTGGCGTTGATGTAGGCAAGAGACCTGTCAACGATTGTAGTGCCTACGTATGTACCGGTATAACTGGAAACGTCAATTGGAGCATGTGTTGTAAGTAAAGAAGCGGGAGCGCCCAAATACAGACCTTCCTGTGAGGGGAGCCCGCTTGAACCGGATGAGTAGTAAATGGTTACCGATCCTGGCGAACCGGTGATGTTGTATCCTTCCTTTGTAACCGTTGCACTCAACGTGCCACCGGCGCTAAAGCCGCTGATAGGCAGGGTGTATGTTTGGGTTGAATCTGGGCTTATGTTTGAAACTGTGCCTGAAACCGGGCCGAGCAGTGTTCCCTTACTCATGCCGCTTACACCGCTCAGGGCGATGTCATCGGCGTCCAAACCGGTGATTGCCGCGCTAAAGGTCAGGGTCAGTATTGTTGTGGTGGTCCCTGAACTTCCGTTGGCGCTTACGCTGTTAAAATTAACGGCGGGTACATACGCCGGAGCTTCGATTTTAAGCGGCGCGCTGATATTGCCTGCTGAATCTTCGACGACCACATAAATGTCCCATGGCCCTGCCGTAAGCGTTACCGGTTTACTGTTGGGTCCAACAACGACAGCGCTGAGTGATGTACCGGTACTTTTGACCGCAGCGCCTGCGGGCGCGGGATCTCCGCTTGCCAGCCGAACGTAGTATGCAGTTCCCGCTTCATCGGTGCTAAAAGTTATGGTTGCCGCAGTATTGCTTGTGCGGTTTATACTGCCTGCCGAAAGTGAGGGCGCAGTGGTGTCAGAATCAAAGGCCTCCGCTTCAATTTTAAGCGGCGCGCTGATATTAGTTGCCGCGTCTTCAACCACGATGTAGATATCCCGGTCCCCTGCCGTCAGGGTTATCGTTTTGCCGGTATTGGGGCCGGCTATAGCGGCGCCGAGAGATGTTCCCGCCCGCACTACGGCACTTGTAGGAGCACCCGCTCCGCTTGCCAATTCAACATAATACGCTGTTCCCGCTTCATCGGTGATAAAGCTGATGGTCGCCGCCGTGTCGCTGGTGCGGTTTACGCTGCCACCGGAAAGCACAGGCGGAGTGATGTCAGGAGGAACATAGGCCGCCGCAGGAATTGTCAGCACGGCGCTGATGTTGCCTGCCGCGTCTTCAACGACAACATAAATATTAACTGCCCCCGCTATCAGAATTACCGCCTTGGTGTTGGGGCCGAGCGCGGCGGCGCCGGTTGATGTACCGGTATTTTTGACCACAGTATTTGCGGGCGCAGCCGCTGTGCTTGCCAAAACAAGGTAATACGCTGTGCCTGCTTCATCGGTGGTGAATTCTATGGTTGCCGCTGTATCGCTGGTGCGGTCGACGCTGCCGCCGGAAAGCACAGGCGGAATGATGTCAGGAGGAACATAGGCCGCCGCTTCAATTTTAAGCGGGACGCTGATGTTGTTTGCCGCATCTTCGACAACAACGTAAATATCCCTTGCTCCTTCTGTAAGTGTTACGGGCTTCCCGGTGTTGGCGCCAAGCGCGGCAGCACCGAGTGAATTATTAGCCGCTTTTACCTCCGCACCAGTGGGTGCTGTTGCTCCGCTTGATATTTGAACGTAGTATGCAGTGCCCGCTTCGTCGGTACTGTAGTTAATGGTTGCGGCAGTATTGCTTGTGCGGTTTACGCTGCCGGCAGAAAGCACAGGCGCAGTGGTATCCAGTACATACGCCGCCGCTTCGATTTTAAGCGGCGCGCTGACATTGCCTGCCGCATCTTCGACAACTACATAAATATCCCTTGCGCCTGATGTAAGCGTAACGGCAATGCCGATATTCGCTTCAGAAGTGACAGCGCCGAGATTATTATCTACAGCTTTGACCGCATCACTTGTCGGCGCTGACTCTCCGCTTGGCACTTGAACGTAATATGCTGTTCCGGCTTTGCTGCTGATAAAGTTGATTGTAGCCGCCGTATCGCTGGTACGGTTTACGCTGCCGAGAGAAAGCTCCGGCACAGTGTCGTCATACTCATCTGCATAAATATAGAGCGGATAGCTGATGTTGCCGGATGAGTCCTCAACTACGATAGAAATTTCCCAGGCCCCGGTTGTAAGCGTTACCGTCCTGGTGTTGGCGCCAACAGTAACAGGGCCGAGTGATGTTCCGGCCCGGACCTCATCTATCGTAGGCCAGTAGTCTTCGCTGGGTTCCGTAACAAGACAATATGCCGTGCCTGCTTCGTCGCTGGTAAAGCTGATGGTTGCAGCGGTATGGCTTGTGCGGGTCACGTCGCCATCTGAAAGCTCAGGCGGAGTCAAGTCGCCTTCAAAGCCCAATTTAATGAACGGGCCGCCTGTTCCATCATCAAAACCAGGACCAAAACCAACCATGATGGCGCCCTTGCTGGTGTGGAGATATACAAAGAACATAACCTCCTCTCCCAGAGTAACGGTTAAATCGCTGCCATCGGACTTTAGAAACTCATACAAGCCGCTATTGGCGCTGAGCTCTCCGGTAATTTTATAACCGGTATGATAAGAGCTGATGTGGCCCGTTACCGGCGACCAGTCAAGGCCGCTCATGGAGAATCCCCCGCCCTCATCACCGCTAAAAACCAAACTGTCGGCGCTTAAGACTATCTGATCAAACCAGTCTTCATCAAAATTCCATTTCCATGTGCCATAGTAGTTGGCATCGCCATCATCGCCGGGATCAAACGCCGCCACCGTAATTAAGAGCACGGCGCTGATATTGCCTGCTGCATCCTCGACGACAAGGTAAATATCACTTGCAGCTGCTGTAACAGTTACTGCTTTTCCGGTATTCGCACCTACCGTAACAGCCCCGAGTGAAGTTCCCTCTCTTACTGCAGTGTTTGCAGGCGCTTCCGCTCCGCTTGACAGGACAAGATAGTAAGCCGTGCCTGCCTCATCAGTGCTAAAGTCTATTGTCGCCGCTGTGTCGCTGGTGCGGTTTACGCTGCCGCCGGAAAGCACTGGCGCTTTGGTATCATCCGGATCAAAAGCATCAGCTTCAATTTTTAGTGGTGCGCTGATATTGCCTGCCGCGTCCTCGACGACAAGGTAAATATCACTTGCAGCTGCTGTAACAGTTACTGCTTTTCCGGTATTCGCACCTACCGTAACAGCCCCGAGTGAAGTTCCTTCTATCACGTCTTCACTTACAGGCGCCTCCGCCCCGTTTGCAAGGACAAGATAGTACGCTGTTCCAGCTTCATCGGTTGTAAAGCTAATCACCGCCGTTGTCTCACCTGTACGGACTAAGGTGCCGCCGGAAAGCACCGGCGCAGTTACATCGGCGCCCCCGCCTCCGCCTCCGCCGGTAGGACTCTCACAAGAGAAAAAATAAAAGAGAAGAGAGAAAAGAGAGAGGAAGAAGAAGGTTCCTGCTTTACCTGGTTTCATTGATTTACTCCTTGTTTTAATCGTTATTAGCCTTAAATTTGCAAATTTACGAGCACATACGCCCGCATACGCCGAGATTATACATTGTTTATAGTTGAAAAAGACGAAACCTTAATAAGATTTAAGGTTCAGAGGGGGTTTTTTTGTTACGACAGGAGTTTTTTTTACCCTTGAGAAGGAAATATTAGAGATATATTGATAAAAAGGGCCAATGATTAGGAAATGATGAGATCTTGGCGTAGGATTAAAACCGGGATATAATGAACAGGGAGTAAAGAACGATGAACACTGAACAGGCGATATTGAATGACAACCCCGATTTAAGGCAAAACCTTGATGTTATCGCTAAAATAATCGCCGAAACTGTACCTGTGGAATCAATTTACCTTTTTGGCTCTTATGCCTATGGAACGCCGAACAAGGATTCTGACCTGGATTTATATATTGTTTTTAAAGATGAATTGCCTATGCGGGAACTTGAAGCAATCACTGCTGTTAGTATGGCGATTTATCCGGTAAAAAAGATGCCTATGGATATACTGGGACTAAAGCAAAACCGCTTTCATATCCGTAAAATGTACGCAACCCTTGAACGTAAAATAGTTAGAGAGGGAATTAAACTTTATGGATGAATATAAAGCAGAAATATTACAGCAATGGCTTGATAAAGCAAGTGATGATTTAAGGGCGGCAGAGTATCTTTCTACAATGCGTCATCCAATGCCCGATGAAATAATCTGTTTTCATTGCCAGCAATCGGCAGAAAAATATTTGAAAGCGTTTATATTTTTACAGGATATTGAACCAGAAAAATCACATATTCTTGAAGACTTATTAACAATATGCCAGAAATATAATGCTGAATTTTCTACATTATTATCAAAAGCTATTTTGTTAACAAGATACGGTGTAATGCCCCGTTATCCAAATGATCTTGGGATTACCAATGAGCAAATGAAAACAGCCATCCAGTATGCAAAAGATGTGCAGGAATTTGTTTTACAGGTAATTAAAAATGAGCAGGAAGCAGATACCAATGAACAATGAACAAAGCAAGTAATAAGATTTAAGGTTCAGAGGGGTTTTTTTGTTCAATTGGTCCAAAAGTATAGCCTTGATTTCGCAAAACAGCTATTTCCCAGCCGGAGGGTTCGATTTTTTTTCGTAGATTTGAAATGGTTACCTGTAAGGTGTTTATATTTTTGCCCAATGGCTGTTTCCATACATTATCATAGATGGACTCTGCACCCATCACCGTTCCTTCGTTTTGCGCCAACAGGAGCAGACAGGCGAATTCTTTTTGCGTTAAAAACAGGTCGTTGTCTGCACCGTTATTTTCGATAAAGGCCCGTCCGGCAATGATGTCCAGTTTTAAGGATCCTCTTATGATTACCTTAAGCGATTTATCTTCCCGTTGTCTTATAAGTTTTGCCAGCTGCGCTTTCTGGAGTTCAATGCGCTCTTCCAAAGATATTTTTTCATAAGCCAGAGTGCGTTCTTTTTGTTTTGCCTTGTCAAATTCTTTTATGGTAACGATGAACAAAGCAGCCCCCTGGCAGTAGGTTAAGAGCAGCATTGCAATTGAAGTCATATCATGGAGGGCAAAATTGCCTATAATTCCGTAATAATTGTTATAATAGAAAAAGTCATTTATCGCTGCCAGACAGAAGACAGCAATGCCGGCAAGAAAAACGCAGTGTTCCAGTTCCAAGCGGAGCAATCTACGGATAGATACAAACACGAAACGGCTCGCTATGTAGAGTATAGCCAAAATATATGCCGCACCAATCCATTGCAGGGCATGGCTCATGAGTATTGTATCCATGAATAGAAATATAATGATAAAGACAGCGGAAACAGCATACAGGGCATAACGGAATTGCTTATGCAGTACCGGTCTGTCTTCCAGACAGCCCTGTCTGTCTTCCGGACAGACCTTAAACATGATGTTCAAAAGCGATACAAGGAGCGCGCCGGTAAGGGGGATTGCCAGATACTCAATACGAAACTTTACATACCAGGACAGGGCTGGAAATATATACGTAAAGATTTTTTCTCCGGTAACTCCCGAGCGCAAAAACCACATTAAGCAGAACAGGGCAAAATACAAATTGCCCTTAAAACTGCGCAGTAACAGGAACAGAAAGATAAACACAATAAAAAGCGAAAGAAAAGAGCCAAGCTTGATAGCTTCGATAAAGTTATTGGCCAGAAAAGGCTCATTTGTCCCTATACTTACATTCCACCAGTTATGACCGCCGCCATAACGGTGAACAAAATTCGATGCCTGCTGTATAAGTTCTATTACGCCGCCGCCGTCCTCAGAATTCGATGCTTTTATGGTAAGATACACAGTGCCTGTATTGGGAACATTTGTTTCTTTTGTCTCGCCAGGGCTTCCCATCGAAAAAATAAAATCGCCGTTTGCATACATCTTATGGGAATGTTCCAGGCTCCGCCGGCGAAGAGCATAATATCCGTCATCCGGCACAAGGATTCGCATACGGCTTGTTGCAAACTGGGAAACGTTTTGTGGAGCGCCGATAAGGATTTCCCCCTCCCATGCGGCAAATTCAACCGGGTCCAGAAAAACATTCGGAATATATTCCACAAGGCCGTTTAACGAATAGATGACAGTATTTCCATCGCGGGAAATTAAATCACGCAAATCAAATACGCCGGTATCGCTGTATATCATTTCATGCTTTAATTCTTTATTGAGTGAATAGGTATAGATATACCAGGCGGTGATAATGGCAATCAAGAGGATAAAAACAGACAAGAAGTTAAACAGGGGCCGATTTTTCCCTTCCATGATTAGTAAAGATGCCATAAAGAAGCGGAAAATTCAAACCCGCTGTCCGGCTGGAACTTACCGGGTGAAATAAGTTCGCTTATATTCCAGGCGGCGCTTATGCGCAGATATATGTTTCGTATAAATAAGGGAAACACCAATAGTTCAGCACCGGCACAAAAGGCAATGTTTTTTATATCGAAAGAAATGTTATTTACCGGATCATTGTACAATGCCAGATCCATTATTGGTGATAAATGGAACTCAAGATCAAATGTGCCTTTCCTTTGCCTGTCTTCGGCAGGGGATGGCCTGAAAACCCGGAAAGGAAAATCAAGGTTCAGCGAAAGCATATAATCGGCGTCAACAGCCCAGTCGGCAATGCCCCGCAAAACTTCCCCTGCATTTACCTGATACGAAATTTCGCGGTACAGCCAATGGCGGTATTGGAGTCTGGTTGAAATCCCGAAAAATTGTGCCGGCATAAAATGCCCAATACCCCTGACTGCCAACTCAATATTCAGAGGATATTCATTTTTTGAATAACGGTAAAAATCATAGTCATTAAAGTTTTCAATAAAAACAGATAGACCTTTGCGGAAGTTGTCATGCCAGTCTATTTTTTCAAAACCCAGCGAATGGTCAAAGCCCAAAAAAGGGCCCTTGTTAAAAGCATGTAAACTCATGCCGGGCATCTCGTGGTGGAATTTTGCCCAAACTCCGGGGCTGTAGGTTAATTCACCAAAACGGGATACATTAAGGCCAAGGGGTATTTCAACATTAACAAAGGGCTTTGACACCATGTAAAAGCCATTCTGGAAATCCCCGTAGCTATCCCTGTAACGCTCGGGATTCCATTCGTTTAATAGGAAGTATTCATCAAAACCGGGGGTAAAGGTTACCCTGCGCAGTGGTAAATCTATTGAAAGCCCGGTAACATTTTTGTAGAAAAACGGCTCTTCGGCTTCCACCCGGTAGTGAAAGTTATGTTCAAATTTAAAGTTCCATGTAAACCCAAAAGCGCTGAATGGCGCGTTGGGAATAATATCAAGCTGAAAGGAGCTGCGCCTGTTTTCATTTAATGTGTATCCAAAATTGACTATCAAGGGCTCCATGGTCCCCAGAAAATTCATGTCCCTTGCATTAATGGTTATATCAAAACCCTCGCTGGTGCTGTATCTGGGGTACGGAAAAAAGATATAATTCCAGGAATCTTCAACATTAATGTATAGTATTATGTTACACGAAGCATCCTGCTCTCCCGCAGGGCTCTCTTGTTCCCGCCATGTTATAACAACATTATCTTTCAATACACGCTGATTTATAAGGATTTGGGTTTTTTCCCGGATATACAGATCAAGATTTTCAGCGCCCCTGATCTGCTCCCCTGTTTTCAGTTCTGCAGCATTAATAAGGACAAAAGGCCTTGTACGCCCCTTAATATCAAACTCAAAACCGGCGATGGTATACAGCGTATCTTCTTCCGTATCTGTAATCTGCTGCGCCTGTATGGGAAAAAGAGCCGCGATAAAAAGCAAAAAGAACAGCAAAAAATGAGGCTTTTTAAAAACTGCAGTAATCGGCATGGGGATATTATACAGGAAAAATGTAATACTGTCTTTTATGCCGGCTGCAGTGGAAAATTCTCATAAACAATGATATATTTGTAGACAAGGGAGAATTCTGTATGAAAAAGAAAATAATTTTAGCAATACCGGCAGCGATGCTGGCGCTTGGCTTGATCCTGACGGGGTGTCCCACGGAGTCATCCGGAACGACAACATACTACAAGGTAACTTTCAACCTTAACGGCGGAGACATCGACGGCAGTACAACACCAATAGTGAAAGAAGTTGAAAGGGGCTCCAGAGTAACCCTGCCTGATGCTCCTGATAGAGCAGGAGGCTATGATTTTTGGGGCTGGTATACTGCAAACGGAGCAGGCGGAGACTGGGGTAATAATTTCGATGGAAGCACCCCGATCACAAAAGACATCACTGTTTATGCCAGATGGGGAACCGGTGCGAAGCCGGCGGAACATACGGTTACATTTAACGCCAACGGAGGAATTGTAAGCCCGGCCAGCATTACGGTATTGCAGGGCGACACCTGCGACCCGCCGTTACCGACAAGATCCGGCAGCTATGTATTCAGCGGCTGGAACACAAAGCAGGACGGCACAGGAGATGTTTTTAATTCAAGTACGCCGGTCATCGCAAATATAACTGTATACGCGCAATGGTCAAATGTTGTTAGCGGCAATGGTTCTTTCGACGGGAAAATAACCGGCGCCAATGTCCATGACTGGGATACCAAAACTGTACTTGCCAGCGGCGCCTTATATGGAGGCAGTTATGCTTATACGCTGCTTTGGGATGAAGAAGAGGACGATGAAGAATTGGTGCCACTTTCAGAATTGATACCCGGGACGACTGTAGAAATTGGAGCCAACGGCAGATTAAACATAAATCTTGGAACACCGGCGCCGTCTGTTTTAAGGCCAATTGAGCAATTATTGGCCATTTCCCCCGGTATTTCAGCAACACCCAACACCAACGCAAATATATATCAGCTAAGTGAATTTACTGATAAAGACGGCGATAATTTTTTAGCTTTTTTTGATGGAAAAGATACCTGGGTTGGATTTATATATGCAGATAAGCAGCTAACAATTACGGGAACCTCAAAATATGAGAGTGAATATGGATATTATGAGACCACCATTGCATATAACCTAAGACCAGGCTGGAATTATGCTATCCAAACCAGCACAGAAGTTGATAAATATAGTTATTCCAATATCAGTGTAACAGGAAATCCCGGCAGTGATTGCCAATGGTTTGTGGGAGATATTTATACCAGCCACACTGAATATATCGAAGAGACGTATCCATTACCTGATGAAGGAGAATGGTAGGCGGCCTGTAACAAAAGCGGGATGAACAATATCAGACAAAAATTACAACAATCAGCCCTGGCAGTTCCGGAAATTTTACTGCCAGGGAAAGTTGACTTGCAGAAGTGGGCGGTAATTGCCTGCGATCAGTTTACACAAGATCGGGAATATTGGGACAAGGCCGCAAGTTTTACTGCCGGCGCGCCAACTACACTGAATTTGATTTTTCCCGAAGTCTTTCTAACCGGTGCAGATAACACACCAAGAATCGCCGCCATTCACAAGGCCATGAAAACTTATCTGGAGCAGGGAGTTTTTGGCGCGCCGGAAAAGGGATTTGTCTATATTGAACGGGATACTCCGTATCAGAAAGGGCGCAGGGGGCTTGTTGCGGCAATTGATCTGGAGCAGTACGACTGGAAGCCGGATACACAGCCGCTTATACGATCGACCGAGGGAACGGTAGCCGAACGGCTGCCGCCCAGAATGGACATCCGCCGGGGAGCGGCGCTGGAAGTACCGCACGTTCTTCTGCTCATTGACGACGAAACCGGCAGCATGCTGCCTGCTCTGGGCGAACGGGCAAAAAAAAACGCCCCTCTTTATCAAACCAATCTGATGATGGATTCCGGCTGCATAAGCGGCTGGGCTTTTGACGCCGAAGAAGACCTGGCTTTTCTTGCGGAAAAACTTGAAGAACTCCGCCTCCGCTCCCTTAACCGTTATGCGGCAGATAAAAACGCTGCCGGCGGCAACGCCGAAAACAGCGATGCCCCCTTTCTTTTTGCCGTGGGCGACGGGAATCATTCCCTTGCAGCCGCAAAGGGCATTTGGGAAGAATACAAGAAGTCCCGCTCCATAACCGGGCTGCCGGAACATCCATGCCGTTATGCGATGGTAGAAATTGAAAACCTCTACGATCCGGCGATCCAGTTCGAACCCATACACCGTGTTGTTTTCGGACTGGGTTTTGACAAAACGCTTTCCCTGCTTTCGCGGCTGCCGGACTTTTCCAGCCGGCCAGTCAGCGGCCGTGATGAGCTTGTGCGGCTGTGCTCGGAACCATTCAACGGAAACCGCTTCGGCCTTGTATCGGCCGGCCGTTATGCGCTAATAGAAACCAGTGCAGCCGGCATTTCCACCGCATGTCTCCAGCCGCTGCTGGATGGGGCGCTGGCGGACGCAGGGGGCAGTTCCATATCCATCGACTATATCCACGGCGAAGAAGAATTGTTCCGGCTGGCGGAAAACGCCGGGAGGGCGGCGGCGGGAATACTGCTGCCGCCTGTGAACAAGGCCGGCCTGTTTGAAACCGTAGCTCGCAGCGGCCCCCTGCCCCGAAAAAGTTTTTCCATGGGCAATGCGGCGGAAAAGCGCTTTTATCTGGAGTGCAGACGGTTGTTTTAGGGCTGGGTTGTTGTTTTCAAATCCCTATAGAAATTTTCATGCGAGCCAAGATCAACGAAAGTTAATATGATTTCATTATTTTTTTCAACCGAATATCCGAGCAAGGTAAGCTGCCCAAGAACATTAAATTTGTAAACACGAAGCCAGGATAGACTGCCTTTTTTTTGTTCTCCAATTTCAGGATTTTTTATTACTTTTTTGATCGCTTTGTTCACTTCAGCGAGCTGGTTTGAATGGAGTTTTTTGTACGCTTTTCTAAATCTGTTTGTCTGGTTTAATGTCACTATTTTTTCCTGAACCGAAATTCAGAAACTTCGCCGTTTTCCATTTCGCTTTTTGCTTCAAGAACGCCCTTTATAAATTCATAGGGAAGATCAGGGTTTTCTTCGGCAATTCTGCCTATTTTTACCCAATGTTCTATCTGCTTTGGAATAGAACGCGAATTAATAGGGGCATAGGTAACAGCCGCCTTCATAATATCTTCGGAAAGCCTTATCGCATTTGTAACCATTAATTTCTCCTCTGTTGCATTATACTGCAATTTACTGCAAATAGCAAAAAATGTCAACAACAAGCCCTGTAACGAGGGCAAAAAGAACAGAAAAAATTATATAAAAAACAAAATGCTTTATGCCAAGGATAATTTTGACCGCGCTTATATTCGTTATTTTCATGGCAGGCCCTGTAATCATGAACGCTGCGGCAGAACCCAATGACATGCCGCTTTGCATCCAGGTGATGAGCAGGGGAATTGTTCCGCCGCCGCAGACATACAATGGGACGCCCACTGTGGCGGCCATGAGCAGGGCGAAACCCCGGTGCCTTCCAAAAAGGGCGGCGACGGCGTTAGCCGGAACATAACGCTGAAAAAGGGCAGACAGGCTTAACCCGATAAGAAAGGCCGCTCCGGTGGCTTTTATGTTACGCAAAAAATTTTTTAAGAATCGCAGCAGCAGGTTTTTATCAGTATCACGGTCTTCTGTTTCGCCATGATCTGTTTCCATGAAGCGCGCAAAATTAAAAAACTTTCTGCCCCTAAAAAAGAAACGAACCAAAATTCCCGCCGTTATACCGCAAAGAAAACAACTTACAAAACGGATAATAAGGGCGGCTCTTCCCAAAGCCGCACTGTAAAAAAGAAGCTGCGGGTTTAAAAGTATAGAGCCCATCATAAATGCCGCCAGCCAGTCATCTTCCATTCCCTTTTCGGAAAAAGATGCGCAAATGGGAATTGTACCGTACATGCAAAGCGGAGAGGCGATGCCTATGAGCGCGGCGGGAACGATTCCTAAAATCCCCAAGTCCCTGTTCTTCATCGCCAGGAACATGGACTGGAGCTTTTTTTTACCGAAGACAGAGATAAGGGAACCAAGCGCCATTCCCAGCGCCCAGTACGGGACTATTTGGCGTAACAGAATTGAAAAGTAATACCAGAAATAAATTAGTTCCCGCTGTACTGCCCCGGCCATTACATTCTTACAAGCCGGTATGCCCTGCTGCCCAGGCCAATTCTTTCAGCATGCTCTATTGTTAAAATACCATTTCTCGATTCAATGCGCTGGATAAGGTCTCTGCCGTCGGGAGCCGCATACACAAGATCAACACAGGCTTGATCGAGGGCGACAGGATCAAGAGATGCAAGTATGCCTATATCCGCCATTGTTGGAGCAGCCGGACGGCCGCTGCAGTCGCAGTCAACAGAAAGGTGATTCATCACATTGATATAGAGGATTCTCCCGCGGCTTGCATCGGAGACCGCTTTTGCGGCTTCGGCCATGGATTCAAGAAAGGAATTTTGATCTCCACCCCAGGAAATTGTTCTGCTTTTGCCGGCAGTATGAATCCACGCCTTGCCCGCAGAAGAAGCATAACCGATAGACATATTTTTTAACGCGCCGCCAAGCCCGCCCATTTGGTGCCCCTTAAAATGTGAAAGCACTATGTGAAAATCAAACTCATTAAAGCGGGCGCCTACAATGTCTTCTTTTAGGTGCTTCCCTCCGTTTACGGGAAGGCTGATGTCCGCTCTTTCATCGAGAATAACGACCGGCGCAATTGCGGTAAAGCCGTGGTCCCTCGCTACCTGATAATGAGCGGCGGTACTGGCGCGCCTTCCGCCATATACGGTATTACATTCAACAATGGTGCCGCTCACTTTTTGAACAAGGTCCTTGATGAGAGACGGCGCAAGATAGTGGGTGTTGCCGGGTTCCCCTGTGCTTATCTTTACAGCCACGGAGCCGTCCGCGGCAAGACCCAGCGCCTCATAGACGGCTATAAGGCCGGTGGAATTAATGCTGGTTGTCATGTAGACAACGGGCGCCTGCGCCTGTCCGGCATCAAGAGGCCGGGAGCTGCCATCCGGCAATTCCCCGGCGGACTCCGATCTTGTGTGCTGGGCATCCGCCTTTTGCGTAAAACAGCCGGTAATACAAAGGCCGGCAGCAAACACAAGCGTGGTACATAAAAACCTTATAAATCTTTTCCTGTTATTCATATCATCAGTATACCATATATTCTACGAAAAGTTACAGGAAGTTGTAAAAATCCTTGTTTTTTATCATTCTCACAGTATAATGACAGTAAGGAAGGCTAATATGGAAAACAGAAAACCGTATCTTTTGGGGATTATAGTGCTATGCGCAGTTATGGCTGGTTCCTGTGACCATAATTCGAATTCAGAGCCGGATATCTGGACACTGGTAGAAAATGCCGATGAAATTGCCGGTTTGTGGGAAAGTAAAAGAACTCAATATTTTGATGCGAAAAGTGAATATAGTCAGTTAATTAACAACTATATAAAATTAACAATTCCTTCCACATCTGTTTTAATTACCATAACAATGGAATATAAAAGCGGAGATACTGACATGGAAATTATTTCAAGCTCAGATTACAGCAAATTACTTGATGATGTTGTAAAAGCAAATAAAGGTTATACAAAGGATGTTCTGTGGATGATGTTTACAATGGCGCTTGCATCGCTTAACGAACCGGGTATCAATATAACGACGGGTAAGTATTATATTCTTTTTCAGCAAAAATTTCCTGTTTCCTTTATTATTGGCAATGACATCGGTTTTGTTTACATAAATCAACGCGGCAATAGACTGAAAATAAAACCGGACTACGATAATGAACTCCTGGCAGAAATTATAGGAGAAAATCCTGAAATAATTTTTAACAAGAAGCGGTAATGAAAAATCAACATAATGCCGTTGCCCTTTGCGCAGTCGGAGCGGAAAAGGCAGTATCAAATGAATTGCGGAAACTGGGGCTTGCGGTTATCGATTCGCTTTACGGCAAGGTTAGATTCAGTGCAGACATTGCCGGGCTTTATAAGGCCCTGATGGGACTGCGCGCCGCAGATCGCCTAACGCTGGAAATTGATTTTTTTAAGGCACATGATTTCGACGATTTGTTTGAAAAAACAAGGGTTGCAGCATGGGAACAGTTTGTACCGAAAGATGCAGGGTTTACCGTGGTAAAGGTGCGCTCTAACCGTTCGCAGCTAAAGGCTGAAACAAGTATTCAGTCCGTGGTTCACAAGGCTGCTGCAGAAAAGCTTTGCGAAAAATATAAAATAAAGCGGCTGCCGGAAAACGGAAACAATGCAGAAGTCCGCGTCCATGTAGAAAAAGACATGGTCTCGCTGCTCCTTGATTTAAGCGGCGAGCCGCTTTTTAAGAGAGGCTACAGAAGCGAAGGGGGAATTGCACCATTGCGGGAAACTACTGCGGCGGCAATGCTGCTGCTTTCAGGCTGGAAGCGAAAGTTCCCTCTTTACGATCCATTCTGCGGATCGGGCACAATTCTTATCGAGGCGGCAATGTACGCCTGGGATATGGCGCCCGGCCTTGGCAGGCGCTTTGCCATAGACAAACTGCTTATCGCCGACAGGGGTGTTGAGCAAAAAGCGCGCGAAGAATTCAGGAGCAAAATTGATTTTGATCGAATTATCAGAATCGCCGGAAGCGATGAGGATGCCAGATCAGTTTCCATTGCCAAATCGAATATTGAGCGCCTGCTCGATCTTGCCGAGGGGAGAAAGCCCAGGCACGGCACAAGGACGGGCGGCAAATCGGGCCCGATAGAGCTGGTGACCCTGCCAATGAAGGATGCTCGCTCCCCCTTCCCACTTCCTTCTTCCCCGGCCCCCAGTCCCCAAGGCTTTATTATTACCAATCCGCCATACGGGAAGCGGCTGGGCGATCCGGTTCAGTCGGAGCAAATTTATAAGGAAATGGGGAGCTTGCAGCAGCGCTTTCCGGGCTGGAAACTTGCGTTGATAACGGACAATTCCGGCTTTGAAAGTTTTTTCGGTAAAAAGGCGGATTCCTGCAGGGAAATAAGCAACGGAGCTATTCCTTCCTATTTTTTTCAGTATGATGTATTATAAGTAAATGGCTATAGTTGTTGAACATGAAAAAAGACGAATAGAAATCCTTGAAAAGGCTCTGACTGTTTTTATGGACGACGGTTACGAGGATGCGACTTTTCAAAGAATCGCCGACCGCTGCGGCATTACAAGAACGACCCTGTATATCTATTTCAAGAATAAAAAAGATATTTTTAATTTCAGCATTAAGCAGTTGATGAATAAAGCCGAACAGGGTATTCAGAAAATCAGCTCTGATAAATCGCTTAACAGCGTTGAAAAAATAACAAAAGTCCTTTTGTACATTCTTGAACTGTTGGAGCAAAACCGGCGGCTTCTTTATGTAATACTGGATTATCTGCTGCATTATATGAAAAGCGAGGGCAGTCCGGAAGCCCAGGTTCGCCGCCGTACTGTAAGGCTGCGGCATATAATATCGTCAATGGTGATTGACGGGATAAAAACAGGTGAACTAAAAAAAGTTAATGTAAAAGCAGCGAATATCTTCCTGTTCAGTATTATTGAAACCGCGATTTTTCATCTTGTTGTTCTTAAACGAAAAAACCTGGGAGAACTTGGAGACATGGCGGCTTTTGCCGTAAAACTGTTAGCGGTATAAAAATGCGCATTGTTATAGTCGGCGCCGGCAATATCGGCACCCAGTTAGCCGAATATCTTATTCAGGAAAAACACGATGTTTCCATAATTGAATCCGATGAGGAACGTGCCAGGCATGTATCGAATCGAATCGACTGCATGGTGATACACGACAACGGCAACAATCTGAAAGCCCTGGAAGAAGCGGGAACAGCAAAAGCTGATGCTCTTGTCTGCGTTACCGATTCCGATGAAGTTAATATGATAATCTGCGGCCTTGCGACTTCAAATTTTAACGGGGGAGCAAAAAAGCTGCTTAAAATTGCCAGGGTAAGGAATGATGATTATGTGCACCTTAGCCTTTCAGATAACAGGAAGGCGCTTGGCATCGATCACTTTATTCACCCTACAATGGAAATGGCCCGTTCAATAATAAAGGATATTGAACATGGTGTTACGGGAGATATAGTTACATTTTCAAATACGCCATTTGAATTGGGCTCCATTGATATTCCTACCGGCAGCGCTTTTGACGGACTTATTTTATCGGATTACCCTAAACTCGTTCCCCTGGAGTCGATGGTTACCCTGATTGAGCGCGATGAAGATGTGCTTATTCCAACAGCATCGACGGCGCTGAAAAACGGAGACAGGGTTTTTATTCTGGCAGACAGTAAGAACCTGCACGAGATTTTCCGGATTATTGGTTTAAAACAAAAGCCAATTCGCAAGATCGGCATTGTCGGCGGCAGTAAACTTGGTTCCTTGATAGCCGAAGGCCTTCTGAATAAAACTGATGCAGCTGACGGCGATGCAAAGAGAAGAAAGCCGGGAAAATGGAATTTCCTTTTTTCTTTATCCAAACTGCTAATGCCCAAAAGCCGCCGTATAATTATCATAGAAAAGGAAATACAACTATGCAAAGATCTGGCCGCCCGCTTCCCCGAAGCGCTGATCTTAAATCAAAATATTTCCGACGAAACCTTTATCAATGAAGAACAGCTGGACGGCCTTGACTGTCTTATTACTACGACCAGTAATCAGGACATGAATATTATCGCTGCCGTTTATCTTAAGTCCAGGGGGATTGCGCGTACAATAGCAATGGTTGACAGTTCCGGTTATGCGGCAATGGCCAGGCGTCTTGGCGTAGACGTGGCAATCCCCATGAAGTCGGTGGTGGTGGATACGATTCTCTCTCACCTGATGGGCAGTGGTGTAAAGGATGTAAAAACCCTGGGAGACGGCAAGGTAGATATAATGGAAATCGAAATAGAAAAGAATTCCCCGGCCATTAAAAGACCGGTTTCCGAGTTCAAGCTATACACCAGCGGACTTTTGCTGCTGGTAACCAGAGAGGAAAAAACATTTATTCCGGGAAGCGGTTATTTTTTCGGTGAAGGCGACCGAATTATTATTATTGCCAGGACAGACAGCCAGGTGGAGATAAGGAACTATTTTAAGGCCGACCATTAATACCGGTCCAAACCATTGTTGGTTTTCATATTATGAAAAAACAATTTATACTGATTTTTTTAATCTGGCTCAGCCTTTGCTTCCTGGGCGCGCTGCCATATTACTGTTCCGGTGTTATACCCCGTTTTACAGATGCGTTTTTCGAAAGTGTCTCCGGCTTTACTACCACCGGCGCAACTGTGTTATCTGATATCGAAGCCCTTCCGGCATGGCTTTTATTCTGGAGGTCACTGACTCAATGGCTTGGCGGAATGGGAATTATTGTACTCGGCATTGCCCTGTTTCCGGTTCTTAGCACAGACAGTTTACATCATAAAATGAAAAAATCATTTTTCAGAATGAAGCCGGCGGCCGGACGCCTCCTTGCCCTTTATATAACCCTTACCGCCCTGCAAACACTGCTGCTGCATTTTTTCGGCATGAATTGGTTCGATGCCGTAACCCATGCCTTTTCGACAATTTCTACAGGCGGTTTCAGCGTTAAAAACAGCAGCATCGCATTTTTTAATTCGCCTGCAATTGAATGGATCTGTATTATTTTCATGTTTCTGGCGGGCTTGAATTTTATGCTTATTTTGCTGCTTTTTTTTGGAAATATCTCAAGTTTGCGCAACAGCGAAGCAAGAACCTATACCGCCATTGTTATTGCGGCGACCCTGATTGTCACCCTTGCGCTCCTGCCGCAAAGCCCCTCAGCCGGGACAGCCGCGCGGCGGGCTTTTTTCCATGTAACTTCCATGCTCAGTACCAGCGGTATGGCAGCCGCCGATATAAGCCAGTGGCCTTCCGCCGCGCAGGGGATATTGTTTTTACTTATGTTCATCGGTGGCTGTTCCGGCTCAGCGGCCGGCGGCATTAAAATCATTCGTTATGTGATACTTTCCAAGCAGACATGGAAAGAAATGAAGCGCATAATAAACCAGCGCAGGGTAGTAGATTTCAGGCTCGACGGCAGGAGCGCAAAAAAAGAAGTGGTTAACGGTGTTGCCGGTTTTGTGTTTCTGTATTTTGTTATTGTCTTTTTAGGCGCCCTGCTGGTCAGTTCCAGCGGGGCCGGTGTTTTTACTTCACTAAATGCAGCTGTAATCTGTCAGGGCAATATCGGAGCAGGGCTTGGAGAGTTCGGTGCATTCATGCCTTTTCCGGACTTTCCCGTTCATGTAAAATGGGCCCTTTCTTTTTTAATGATAGCTGGCAGGTTTGAACTCTGGATTATTCTGGCGTTATTTAACAGGGATTTCTGGCGGAAATAGCATAAAGATGAAACAGAATCGTTTTCTAAAACATTTTATTTTAATCCGGCTGCTGGCGGCTCTCCTGGGTTTTATTCCAATGGTAATGATATTTCCGCTGATTTTGGCTGTTGCGCAGGGCGAAAGCGTAATGGTTCGGGGCTTTGTTTTTCCAATGGTTATTGTTGCTTTTGCGGCGCTTGCAAGTTTTTATTCCCTGCATAAAAAGAAACTCAACCTTAACGCCAGAGACGGCTTTCTGCTTGTTTTTGCAACCTGGGTTTTGGCGAGTTTTATAGGGGCGATTCCATATTATTTTTGGGGTTTAAGTTTTACCGACTCCCTTTTTGAAAGCGCATGCGCTTTTGCAACAACCGGCGCTACTGTTATCAGCAATATCGAAGCCCTTCCGTCTTCGCTGCTGTTATGGCGCAGTCTGACTCACTGGGTCGGAGGTATAGGGATAGTTTTAATATCTGTGGCCTTGCTTCCTGTATTGGCAGTCGGGGGATTTCAGCTAATCAAGGCGGAAGAACCTGGACCGGAAAAGGATAAAATAACCCCAAAGGTTGCCGTTACGGCAAAACTCCTTCTGCTGGCCTACGGAACGCTTACACTGATTCTTTCTATACTGTATCTGGCCGGGGGCATGAGCCTGTTCGAATCGCTCTGCCACTCCCTTACCACAATGGCATCGGGAGGAGTAAGTGTAAAAAACGGCGGCATTGCTTCCTATAATTCAGCTTTTATCTGCGTGGTTACAACTGTTTTTATGATGCTTGCGGGAGCCAATTTTAACCTGTACTACCGGCTGCTTCAGGGAAAAATCGGTGAAATTAAAAACAATACAGAAATCCGGGTCTATCTTATTATTTTTCTGGCTGCCTCGGCGGTTATTTCAATTTCACTGGTCCCGGTATACAGTTCGGTGTCCGATGCCGTACGTTATGCGTCAACCCAGACAGCTTCAATATTGTCTACCACCGGACTGGGCATTGCGGATTATGAGCAGTGGCCTGGTATTGCCAGAATGGTTCTTTTTGGCCTGATGTTCGTCGGCGGCTGTTCAGGGTCTACAGCCGGAGGCATTAAAGTTATACGCCATGTCGTGCTGTGGAAGCAAATGTCAGGTGAAATGCGGCGAATGATTCACCCTTACGGGGTTTTCAGCGTTCAGCTAAACAAACGTGTAGGCCGTAAAGACGTGGTCTACGGTGTAGCGGGATTTTTCTTCCTTTACCTTGCAGTTATTGCAGTTGTTACGATCATTACCGCCGCATCGGGCATAGATCTTTTCTCGTCATTCAGCGCCGCCATTTCCATTACAGGAAACATAGGCGCCGGCTTCGGCGCCGCAGGATACAGCAGCGACTACAGCGGTTTTGCAGATCACATCAAATGGCTTTATTCATTTGTAATGATAGCCGGACGGCTTGAAATGTGGACTGTGTTTATTTTATTCACTCCCATTTACTGGAAGAAATGAGGGTTGTTGCCCCCGGATCATTAATAATGTAAAATAACCCATGAAAGTAAAGCGTAAAACGCTCCTTGCGATAGTCGCCGGCCTGGGAGTGTTCCTAATCATTTTCAGTGTTATACGGCATTTTACCGGCTTCCCGGCAGATGAGGCCCTGAACAGATATATAACTGACGGCATCATCATCGCCGCTCTGTGTATTTTTATATATAACCGCAAAATGGCAAAAGAAGAAAAGCTGGCAGAGGAAGCAAAACGCCAGGATGAAGAAGACGGGACAATATCTTCCGAAGAAAACAACCAGCCCTGAGCCGCTATTCTTCGATTAGTATATCAATGTCCAGCTCACAGGCGGTGCAGGGAATCGTTATACCCCAGTTTTCCAGCGCTTCGGGGTGAATTTCACCAAACACTCCGGCTTTTTTTCCTTTGTACAAAATGGAAGCCGCCCGCCCGGGAATAAAGCGAGGGTCATCAGATTCCTCAACATCATATTCGCGTGAAAGATAATAAAACAATGTTTGAAGCTGGCCTGCGGCAGTATTGAAATTTGCCTCTGCGCCCGCATGAAGAATACCGGCAAACTGGCGCGTAACAGTGCCGTAATTTTCGGCCTCATCACGGAAAGCTATTTTTCCTACTTCAAAAATCCTGTGGGGATAGACTGAATGGCCGGAGACTGACTCGCTTGACAGAAGCGAAGCCAGTATTGAGTCGCGGACATATTCATAGTTTTCTGTCATTGGATTGGAAATGCGAATAATCCTGTCGCCATCGCCGCGCATATTTTCCACCAGATCTCTGCGGGAGCCCAGATAATTGTATATCATTTCCTGATAGCCCATGCCGATCAAAATTTCCTTAACCTGTCTGCTGAAAAGCGTAAGTGGCAGGAGCCGTCCGACAGTGAAATCGCCCGGCCGCTGGGGTTTGAATGAGTCCAGGCTGCGGCCTATCATCACGTCTTCTGCAACATCGACTGCATGAAGAAAATCGTTGCGGTATTCCGGCGGCCAGGCGCATACGCCTTCGCTTTTACCGCCGGCCTGTCCGCGTTCAAGAGACACGGCTTTTTCCGCCCTTACGCCCATGCGCTGCAGAGCCTTTACACATTCATCTGCTTTTAAATTTTCGCCAAGGAATTTTTCGACAAGCGCCAGCGAACAAAATACCGGCTCCTGGAAATAATAGGGAGTTACGACATTTCTGCCGAAGGGTGTGTCGTATTCATATACTACTTCCACCGGTTCAATGTTAAAACCGTTATCCGCCAGATCGCAGGCCACAATGGAAGCGGCCAGGGTAAGCGAGGCAATGTCGCTGCCGGTCAGTTCGATAAAGATTTCGCTGTCCCCCACCTGCACCGCGCCGATATCGTTTGAATTGATAATGGGCGGATAGGAAAGAATAAAGCCCTGCAAGTCCGTCAACAGGGGGTGGACCGGCTCCTTTTCCAGGATAAAGGCGTATTCCCTGCCCTTGGGATGCTGCTTCAGGATTTCCCGCAGGGTAAGCTCAGAATCCCATTGCAGGGGTACAAAGGATACAGAATCGGGATCAGCCCCCCGGTAGATAATCGGCCATTTAATCAGTGAAGTGCGGTACAATCCCATGGAAATCGTCCGTCGTTTGCGCCCGAAATTCCACGCCAGCTTTTCCTGGGTCTGAATCATGTCGCGTAACAATGGGTCGGATATTTCTCTGCCGCTTGCAACAAAGCCGGCGAGAAAAGGGCGAACCTGTTTGACGCTTTCCTTTACCATTACCTTTCTATCAGTTTTTTTTATATCATTCGGCTTTGAAAAAAACGGATACTCATTCCTTTTGGTATCGTTATACACCCGAATCTGCCGGGCGCAGCCGGCGGTGCTCCACAGATCCGGCCGGTTTGTATCATTTAACTCAATTTTCAGGGTTCTTTCGGCAAGAGGAAGACCCTTGTCGCT
Source organism: Treponema sp. (assembly GCA_009777535.1). Taxonomy (GTDB): domain Bacteria; phylum Spirochaetota; class Spirochaetia; order Treponematales; family Breznakiellaceae; genus WQXQ01. The sequence goes on from WRLP01000020.1 coordinate 23,400, forward strand.
GTCTTCGTCCAGTTCCGCCTTGGCGCATGTAAGAGCCGCTTCAAATTCTTCCGTAGTGTTCCAGCGGCTCTTCCCGCCCGCCAGTGTGTAAAAAACTTCTTCGTTGACTTCAATCTTGGGCATTTTTAGTTTCCTTATAACATTGATTATATCTTTTTTCATAAAGGAACGTCTATTCCGGCGCAATACCTGTCTGTTATAATAAGGCATGAAAATTCTCATTGTTGGATCGGGCGGGCGCGAACATGCCCTTGCGTGGAAATTCGCGCAGTCGGACAAGGTTGAAAAAATATATGCCGCTCCGGGAAACTGCGGAACAGCGGCGGAGGCAAAATGCGAAAATGTTCCGGTAAGCGGAAATGATCCTGCTTCTGCCAAAGGGCAGGAAGAATTGGTTCAGTTTGCCGGAAGGGAAAAAATTGATCTTACCGTCGTAGGGCCGGAGCTTCCACTGGGAGAGGGCATTGTAGACAGGTTCCGCGCCGCCGGACTCAAAATTATCGGGCCGGATAAAAAAGCAGCGCAGCTTGAAACTAGCAAAATCTATTCCAAGGCTTTTATGAAGAAGTACGGAATACGAACCGCGGGAAGCTCCGATTTTACCGATATGACGGCGGCACTTAAATACGCGCAGGATCATTTCAGTGCCGCCTCTGCGCCCCTTGTTATAAAGGCCGACGGACTGGCAGCCGGAAAGGGCGTCGTAATAGCACAGAATATGCAAGAGGCTGAATCAACCCTTTTGGCTTTTATGAAAGAAAAGAATCTTGGAGCAGCAGGCGCATCGGTGATAATGGAAGAATTTATCGATGGTAAAGAAGTTTCGGTTCTTGCCGCCGTAGGCATTGTTTCCGGCGGGGGAACAATACTGCCCTTTATATCCGCACGTGATCACAAACCCCGCTTTGACGGCGGAAAAGGGCCGAACACTGGCGGCATGGGGGCGATTGCTCCGGTTCCGGATTTTTCACCGGCCGAGCAGCAGGATTTTATCGTCTCGATTCTTCAGCCAACACTGAACGGCATAAAAGCCGAGGCGCTGGATTACCGGGGTTTTATTTTTTTCGGGCTGATGATTAAAAATGAAAAATGTTATCTGCTTGAATACAATGCGCGCCTCGGCGATCCGGAGACCCAGGCGGTGCTGCCGCTGATGGACTTCGATTTGCCCGATCTGTGCGCCGCAATTCTTGCCGGTCAGGAATTTACCCTTAAATGGAAAGAAGGCGCAGTCTGCGCGCCGGTTGCGGTAGCAGAAGGCTATCCGGGCAAATACCGCAAGGGCGATTTAATCAATATAAACAAACCGGCTCTTGAAAACACAGGCGCAAAAATATTTTTCAGCGGCGCGGAAAGAGACGCTTCCGGCATTCGTACTTCCGGCGGCAGGGTACTGACGGTATCCGCTTTCGGAGCAGATGCGGTGCAGGCCGGAGCAAATGCCTACAGCGGGCTTAAAGCAATTTCTTTTAACGGCATGGGCTACCGGAACGATATCGGGAGAGAGAAATGAGCAGGGCCAGGGCTTTTTAAGGCTCTGCTTTTGATACCAATGCAGCGATTTGTTCGTTGCTTTTTTGTAAACTTTGCGACAAATGGCCGATAATGGCGCGGTCGACACTGGTATCGTATTTCAAAATTTCATCGAATATTTTTGGCGGCAGAGCCAATACCAGTACATCGGTCTTTGCCCTTATCGTGGCGGTGCGGTTTCCTGAAAGCAGATGGCTCATAACGCCAAAGAAGGAATCCGGCCCCATGACCGAGGCATTGGCGCCGGCATCAGAATTTAATAAAGACGGATTAAACACCGATATTTCACCTTCAAGAAGATAAAATATTTCATCTCCGCCGTCATTATTGGAAAAGATTATATCTCCTTTTTTATAAAAACGGGAGTATTTTTTCAATCCGGAATCGCAGGAAAAAAGCGCTTTTTGCAGAGCGTGTAGTTTTTTAAATTTTTTATTGCCTGCGCTTGTTCTTGCCTGCCTCATTTTCAAAAAAAGAAGACCATCAAAAAAATCTATCACAAAGGCGAGCTGCGCTCCTGCAAAAAACAATAAAAAGAAAAAATACACATTTACCAATTGTATAATAAGGCTGCCCAATGCGCCGTAGAGAAAATCAAACCTGGGGCGGTTTAATAAAAAGTTTAACGCCATGGATATACATCCGAAAGAGAAAACGCAGAAAATGCTTCCATGCAGAGCGGACATTTTCCGGGGCGGGTTTTCCGGAATAAAAATGTAAGCGCAAAATAAAATCAGAGCCATTGCAATAAATGAAAACAATCTTCTTCCCGATATTGATGAAAATAAAAACGTTTCTGATATTTGGGGAAAAATATTCAAAACCCTGATAAAACGAAGCGCCATTTGGGAATAGAGAATCACAACAAGGGCAAAAACCAGCGCTGTAACTTCGACTGCCAGCGCTGTAAGGTTATCCCTCAGCGGATTTCTCTTTTTTGCTCCGGTAAAAATAATCCTAAGGCCTCTTTTAAGGGAAACAGCAAAAATCCTGCCTGCCCAAAAAATACTCAACAAAAATATAATGCCCGAAATACCCGGCTGCGATAGTGTAAAAAATTCACTTGTCAGCCAATGTTCATCGAAGACAATATCCAGAAAGGGAATGTCTTTTATTAAAGCCGCAACCATCTCGGGCGAAGACCTAAGGGCAAACAGCAGAAAAAAGGATAACATCAGCAGCATTGGAGCTATTGAAAGCAAAAAGCCGTAAGCGCCTGCGGCGGCATGGTTCGCAAGGCCGTTACGCTTAAATACCTGCACGGTGATAACAAAGCGCTGTATCAGGGTTTTTACGATCGTTTGAATTTTATCCCATGCCCCGGCCGGAGCGGTGTTTCTATTTTGCACAGCCAAACAACTCCATATCCACATGCCCCGTTTTTGACACCCTCACTCCTTCGGCGCGCAGCAGACCGGTCTGTACTTCCCTGCCCTGCCCGCTTTCCAGGGCGATAAAGCCGTCGGCACGGACAATCCGGTGCCACGGCAGCCGGTGTTTTTCCGACATAGAGTGAAGAATGCGCGCCGCCTGCCTTGCCCCGTTGGGCATGCCGGCGGCCAGGGCAATATCACGGTAACAGGAAACCCTTCCCCTGGGAACTGCAAGGATTGCTTTGATAATGCGTCCTGTCTGCTCTGTCATAATATAATCATAATACCGTCTAGCAAGAAAAAGAAGTCCATAATATTGTTGTAACATGACACTGAATACAATCATACATGGCGACTGCATCAATGAACTTAAGAAATTTCACGATAATTCCATTGATTTAATTTTCGCAGATCCTCCGTATAATATGCAGCTTGAAAATACCCTCTACCGGCCGGATAACACGAAAGTAGCGGGCGTAGACGATGACTGGGATAAATTCGATTCTTTTTCCGAGTATGATAATTTCTGCACAGCATGGCTGCGGGAGTGCAGGCGCATACTGAAAGATACCGGCTCGATATGGGTAATAGGCAGTTATCATAATATTTTCCGTGTAGGAAATATAATGCTGGACTTGGGCTTTTGGATTTTGAATGATGTAACCTGGCACAAAACCAATCCAATGCCCAATTTTATGGGGACACGGTTTACAAACGCAACCGAAACGCTTCTGTGGTGTTCAAAGGGAAAAGAATATAAAAAATATACATTCAATCATAAACTGATGAAAAAATATAACGGCAATAAACAGATGACATCTGTATGGCGGATTGGCCTGTGTGTCGGAGAAGAACGAATAAAAGGCGAAGACGGAAAAAAAGCGCACTCAACCCAAAAACCGGAAGAACTGGTAAAAAGAGTAATATTATCCGCAACCAAACAGGGTGACATCGTTCTCGATCCGTTTTTTGGAACCGGCACAACCGGCGCCGTTGCGAAAAAATTAAAGCGGCAGTTTATCGGAATAGAAAAAGAAGAAGAATACATAACGCTGGCAAATAAAAGAATAGACAGTAGTAATATTTATTTTGAAGAAGCAGACTGGGCCGAATAGCGCCTGCCCCTCTGAACAGGCCGTTGTTTTCTTGTTTTCCAGCCGCCAGAGTGATATAATGCTGTAGTATAAAGTACAATTCAACCAGGAGGCTTGGCCATGACAAACCCGGGCAGACCTTTCTCCATCCGGCATTTTCTGTTCTTCGCATTTACTTTTTGTTTAATTACCTGTGATCTTTTTACCGGTGCAACAGATAATGATCTTCTGAAAAAAATAGACGAGGAAATCGCCTGGGCGAACGCGGCGAAGTTAAATGTATTCATCAGTTATGACCAGAATTGGGGCACAAGCAATCCGCCAATGGGGCAAATAACAGGGAACAGGGATATCAGGCGGGGTTATGAATTTGATGTGGAATTCATTCCTGACACAGCTCATACCCTGATTGAATGGCGTGCTTACAGCGGTGTTTTGGAAACGGGCTGGGCGGAAAATATAGCCCAATTTGAAATTGCTATGAAAGAGCGCAGACTTGCGCTGGGGGAAGATTTTATTCTTGTGTCAGAATTTTCTCCAAGGGGCGGAAAAAATACCCTGAAAATCAATACGACCGGAACCATTACCCTTGTTCCCTGGTGCGAAACAGAACCGCGAATAACCAGAACAACGCCCCTTTTTACTCCCGGTGCTGAATTTCCAAGGGGAACAGTTATCAGTATTTATTTTAATTCACAGCTTGATGTTTCTTCGGTGCATGATGCAGTTGAAATAAGGAACACAACGGATAATGTTGATTATTCCTCGAGGTACATAATCGAGTATTTTGATGTTGCCGGCGTTCAGTTTATAACGCTTACTCCAAAAACAGGCAATCTCCCTGAGCCGGATAAAAATATAATGGTTACGGTAAAAGACAATATTGCAAATTTAGCCGGTAATTTTATGCCGGTCAGTGTAAGTTATTCATGGAAAACGCTGGCTGCAACAGCCGCCGGTGTTAAAGAATTTGAAGTATCATACAACTCCGGTGATAGAACTATTGTTGTTGATAAACTGGAGCTGACAGAGGGCGGCTACGATGAGTGTATAGTTTCCTACACGATAAATGGGGGAACAAGAATACTCCTTCCTGCCGATGAAACAATCCGGGGTGTTGGCAGGCTTGTTGATATAAATATCTGGCAGGGCACAGGTGTAAGCGGCCTGCAGGAGTATGAGATTTTCGTAGACATTTATCAGAGGGGTTTTATTGAAAACAGCGCGTCTGTAAAGATATGGAACATACCGGGCATGGTTGTAAACATCGCTAACACCGCATACATCGACAGCCAGGACGCCCTCAGCGCCGCTGCCGGCGACGATTCCAAAATAACAAACATTGCGCTGACACAGGATCTATACCTGCATGATTGGACACCGGTAAACTTAGGCAACCGCAGCTTCTACGGCAGCGGGCATACAGTAACAATAGGCAGCTTTAACTCCGATGGCGAATCCGGTGATATTGGCCTGTTCGCCGCGGTGTCGGATAACGCCCTAATCCGTGATTTATCAGTAGAATATGAAATTGATCAGGCTTCTGTTACAGGCGAAGTCCGTTTTGGCGGAATAGCGGGAACAATAAAAGATACACAGCTTCGCAATGTGCGGGTATTGGGCGGGGTGGCGTTGAATGTAAGCGGCAATACTACCTCCGGCGGGCTTGTTGGACTGCTGACCGGAACTTCCGACATTTCCAATGCATACAGCAGCCTAAATCTTACCGTAATGAATGGAAGCAGTACCGGCATGACAATAGCCGGAGGGTTTGCAGGGCACATCGAGACACTTGGGCCTGTTATGCAATGTTACAGCAGAGGAAACATTCATGCCGAAAGCCCCGGTATTATACATGCCGGAGGTTTTGCCGGAACAACGAACAGTAAAGTGCAGGACTGTTATGCCCTGGGAAATGTATACATTGACATTACCAATACAGGAAACAATGGAACATCAACAGTCGGCGGTTTAATAGGGTGGCTTAAGCCTGATAGCGATAGTGAGGTAATAACCTGCTTTGCCAAAGGCAATGTTACTGCCCATAATAATGGTAAGGGTGCAGAAAACAAATTGTATGCCGCAGGCATTGTTGGCCTTAGCGGCAGAGATGAAGTCGGTGATGATGGTCTTCCAAAAGGCTTGCGTCCAATACGGCAAAGTGTTGTTTTGGGAGAAAGTATAACAGCGACTGGTGTTACTAACTCTGATTCTTCACCGACTCATGACAGTTACACCATCGGGAGAGTATATGGAAATTTGTCCGGCCAACTTTACAACAATAATTCCACCGATCCTATAACTCGTGATAATTTTGGTTATAGTGGATCAGGAAATATATTTGCCAGCGATATCTATAACGATTACACACTTAACAGTATAATTCCTGGAAATGATGGTTCGAATAGAAACTGTAACCATGGGGCCCTTACGAGTTTTATAAATTTTATTCCCACCACATTTTGGAAAAGGGATCCATCACAATCAAGCGTAGGATTTGATAGTTCAGTCTGGGATTTAAGCGACCTGGCTTTGCCTCGCGGCTATCCGTTATTATTAGGCGTTGGGGGACAGGAATAATTTCAAAAAAACGGAGGTTTTATTGGAAGGGAAAGGGGGAGGTAAAAGTTAGAAATTTTTCCTTTACTTGCTTTATTTGCCGTGTTATTATTATAACTTACAGCCTGCTTTAACCCGTCTATCGGTTATTTTACTCAAAAAAGGAGAAAGAATGAGGTGAGCAGGGCCCTGCCGGGCAGGATTTAACAGAACAGCCCGGAAGGTATTATTATTATTCCGGACCTTGACATTTCCCTCTATTTCATATTATCTTTTATTATGAAGTGATTGTAGAACGCAATCACGATAATCTAAAGAAAGTTCGATTGGTGAGGTGATTGTAGGGCGCAATCACGTTAATCTAAAGAAAGCCCGATTTATTGCGCCCCTGTAATGGGGCGTTTTTTTATAAGGTAGTTATGAAATTCTATCGTTTGAGTGCAGCTTTTTATAGAAAATACTGTCAGTTTGATGAGATTCTTACCAAAGAAAACAGACCATATTATGTTTTACTTCTGGAACTAGATGGCCTGACGTATGCAATTCCACTTAGATCTCATATTACGCACCCCCACTGTTTTATTGCAGATAATACTGCTGGTCTAAACAGCGGTGTTGACTACTCAAAGGCAGTGGTAATTACCGAGAAACAATTCATTGATTCCAGCCAGGTAACAATCCGACAAAATGAATTTAACATTTATAAAAAACGGGAATATCATATTAGGAAACAATTTTCTTCTTATGTGGCCCATTACAAAAAGGAAGTCCGCCGTCGCCTGCTCAACCCGACCATTCCAATTTCTGCTTTGTGCCGCTTTTCTTCTTTAAAGTACTTTCACAAGGAACTCGGTCTTCAGAGTTAAGTGTAATTGCCATCTACCTGCCCACGCCTGGCCTGGGAGCAGGGAAAATATTTCAAAAAAACGTCCCTGGGATAATTCATAACAGGGGTTTAGATTATCCCGGGGATTGACATTCCCCAATAACTCTTGGATAATTCATAACAGGAGTTTAGATTATCCCAAATGGCAGATTATACCATTTCCAGGCATGCGGAAGATGCCCTTTCGGATCTTATCGGTTCTTTTCCCATTGTTCTTGTAACCGGTCCCCGGCAAATTGGAAAATCAACTCTGCTGAAAAATGCTAAAAGGACAAGAAAGATACCATATATCAGCTTTGATGATCCTGCCGAAATTATGGCGGTAAAGGCAGACCCCAAAAGTTTCCTTTCCATGCACAAGCCACCGGTTATTTTTGATGAAATTCAATATGTTCAGGAATTATTTCCGTATCTGAAAATAGAAGCGGATAAAAACAAAAAAAAGGGAATGTACTTTCTAACCGGAAGCCAGCAATTCCATTTGATGAAAGATGCAAGCGAAAGCCTTGTGGGAAGAATTGGCATTTTGCAGTTAATGGGATTATCCATGCGCGAGATTCGCCGGGATAAATTTAATAAACCCTTTGTTCCGGTAAACGAATATTTTTTGGCCAGAAAAAAAGGCATAGCAAATTACAGCCCCGGCGAAATATGGAAAATAATCCATACCGGTTTTTACCCTGCGGTAATTACCGGCTACTCCAAACAAAAAGCTTTTTACGATTCATATATCAAAACATATATAGAACGGGATGTCCGCGCTTTGGCCAATGTGGGTGATGAACTGCAATTTATGCAATTTATAACCGTTGCGGCAAGCCGCACTTCCCAGATGCTGAATTACCGGGATATTGCCCGTGATGTACAAATAAGTGAACCTACAGCCAAAAAGTGGCTGTCGATTCTGGTAACATCGGGGCTTGTGTACCTTTTGCCGCCATTTTCAGCAAATGTAGAAAAGCGTGTGGTAAAAACACCAAAACTGTATTTTCTGGATACCGGACTCGCCGCCTACTTAACCAAGTGGTCCAGCCCCGATGTTTTAAGAAACGGAGCGGCGGCCGGGGCTTTTTTCGAGACATTCGTTATAGCGGAAATACTTAAAAGTTATTACAACAGGGGAACAGAGCCTTCGTTGTTTTATTACAGAGATAAAGACAACAAAGAGATTGATCTTCTGATAATGCAGGACGGTACTTTGTACCCCCTGGAAATAAAAATGACAGCCACTCCCAAAACAAGCGATGCCGCTGCATTCAGGGTTTTGGAAGCTGCAAAAGGCCATAAAACCGGAAGCGGGGGCCTTATCTGCACCAGCGAAGCTTTTGGAATTCTTGACAAGGATCGCTACATCATTCCTGTGTCTTATATTTAGAAAATGTTAATAACCGCCCGGCGCTTAATTAAAACGCAAGCCATGCCCCGCCCGCAAGGCTGGCCGCCGTGTCGGCTAACTCCATGGGGTCGGTAAAGCGGTTTTTAATATTTTCGGCTCTGGCCGAGGCAATCAACAGGGCTGCGGCAGCGGCAGCGCAGGTGTATGCGTCGAACCGCTCCTCCTGAGCCATTCTTGCCGCAATGGCGGCGCAGAAACCCGCAAGCAGATCACCGCTGCCGCCGGCGGCCAGCACCGGAGCCATGCCGTCTACCACTCCCACCCGTCCGTCCGGCGCTGCAATGGTGATAACATGACCTTTCAGCAGAATCAGCGCCTTGCGCTCCTGTGCATATTTCAAAAGCAGGGGAACCGGACGGTTTAATAGCTCATCTTTTTTAACGCCGGCAAATTTGCAAAATTCGCCAGGGTGCGGCGTTAAAATGGCATTGCCGCTGAAAACCATGTCTCTGGCAAGTTCAATCGCATCTGCATCCAAAATCAGGGGGACGCCTGTCTTTTCAGCAAGCGCCGCCTTTTCCAGCACACGCATCCTTTCCGGAGTTTTCCCCCATCCCGGGCCAAGGAGTATCGCATCACGCTCTGTCATGCCGCCGGAGTTATTTTCTGCATAAGCGGGTATTACCATAATGCCGGATACCTGCGAAGCAAGTACCGGGTATATATCATCATCGGCGGCAAGGCGGATAAGGCCGGCCCCGGCTGCCTGCGCGCCCCGTGCGGCAATCAGAGCGGCGCCCGTGGTACCGGCGGAACCTGCGCGGATTTCTACGGTTCCCCGCCTGTTTTTATAGGCATCGCCGCGAATTTTAGGAATCTTTTCGCGCTCTTTTTCCCATTCAAGAAGCTCTGCGCCCTTGCAGCCGGCGATCAGCTCTTGCGGAAAAATCCCCTCTACCGCAAGAATGTTACCCGCATAGGGGCGCGCCAGGGGGGAATAAATGCAGTATTTCCGGGGCTCTATCGCCAGGGTAATATCCGCTTCAACCATCGGTATTCCGCCTTCCCACCCGTCAAAATTTCCCGACGGAACATCAACAGAAACAATAATTGGGGATAATTTATTTTTACACAAATTAATTGCATTAAGCATTTCCAGAGCATTCCCACGCAGGGGGCCATTAATGCCGGTTCCGGCTATGCCATCTACTATTATGTCCGAGGCGGCAAGTATATCATCGGGAGAAAAATCTGATGCTCCGGCCTTATCACCATTCAAAACAAAATACGGAACTTTCATTTTCTTTAATGAGCCAAATATTTCCACCCAGGGGCCGGTTTCGCCATTTTTTGGCAGGCGGCATAACAACAGGGCGCAGGAAGATACTTCAGCAAGGCCGCAAAGAATCCAGTATCGCAGCATTATCATGGCATCTGCGGCATTATTGCCCGTACCAGCGCAAACCGTAATTTTAGGCTGGTTTTTGAAATAATCCGGGAAGGTTTCGGTAAAAAGTACGGCACAGGAACGTCCCGCCGCTTCTATCAGGGAAAAAACATTAAAGCCCCATTCCGCCTGGGCTTCGGCATCCAGGGCGCGCGACGCTTCGGCGGATACGAGCTGTTTGTTTTTCATCGTCTTCATAAAGATTCAACCATTGGAACAAATCTTACAGGGAATACATCTTTTTCGATAATTTCACTGTCTTTTTTAATTATCAGTTTTAATAGCTGCACCGAATTGGCCTGCCCGACAGGTATTATCATTTTACCCCCATCTTTTAATTGTTCAATCAGTTTTAAGGGAATTATAACGGGTGCGGCGGTAACAATAATAGCGTCAAAAGGGGCTTCTTCCGGCCAGCCTGAATAACCGTTTCCGCATTTAATCTTTACATTATTAAAATCAAGTGCACCAATAATCTTTTTGGCTCCGGCGGCAAGTTCTTCCAGCAGCTCGATTGTATAGACTTCATATCCAAGATGGGCCAGAATTGCGGCCTGATAGCCCGATCCGGTTCCTATTTCCAGAATTTTTTGTCTGCCATGCCGCGTTAAGCTGCCGGACACGGCGGTATCTTCGATTGCCTCGGTCATAAACGCGACCATATACGGCTGCGAAATTGTCTGTTTTAATCTGATTGGCAGCGGAGCATCGTCGTAGGCTTGATATTGCAGTTTTTCAGGAACAAAAAGATGTCTCGGCACGGCTTGCATGGCATTCAAAACATTTTTTGACATGATATTTCGCATTTTTAGCTGTTCATCGACCATTTTCATGCGAAGTTCTTCAAAATTTTGCACCATTGGGTTTTTTCCGGTCAAAAAAAAGACCTGCCCAACCACAACAATGATCGGGCAAGTCTTCGCTCTGCAAAAACTTTTTAGTTAACCAAAAAACTTTTACTTTGCAGCAGCCTTCCTGGCGGCCGGCTTCTTTGCCGCAGGTTTTTTCTTCGCAGCCGGTTTCTTCGCGGCTGGTTTCTTTGCGGCCGGTTTCTTCGCCGCAACTTTCTTCTTCGCGGCCGGTTTCTTCGCGGCCGGTTTCTTCGCAGCGGTCTTCTTCGCCGCCGGTTTCTTTGCAGCAGGTTTCCTTGCCGCTGGTTTTGCAGATGTTACTGCCATTCTCTTGTCCCCCTTTGCAGGTTTCTTACTGCCTTTCACCTGGGCAGTGGCGGGTTTACCAGTCTTCGCTGACTCCCCTCCCTTAGTTATGTTCTTTCCGGAATTTTTGATTACCGCCTGTGCGCCGGCAAGCCGTGCCAACGGTACCCGGAATGGTGAACATGATACATAGCTTAACCCGACTCTATAGAAAAAGTCAATAGATGCCGGATCACCGCCGTGCTCTCCGCAGATTCCTATTTTTAGATTCGGTTTTACTGATCGTCCGTCGCGTATCGAAACTTCTACTAATCCACCTACTCCTTCTTCATCAATCGATTTGAAGGGATCTACATCCAGAACATTCTTCTCCAGATATACAGGCAGGAAGGAAGCGACATCGTCGCGGCTGAACGCAAAAGCCATTTGGGTAAGATCATTTGTTCCAAAGCTGAAAAAATCGGCATATTTTGCAATATGGGCCGATCGAAGCGCCGCACGCGGTACTTCGATCATTGTACCGATAGCTATCGGCACCTTAACACCCGTCGCCTTGAAAACTTTTTCTATTACCTTTTCCGCACTGGGGCGCAGAAGCCTAAGTTCCCTCGCCGTAACGATAATTGGTATCATAATCTCCGGCTGCACAGGAATTTTTTGCTTTACGCACTCGACAGCAGCCTTGGTGATCGCTTCGACCTGCATATCATAGATTTCGGGATATGTAACCGCCAAACGGCAGCCCCTGTGCCCAAGCATGGGGTTGGATTCAACAAGCTGATTGATCTTCAGCCGGAGAACATCACTTTCTACATTAAGATGGGCTGCAAGTTCATCAATTTCTTCTTTTGTGTGCGGAACAAATTCATGCAAGGGCGGATCAAGGAGCCTTATTGTTACAGGACGCCCCTCCATTGCCTTAAAAATACCGAAAAAGTCTTTTTGCTGCAGCGGCATAATTTTTTCTAGCTGTTTTTTCCGCTCCGCCTCTGTTTCGGCAACTATCATGGAGCGGAAGTGGATAAGTTTTTCCTTGTCGAAGAACATGTGCTCTGTACGGCACAAACCGATACCCTGTGCTCCGAAATCAAACGCACGCTTGGCATCTTCCGGCAGATCGGCATTGGTTCTTATGCTAAAACCTTTTATGTTACCCCGGACAGCCTTATTGCGCACTTCATCGCACCATTTAAGGAATGTATTCATATCTTTTGATATTTTTGGTGCTACCAAAGGCAGTTGGCCCTCGTAAACATCCCCTGTTGAGCCGTCCAGTGTGAGCCAGTCCCCTTCATTGTAGGTTTTTCCGCTGATAGATGCCGTTTTTCCGTGAACAAACACTCCCTTTGCGCCTGCAACACATGGGGTTCCCATGCCGCGGGCAACAACAGCCGCATGGCTTGTCATACCGCCGGTGGAAGTAAGCACCCCCTGCGCAACAACCATGCCGCCAATGTCTTCGGGGCTTGTCTCCTTACGCACTAAAAGCACTTTTTCGCCCCTTCCGTGCCAGTTTTCGGCCTCTTTGGCGGTAAAAACGATTCTGCCCGCAGCAGCCCCCGGGGAGGCATTTAATCCCTTTGTTATGGATTTGGCCTTTCTTTGAGCTTCGAGTTCGATCATTGGATGTAAAAGTTGATCAAGCAAAGCAGGCGTTACCCTTTGAATTGCGGTATTTTTGTCGATTAATCCTTCATTAACCATGTCCACCGCGCACTTTACAGCGGCAGTTCCGGCGCGTTTGCCGTTTCGCGTCTGAAGCAGGTACAAATGGCCCTGCTGGACGGTAAATTCCATGTCCTGCATGTCCCTAAAATGTTTTTCCAATCTGTTTTTAATGCCGACAAGCTGTTTATAGATAACAGGATTCCTGTTTTCCAATGTTGCGATCTGTTCGGGTGTTCTGATGCCGGCCACAACATCTTCACCCTGGGCATTCATCAAAAATTCACCGTAGAATTTATTGATACCGGTGGAAGGATCACGGCTGAAACATACTCCTGTACCGGAATCTTCACCAAAATTACCGAATACCATGGACTGCACATTAACCGCAGTGCCTTTAAGACCCTTAATATCATAGAGCTGCCGGTATTTTATTGCCCGTTCATTCATCCACGAACCAAAAACAGCATTGATAGCGCCCCAAAGTTGATCAAGAGGAGCCTGCGGAAAATCTTTTCCCGCACCTTTTTTAACAATTTTTTTGAATTCTTCAACAAGTTTTTCAAGATCGGCAGCAGTCAGAGCGGTATCAAGCTCGATATTTTTAGCTTTTTTTATGTTATGGATGGCTTCCTCGAACAAATCACGGTCGACTCCCATTACTACACCGCTGTACATCTGTATAAAACGCCTGTAAGCATCCCAAGCAAAGCGCGGGTTTCCGGTTTTTTTTGCAAGGCCTCTGACTGCCCTGTCATTCATTCCCAAATTAAGGATCGTATCCATCATTCCCGGCATGGAAGCGGCCGCTCCCGATCTAACTGAAACCAGCAGGGGATCGTCCGGGTCGCCGAGTTTCATTTTCATTACAGTTTCAAGTTTTTTTAATCCTGCCTCTACTTCTTCTTTAATTCCTGCCGGATATTTTTCTTTATTTTCATAATACGCGGCGCACACATCGGTAGAAATTGTGAAGCCCGGCGGAACAGGAATTCCAAGATTGGTCATTTCCGCGAGATTGGCTCCCTTGCCGCCCAGCAAATCTTTCATATCTGCATTGCCATCGGCCTTACCTTCACCAAAAAAGAAAACATTTTTTTGTTTTGACATCAACATCCTCCGTACATTTACTTCATCATATCATACTGGATTAAAATAATCAAATCATTATTATTAATATTATGAACTATCTTGAGCTTCCTGTCTACAAAAATCATAAATTAATTTTATCTGCTCTTGAAAATAATCAAGTTGTGGTAGTTGTGAGTCCAACCGGATCGGGAAAAACCACGCAGCTTCCGGTAATACTGTACGAAGCAGGTTATTCACAGCGCGGAATCATCGGTGTTACACAGCCGAGGCGCATCGCCGCCGTTTCCGTGAGTGAATTTATCGCACGTCAGTGCGGAACATCAATACCTGAGCTGATCGGTTACAAGATGCGCTTCGAAGATCGCACCAATCATCAAACCAAAATCAAGATCATGACGGACGGAATTCTTTTACAGGAGATGAAACTTGATCCCTGGCTGTCAAAATACGGCTTGATCATAGTCGATGAAGCCCATGAACGAAGCCTTAATATCGACTTTATCCTCGGTTTATTGAAGCGTGTGCTGGAAAGCCGCCGCGATTTTAAGGTGATAATCTCCTCTGCAACAATAAATGCCGAAGTTTTTTCCGAATATTTCAGTGAATGTCCGATTATAAAGATTGATGCGCAGCGTTTTCCCGTTACATTGATCTATGATCCCAGCGAAAACGATCCGGAAGCATTATTGGCGAAAATTGAGGCCATAACAGCCCGTTTTATCAATGAAAAACGCGAAGGAGACATTTTGATCTTTCTTCCCGGCGAAAAAATGATAAAAGACTGCATTAAGCGGCTTGCTTTCAGTTCTTTTGGAAATTCGCTGCATCTTCTGCCATTGTACGGCAGACTTGGAAAAGAAGAGCAGGAAAGAGTCTTTATAAACGCTCCAAAAGGTAAAACAAAGGTAATAATATCAACAAATATCGCAGAAACATCGGTAACTATTGATGGAATTACTGCGGTAATTGATTCCGGTCTCTCAAAACTTAACTGGTACAACCCGCGCACCTTTACTTCCAGCCTGGTGGAATCGCCTGTCTCAAAAGCATCTGCAAATCAGCGCAAGGGACGCGCAGGGCGCACAAGAGAGGGAGTATGCTACCGGCTTTACACGCGGGGCGATTTCGAGAACCGTCCGCTGTTTACCACCGAAGAAATCTTTCGCACCGACCTTTCGGAAGTTATTTTGCGCATGGCAGACCTTGGCATTACCAATTTTGAGGATTTTGATTTTATTGCCGCTCCGGAAAAAGCGGGGATTATTGCCGGCATCGAAACACTTAATCTGCTCGACGCGCTGGAAAAAGACCGCAGCCTTTCCAATATTGGCAAATTAATGACTGAATTCCCGCTTGCGCCGCGCCATTCGCGGATAATTGTGGAGGCAATACTGAATTATCCCGATGTACTGCGCGAAACAGTCATTGCTGCGGCGTTTTTATCTACTCAAAGCCCGTATATTCTGCCTCCGGGTGAAGAAACAGATGCGCGGCGGGCGCATCACCGTTTTCGCGACGATGCAGGGGACTTTGTTTCATATCTTAAACTGTATCGAGCTTATTCAGATTCGATCAATAAAACCAAATTCTGCGATCAAAATTATCTTGATGAAAGAGCGATGGCAGAAATCGCGAATGTTGTCGCGCAGCTCGAAGAAATTGTAAGCAGCCTGAAAATTCCGTTGCATCAGGGGAAGTGGCCGCTGACTTCAAAATTAACCGACGATTATCTGTGCTGCATCGGCCGCGGAATGATTCAATTTGTTTGTGTACGCGAAGGACGCGGCAGAAATACCTCGTACTGTAGCCTTACCGCCGATAAAATCATTATTCACCCCGGTTCTGTGATGTTTCGCATGGATCCAACATTTATTGTCGCCGGAGAAATTGTACGCACGACCAGAATGTACGCCATGTCGGTATCTCCGCTTTCCAGGGCGGTGCTGGACAGAATTAGGCCGGGTTTATTCACATACGAAGAAAAAACCGGCGGAAAGGAGCGCGAAAAACTCAAAAAAACAAGGGATTTTACAAACAATATAAAAATATCGGGCGAAATTTTTGAGATTCAAACCGTCAAGGGCAAAAAAACAGTAATCCTTCCATGGGAAAAACTAAAAGCAATCCGCGATTCCATTCCCGCAGACACTGTATACAAGGGGCTTAAGGGAACAGTCCTCGTAAACAATATGAGCCTGCTTTCGGGGGAAAAACTGGAGCTGATTCTTTTTCTTGCGCCGACGCTGGATGCGGATAATGCGATAAAACGCCCATGGCCCCGTAAGAAAAATTTTAATTCACGTGAAAACCTTGCGGAATTACTGGAGCAGATGGACGCCCTGGTAAAGCCTGCAATATGGAAAAAAGGTGCAAAAGAGCTGGGTTTTCTCGGTCTTTTCAGCGACGGCGAAGGAAATTACTGGCTGCGATGCTGCCGCGGCTTTCACACAAGCCTTAACGAGAGCCTGTCCAGCCTGGAAGCATTAATCGACGAGATGGGCGATGATATTGATATCGGGATAAAGCATATTGTGAATCAGTGTTATCGAAGATTATCGGATTATTATCCGGCGCGCAGCTGAGCGTTTATCTTTTCGAAATGCCCGGATTTATTATCAAGTTTTCTGAGCGCCCAGATAACCGCGCCGGCTACAGCGGGCACATCAAGAAGCCTGTATTCAAAGCTGTAGGCGGGGTTTTCTTTTTGTACGATCTCTTTAAGTGTGTCGATTAATAGAGAATGTTCGCCCTTAACGAAAATTGAGCCCATCAGAACTATAAATAAATCTTCGTTTGGAGCAAATTTTAACTCATCAATCATGCAGGATATTCCGCCGGCATAACTTTCGGCAATTTTACGAAAAATTTCTGATGCAACCCCGTCTTTTTCCCGAACCGCTTCGAACAGCATTTTAGCACAGGCCCCTGGATTAAAGCTGCCGTCGGCTGTTTTTTCATGAATTTTTTCAACAAAATCATATTTATTTGTAATATCCAGCCTATTGAACAGTAAAGACGTCATGCAGGTCGGCTCGCCTCTGCGAAAAAGCTCGCTGTAAACAGCTGAAACTACAGCTTCGCCCATCATTCCGCCGCCACCATAGTCCGCAGTAACATATCCTGCGCCACCGATTTGAAACTCCCTGCCATCTTTATTAATTCCAACCAGAGTACAGCCGGTTCCATTGTTGGCGCAAATTCCGGTTCCGTCCGGGCTTCCGGCGGGAATGCCCAAAAAAGCATCATTTACCAGCGTGAATCTTTTAAATCCTGTTCTTTTAAGTATTTCCGAGATAATATTATGCTGTTTCCTCGTATCAACACCTGCTATGCCAAATACAGAATATGAAATCTGCTCCATTTTTATTTTATTTTTTGATAAGGCATTCGAGACAAATTGACCTATTTCTTCCTCGAATTGGGCAAACAAACCTGGAAGCACTTCGTAATTCAACGGCCCCCAACTGCACAAATCAATCAGCGTTCCATTTTTATCAAAAAGCGCAAGGTGGCTTTTTGTAGCGCCTGTATCAATGCCTATTACATACTGATTCATGAAAAACCCTTGTGTATATACCTGGCGTTAGCCGCCAGCATTTCATCAAGAGCCGCTTTTGCCCTGCGGTAATCCCCAATAAGCGGGTGAATCATCAGCGCGGCAAGAGCGTCCGCCCTGCTTCCCGTCATCGCCGCCCTTACAGTGAGCTTTTCGTATGCCTTAACCGACTGCATCAGCCCCTTTATATAGGGGATATCCGGCTGCAAAACCCTGACAGGCGCCGCCCCTTTCCGGTTTGTTATACATTTTATTTCTACTACATCGTCATCGTCCATAAAGGGCACGGCGCCGTTATTTTTAACATTTACAACATGGTATTCATTTTTATCGTTTTCGATGGCGTCAACGACCGATACGGCGGCGGTAGAGTACAGGGAGCCGCCGCGTTTTTCAAGCCCTTCCGGTTTGTCTTTAAGCTGCGGATCTCCATACTGTTTTACAAGTGATTCTTCCAGTTCAACGCAAATTTCCCCGCGTGTTTTTTCCGCGTTAAGGCATTTGTTAAGCTGATCTTCGCGCAGATAGAAATAACTTAAATATGATGAAGGAATGGCGGGTATGGCGGCAAGCAATTCGTCGTCATACTGAACTTCCGGCACATTTTTCATTGAGGCCGCCGTTGATTTTCCAAGACGCTGGAGCATGTTTTCACCGTTTACAGTAACACTGGTAATCCAGCTTAGATGGTTTAATCCGATATATTCATAATCGAAATTTGCCGTGCCGATGGTTTTTGCAATACTTGCCCTCATATTGATAAAACAGTTGCAAAGGCCAATCATCTTTACATTTGTATGATTCAATAAAGCCTCTGCTATAATTCCGGACGGGTTGGAAAAGTTTACGAGCCAGGCATCTGGGCAGAGTTTTTCGATGCGGGCGGCAATATCAAGCATGGCGGGTATTGTTCTTAGGGCGTTCATAAAGCCGCCAGCGCCGGTTGTTTCCTGCCCCAAAAGGCCGTGTTTTAACGGGATTTTTTCATCAAGTATGCGGCTGGCCATTCCGCCGGCGCGTATCTGCGCAAAAACATAATCGGCGCCGGTAATTGCCTCGTCCAAATTCCCGGTCAGCATTATTTTACCCGTAAAACCCTTGGACAGGAGCATTCTTTTTGCAAGCTCCCCGACAATTTCGAGTTTTTCCCTGTTAATGTCCATTAAAAATAATTCCTGAAAGTCCAGGCTGTCCCGCCTGTCAATAAACCCTTCGATGAGTTCCGGCGTATAGGTGCTGCCGGCGCCTATTACAGCGGCTTTTAGTTTACGCATGGTAGCGGCCTCTTTTTGTTATGATATTTTAATTATAGTGGATTACCGGTAAAAAAACATGGAGTTATTCACCGTAGAACCGCCTGTATTCCCGGACAAAATCCGATACATACCTGCATCCCTGCCACAAAATATCAGCGTAGCCCATATATCCATTTATCACATATCCTTCCCATATCAAAACAGATTTATCCAGATAACTTTTGGCAAGTCTTGTTGACGAAGATCTATTTTCTTTTAGCCATCTTGCATACCAGGCATATACTGATGCAAGGTTCATATTTGTATCGGGATTTAGATTCAGAGATGACGGCATATTGTTTATATCATTAACCCATTTGCCGTTCGCAAAATCCGCCCAATACCAAAAAGCTCCGTAGCCTAGAGTGTAAACCGAATAATTACCCCCTGGCGTATTGGCATCTATAATATCCCATGACTGTTCCCAAAGATCATCAAGCATAATTTTAATCGCAGCAGGTATGCGAGGGTCTTTATATACTTTTTCGTAATACTCGATTAAAGAATTCATGGAAAGTCCAACCATGAATGGCTGCCTGAAATTATCCGATGGATTATAAAAATCTCCTGTGTGCCACTGATCCAGGTGGCTTAAAGCCATATCCACAAAATGATTTAGTAATGTCGTGATATTCGGAATGTCCATTCCAGCCTCTATTGCCGCTATATAGACACTAATAGCATAGGATACTTCCCTGGAGTAGGCTGATCGTTCGTTTACAGGATTCACAGATGCCCAATTGCTTCTTAGGGCGCATCCCTCCAGCGCTTCTTTATAAAACTGCTGTCCAGTGTCATGATACAAATAAGCAAGCCCATGGGGAAATCTTACATATCCTGCAAGACCGTTTAACGGACCAGGGGCGGTATAATGTGCGTGAAATATTTCCGCGCATTTTACTGCATATATATTCATTTCCGGTGCCGCCTTTGATCCCCAAAGTTCCGATAACTCAATCAAAACCTTGGCGGCATCGTAATATACGGCAGATTTATTCAATGTGGGCAGCGGTTCCGGCAGGCCTGGAAAACACGAATCCCACATTGCGCCAACAGCCTGATACGCCCCCGGCAGATTGTCGTCCACCCGTTGCTGAAACTCCTGCCATAACGGGAGTTCAACGTATTGTAGAGCAGAGTCAGGCCCGCCTCCTGCATCTTTACAGGCAGCAACTGCTGTTATTATTACAAGCGCAATGGCTATGGCTGCCAACCCTTTGGTTGCAATATAAAAATATTTACGATAATTAACTTTGTTATTTTCCATTTGTTTCAATTCAATCAAGTTATATCAATGTATTTTTTACCTGTCAATGGTAATTATTATCCGGATACAGCCATCTTCGCCCTGGCAAACTTGGCAGCGCCGATATGGCAATATCCACCCGGATTTTTGTCAAGGTATTTTTGATGATATTCTTCCGCTGCATAGTAGTTTTCCAGCTCTTTAACTTCAATCACGACCGGCTTTTTACAGTTCTTTTGTAAAAGAGAAATAGAATTAAGAATTATTTCCCTGTCTGCTTCATCGGTGTAATAAATTCCGGTGCGGTATTGCGTTCCGGAATCGAAGCCCTGGCGGTTAAGCGATGTCGGGTCTATAACATCGTAAAAAAGCTCCAGCAGAAATATAAGGTTTATCTCCGATTGATCATATTCAACCTTCACCGCCTCGGCATGCCCGGTATTTTTATAACAGACATCTTCATACGTTGGATTTTCCGTGCGCCCATTGGCATAGCCAACCGAGGTGGATTCAACCCCCGGTATTAGCGAAAGGTACTTTTCAACTCCCCAAAAGCAGCCGCCCGCAAGATAGATTGTTTTTGTTTGTGGTGTATGACCGCCAATACATTCCATAAATACACTATTTATATTTTATACAAAGTCTATTGTAATTTTAATACATATACGTAAAAATGTAATCATGCCAACAATTTCAATGTTTTATGGTATTCTAATAAGAATGTACCTGGGGAAAAAAGAACATAATCCTCCCCACATTCATGCCATTTATCAAAAATCAAAGGCAATTTTTGATATAAAAACCGGTGAAAAAACAGATGGAAAATTACCACAGGACAAGGAAAAACTTGTTTCTGCATGGATAGTTCTACACAAAGATGAACTTCTGGCTGATTGGGAGTTGGCGCAAAATGGTGAAATTCCATATAAAATTGAACCGTTAAAATAAAGGATACTGAAATGTATTTATCTGTAAATAAAGTAAGGGCTTTGGACGATTATAAATTAGAACTTATTTTTGAAAATAAAGAAATAAAAGTATTTGATGTAAAACCATATTTAGACACAGGATTATTTAAAAAATTAAAGGATAAAAAATTTTTCAAAATGGTAAAAATATCGTATGATTCAATAGAATGGCCGGAAGGAATTGATTTAGATCCTGAAGTATTATATGAAAAAAGTAAAGTAAAAAAAGAGAAGGTATGAAATCAACAACCCTGCCCTGATAATTCATCGGTTTGACTACTTTCGCCTTTTTAAGTTATTCTGTAACTCAAACATGAAGCGCATTTATCGCCTCGTTATTCCTTTTTTTCTTTGCCTGCACTTTTTTCTGTCTATGCAAGCCGCCGCCCAGCAGGGGCAGATAAGGCATGCGCTTTTTCCGGAAAACCCCAGGCCGGGGGAGCCTGTAACAATTGCGGTGAATTCCGTGAATCCTGTCCGCCATGCATTATTGATAGCAGGCGGGCAGCGGCTTGCAAGAGCTGTCTTTTTTTCCGTCCCAGCTGATGAGGGCGAACAGAGCTTTGCTGCGGCAGTAATTACGGTCCCCAGTACAGCCAAGCCGGGGGCAGCAGCGATCAGGGTGGAGGGGCATCTGGGTACATTGATCGAGATACCCCTAAATATCGAAAGCCGTAATTTTGGTTCTGAGGTAATCGAGCTTAATCAGACGCTGACCGGAATCAGAACCGATTCGAGCGCACAGAGAACAACAGAGTCTAATCAGCTTTGGACATTACTCAGCCATACAGGAACCGCTGTTTATTTTACAGGAGCTTTTAGGGCGCCTGTCGATTCTGTCAGAAGAACCAGTTTATTTGGCGACCGGCGGGTCTTTAAGTACTCAAACGGCACAAGCGATACCTCGATCCATGCGGGTGTTGATTTCGGCGTACCAACAGGAACGCCCGTAACAGCCTGCGGCGGAGGCAGGGTGGTTCTGGCAAGACCGAGAATTGTTACAGGCAATTCGGTAGTTATCGAGCATTTACCGGGAGTATATTCCCTGTATTATCATCTTGATAAAATCGAAGTAGCGGAAGGCGCCATTGTCAGCGCAGGAGCCCTGCTTGGTTTATCCGGCTCCACGGGACTGGCAACCGGGCCTCATCTGCACTGGGAAATACGGATCTTCGGTGAAAATACCGACCCGGATGCTTTTATTAACCGTCCCATTCTTGACAAAGACGCGATTTTAAGTAGAATCAGTAATTAGTGTTGTTCGGAAACTTCAGTTTCTGAACAACTTCCTTATGAAAACAGCAGTTTTGCAAGCCGTAGGCTGAAAAACTGCAAAACTTGTGAGGCAACCAACCGGGTTGCCGAACAAGTCAATTGAATACCATTCAAGCGCATCTTACCCAATGAGGAAAGGAGGTGATATTTTTGGCGCACATTATTGTCGATGACAGCGAAATGCTCGAAAAGGCCATCAAGCGTTTTAAGCGCATGGTAGAAAAAGAAGGCATAATTCGGGAATTCAAAAAGCGGGAATACTTTGAAAAGCCCTCCACTATCCTCAACAGGAAAAAGAAGGCAAATGCCCGCAAACTGCTAAAAAAAAACCGTAAAGGCCGCTCTGATTATTAAAAACGCTCTCCGCGTCTCAGTAGTTTCCATTACATTTTTTATTTTTTATTCCTGCGCCACCATTTCTCCGGTGGGAACGGCGCGGGAAAGGCTTGTCTCTTCGACGGCAGTGGAAGCTGTCGTTCCGTTTTGGCAGCCGATTGAAGACGGCGCTATTGCCTATTTTTCCGGAAGAATCTCTGCACCCAGGCTTGAGTTCAGGGCGCTGAGAATCGATCTCCGCTCACCGGACATAACCATCGTTGTCAGAGGCGGACACTCGGACACACTCAGCACAAAGGTCAGCAGCTTTGTACGCGAAAACGCCCTGGCAGCAGGGATCAACGCCCTTCCCTTTGATCCGGTATCGGGCAAAGAAGGGGAGCCCAGAACCAACATAGGCATTGTAGTTTCCGACGGTATAATGATCTCGCCGCCGCAAGCAGGATATTCTGCCCTTGTTTTTTATAATGACGGCGGCGCATCAGTTGTAAGCCAGGCAGAGATTGCTTCGACAGATGATATTGCAAACGCTGCCGGCGGTTTTCATCAGATACTCGAAGCCGGTGAACTAACCGAGCGGGCTTTTGATACTAAGGCGCGGCACCCCCGCAGCGCCGCCGGCATATCAGCGGACGGCAGATACCTTTACCTGCTGGTTGTTGATGGCAGGCGCATTGGCAGCATTGGAAGCACGGAAGCGGAAACGGCGCTGATGCTAAGAGCGCTCGGCTCGCACGACGGAATAAACTTTGACGGCGGCGGTTCCAGCTCGCTTGTTATGCGCTACCCCAACGGCAGGATACGCCCTGTTAACACCCCCATTCATGACGGTATTCCGGGCAGGGAGCGCGCCGTAGCCGGCTGCCTTGGGATCAGGATTATAGGCGGCGTCCAAAAAGAATAATTAACCACTAACCACACAAACGGCACTAACCATTAGTTCGATATTGCTGAAAAACCTTTATGATTTTTCTTAATTTTGGGTTATTTGAAGATAGATATGATTCTTCTAGCAAGTTCGTGTTGGTTAGTGAGGTTGGTGGTAAAATAAAATTGTAAATACCTAGATGGTTACATTATACTAGTCCTTCCAAGGGAAAATAAAGTTTTTCAGCGTGCGTGTGCCGGTTTTTTCCCGTTCTTCCATTAAAAGCTCGTCCCAGGGAATTTTACGGCGGTTGGCATCGGGGTTAACCTCCAGCCAGTCATATTTCATGATACGAAGGCGCAGGGCCTCATCAAGGTAAAGAAGAATGCCGGCAGGGCCGGGAAACAAAAAAGCAAGCAAAAGAGAAACAATCAACATTGCCGTATTATGCAATAACGAGAAAATTGCCATGCCCGGATTATCAACAAAAAGCAATATGCATTTTTTAAATACTTTAAGAAGTTTTGTATCCAGGCGGGCGCGTACGGCGAAAAAAAACTGAAAGGAGAGCACGGCAAAAATAAGCGCCCAGAAAATCAGTGCGGCCAAAAGCAGGCCCACAGGAGAATCCATGCTCATGTAAAATGGAATGGCAATCAACGCAACAGACAGGCAGCCAAAAAACAAGAGACCGGCAACAAGACCGGCCGGCCAGGCTTGCTTTAGATTACAAAAAAAATCGCCGAACCCGAATGAACCATAATCTGAAATTGTTTTAATTGAAAAAGCCGCTGTTGAAAGATAAACAGAACAGCAGAGGATTCCGGCAGCGCGGACAACAACCACAATAACGTCAGAGTTAAAAAGCTTTCTTCCCAAAAGCTCGGGAAGATAAGCGGGAATAACAAGCAAAACAATAAAACCAAGGTTTACAAGAACAATTCTGAACATATTGTCCCATAAATCGTATGCCGTCTTCCTTAAAAGAAAACCTGTCATATTTTATCCTATTAAATTATTTCCATAAAGTCCATTGCCAAATTTAACAATACCGGTTACAATAAGCCCATGAAGTACCATATTTTTATCGGTTCGACATTGGACGACCTGAAAAACGAGCGGAAGGAAATTCCCAGGATCATTATGGAGCTGGGGCACATTCCTGTTATGGCCGATTATCTGGACTTATCTTCTAGAAGCGGACAGCAGCTTCTCCAAAAAACAATCGAAGAATGTGATTACTTTGTTGCAGTTGTCGCCCACAAATATTGTCCGGCAAAAGAAAGAACATCGCCTCTGGAGGCAGAGTACAATCTTACTGTTAAAAAAGGCATTCCGGTAATTGCGCTCATTATCGACGAAAAAGCCAGATGGAAAGCGTCCAAGAAGGAAAAAGAGGCGGCACTTACAAAAAAACTGGAAGAGTTCAAAAAAAAGCTCCGTACCGGCCGGCACGAAACATGGCTTAACTCAACTGATCTTTGTCTGAAATTACAGACACTCCTTGTACACGAGATAAACCTGCACCCGCAGAACGGCTGGGTAAAATCCGACAAGGCAGTTTCCCCCACTGTGGCTAATGAACTTTCCCGGCTTTCAGCAGAGAATGAACAGCTAAGGCGCCAGGTAAAGATGGAAGATAATCAGATTGTAACCAAGTTACGGGAGCAGATGAAGCATGCACTAAAGGTGCTTTCCCTTAACAAGACCACATTGAGTTTCTACTATGCCACAGGAGAAAATTGGGAAAACAGCCGGCAATTTCGCTATGTAAGGATTTTTAAGCTGCTGGTTCCGGAATTGTCACTGGGAAAGACCACGTCGGAAATTGCCCGCTTCCTGGGTACTGTTCTTAACCCCGATTTGGATAAACTGGTTCGCAAAGACTACCCCACTCCATCAAATTCAATCAAAAAAATTATGGCCGATTTTTCCCTGCTAAAGCTGGTTAAATGTATAAATGATGATGAAGGTTCAGGGGACGAGATTTGGGAAATTACCGAATACGGAAAAGAAATTTATTCGGCTTACCGGATAAGGCAGCTCGAAAAGGCTTTTGTAAAGAAGGGTTAAAAAATGGCTGCCCTTTCGGACAGCCACTGCTTTTTGAACTCAGTTATGCGCCATTATGCTACCTTGAAGCGTGAAACTTCATTGATTAAGTAGTGAGTACTCTTGTGATTCCGTGCGCTTAATTCATTGACATTCTGTACTGCCGCATTTATGTGATCCGCACCTGTAGCCATGTCGTTCATGCCTCCGGTAATTTCATGCGTTGTTTTTTTAAGATTGTCAGCTTCCTTGATCACTTCCCTGGCCCCATCAAGCATTTCAACAGCCCCATCCCTTACAAGCTGGGTGATTTCGTTTACATAGCTTATGGCTTCCAGAATCTGTTTGCTCCCCTGATCCTGTTCCTCCATTGCTCCGCGGATATTTTCTTCCTGTTCCGCCACAATTTTAATACTCGAATCAATTGCCTCAAACTTTTGTAATACGCTTTTGGTGGAAGCGGTAATTTTGTCTATTGAGCTTTTCATCATTTTTAATACAGAGCTGATAGTCTTGGACTGTTCGCTGGAACTTTCCGCCAATTTACGAATTTCATCGGCAACAACCGCAAAACCCCTGCCTGCTTCGCCTGCGTGGGCAGCTTCGATGGCAGCGTTCATGGAAAGCAGGTTTGTTTGGCTGGAGATGTTCGCCACAACAGAGTTTATTTCCAGCAGACCCTCGGATTCTTTGGCGATTTCCTGAATGTCAGAAACAATATCCTGAAGCCCGGCGTGACCTACCCTGGAAGCCGAAGTTAGATCCTCAACATTTTTACTGTTACCAACAAGGGTTCTGGTTACCGATTGAATATTGGCAAGCATCTGTTCTATTGCCGATGACGACTGAGTGATACTGTTGGATTGATGTTCGACATGATCGTTCAGCTTGTCGATGTTTTGGGCGATTTGTCCCATTGTGGCATCAGTCTGGGTAACACTGGCGCTTTGGTTTATTACCTGATCCTTGATGCTTTTGATATTGTCAGTGATTTCGGTGATTGCCGAAGCGGTTTCAGTCATATTGTTTGTCAGTTCGGCTCCTATATTACTTAGGCCCGACGCCTGCTGTTTGATATTTACAACCATGCCCTTAATCTTCTCCAGGGTTTGGTTGAAATAGCGTGCGAGATCACCGGCTTCGTCTTTGGAATTGATTTCAATGGTATGGGTCAGATCCCCTTCGCCCTGCGCGATATCTTTAAGGGAGTTCGTTACCTTGACGATTGGTTTTGTAATATTCGATGTAATAACCAGCGCCAACAAAACGCTGATAATCAATGCGACGATTATCAGAACTATGATAGTGCGTTTAAACATAAGGCCCGTTTGGTAGATATCGCTTATTTTATCGCCAAGCAAATCACTGTAATGCTCTTCCATAACTTCCAAACCGGAGATTACATCCAGCGTTTTCGGTAATACTTCAGCCTTGAATTTTATTAACGCTTCATCTGTTTCCCCTATACTTATATGACTGATAATTTCCCCTGCCTTTGCATGAATGAAATGATGAGGTTCAACAATCTGTTCGAGTAGAGAAACAGCCTCCGGATCGGTCAGGTTTCTTACTTCATCGCTGTTAAGCCATTTGCCCAGAGAGCATGTGTAAGAATCCAGCGAGCCGGTGAACTCAGCTTCGGAATACACCGTCTCGGACAGTCCATGCCGCCAAACATAATGCGAATTCAAGATCGATGAGATGTCTGTCCTTGTTTCTGCTAAATGAAGGATATCTTCCGATAATGAAACAAGTTTTGAGTCGTTATGTAACCCCAGTGATCCAAGAAAGATTCCTATTGCAACAACAATAAAGAAACCGCCAAAAAGTTTTGTTCGAATTTTCATTGCCTTTCCCCTTTGCGTACCGCGATTTATATTTAGTTCTATAATAAAATATGTGTATTTCCGGAAGAAAAGGAAAGCAAAAAAACACTGTTATTTTGGGGCATAATGCGCCAAATGGGCGGCGCCGCGGAGGAGTGATGTATACAGTCCCTTCCCATAGAAAACAATTTTCAAATCATTTTTTACCACAAACCACACAAACCATCACGAACAAAAGGGCGAATTCAAAGTAATGGTTCGTGCTTTTAGTGAGGTTCGTGGTAAAATTTGTACAATTCCTCCGTCTCTCCGTGCCGCCGCGTGAAAATTTTTGGAATTAGTGAAAAAAAAGGCTGCTCTTCCGGGCAGCCTTTTTTGCATTAACGCTATGTTTTTCAATTAATGAAACAGAGCACTGTTCTATTATTTCGTCAACTGCTAATTCAACATCTTCAATTGTTTGGCTTAATTTTCCAATACACACATTGCAAAATTCATTTAAAACCTGTGCACTGATTATACAATCATATTCGTTAAACACTTTTTGAGAAATTCTCTGTTTTTCTGCCTCGTCTTCTGAATACAAATAGATAAATACGTTTGTATCAATAAAAGCCCTTTCATTCATTTGCGGCTTCCCTGTCAAACTTGAACCCTTTTGTTCTTAGCTTTAATGCAGAGAAATACCTGCCATTATGTTCCTTTGCCGTTTCATTCATAAGGAGAATAACCTTTACAGGGGAAGATATATTTTCTAAATACTGTTTTGGAATATATATAACCCCTTCATCGCCAATAACCGAATTAAATTCTAATGTCTGCATAAAATACCTTCCGATGCACAGTTTATATTATTTATTATTTCCATGCAATGCCTCACCTCCTCCCTCCCATGGGAAACAATTTTCAAATCATTTTTTACCACAAACCACACGAACCAACACGAACTAAAGGGCGAATTCAAAGTAATGGTTCGTGCTTTTAGTGAGGATCGTGGTAAAATTTGTACTTTTCTTCCGTGCCCTCCGTCTCACCGTGTTTCTCCGTGTGAAAATTTTCGGGCGCAAAAAAAGGGCTGCCTTAACAGGCAGCCCTTTTGCATT
>WRLP01000021.1 GCA_009777535.1 Treponema sp.
GGCTCATCGCATCCTGGGGCTGAAGCAGGTCCCAAGGGTTTGGCTGTTCGCCAATTAAAGCGGTACGTGAGCTGGGTTCAGAACGTCGCGAGACAGTTCGGTCCCTATCTGCCATGGGCGTTGGATGGTTGAGAGGAGCTGTTTTTAGTACGAGAGGACCGAAATGGACTGACCTCTGGTGTACCGGTTGTTCTGCCAAGAGCAAGCGCCGGGTAGCTACGTCGGGAAGGGATAACCGCTGAAGGCATCTAAGCGGGAAGCCTCCCTCAAGATAAACCATCCCTGAGGATTTAATCCTCCTGAAGGTACCAGGAAGACTACCTGGTTGATAGGTTGGAGGTCTAAGCATGGTAACATGTTCAGCCGACCAATACTAATCTGCCGTGAGGCTTGACCATATTATTGTTCCGGGAATATATGCTGAAAGAATTTACTTGGGGTCCTGTCAGCTGAGCAAAACCCCGCGCAAGCGGGGGGTTTTTGCTCAACTGACACCCCTCAAGTAGTTTTTTGAGCATATATTCCCGGAACAGCCAGTAAAGGTTTTATTTGAATTAATTGCTTGGTGATTATGGCAGAGGTGAAATACCCGTTCCCATTTCGAACACGGAAGTCAAGCCCTCTAGCGCCGATGATACTGCGTCTCTAAGTCGCGGGAAAGTAGGTCATTGCCAGGCTTTTTTATTTTATAATGTTTGCCCATTGTGCCGTATAATTCGGGAAAGTAGGCGCCCAGGAATGCACCGCAAAGCGGTGTAGGCGAATAAAGCAGCACGGCGTGGCGTAGAAAACGTTAACTGGATGAGTACATGCGCTCGGGCTTTAGCCCGGGCAGCGCGCCTTGCCAGGCTTTTTTATTTTTTGATTGTTGTTGTGTTACACCCCAACAACACAAGCACCGCGTGTCTTTTTACTTTTTAACTTTTTACAACTCCCGGCCTTAATAAACCGGCGTTCAAGCTGCCGCAGCGGACGCCTTCGGTAATGGCTTCGCTGAAGGTGGCGCCGTCGCCAAGGGCGGAGGCAAGCCCCGCGGTAAATGCATCTCCGCAGCCGGTTGTGTTTACCGGTTTTACTGCCATAAAATCCACTTCAAAAAAAGTTTCTTCGTCGGCAGCCCAGATTTTTTTGCTGCCTCTGGTAAGAATAGTGCGGCAGCCAAATTTCTGGTAAATGTCCAGCATTGTGGTTTTAATTCGCTCTTTTGTTTCAGTCTCATCACCTGTCAGCTCATTGTTCCTTACCAGTTCAGGCGCAAAAGTGGAAGCGAACTCATACAGATTTGGTTTAATAATATCAGGTTTATATTGAAGGCTGTCGATTAAATCTTTTCCCTTTACATCAAGGATAACCTTTATGCCATTCTTTTTTGCTTTTTGTACCATTAGCGGAACAACCGTATCCGAATAACCTGCCGCCTTTGTGCCGGAAATGATCAGGTATTCAAAAGCCGGCTGGTCGTTTGAAGCTGAACACCCATTTAAAACAAGCGATTCAAATTTCTCCATCAGCCTTTGCTCCGTGCCGGCTTCGACAGGCTCGGACTCTTCGACCAGTTCGGTAATGGTTAAATCTTTTTCATTAATTAGTGTATAACAGAAACGGATCTGGCTGTTACTCTGCACCCACTCAACAGCAAGCGAATCTTCTTCGCAGAGGGAAAGAAACAAGGGCTGCATCACACCGCCGAGCTGGGTAAGATGGATTACATTCTTACCCAGTTGTGATAAAACACGGCTTACATTTATTCCCTTGCCGGAAGCGTCCAGGCGGTGAAACTCCGTCCGGTTAACTCCGTCCGGCGCTATCGACGAAAAGCGCAGGGTTTTTTGAAGAGTCGGATTAAGACAGACTGATAAAAAACTCACTTCACTCTTTTGTAAGATTTAATCTCCTGACGCAGCCGCTGTGCAAGTTCCGCTCTTGGCACCCGCACCTGTTCCATGGAATCCCTGTAGCGCAGGGTAACAGTGCCGTCTTCCTTGGACTGGTAATCAACGGTGATACAGAAGGGAGTTCCCGCCTCGTCCTGTCTGCGGTAACGCCGTCCAATGGCTCCCCCCAGATCAAAATCGACAGCGTATTCTTCTTTCAGTTCCTGGCGAATTTCCTGGGCTAATTCTGCGAGCCCGTCTTTTTTCATAAGAGGCAGGACTGCGGCAGTAATCGGCGCAAGACTTGGATGGAAGCGCAGAACAGTCCGCCAATCATCTTCGTTGCCTTTATCGGCGACTTTTTCTTCGTCGTAGGCATCGCTGAGGATCATCAGAACATTCCGAGTAAGACCCGCCGAAGTTTCAATGATGTATGGAATGTACCGCTCGTTGTTATTATCCTGATCAATGTACTGCAAGTCCTTGCCGGAGTACTCAGTGTGGCGGTTCAGATCGTAATCGGTGCGATTGTGGATACCTTCAAGCTCCCTCCAGCCCATGGGAAAGAGATACTGAATATCGTAAGCGTCTTTTGCATAATGGGCAAGTTCATCGGGACCGTGCTGATGCCAGCGCAGATGATCCATTCTGACTCCCATGCGTTCATAATATGCCCAGCGCCGTTTTTTCCATTCAGTGAACCATTCTTCATCCGTGCCCGGCTTTACAAAATACTGCATCTCCATCTGCTCAAATTCGCATGTACGGAAAATAAAGTTCTTGGTAACAATCTCGTTGCGGAAGGCCTTGCCAACCTGGGCAATGCCGAAAGGAATCTTCATTCTGTTGGATTGAATTATGTTTTTATAGTTGACGTAAATTCCCTGGGCGGTTTCAGGACGCAGATAGATCAGACTGGCACTGTCCTCTGCGGCGCCAATGTTTGTCTTGAACATGAGGTTGAACTTCCGGGTGTCGGTAAGCTCGCCTCCGCATTCGGGACATTTTTTTGCCGAAAGGTTTTCCTCCGGGATCATATCCGTGCGGAACCTTGTCTTGCACTTTTTGCAGTCCGCCAGAGGGTCGGTGAAATTTTCCACATGCCCCGAGGCTTCCCATGTTCGCGGATGCATCAATATTGATGCATCCAGGCCTACGATATCATCGTGGAGCTGGGTCATTTCCCTCCACCATGACTGGGCAATGCGGTTCTTCAGCTCAACGCCAAGGGGCCCGTAATCCCAGGCTCCATTCTGGCCGCCGTAAATTTCCGATGATTGAAATACGAAACCGCGCCGCTTTGCCAGCGACGTGATTTTTTCCATTGTTGCTTTTCCCTGATATTCGTTAAGTTGTTCTTGCATACATTAAATATACAAAATAATTGAAAAGGTGAACAGTGGTCATACTTAAATCTATGAAGTATTATAAGACATGAATGTTTTAACGGATACAGTATTTCCTTCTCTAAGGTGTGCGCAGGAAAAGCTGGCGCTGGAAAAGCGTGCTGCTAAGGATAAAGCGCTTGCCTCGGCGGCGGCAGCTATCAACCGGGACAGGGCGGCTATTCTCGCAGCCAATGCGATTGATGTGCAGAAAGCCCGCTCTGATGGAGTAAAGGAAAGTTTGGTTGATCGTTTGCTTCTGAACGATAAACGAATAGACGGTATAATTGAAGGGATCGAAACGGTAATCCGCCGGGAAGATCCAGTCGGCAGGGTTCTTGCGGGCTGGACGCACCCCAACGGTCTTTTGATCGAGCGGGTAACCGTGCCGCTTGGAGTTGCAGCGATTATCTATGAATCGCGGCCCAATGTTACAGCCGACTGCGCAGCCCTTGCGTATAAGGCGGGCTGTTCCATTTTATTAAGGGGATCATCCTCGGCGCTGGAGTCGAACAGGACGCTGGTGCGCTCCATCAAGGCCGGTCTTATAAAAGGGGGCGGAATTGCTGATGCAGTTGCACTGGCGGAATCCGGCAGCAGGGACGAGGTTGATTTGATACTGAAAGCACGCGGCTGGATCGATGTGGTATTGCCAAGAGGACGCAAAGAACTGATACGCCGTGTGGTCGAAAATGCCGGCATTCCAGTTATAGAGACCGGCGAGGGCAACTGCCACATTTATGTTGAGGCCAGCGCCGACATAGAGCAAGCGGTGGAAATAATTGCCAACGCAAAGCTGCAAAGACCGGGAGTGTGCAATGCAGTGGAAACAGTGCTGCTTCATCGTGACACGCTTGCAGCGCTGATGCCAAAGGTTGCGCAAAAACTCGCAGGCAAGGCGGAGCTTCGCTGCGATGCCGAGACAAAGGCGGCTATTGGAGTCCACCCCGCCGGGCTGGCTCTTAAAGACGCTGTCGAAGAAGACTGGGAAACTGAATTCCTGGATAACATTCTTGCTGTTAAAGCAGTTGCCTCCTGTGATGACGCCATTGAGCACATCAATCGTTATGGAACAAAACATTCGGAGGCTATCCTTACCAACGATTTACAGTCGGCAGAAAAATTCCGCACAAGGGTAGACGCTGCCTGCGTGTATGTCAATGCTTCGACTCGCTTTACCGACGGCGGTGAATTTGGTTTTGGAGCAGAGCTTGGAATCAGTACGCAAAAATTTCATGTCAGGGGGCCGATGGGGCTCGAAGCGCTTACAACGATAAAGTATCTTGTAACAGGCAGCGGACAAATTCGGGATTGATAAATGATTGATCAACTTATAGCTGATGCACGGAAAATAATAATTAAATTCGGTTCAAGTACACTGGCCGATAAAGACGGAAAAATCAATACAGCTTATCTTTCGGAATTTGCAGATCAGGCTGCGGCGCTGATTAAAAAAGGCAAGCAGATTGTTGTCGTGTCATCGGGTGCGCAGGTGGCGGGACTATCGACCATGGACAAGTGGGCGCGCAAGAAGGACCTGCACTACAGGCAGGCGTTATGCGCAGTCGGACAAGTAGAGCTTATGGGGGCCTGGCGCCGTGTTTTTGCCCAATACGGCCTGCATATCGCGCAAATTCTGCTGACACGGGAGGATTTTGACGATCCCATAAGAACCCTGAACATGCGGAACACTCTTTTTACCCTTGTGGACGAGGGGATTATCCCGATCATCAACGAGAACGATACTGTTTCTGTGGAAGAAATAAAAATCGGAGATAATGATAATCTTGCGGCTCAGTCGGCTATTTTATGGAGTGCAGATCTATTAATCCTTTTCAGCGACATCGATGGATTATACGATAAAAACCCGAAAGAATTCCCGGACGCCGCTCTGCTTGAAGAAGTGCGGGATATCGAAGCTGTAAGAAAAAATATCAGTATAGGCGATACAAACAGTTTTGGCACCGGCGGTATCGATACAAAACTACAGGCAGCCCGGCAGGCGCTATTATTCGGCATCCCGACAGTCCTGGCGCATGGCGGCAGGCCGCGCTCTTTGGAAGCTCTTGCCGCCGGCATGCAAAAGGGTACAGTCTTTTTAGACTGAAAATATCAATCTTTCTTTTCTGCTTCTTCTTTTTTTGCTTCGGCACGATCCTTCATGTCGGCGATGCCGATAAAAACCGCGATAAGGCCGATGAGTATGGCAATTACCGGAATTCCCCCGCGGAGAAATGCCAATACATCATTTCCCCAGCCCAATCCGAACCCGATGGTTTCGGCCGGTAAAATCGCCAAAACCGCAGCTACGATTATTACTAATCCGATGAATAAGGCTTTCATTTTTACCTCTCCTTTTATCCGGTCAACTTCTGCGCCGGTTGATTACCATTATATAAAACGCCGCGATAAAGAAAATCATTCGTATCGACGGCAGCAGGATTGCAGCCCATGGAACAGAACCTAATAACATGAAGTCTGCATCAATAAAACCAAAAAGATCCAGAATTGAATAAATAATTTCTATATAGGAGACAATGGTCCCGATTACCATGAGCATCCACGCCATGTCCCGCATTTTTGCCCAGAGCATTATAGCCAAAAATGTAGCAGCCGCTCCAAGTATAAGCCGGCTGGAAATAAATACTATCTGCCCTGTATCCATAAGTTAATTATCTACCATTAGAAAAAAAAATTCAATCCTTGGTACGGTTGGGAACAGCAGTCTCCAGCAAAAAAGAGGCTTAATTTACTTCAAAATTCATCACGCAAATAAGCTAAGCCGCCAAGATAGACGCTAATGTGTCAAAATACGCTCTAAGTATGACGTTTTCCTAGTTTATCTGATTAATTAATTAAGGCTTTTATTCTTAATTTAATCGGAATTGAAAATACAGGAGATGAAGAATTATTGTTCTTTTGTTTTTTGCTGTACATGATACCTTAAAACAAGATCTTACCGAAATGGTTGTCTTTACCTTATAAAAAGTATAAAATGTGTTTACATGATAAAAAGGGAGTGGATAAATTGAGTTTACCTAAAATTTATGGAGTTTACCTGAATAATTTAAGTTGGTATCAGATAGGTAATCTATATAATGAATGTCTTAAGGAGGGTAGAGCAAAATACAAGATAGAAAGAATAAATGAAATGGTTGAAAAATTGGATAAATTACCAGAACATGAAATTATTCAACAATATTTGTTTGCAGGAAGAATTTCTGTAAACTGGTATAAATTAGCCGATAAGGCAGAAAATTCCATTTTGGTTATAAAACAGAGGCTTAATGCTATTTCCCATGATATATTAAAAAAAGGACATTATTTGCACCTTGGCGATGATTTTGATTTTGTGCATGCAATTGAAAAACAAAATAAATTGTTTATTACTTTAGGTACTGGAAATTACCGTGATTCAATATCAATTCAAGAATATAAATTGGTGCAATCACCATCAGAATATTTTTGTACAATCATTATTAGAGAAAAAAATAATATTATTGAAATTCGTGCTAATGAAACACTTAGGCACCACTTATTAAAAACTGTGGTCGATAAGATTGGAGTAAAAACAGTACCTGGTTTTGGGAAAAAAATAATAACTGAAGAAGCTTTTTTAGCATTTTGGAATGCCATTCCAGGAGCAGAAATAAAAAGGTATAAAGGAAAAAATTTAGATCCCCAATCAATTACAGAATTACTTGAATTTACTGCAAGACAAGGTGTCGATTATGCCCAAAATACAGATGAGTTTATTCGTATGCGGGAAAATTTACAGGATTTGAGCCTGACGTTCATTTTTAACTATAACGACAGTACTTTCCCATTTAGATTCAATTTGCTTACAGGAAGTCTGTATTTCCCATCAATCGTTTCTGAAGATGCAATAGATTACATCTTTGATATTTATTATAAAACTATAATGGAGTAAAAATGATAGATATCCGTCAATTGTTTTTAGGTGGAGTTGAATTAGATTTACAAACAGCTTATAGAAAAATTGAAAAAAAATCAAATATGAAAATTTCTATTTCAGACGTCAAAACTGAGCTAGATAAATATGTTTCGGATGGTGTCTTATTGTTAAGATACTCTATAAGAGATCCTTATGAGCTCACGGAACTGGAAACTTTCGACAACCTTTTGGTTTTAAATAATTATAAACAAAGTAAGAACCATCTTCGAAACGATACAACAGGTAAACAATTTGCCTTTGATGAATGTGTTTTAGTTGAATACTACAGACTAGCAAAATCAGAATTTATTTTTCCAGGATTAAACCCTATTATAAGCTCGTTAAAAATTCCATGCTCTATTTTTGGCTGTGATGCAATATCATTTTCTAAAAAAGACACAGATGATCAAGTTAAAATATATAAGAATTTAATTTCCATACTCGGTGAATGCTTAAGCGAATTGGGAGTTAACCCTAATAATACTATTTGTATTCCAAGTGGTGATGGTTATTATATAATATTTTATGAGATAAACGATCCTTTAGTTGTAATTAAATTTTCCCATGCCGTTCAATCAAAAATTACTGATAGAGCGTTAGCACTTCCCTTGCGAATTGGTATAGAAACCGGTACTGTGTTTAAGATTATACATAGGAATAATCAATTCAATGCAATTGGACATAGTTTAAATTCATGTTCGCGTATTATGGGTTTTGGTAAAGAAAAACATATCCTGGTATCGAAAACTTTTTATGAGGCATTTGTAAATCATTCAGAGATGAAAAATAATTTTCGTGACTTTGGTGAATATGAGGACAAACATGGTTATAAAATTCATATTTATAATTATTCTAGAGATTCTGTTGGTAATAATGATCCAATCTGCGGAAGCAGAAACTGCGCCTCAGGGTATTTACTGAATAGCCAGATATATCAGAATGAACGTTAAAAATAAAAGATCTTACAGTTCCTTAACGGCTTTTTTAATTAAATCTAATAGAGGTTTTATGAAAAAATATTTATCATGTCTTTTTATTTTGTCAGCAATTTTATTTTATTTTGTTAATTGTAAACACAGCCAGCCGATTGAAATACATCCTCTAAACGATATTTTGAGCTATAATTTAGATTTAAATAAAATAAATTTACCAATTGAAAAAAGAATATTACCTGCACCAGAAATAATTATATCATTTTTAAATGAATTTGATAATGTTGATAACTATGCTTCACATGAACTAAGCGATGATGAAAGACTGTTGTTTATGGATTACTATGATTTGCTCCCGGAAACATTCAAAAATATTATTAATGAAAAAGTTGCAGGTATATATTTTATAGAAAATTTTCTGGGCGGCGGCATGACAATGCCCGCATTTGAAAGTAATATGAATATGTATATGGTTTTATTCTTAAATCCTGAAATATTAAATACTAATATCACTGAGTGGATAAACTACAGAGATAACTCAATATTTATGGATAATAAAAATGAAATAACCTTAACTGTTGAATGTAATACCAATCATTATGCATTATTGACTACATTAGTTCATGAAGCATGCCATATATATGATTATTACAGTTTTGTTACACCATATACAGACAAAATAGTAATGAATGTCCAAAATACCCAAAATAATTATCCAACCAGTTTTATTCAGGATATTTGGCTTGACTATGATCGATCAATTGAATTGTACGACTATAAAAACAGGAGGAATGTATCTTTTTATGATTTAGGTGAAAGAACAGATAAAATATTATCACTGGAATTATTCACCGCTTTAAGCAAAACGCCATTTACTTCATTATATGGCGCAAAAAACTGGGCTGAAGACTTTGCGGAAACATTTACATGGTATTATCTAAAAAAATATTTTGATGTAGATTTTATTACAACGTTAAGTGATAACGAAAATATTTTAATTGTTTATAACCCGAACGAAAACGAATTGGTAAAAAGAAGATATGAATTATTTTTTGAAATAAAGTAATAATGGAGTATATTGGACTTGTTCGGCAATAGAGAATTGTTACTGTATTTTCCCCAAAATGCCCGCCAGTTTTGATTCTTCGCCGTCGGAAAGTTCACCGGGGAGTATCAGAGGATGGTATGATACGGGCGGAAGCAGAAATCCCGCATCAAGGAAATTGCTAAACAGCAATGCCCATTGCCCGGCGTCCGGCTTTTCCCGCAGATTCAGATAAATGCCCTGCCGCTGCCAGGGGCTGTTTTTCAGGGCTTTGGCAATGCGGGGGAAATTCGGCCTTACGCGCTGCGGCGAGGCGAGAAGATCGTGTATGCTCCTGGCAGCGGCCGCAAGCAGTACCGGAGAGAGTATGTCCGCGGCGGGGAGGCCGCATTGAAAATCCGGGGAAATAGCGAGTACGCAGAGCCCCAGCGGCAGGTTACCGCGCCAGCCCTGGATGCCAGGTAAAACAGGAACGAGGATTGGCGGCGCATTTTCTGTTGCCGCAAACGGCGAGGCAGGATCCAAAAAGGGGCGCCATAACGCGGCCTCCCCGCTTTTGAGTAACGGCTCCAGAGCAGCGGGAGCTGCAGCGTAGAGCTTAAAACTGCGGTTCGGGAAAAGCCGGAGCAGGGCTTTTATGAAGCGCCCTTCGAGAAAATGTGGAAGGGGAGCGTATAAGCCCCTGCTTGCGGTGTTTTTCAGTTCACGGAGCAGGTTGGGCGGCGTGTGTCCCAGTACTGCGCTGCCGTTATTCTGCCAAAGATCTAACAGCCTTTTTCCGCCGCGTGTATAAAGACGGAAACCTCTGGCGCGCAGTACAGTGGGGACAGTATGTAAAAGATAAAATTCATCTTGTTCGCTTTTTGTTTCCATAACTAATAATCCCTGCCTATTTTTGTAATGGCCGATCCCTGGTATTCGCTGTGAAAATGCAGTTCCTTGCCTGTTTGAAAATGTACCCGCACAACCGGCCCTTCTTCGCTGTCCGTAACAGCTATCACCTCGCCATAACCATGGTCATCATGGTAAAGAGATTCCCCGCGCTTCCAGTCTGCAGCTTTTTCGATTTCGCTGTGTCCGGGGCTGGCTGCGTTTTTCTTTAATGTATTAAAACCATAAGGAATGCTGCCGGTAATCTGCAGGCTGCCCTTATCAACCTCGTGTAAAAAAAGCGATGGATTTGTTGGTACGGTTCTTCCGTACATTCGCCGCATTGCGCAGGAAGTAAAATAAAGTTCATTCATCGCCCTTGTTGCTCCTACATAAAAGAGCCGCCTTTCTTCTTCAAGTTCGTCTTCTTTAATATTTTCCCGTGGAAAGACGCCATGTTCAACTCCGGTCATGATTACATTCTGGAATTCCAGGCCCTTGGTATTGTGAAATGTGATCAGCGTAACAGAATCAACATTGCCGGTATCGGCAGAGTCGTTTACCAATGAGCGGTCAAGCTCAATGTGTTCAAGGAAATCCTGCAGCCCCTTTTGGCTCAGTGGATACTGGCTTGCCGCATTCAAAAGTTCCTGTAAATTGTTGAGTCTTTGGTTTCCTGTAACATCATCCTGCATTTTATGATAATCGGCAATCCCCGAATTTTTTACAAGCATGTATACACAATTTGAAAATCCTTCACCGCTTGCAAGCCCTTCCCGGCTTTTATTAGAATCCCTTTTTTTTATTTGCAGTTTCCTAATTTCTTCGTCTGTGGTTTGTGCGTTTTCGAGTAACGATTTTCCGTCCTCAATCAATTTAATAAAATCATTCAAACCCGCTCTTGCCTTGGGCGCAAGATCAATTCTGCGCCCTGTTTCCATCAAGTCATTTTCGTTTGCATAAGCGGCCTCAATTATTTTATCAACGGATGCCGGCCCTACTCCGCGAGCGGGCTTGTTCACTATTCTGCGGAAGGCAACTTCGTCGCGCGGGTTTACAAGAAACGACAGCAGGGCAAGGGCGTCTTTTATTTCTTCCCTTTCGTAAAACTTCAGGGAGCCGACAACACGATAGGGGATTCCCCTGCGCAGGAATTTGGTTTCAAAACCCAGGGACTGCGCATTGGTTCTGTAAAGGATAGCCCAGTGCGACCATTTAGCCCTGCCCTGCCTTACAGAGTCTTCGATCTGGCGGGCGCAAAAGGCGGCTTCTTCGTCCTGGTTGGGCAGAAATGCCAGTACCGGCAGTTTTCCGTTTCCGCGCGTTGCGCTTAGGGTTTTTCCCAGGCGGCCCTGATTGTTGTCCACTACCGAGGATGCGGCTCTTAGAATGGGCTCGGTGGAGCGGTAGTTTTTTTCCAGCCGGATAATTTCTGTGCCGGAAAAAAGATTCGGAAACTCAAGAATGTTTTTTACCTCGGCGCCGCGGAAACGGTATATTGACTGATCGTCATCGCCCACAACGCAGACATAAGTTGCGGGGCCGGTAAGTTCCTTTAGCAATTCGAACTGCGCAACATTGGCGTCCTGGTATTCATCAACCAGTATTGCCGAAAAGCGATCGCGGAAACGCTGAGCTGTTTCAGGGTGGCTGCGCAGAATCTCGACCGGCTTTTTTATCAGATCTCCAAAATCAACATTACCGATCTGCGACATGCGCTCCTCGTACATTGCATAAATGCTGTGGAATTTTTTATGGCTGTCGATGAACGAAAGTTTCGGATCATTTGGGCATAGAAAATAATCTTTTGCCCTGGAAATTTTGTAGGCAATTTGTTTTATTTCAGCCTTAGTTGAATTTTCCATGAGCGAAGAAAGCAGGGAGCAGACATCATCATCATCATAAATAACAAAACCGGAATCAAGGCCGGCCAGCGGGCCGTTGCGCCGCAGAAACCATGCCCCAAAGGAATGAAAAGTCCGAAGCATGGCATCGCCGGCGCGATCATCGATCAGCTTTGCCCTCTCCGCCATTTCCCTGGCGGCCTTGTTTGTAAAAGTAACCGCAAGTATCGAGCGTGGGTCCAGCCCCTGCTCCCTGATGAGCCATGCGATCTTTGTTGTGATTACCCTGGTTTTACCCGAGCCCGCGCCGGCAAGGATCAAAAGCGGCTTCCCTGTGTGAAGCACTGCACGTTTCTGCTCAGAGTTGAGAACATCAAGATAGGATTGGCTCATGAGGTATAATAGCATAGAAAATGGTATTATGGATGGTATGAATAGTGATTTTGAAAGGTTTTTATCAAAACATTCTCCTTTTACAAAAGAACAGATAAGCGAGATAGCTGAGAGCCTTGATATAAGGGAATATAAAAAAAAGACAGTTATCTTACGGGCTGGCGACTTAGTAACTGAATGCTATCTGATACTCAAAGGCTGTTTAAGAAGTTACGTTATCAAGGACGGCTTGGAAAAAACAATTGAATTTTATATGGAGGAACAATCTGTGGCGCTTCCGGGTTATGGGAAGCAAATTCCCTCAGAGTTATTTTTGGAATGTGTGGAAGATACTGTTGCCGTTATAGGTACTCCGGAAATTGAAGCAAAAATGTCCAATGAATTTCCTGAATTAATATCTGCCTCTCTTAAAATGACAGAAGATGTGATAGATAATTATCAATCTACAATTGTTGATTATAAAATGGATTCTGCTGAAGAACGGTACATCAGATTAACCAAAGAGAGACCTGGCTTAATACAACGGGTTCCACAATATCAATTGGCAAGTTATTTAGGTGTTCAACCGGAATCATTGAGCCGTATTCGCAGAAGAATAAGCAAAAAATAAAACTTTTCATTTCTTAACCTAAGTCAATGAAAATAAAATTCAAATAAGGCATTATTTTTTATAAGGAGAATAGAAAATGAAAAACTTTCGGAAAATTGGCGCTTTTTCCGCATTTTATCTTTCTGCGGCATATATTATCGGCATGGTAATATTCATTTTTGCATTTGATTACCTGAATATTGATCCATCCCAAAAACTCATAGTACTTATTAATAATCAAGCGCTTGCATATTTTACAAATCTAATATTATACATATTCTTTGGTTTTTTTCTTATCATTTTAATTTTATCGTTATATAACCGTTTTAAGAATAAATCGCCCATAATCATGCAAATATTTGCCGTAATCGGTATTATTTGGGCAGGACTGCTTATTTCAAGCGGATTGGTTGCAAATGCGGGGATTAATCCAACAGCTGAATTATTCCAAAAAGATCCTGAACAGGCTCAGTTCTTCTGGCTACAAATAGAAACTGTCGCAAATGGTTTATCCTGTGTAACCGGCGAGATTTTAGGCGGTCTTATGACAATTTTATTAAGTATAGCCGGAATATGCGGGCATTTTTTACGGAAAAGTTTAAATTATTATGGGGTATTAGTCGGCGGTGTTGGGATAATTACTATTATTCCTGTATTACATAATTTGGGAGGGGTATTTGGAATTACTCAGCTTATATGGTTTATTTGGCTGGGAGTATTGTTACTTAAATCAAAAGAAGTTGATTAGTAATGGTAAAATTAGTTTTTCGATTAATTGCATGTTTCTTTGTCTTTTTCTTGCTTTTTAGTTGTGCTGGAAAAATATCAAATAAAACAGAAGAACCATCAGCAATAACATCAGCCAGCCATATTGTAAATAATACCGGACTTGACGGTTTAAGGGAAAATGTAATGGATACTCAAAACATAATAATTCTATTTTCACCTAATGGAAGTACAAAAAAAATCGCAGAGGCAATTTCTAATAATATAAACGCTTCAATTTTTAATCTGGATGGCTCAAAGTCTATGCCAGACGGCATTAATGATTATCATTTAATAGGATTTGGTTCCGGTATTTTTCACGATAAACATCATTCTTTGCTGCTGGAATTTGCCGAAAATTTACCGGAAGTTAGACAAAAGAACGCTTTTATTTTTTCTACTTGCGGGGTTTTTACCGAAGAATATATGAATAATAACCATAAAACATTAAGAGATATACTTGTAAATAAAGGGTTCTTAATATTGGGAGAATATAGCTGTCCTGGATTTAACAAAAATAGTTTCTTAAAACTTTTTGGAGGAATTAATAAAAACAGGCCAAATGCTGATGATATTATAAAGGCAATATCATTTAGTGAAGAATTGTTACAGTGACACCCAAAAAAAGCCCGACATAGCGCCGGGCTTTTTTATCTTTTCCCTTCTACCTTCTAATTTTTAAAATGGTCTGTCCGCCAGGTATTTGTACTCCTTCCATGTCCGCTCGGCCTGGGCCTTTGCCTTGGCAAGAAGGGCGTCTGCCCTGTCGGGGTTTGCTGCTTTAAGGCTCTTAAAGCGCACTTCCTTATACATAAAGTCTTCCAGGCTTGTAGAGGGTTCCTTGGAATCAAGCTGGAAGGGATTCTTTCCTTCGGCTTTAAGTCTCGGATCGTAGCGGTACGTCGGCCACAGGCCGCAGGTTACCACTGCCTTGCCCTGATCCAGGCCCTTACTCATATCTATGCCGTGGCTGATGCAGTGGGCGTATGCGATAATGATCGACGGGCCGTCGTATGACTCCGCCTCGCGGAAAGCCCTGATGGCCTGGGCCATGTTTGCTCCAAGAGAAATTTTTGCGACATATACATAGCCGTAACTCATGGCTATTGCGCCAAGGTCCTTCTTGTTAACTTCCTTTCCGGAGAAGGCAAATTTTGCGATTGCCCCGACCGGGGTGGCCTTGCTCATCTGGCCGCCGGTGTTGGAGTAAACTTCTGTGTCCATAACCAGCAGGTTAACATTTTTGCCGGAGGCAATTACATGATCGAGCCCGCCGAAGCCAATGTCGTAGGCCCAGCCGTCTCCGCCGAATGCCCACACCGACCGTTTTATAAAGTGATCGGCCAGTGAGAGCAGCATCTTGGCTGTTGGCTTGCTATCGTTTTTCAAAGCGGCTTTTAATGCATCAACATTTTTTCGCTGTTCTTCGATGGCGCTTTCATCAGCC
Organism: Treponema sp.; assembly: GCA_009777535.1. Classification (GTDB taxonomy): domain Bacteria; phylum Spirochaetota; class Spirochaetia; order Treponematales; family Breznakiellaceae; genus WQXQ01. The sequence goes on from WRLP01000021.1 coordinate 15,100, forward strand.
TGGGCATTCGCCAATAGCTTGTCTATTATTGCGGCGGCATCGCCTGCAAGCGCGCCTTCGCTTTTTGCTTTTGCCGCCATCTCGCGGGCGTGTACTGCAAGTTTATCGCATGTAAGCCTGAAGCCCAGTGAGAATTCAGCAGCGTCCTCGAAGAGGCTGTTCGACCACGCCGGTCCGCGGCCGTCGGCGCGCTTGCAATAGGGCGTGGTTGGCAGGTTGCCGCCGTAAATCGAGGAGCAGCCTGTCGCGTTTGCAATGACAGCCCTGTCGCCAAAGAGCTGTGTCATCAGTTTGATGTAGGGAGTTTCGCCGCAGCCGCCGCATGCGCCGGAGAATTCAAACAGGGGTCGCTTGTAAGCAAGGGCTTTAGATGTATTAAGTTCGCCTGCTGCAGGGGTTTCGGGCAGCGACAGGAAGTAATCCCAGACGGCAACCTGCTCTGCGTGGTATTCGGGATCATCAGCGTACGATTTCCAGCTTAGGGCGCAGGGCTTGCTCTGATCTTTCGACATTGGGCAGATGTTAAGGCAGGCGCCGCATTCATAGCAGTCTTCGGCGCCGATGACCAGCGCTGCCTTCCGGCCGTCTATTGGTTTGGGTTTTATTACCGCGGTTTTGAATCCTTTTGGGGCTTTGGCAACATCAGCATCACTTGGATTTTTCATGCGAATACAGGCATGGGCACACACCATTGAACAGTTGCCGCACTGTATACACAGATCAGGATTCCATACAGGAACACGTTCGGCAACGGAGCGTTTTTCGTATTGGCTAGTTGCGGTCGGGAAGGTTCCGTCTTCCGGGATTCTGCTTACAGGCAGGGTATCGCCTTCCTGAACTGACATGGTTCCAAGAGTATCCCTGACCCAGTTGTTATTTGCAGTAGCAAAGGGTTTCTTCATGTGAATGTTCCCTTCAGTGTTGGCCGGATACTTTACTTCTTCTACCGCATTAATCGATGCATCTACAGTTACAAAATTATTTTCTACAACATCGGAACCCTTCTTGCCGTAGGTATGTTCGATGTGTTCCTTCATGAGCTTTACCGCTTCGGTTTCCGGCAGTACGCCGGAAATTTTGAAGTAAGCTGCCTGCATAACTGTGTTGATGCGCGTGCCCATGCCAGTATTCCTGGCAATCTCGGCGGCATTGATCACGTAGAACTTTACTTTCTTATCGATGATCCGCTTTTGCGCTTCTACAGGAATTGTTTTCCAAACATCAGAAGCCTTGTAGGGACTGTTAAGAAGGAAGGTTCCTCCGGTCTTCAGTCTTTTCAGCATGTCGTACATTTCCATGTAGGAGAATTTATGGCAGGCAAGAAAATTCGCCGAGTTAATAAGATACGGACGGCGGATTTTTTTCTTGCCGAAACGCAGGTGTGAAACCGTAAATCCGCCGGATTTTTTGGAGTCATAAGAAAAATATGCCTGGGCATTAAGCTCCGGTTTTGCTTCGCTGATTATTTTGATCGAGTTTTTATTCGCACCGACTGTGCCGTCCGCGCCAAGGCCGTAGAACAGGGCTTCGTTCATGCCTTCTTCTTCGATAACAAAATTCTCGTCGTAATCCAGGCTCCTGCCCAAAACATCATCTTTAATGCCGATAACAAAGTTCGCAATTTTTTTATCGGACAGATTATCGAAGACTGCTTTGGCCATTGCCGGAGTAAACTCCTTGGAACCAAGACCATATCGTCCGCCCAGTACCATGGGATAACCCGTGAACGGCGCTTTGCCGTACATTTCGCCAATGGCGGTGCGAACATCTTCGTACAATGGCTCGCCCATTGAGCCTGGCTCCTTGGTGCGGTCCAAAACTGCGATGGCTTTTACCGTTGCCGGCAGGGCGTTTACAAACAGCTTTGAGTCGAAGGGGCGGAACAACCGCACCTTCACCATGCCGACTTTTTCACCTTTTGAAATTAGGTGATCTATGGTTTCCTCGCAGGTGTCCGCACCGGAACCCATGATGATGATCACCTTCTCTGCGTCTTTCGCTCCGTAGTAATCAAATATTCGATAGGCGCGGCCTGTCAGCTTTGCGTACTTGTCCATTTCCGCCTGAACGATTCCGGCGACTTTTTCGTAATACTTGCTGACTCCTTCCCGTCCCTGAAAATATGTATCGGGATTTTGGGCGGTTCCCCGAATGCACGGATTCTCCGGAGACAGACCGCGGCTCCTGTGAGTAGTTACCAAATCATCATCAATCATATTCCTCATAACTTCGTAGGATATTTCCTCGACATTCTGAAGTTCGTGGCTGGTTCGGAACCCGTCGAAAAAGTGAAGGAACGGAACGCGGGAGCGCAGGGTTGCGGCGTGGGATATCGTTGCAATATCCATTACTTCCTGAACATTGTTGGAAGCAAGCATGCCCCAGCCGGTCTGGCGGCAGGCCATTACATCCTGATGGTCGCCGAAAATAGAAAGACTGGAAGTGGCCAGAGCCCGTGCGGAGATATGGAACACTGTCGATGTGAGTTCTCCGGCGATTTTATACATGCTCGGGATCATCAACAGAAGCCCCTGGGAAGCGGTAAATGTGGTAGACAGCGCGCCTGTTGTCAGCGCCCCATGAACAGCCGCCGCTGCGCCAGCCTCGGACTGCATTTCCATGACATCGGGGACTGTTCCCCAAATGTTTTTTCGGCCCTGGGCGGAAAACTCATCGGAGAGCTCCCCCATGGGGCTTGACGGGGTAATCGGATAAATCGCGATTACTTCGCTGAGGGCGTGGGCCACATAAGCCGCCGCGTTATTGCCATCGATCATAGTTCTGTTTTTTTCCGCCATATTTTCCTCGATTATTTAGGTAGGTTAGCCGTTTTCAAAAACAAGGTTGGTTCGAAAACAACTCGCTGTAAGTATAGACCAGCGGGGGGAAAAATTCAAGGCAAGGATTGGCTGGTAAAAGATCAGCGTTCGCCGAGAAGGGCTTTTAATTCCTGAATATCATTGATGATTTTACTGCGCGAAAGACCCCTGAATTCTTTGGGAATCATTTCTCTGGATGTACACTCCAGAACCGCTACCAGGTTTTGAAGCTCCACCTCGTGGGGATAGGCCGCCGGTACAAAGTCGTCCATGGCTTCTTCCATGTCTTCCTTTTTTACGAAAATGCGGTCTTCCATTGCCGCAAGGAGTTTTGCCCTGACCAGCACCGCTTCCAGGTCTGCGCCGGAATACTCGTGTTTGTATTTCTTGAAAAGATCCGTTATCGGGAAGTTGCGAATGTCCAGGTCTAGTTTGCGAACCAGTGTCTTAAAGAGATCTTCCCTGTCCTGATCGGTTTCGGGATAGAACAGAGCCAGATGTTCTTCGGCGCGTCCCTGGCGTTTCAGGTCGATGGGGATAAGGTCGGGGCGGCAGGTAATAAGGAACCAGATGATCTTTCCCCGGTATTCGGTGTTTCCCATAAAACTGGCAATTTGCGCAAAAACCCGGTTACTGGTGCCGGAATCCCCCTCCTGATCCCTGTCGCCAAGGAAGGCGTCGGCTTCGTCGATCATTACCGCAACAGGGGACATGGCTATCAGTATGTTTAGAACTCTTTCAAGATTGGATTCTGTTTCGCCCTGCCATTTGGTGCGGAAATTGCGGAACTTTACCATGGGGATTCCGATTTCGCCGGCGAAGGCGCTGACCATGAAACTTTTTCCGGTTCCTACGGGGCCTGCAATAAGGTAGCCCATTGGCAGTACATCGGGGCGGTTGATCTTTAGGGCCTTTGCCGCGTTTTTGAAGCGCTTTTTTACAAAGCTATGGCCGGAGACATGGGAAAGATTGAAAGAAGTTTCCATGAATTCCAAAAGCCCCGCCGCTTCGTTTTCGATAATTTCCTTTTTTTTGAACCGCATAAAATCGAGAGACAGGGGCTTATCCCCCTCGTAACTTTCCGAAACCAGCCGGTTCAGGTTCATCAGATTAACGCCCGATGTTACCGAGGCAAATTTCTCCGGAGTAAGCCCGCGTTCAAGCAGCAGCTTCCCTTTTTTTTCCTTGGAACGCAGAAAGCTTTCCCTCACTTTTTCATCAGGATATGGAACGCTGATCTTTACAGTGGAAGGAGAACCGGCAAGCCGTGATGAAATATCCGAAAGATTCTCGGTAAGCAGGAGGACTGAAATGTCGCCGTTGATAAACTTCGGATCCGTTGCCCAGCGGTTAAATGTTACCATGCAGTAACGGTCGGTGTCGGACAGACGGATTAGATCGCCGGCGGGAACTATGTGCTCTGCATAGTCGATGATTAACACCATGCGGCATTTTTCACGCTTGTCCGCCGGAATGCAGGACAGAAAATATTTTTCTAAATACGGAAAACTCTTTTCAGGATCGCTGGATAAAAGATCGCCTGCGTCAATTTCTGAACTTGTACAAAGCCTGGGCGCTGCAGCAAGATAATTTTTTTCCATGCCCGGTTCGCAGAATGTTACTCCGCTCGACCGGTCATAGTAGGCAATTATGTCCCGGTTCCCGAAAAGTACTTCGGATATATACTCCTGCACGCGGGTAAATACAAACTCATCTTCTTTTCTTTTATGCGGGAGAAGATCCCGGATATTTCCGTGCAGAATATACAGGTTCGCTGTTTTCGAACCATACTTTGATGCCAGCTCCTGCGACCATGCAGGAAGAATTTTAATATATTCCTTGCTTTGGTGAATATACTGATCCGGCAAGGACTATCTCCTTGGCAGAAGCTGAGAAAGGTAATCGGATAAAATATCCCTGTATTCTTCGTTTATTATCCGTTCCGCCGCAGAGTAGGCGCGGTTATCAGCTTCCGCCTGGGATGTATGTCCCTCTCTTCTGTTAAATGTATATGGCACCAATACCGCTCTGGTACTTGTATCGGTAAAATTGGCCGTAACTTCGATCCTGGTAAAGTTATTCGCGTTATTTTGAATTGTTACCGGAGTGGAAGTAATATCCACCGCAAGCACATAACGCGAATTGACTCCTCCGCTGCTGAAACCCAGTTCGGAAAGCGCTTTGGAAAAAGCGCCCTGAATTCTTCCCGACCTGTCGTTTCTTACCGTTATGCCAACAGGAATCAGTCTGGTTATCTCCATTGCCTCCAGCCGGTATTCATCGCCTCTTTTAAGTTCTCCCGGAGGAGCAACGCCAATAACTCTTAATACATTCCCGTATGACAGGTTGATGTCGGCCACTATAGCCGCAAATTGATACCTTGCAAATCCTTCGATCGTGTTTTTTTGCGCCGGATTCATATTGGTAAGATTTTTGATCATTTCCAGATTGGCTTCTGTTAAGCTGTAATAGATTTGGGCGGTTTTTGCTTTCTCCATTACCGCCGCCGCATGGTGGGTATCCCTGCCGTCGAACCAGTTTTCTCGGATTTCCGCCCCAACCAGCGAATCCAGCGATGCGGACGTAACAATTGTTCTGTCAATATTGGTGGTGTCCGACCAGGCATCCGTAACGCCGTTTTTGACCGCTTCGAAGTAAGCGGTGCTGATTCTCAGATCGTCGCTTATCGACAGCCCGAAATACCCGACAAGATTCGCCAGAGCGCTTTTTTCAGCTTCGACCTGGCTTTTCCCGGAACCCGTTCTGACGATGTACTGATGCTCGTCGTACATTACATACGGCGTATTTATCCACTCCGGCTGGCGCTGCCTTGCCTGAGACCCGCCTGATGAAGGCGTACTTGCACAGGTTGAAAAAAGCACTGCGGACAGAAGCAGCGATGCCGGAATTACGAAGCATTTTCTTTGTTTGCGCATAACAACTCCACCGGTTCCGGTAAACTAGAGCCTTGCCCTTGCCTGCCGTATTTCCTTTTGAATTGAATTATTTTCGCCTTCCCAGATTATTCTGTTGGTTTCGATGTCGGTAATGCTGGCCCTGACATAGTAAGTGCGCACACTCCGGTTCCCTGCCCTGTCGACAATGGAGCGGACATCTCCTGTAAGCATGAAGTTTGCGCCTGTTTCATTTGCCAGTGCAGAGGCCGTACTCTCGCTGGCCTGCCCCTGCTGGTCCTGGCGTTCCGCGCGAATATCATCGCGGGCATCGCCGCCCTCGACAAAGTCCAGCTTGCCGCTGTTGATAATGGCGGTGCGCATATTGCCGGATATTATGGCGGTGTCGATGTGTTCGCTGGAATTGTTCCTGAATCTTCCTACAATTACTGTCGGGTTTGCGCCCCTGTTCCTTCCGGAAAAATCCCTGATGTATCCGTCGATTCTGGGCGAGGCAAGAGCATCTGAAATCAGCGTATCGCAGACAATTTTTACATCCGCCGCACTCCAGTACCCGCTCAGATCCGAACCGCTGCCCCCTGCTTCACCTCTTGTTACCTTGGGTGAGCTTGAACAGGCGGCAAAGGCAATAACCACGGCAAAGCAAATTGCCGCTGTAAACATAAACTTTTTCATCTTTTTCTCCTAATCTTTAAGGGCAGGAAGCCCTGCCCCAAAGGCTACCTGTCGCTTGCTGTTAGTTCCTGAGAATTAACCCTGTCAAAAGCTTCATTCATACGGGCTTCGGCGCTAAAGGAAGCCATGGCAGGTACTGCCAGTCTGGCTGCGGCCTGAGCCTGATTGATTTCGCTAACCACACTTGCTTTGTCAAGCACAACTACACACCAAACATTGCCTTCTTCATCACGGTCTTCTTCCATAACCCTCGCGCCTGTGAGCCTGGCTTCCGACAATGCTACTGTAATATTTTCCTGGAATGAAAGTGCGGCGGCAGGATCAATTTCGCTGGAGGCCTGATAATCACGGACCATGTCGCGAATCATTGTGTCCATCTGTCTGGAAATTTCCGCCCTGGCGCGGGTTTGCGCCACTGTTCTGGATTGGCTCAGTGAGGCCAGTTTGGCAGTACCTATTCCAATTAGCGCATCTTCATCCGCATTTCTGACGGCTTTTTTCACAAATTCAGGAAAACTGCCTGGAACCCTTCTTTCGTTCTTGGGGCTGGAAGCGCAGCCGATCAGGGCAAGCGCAACGAACAACGCTAAAAAAACCATAACTACCTTTTTCATACATTTCCTCCTTAGGATTTGAAATAAGTCTATTAGATACAACATAATGTGTATCATTAATTGTTTCGTTATTCAAGTATACTAAAATAAGGATTTTACTGCCTATAATTAAAATATCCAGCCCAAACCGACTTTTATCAAATGATATATAAGGACAAGAAACAACCGCTGTTTTGTTTGGTTAATTCGGAATATTGACAGCCTCTCTGTGTAAAACATATAGTTAACAATTGCCAAAGGAGGAATTATGAGGACCTTTGTTTTGGTTTTCTGTCTTTCGCTCTTTACAGCCGGGTATTGTTTTTCTCAGTCTGCGGGGAGCACTCTTTATGTTTCAGTTAGATCCGTAGAGCTGAAAAGAACTCCAAGTACATTTGCAAATGTTGTTGCCCAGGCTAATTTTGGAGATGCGGTTGTTGTGCTCAACAATTCCGGTAAATGGGTCGAGGTTCGTACTGCGAATAATAATACCGGGTGGACTCTTTTGGACGGGCTGCGGGCAAGGCGGGTAACCGCTACAGGAGCCACAGCTACGGTATCAGAAGTAGCGCTTGCAGGAAAGGGCTTTTCCGCCGAAGTAGAAGTTGAGTATCGCAGAAATGGTCTTGATTATTCAGCAGTAGATGCAATGGAGGGGACGAGGACTCCGATAATGGCACTGCTTAACTTTATTATCGAAGGCCGTTTGTCCAGGGGGGAGTGATGCGTAAATTTGTTTTTTGTTTTTTTGTGTGCTGCCTGTTGACAGGGACTGTTTGGGGGCAGGGAGATTTGCGCGGCGCCGGAACAGCCGCTGACGATGCCTTTGCTGCCATGAACCGTGCCTTTACCGATCAGTCTCTGAGCGGCGAAGATGAATATTACCTTGGCCGTGCAGTAGCTGCAAATATCTTTGCCGCATACCGGCCGTATAACGGGAACCCGGCGCTTACCGGATATCTGAACCGGATTTGCCAAACCCTAGTGATTAACTCGTCCAATCCTGTTGTTTTTAACGGTTATTTTGTGGTTATCATGGACTCGCAGGAATACAATGCCTTTGCTACTCCCGGCGGACATATAATGCTTACAAGGGCTCTGGTCGATGCCGCTGAATCCGAAGATGCACTTGCCGCCTTGATCGCCCATGAACTTGCGCACATAATGCTGCGGCATGCGGCCGCCATTATCGAACACATGAGCCTCGCCAATGAGTTAGACGACATTGCAGGGCGCGCCGCAGCCCTCGCCGGAAATTCCACGGCAGCACAGCGGGCGCTGCAGATGAGGTCTTCGGTTGCCGGTGTTGTGGACGCCATGATGAAAAACGGTTACAGCCAGGTTCAGGAATTTGACGCAGACAGCAAGGCGCTGGAACTTCTGGCAGGCGCTGGCTACGATCCGCGGGGGCTTTTGGAAATTTTACAGGTATTGCAGAGGGTTCAGCCGGCAAGGGCAGGCGGGTTTAACAGCACCCACCCCAGCCCCGCGCAGCGGATTTCAAATGTGAACACGCTACTCCAGCGTTACCGTGTTCTCGATACCCGCGCTGCCCGTGAGCCGCGTTTCAGAAACCGGTAATCGGTGTTGTTCGGGCCGAATAATTCTATTTAAGGTGATATGATTCTATCAGGTTTAGAGCATTCTCCCTGACATCTATATCTGTGTAATGATCGGCTGCGATTTGTCTTCCCGATTTGCCATAGTACACGACACTGAGAGAATATCGCCCCGGTTCGAGATTGATTCCGGTTACATGAGCCCTGGCCGGGAAATATCTTGATACACGCAAATCCGCCTGCTCTGTTACTTCGGCGCCAACCTGGGTTGCAATGCTTAACACTGCCAGAGCCAGCCCTACCTCGCCTCCAACCTCATCTGCGGCAGCGCCCATAACTGAAGAACTTATGGCTTTAACCATTGCGCGCATAACCGTTTTAAGATAAATAATGTTCCGTCTGGCTTTGAAAGTTTCCCTTGCAACCGCATCAATATCTTCCAGCAGTTCCAGATTCAGACGCTCCCCGTTACTAATAACAATCTCGACACGCGAAACTTCGGACTGGCGGCTGACCATCTCCGGCAGGGCAATTTTAGCCCACCTCCCGCCGGGTATGGGAATCCGCATTACCTTGCTCTGCTTTACGGGAGAAAGACCTGTAAAAGAAATTACATTAAGCCGCGCCATGCCGCGCGGAATGTTCAACTCACCCGCAATGGAAGACGGAGGTGGATATTTATACACCGCCGGAGCATTGGCAAAGGCTATCCTAATTCCTTCGTTGTCGATGCGTGCATCATCATACAGCCCGCTTGATCGGTAAAACAACATTCCCAGATAACGGGCAAGGGCGGAATCGCTGAACCCAGTCGGTGCATCAGGATTGGAAGGTATATTATCAACCTTATCTTCAATGGCTTTTTGCTGCAGCTCTGAAGTAATCAAATCGTACTTGGTTGAAAGAAACCTAAGCTTTTCATTCATCCGGCGGATTTCCACCATGGCGCTTTCTGGCATTCCCCTGTGATAATAGTTAAGCGCATTAAATACATTGGTGTACAAGTCTTCATAATCTTCGCCGGGATAATCACGGGTATTATCATTAAAAAGATAACTTCCCAGTTCCTGGGTTACGCTCTTTGTATACGCTTCTTCAATTGCCGCTTCGGCGTCCTGAAGCAGCCGGGAGGAATCTTCGTGCAACTCGGCGTAGTGGCTCAGCATGCCTTTATCAAGATTGTAGAGAACAACATCCCTGCTGCTGTTATAAAGGGAGTTTTTATTTTCTTCCAGGAGCTCAATGCTGCCGGAATAATCATTCCGGCTGACCGCTTCATCGACTTTTTTATACGAGCCTGTGCTGGCGCATGAAAGAAAAAGCAATAACCCCAGACACGTTAAACAGAGAGATCCCTTTTGGTTTTTTTTCCGGGTTTTCATTATGCCAGTATAAACATTGTTTGTTTATTTTTCAAGCCGGACGGCGCATAAGATATCAGCTCCATTGAATTATATTGATTGAAGGTGTAATATGATTTATGAAACTTATGATTGTCCGCCTGCTCAGTGTAATGATTGGATTGATTTTTTATGCTTTGGGAATTGTTGTTACAATAAAAGCAAACATTGGCTACGCTCCATGGGATGTGTTTCATGTTGGTTTTGCAAATACATTCGGAATCAGCATCGGGCTTTCCTCAATAATTGTTGGTTTGGTAATAGTAGTTATACTGATTATATTAAAAGAAAAAATTGGCCTGGGAACAGTGTTAAACATGATATTAATCGGCGCTTTTATTGATATTATAATGGCGATTAATATAATACCGACTCCAAATATTCTTGTTATTAATATTTTGATGCTGATAGCGGGATTGTTTCTTATTTCCATAGGTTCATTTTTTTATATAAGATCGGCTTTTGGTATCGGACCCAGAGATAATCTGATGGTGGTGCTGACGAAAAGGACAAAAATTCCCGTGGGTATCTGCCGCAGCATAATCGAATTATTGGCAACGGTTATTGGCTGGCGGCTGGGCGGCATGGTCGGGATTGGAACAATAATTTCTGTAATAGGAATTGGCTTTTGCATACAAATAACTTTTAGAATACTTCGTTTTGATATTGCATCAGTCAAGCATGAGTCGATTTTTGAAACATTTAATGTTTTAATAAAAAGATGATTAAGAAATTTAAAGTAATATCGCCCTTTAAGCCGGCGGGCGACCAGGACAAGGCAATCGCCGAGCTTGCCGCCGGAATAAAGGCCGGTGACAAGTATCAGGTTTTGCAGGGTGTTACCGGCTCCGGAAAAACTTTCACTATGGCTAAGATTATCGAGGCGGTGCAGATGCCCACCCTTATCGTAAGCCATAACAAGACGCTGGCCGCCCAGCTTTACCGGGAGTTTAAGGGTTTTTTTCCGCATAACGCGGTGGAGTATTTTGTTTCATATTACGATTATTACCAGCCGGAAGCTTATGTTGCCAGCCGCGATTTATACATCGAAAAAGACGCTTCCATAAACGAAGAAATTGAACGGTTGCGGCTCTCGGCAGCCCGCAGCATGATGGAACGTGAAGACGTTATCATCGTTGCGACCGTGTCCTGCATTTATGGCATGGTAACGCCCGATGTTTACCGCAGAATGACCGCCACATTTTCCAGGGGCGAAACCGTTGATGTTGATGCATTGATGCGCCGCTTTGTGGAATTGCAGTATGAGCGCAACGATCCGGTATTGGAAAGGGGGCGTTTCCGCCGGCGCGGCGATACTCTTGAAATTTATCCCGCATACATGGAAGAAGCCTACCGTGTAGACATGGACTGGGACAGGGTTCAGCGGATAAGGCGCTTTAATCCTGTGTCAGGTGAAATGCTGGAAGACATTGACCGCGCCCTGATTTACCCGGCCAAACAGTTTGTTATGCCGGCAGAAATGGTGCATAACGCAATGGGCGCGATAAAGCAGGAACTTGCCGAAAGGCTCGAGTTTCTTAAAGGCGCCGGCAAGATAATCGAAGCGGAACGGCTGAAAACCCGTGTTGAGTACGATATCGAAATGCTGACCGAGATGGGTTATTGCCCGGGCATCGAGAATTATTCCGCGCCCCTGGCAGGCAGAAAGCCAGGTGAATCTCCTGACACTCTTGTAGATTACTTGCCGAAAGAACACCTGACCTTTATTGATGAAAGCCATGTTACCCTGCCGCAGATTGGGGCCATGTACTCAGGGGATCGCAGCCGCAAACAGAGCCTTGTCGATTACGGTTTCCGCCTGCCATGCGCCCTGGATAACCGGCCCCTGCGCTACGATGAATTTGTTGAAAGGCTGGACAAAACCGTTTTTGTGTCTGCAACTCCGGGCAAAACCGAAGTTGAGCAGTCCGAGCGTGTTGTGCAGCAGATGATCCGCCCTACCGGTCTTTTGGATCCTGAAGTCGAAGTGCGTCCCAGCGACGGCCAAATGGAAGATATTTACAGTGAGGTGCAAAAACGGATCAAGGCAGGAGAGCGTTCCCTTATTCTTACCCTTACAAAAAAAATGGCCGAAGACCTTACCGATTATCTTTCCGGCCTGGGTTTAAAAGTACGCTACATTCACAGCGAAGTTGAAACAATCGAGAGGGTAGAAATACTCACGCAGCTCAGGCAGGGCGATTTTGATATACTCGTGGGAATTAATCTTCTGCGGGAAGGCATTGATCTGCCCGAAGTTTCCTTTATTGCAATTCTTGATGCTGACAAAATCGGCTTTCTGCGCTCGCATACAAGCCTGGTGCAGATAATCGGGCGTGCTGCGCGTAACGCCGCCGGCAAGGTAATAATGTACGCCGACCGTATGAGCGAGGCAATGGAAAGGGCCATTGCCGAAACCAACCGCCGCCGTGAAATCCAGGTCGCCTACAACGAGCGGCATAACATTACACCGGCAACCGTGAAAAAAGCCATCGCCGATATTCTTACGCGCCATGCGGAAGAAGCGGGCAGCGCCGCCGCGGGCACAATCGAGGTGCTGAAAAAATCCTACAATGTGCTGATACCGGCGCAGCGCAAGCAGCTTATCAAAGCCCTGGAAAACGAAATGCTGGAACACGCCAAGAACCTTGAATTTGAACAGGCGGCGGCAATCCGCGATGAGATTGCGCGGATTAAAGAAACAGGTTTATGATCTTGACAATATTAAATTACTCATTATAATTAACAAATACATCAATATAATGAACAAATTACTCAATATAATGAGTAATTTGTAAGGAAGGTATGTACAAGAGAAAGCTGGTCGAACAATTAACAGGCAGAATGACGGAAAAGCGCCTTTTTATGCAGGTTGTGATCGGCCCCCGGCAGACCGGCAAAACTACGGCGATACTGCAAGCCCTGAAATCTCTTTCTGTTCCCCATCATTTTGTCAGTGCCGATGACCCGGTTCTGGTTTCGCCGGAGTGGCTGCGCAATGAGTGGGAAAAGGTGCGTTTAAGGCAAAAACAGACCGGCAGGGAAATTATCCTGGCTATCGATGAAATTCAAAAAGTTCAGTCCTGGTCATCAATGGTGAAACTTCTTTGGGACGAAGATACCCGCAAAAAAACCCCGATAAAAGTGATTTTGTCAGGTTCATCTTCCCTGTTAATTCAAAAAGGATTAAATGAATCAATGGCAGGGCGGTTTGAAGTGCTGTTCTGTCCGCACTGGAATTATAAGGAATGTAAAACCGCTTTTAAGTATAAACTTGATGATTTCCTTTTTTTTGGAGGCTATCCCGGAGCGGCGGCGCTGAAGAACGACACTGAACGCTGGGCGCGCTATATGGGTTCGTCGATTGTGGAGCCTGTTATCTCCAGGGATATACTCCAAATGGAAGCGGTGCGCAAACCAGCCCTTCTGCGCTCGCTTTTTACACTTGGAGCGTCTTACTCCGCCCAGGAATTGTCTTATACAAAAATCCTGGGGCAGCTTCATGATGCGGGTAACACAGTGACGCTGGCTCACTATCTGGAGTTGTTGAACAATGCGAACATTCTTTGCGGACTCCAAAAATACTCTGCAAATAAAATAAGGGAAAAGCAAAGTTCCCCGCGTTTTTTGGTATACGACACATCTCTCCTTATCTGGGCTGCCGGAGCTTCCCGAGGCAGCTTTCTCGAAATGCCGGATGCCAGGGGGCACCTTGTTGAAAGCGCCGTTGGCGCCAGTCTTTTGGCCCGTGGAAAAGAGGAAGGGTTTTCTGTTCACTGGTGGCGGGAACGTGAAAAGGAAGTTGATTTTGTTATACAAAAAGGTACAAGCGCTCTTACAGCCATAGAGGTAAAAAGCGGCAAGGTTAAGTATGTTGGAGGCAGCGTGGAATTCATGAAACGCCACCCTAAGGCATTAAGCCTGATCGTAGGGGGAGAAAACTGCGGCCTGGAGGATTTTCTTGAAGGAAAAGTTCCGCTTTTTAAGGAGTGAGGGTGCTTTGAAAAGATGCTGCCGCTTACACCCCATTTCCCTCTTTCCGGTAATTGCCGCCGCGGTTCTGCTTTCGGTTGTGTGCGCCATTTGCTCAGGCTGTTATACCATCAAGCAGGGGACGACAATGCTTGGCTACCTGAACCGGGCTGTTCCTCTGGAGCGCCTTTCCCTTGAAGACGCGGCAATGGGGGAATTTGTAGAACTGGTTTATGATATCCGGCGCTTTGCGGCGGATGAACTTGGTCTTAAATTAAGCAAAAACTATACCCGTTATGTGCAGCTTGACAGGGATTATCTTGCGGCTGTTGTCTCCGCTTCGGCGAAAGATTCCTTTACACGCTACCAATGGCGTTTCCCCGTAGTCGGCGCAATGCCTTACAAGGGGTTTTTTAATATAGAAGATGCAGGAAAAGAACGGGCCAAACTTGAAAAAAAGGAACTGGATGTTTGGATACGCGGTGTGGACGCTTTCAGTACCCTTGGCTGGTTTAAAGACCCGCTTTATTCATACATGCTGGATTATTCACCCTACCATCTGGCAAATCTAATCATTCACGAACAGTTACACGCAACGGTGTTTATTAAGGGCAAGGTGCAATTCAATGAAGAACTGGCGGAATTTACCGGCAGCGAGGGCGCGCGGCTCTATATAGAGTCGCGTTTTGGCGTGGATTCTGATGAATACCGGGAAATATCAATCTCCGAGGCCGACAAAAATGCATTTGTGGATTTTATTCGCGCCCTTATTGCAGAACTGGAGGCCGTTTACTCCGGCGTGATGAGTCGTGAGGAAAAACTACTTGAAAAAGAAAGAATTATCCTTGCCGCTCAAAGCAGGTTCGACCTCGAATACGAAAACCGTTTTACTACTGACAATTACCGCGGCTTTTCAACGATACCTGTGAATAATGCATACCTTCAACTTTACCGGCTCTACTATGCTGATGACGACTTTTTTGAAGATTTATACGAACGTTCAGGCCGCGATCTTCCTGCCCTGATTGCCGCCGCTAAAACTCTGACAAGAAAAGGCGATCCAAGAACGTTGCTTGCCAGGGCGCTTGGGCTGGAATACGAAAATCAATCATTGCGATAGTACAGTTCCCTGTAAACCGCTGTCGCTGCCATGACCTTTCTGCTATATTCCCTGGTCTCCGTAATTTCTATTGTTTCCACAAAAAGATCCACGGGCAGGCCGGAGGCGGATCTCCAGCGGCGCACACGGTTCAAACCTCCGTTATACGCCAACAGAGCAAGCTGGGTATTTTCAAAACGTTCTGTTAAGTAGGCAAGGTAATGTGCGCCGATGTGGATATTTATCGCAGGGTTTTCCAGATCAACAACATTCTCGTTATCTTCCATTTGTATATAATCCGGTCCGCCGGAGCGCCGGATTCGGCCCGCTGTTTCTTCGGCGGTAGCCGGCATTAGCTGGGTTAAACCTACCGCTCCGGCACGTGAGACAACCCTGCTTTGGAAGGCACTTTCGGTGCGAATTAGGGCGAAAAGCAGGGCAGGCTCCATTTCGGTTTCCTTGGAGTATTGTTCAACAAATTCCCTGAATGGCCGGGGATAAAAAAGTTCCATGTCCCGCCCGTAAAAAGCGTTTTCATTTTTGATAACAAGCGAAATCAACCTAATGGATTCCGCATACAGTCCTGCTTTTGCAAGGGCTTCTGCAATGGTACGCAGTTCCGCCGTTGAGAGTTTTTTTTCCAGCAGCCTGATGTAGCGTGGAGAGAATTCGGCGGCATTGTTGCCGAAAAAGCCAAGGAGAAACTCCGCCGCCAGGAGGTCGCCGGCGGCTGGGTCGCCAGCGGCCGAAGCCTCCTCGGCTGCTGCCCGCGCCAAAACCAAAAAAGGTTCTCCAAGGGCAGCGGCGCTTAGCGACCGGTAATAAAGCAGGGAACTGTCTTTGTTATATGCAGCGCGTAAATAATCCGCCGTTAAAGTTTCCGCCGCTGAGTTAACCGCTTTGGCTGCCTCCTGCCGTTCCTCTGCCGAAAGATAGCCTTCTTCGGCGGCGCGGGCGATTACCCAGGCGTACCTTGCAGCAGAAACGCCGCCCTCCAAATCCCGAATTAGCGAAAAAGTGCAGATCAGATTTTTCCAATCCCTGCCCAGAATGAGCGCCCTGGAGAACCTGTCCAGAACATCGTCAAAGTAGGCGCTGTCGTGCCACTCGTGGACTAATTCTTCCAACTGCTGAATAAAAACACCGGAACTGCGATTTAAGGCAGAATCGAGAATGTACCAGATGCAGGCATCAGCTTGTTCAGAATCGGGAGCAAGGGGCAGTGCTTGCTTAAAAAGCGCAATGCCCTGATCGATAAGGCCCCGCTGGCGTGCAATCCGCGCGGCAAAAAAGAGGAGCCTGAACCGCAGATTACCGTCCGCGTCCTGCTCTTCGGATATGGCGTTTTCCCAATTCAGAAAAAGCTCGAGCCCTTCGTTAGTCGACGAGGCGTATTGAAAAGATCTGCCCAGATCGTTTAACAAAACCGGATACTGGAGAAAAATATGCGGCGCTGTACCTTCGGCTTCCGTCTGCCCGCTTTCGATTACAATGCGGAAAAAAGTGAGCGCTTCCCTGAAACGCGAGCGCGATGCGGCAAAGCGCCCCTCTATGGCGGCACTTTCTTCTATACTGAAAAATGCCTCTTCATTTCTGCATTCGCGCAGTATGTAAAGCGCAGCTTCATCGGGAAGGGCGGCTGCATTTTCCGCATAGCCGGGGCCCAATAAAAACGATAAGACTTTTTCTTTGTCAGGCGCTTTACCAAGTGCGTCAAAAGCCGCAGCCCAGGAACCGGCTGCTTCGCGGCGGACACGCTCCGAAAGCGTTTCGGAAAGCTCCATGCCTTCGTACAATAATTTACCGAGTTCTTCCGCCGCGTACTGCCTGATGTATGTATTGGAACTGTCCAGCGCTTTTTCAAAAAGTTTTAATGCATCAGATTTATCCGTACTTTTCAGTGCCTGATAAAAATCAGGCTGAACACTCTGCTGGGCACACGAGTAACAACACAGGAACAAGAAAAGAAAAATTAATATACAGAGTCTTCGGATGCTCAATTCCTGGGCGGTACCCGAATTGTTCTGCCCGAAATTATCAGATCAGGATTTCGGATATTGTTGAACCTGGCAATCCTTGGATATAGCCATGGATTCCTGTAAAAAGCTTCAGAAATATCCCACAGGGTATCTCCCCATCGAATGGTGTACGGTACGCCCTCCCTGGGAATCGTGGCCGGCACTCTGTAGGAGGCAACCGGCGGCGCCGGGCGCGTACGCACCGGTGGTTCTTCGCGCACAGGAGGTGGCGAGACAGGCGCCTGAATAACCGGAGGTGGCTCAGGCTGCTGGGCCGGTTCCTGCAAGGTTTGGTCAGTTTCTACCGGTGGTTGCTCTGTGGTGGGTTTTCCTATCATGCTGCTGACTTTCTCTTTGCCTCCGTAGAGGAAAAACCACAAAGCCGCCAGGGCAAGAATTATTACCAAACCTATAAGTAAGACTATCAGCGAAGGGAAGGACCTTGAATCTTTTTCCTTTATTTTCTCGGTCTGTTTATACAATCCAGTTGGTGGTTCAACATTGTTTTCAAGCTCAAAATCGGGAAGGTCTATGTCGCGGCTTGCTTCATCAAGCGATTTTAGAGAAACGCTCAATATCTGATGTTCGCCGCCGGGAGTGGAGTCCAGGTCGATTGCGTCGGCAATAATGTCGCCATTTGCATTTGAGGAGATTACCATCTCTATGGAAGGCTCTCCTCTGGGTTTTGGCTTGATTTTATCAATAACCAGACTGCCTATGTACTGGGCCTCAGTCATGGTTTGGGTTGTGCTTCTGTAAAGGTCTATCTGCACACTAAGCTGGTTATCGTGAACCGTGGTCAGGATCATCCGCTTTTTTACCGAAGAATTCTCCTCGAAAATAGGATAAAACTCTCCGTTTGCGATCTTTATACCAATTATTGGCGTCATAGGACTAACTCCTTGTCCTTCGGACGATTTAGTGACAAATGTTCTTTCAAATTTAGACATGGAATTTCCCCTTGTCAAGTATACAGCATTTAAATCTTAATTTCAATTATCGGCCGAATTAAACTGAACAGTTATTAATACTTCTGTATTTTATGGGGCGTCTTTATTGCAGATATGGTTAAATTTGTCCGATAATTTGAAGTATGCTCCCGATTCTTGCGGCAGTATTTGTTCTTATCCTCATCGTGTTCGTTTTTTACTTCTTTATGAGCCGTTTTAAGGGCGGTTTTTACGGAGGATTCGGAAAACGATCAGGAAACAGGGAAGCTATTTTTAAGACTGCCAGCAAGAGGCTTGTGCAGAATCCCAATGATCCGGAAGCGCTGTATAGTATTGCAGGATACTATTTTGAAGAAGGCAGCTGGGATAAGGCCATGAAGACCTACGATACCCTTTCCGGGATACTTACTACCCGCCCGGAACCCGGAATCGATAGTTTTGAGGTGTATCTGCGCCATGGTTTGGCTGCACAGAAACTCGATCTGATCGATCAGGCTTACAAGAGCTTTCACATAGCCAGAGGTTACAGGCAGGATAACTTTGAGGTTAACTTCAACATTGGCGCCATAGAATTTGAAAGAAAAAATTATGAAAAAGCAGTTCAGCTTCTTCAACAGGCTCGTATTCAGGACCCTGATAATCCTGCCGCTCTTCGCATTCTTGGTCATGCCCTTTTCAGAATGAAAAAACCCAAAGATGCAATGAACTTTATTCGTAAGGCAATAGACCTTGCTCCCGATGACAAGGAATCGCTGTACACCCTTGCGGAATGTTATCACGAGGCAGGCCAGACCGAGCAGGCTTTGAGAATTTTTAATCATCTGCGTCCTGATCCGGTAATGGGCCCCAACGCCTGTCTGATTTCCGGAATAATTCACCTGGAAACAAGGCTGTATGATGCTGCGGCTGCGGATTTCGAAATAGGGTTGAGGCATCAGAATGTAAAAGTTGATATTCTGACTGAATTGCGATACAGGCTTGCCCTTACCTATATCAAACTTAATGAAATCGGCAAAGCCATACCTCTGCTTAGATTGATTCAGACCGAAAATTCTTCGTACAAGGACGTTAATGTTCTTTTGAGCAAGTATCAGGAGCTTAATGCAAACCGCAATCTGCATACATTCCTTATGGCGTCCTCGGCTGACTTTATTGCGCTTTGCCGGAGGATTGTTCTTTCATACTTCCCAAAGGCTAAAGTAAAAATCACCAATATATCCGTAAACAAAAATGAATGGGCGGATATTCTTGCTGAAGTTGACACTCCCAGATGGTCGGACCTTATTATGTTCCGTTTTATCAGGACTCAAGGGTCGGTCGGGGAACTGGTTATAAGGGATTTTCATTCCCACTTAAAAGAGGTTAAGGCAGGCAAGGGGATCTGCGTTTCCGTCGGCAGCTTTACGGAAGAAGCAAGGCGGTATACCGAAGCACGCCTGATCGACCTGATCGAAAAGGAAAGGCTTCAGGCGATTCTAAACGCTCTTGATTCCAGATCTGCGGCAGTATCGAAAAAATAAATATCTATTGCATTCTCAGCGTCAGCACCAGCGGCAGATGATCGCTTAAGCCTGTGCCTGTTCGCGGGTTATACGAAGCCGGCTGTCCCCTGGAATTTGTGAACGGCGGAAAATCTATTACTTTGAAGTCCCCAAAATCCCAGCCGGATCCATTGAAGAATTCTCCGTAGAGCAGAAAATGATCAATGGTTTCCCAGTTATCCCTGTAGTAATAAGAGCCGCTTTTTGTATAGTCTGTCCATGGTGAATAGAAGGCCAACACCTCCCGTGGAAAGTGAACGGCCGCAGGGGGCTTGTTGCCGCTAATTACAACAAAATCCGTCTGCATTTTTGAATGAGACCGGGCTGTTCCGCCCCCTGCATACAAAAATCCTGCAAGTTCAGCGCTTAGGGGATCGTCGGGAAGCAGGGCGCATACTGCCGTTCCGTTCAGTCTGTAAAACTCATCGTGGTTTTCGTTAAGATCGCCCAGTATTATTACCGGAAGCGCCGGCTCTTCATCGGCAAGTTCCCGTATTCTGCGGAGTATAACCCGTGCCGATGCCTTGCGCGTTTCTTCGGTAGCTTCTTGCCCGCCCACTTTTGATTTCCAGTGGCAGACAAAAAGCGCCAGTGATTCGCCCCCGGCTTCTATCTGTGTTTCCAGTACCGGCCTGGGCGTTGTAACCCCGTCGATAGTGATCGAATGAACAGTGGCTGCAGTTATGGGGTGCCGGCTGATAATTCCCAGGCCCAGAGCGGCGCCGGGATTGTTGGCAAAATGGCTCCAGGCATAACCGGACAGCAAACCGGCAATGCCGGAAATAGCCTGAAGATTTTCTATCTCCTGAAACGCGATAATGTCCGGCTTTGGCTCTATTTTCTTAATAGCAGAAGCGGCGGCATTAAGCCTGCCCTGATATTTTTCCGCCGACCAGCCGGCTGATTCCTGGTATTCCGGGTATTCAGTTCCTGCCTCAATGCCGTCAAAAAAATTGTGGACATTCCAGGTCATTATTGTCAGATTTTCCCCTTTTTCAGGCGTTTGTACCGGGCCTTTTGCAGAAAGGCTACAGGCGCTCGTTCCCAAAAGCAGCGTTATGTAGAGAAAGAAAACCGCGCTTTTGTGCGCGCCAAGGCGTACGCCAAAGCACGCCAACGAACAATTCTTGTTTTTCATGTAAACCTCCATAAATATTTTATTACATACTATTGGCGCGCAGATGTGTGGTGCTTTAGTGGGCGGCTGGTAGATTAAGGTAAAACCTTGGTTTATCAACTGAAGCTATTTGACGGCTTAAAAAAAGTACATTATCATTATATGTTAGTAAAGGTTTTACAACCAAAAATAATTTTACATTGATTGAAAGGAGAAGAAAATGAGAAAAATTATTGGACTAGTAAGTGTGCTGCTTGTAGTTTGCATTGGGTTTTCAGTAATTGGCTGCAGCAGAAGGGGCGGAGCTTCCGGGAGCGGCAGGGAAATAACCCTTGTAAGTAACAAAATCGAAATTGATGAAGCCCTGAAGGGCTACGCGGCGGTGTATGAGAGGCAGACCGGCGTAAGGGTTACGATTAGAAGTTTCGGCGGCGAAACTCCCTATGCGCCGAACATTGCTGCAATGTTCAATTCCGGTACTGAGCCTGAACTGTTTGTAATTGAAGGCAAGGCCGGATACGAGGACGCCAAACGCTCTGGCAGAATTGCCGATCTTTCAAACGAGCCCTGGGTCAGAGACACCGATGTTGCCTATGTTGATCCGGCGGATGGTAAAATTATCGGTTTCCCCGTGGCCATCGAGGGATGGGGGCTTGGCTACAACAAGGAACTTCTTGCCAGAACAGGAGTAGATCCCAATACCCTGACAAGTGTATCCGCCATCAGGGCTGCGTTTGAAAGAATTGATGCGCAGAAAGACCAGCTTGGCCTTGATGCGGTAGTTTCCATGGTGGCCGGCCCGGGCATGACCTGGGTAACAGGGCTTCACGGAGTAAACGCCTATCTTACCCTCGGCCTGCCGTACAATGATTCCACAAGGCTCATTGACATGATGCTCAACGGACAGGTTGATAATCCCCGCCTTACCAGGTTTGCCGAGTATTACAATTTATTGTTCAGGTATGCCAACAGGAATACCCTTCTTACCGGCGGATATGATCAGCAGCTTGGCGATTATGCGATTGGCAGAACGGTGTTTATCCACCAGGGCAACTGGGTTGACCCGACCTTTAAGGATTTGGGCATAACATTCGAGATGGGCTATGTCCCCCATGCGTATCTGAATGAAACAACGGACGGCATTTTCGTCGGGGCACCGTCGTGGTACCTTGTGAACGCGAGAGCCTCAGCGGAGGGCATTGAAGAAGCGAAAAAGTTCCTTATAGCCATGGCGTCTACGCCGGAAGGACATGATTACATGGTAAACAAAGCCGGAATGGTGCCGGCGTTCAAATCTGTAACACTTAGTCCTGAAGGGCAGTTCTCCAGAGCCGTTCAGGAGTGGTCGAGCCAGGGAAAGATTTATGCCTGGCAGCAGAATGAAATGCCCGACGGCTTCGGCATGAACACCCTTGGGCCCGTGTTTCATCAGATGGCTTCGGGTCAGATAGATCCGCAGGGCTTTGTAAGATTGTTTACAAATGCAGTCAGCGAAATAAGATAAAAGATAAGAGATAAAAGATAAAAGGGAAAAGGGATCGTTGTTTGTAATCTTTTCGTAATATCAATCCGAACAGATAGCGAACAATGATTCCCATTCCCCAGCCCCCAGTCCCTAATGGAGTAAGTATGGGTATAGAAAAAAGTAAGATAAGCAGATCGCGTCACTCACCCATGTTTTTTTTGTTTTTGTTTCCATCAGTATTTGCCTTCCTTATGGTAATAGTAATTCCTTTTTTTATGGGGATTTACTATTCATTTACAAACTGGAATGCGATAACTGGTACGGAAGTAGAATGGGTTGGGTTTCGCAATTACCTCGCGGTGAAATCGGACATAATGTTCCTCCACTCGTTTTTGGTTACGGTGGCTTATGCAATAATTAATATTGTTATATTAAACATTTGCGCGTTTTTCATGGCGCTCCTGGTAACAAACAATCTGAAATTAAAGGGGATATACCGCGCCGGATTTTTTCTTCCAAATCTTATCGGCGGGCTTATTCTTGGCTATATCTGGCAGTTTATTTTCAACAATGCCATACCATCTTTCGGGGCAATGGTCGGGTTTAACTGGCTTAAAGATAATCTGTTTCTTGCCAACAGATATTTGGCGCTTTTGGCAATAGTCATTGTCGGTACATGGCAGTATGCGGGTTACATAATGATGATCTATGTGGCGGCGTTGCAGGGCATTCCCGAATCATTGATAGAAGCGGCTGAAATAGACGGCGTAAATTACGGGCAGCGGCTCAGGCATATCGTGTTTCCGCTTGTCGCTCCGGCCTTTACGGTTTCGATGTTTCTTACTCTCGTTAATTCATTCAAGCAGTTCGATGTAAATTTCGCCCTTACGGCCGGCGGCCCTTCGGGAATGTTTATGGGCAGGGCTATAATGACAAATGAATTTCTGGCGCTGAACATTTACCAAACGGCATTTGCCTACCGCCAGCTCGCCCAGGGGCAGGCCAAGGCAATAATTTTCTTTATCGTTCTTGCCGTAATTTCACTGATCCAGGTGCAGGCAAATAAAAAGAGGGAGATTGAAATGTGATGAGCAGAAATAAAAAATTACTCGCTCTTGAGTGCATCGCTGTAATAATCTTTCTGTTTTATATGCTGCCGTTTTTACTGGTAATTATAAATTCTTCCAAGCCGTCTCTTATGATTATAATGGACCCGCTGGCCTTCCCCAAAAATCCTTCGCAGCTTATTACCAACATAAAGGCGATACTTACAAGCCCAAACGTGCGTTATGCGTCATCTTTTGTTTCCACGCTTGTAATTACAGTTGTCTCGGTCGGCCTTCTTGTATTAAACTCGTCAATGGCCGCCTGGGTGCTTGTACGCACCAAGTCTAAATTGTCCAATGCCGTATTTTTGGTATTCGTCGCGGCCATGGTAATACCGTTTCAGGTGGTAATGTTCCCGCTGATAAGCTGGTTCCATCTTATCGAGGTAAAACTCGGCCTGTTCCCCGGCCCGTTCAGGCTGCTGCAAAATTACCCTGGAATCATTTTTGCGTATCTGGGCTTCGGCTCCTCGCTATCAATATTCCTCTTTCATGGTTTTATAAAATCGGTTCCCCTGGAACTGGAAGAAGCCGCCACCATAGACGGCTGTTCAAAGCCGGCTACATTTTTTAAGATTGTTTTCCCAATACTCACTCCCATTACATTTACGGTAGTAATACTGAACGGAATTTGGATATGGAATGACTTCCTGCTGCCGCTGCTGGTACTCGGTTCTGGCAACAGCGTGCAGACATTGCCCCTGGCCGTGGCAAGTTTTGTCGGCTCCTTTGTAAAGAGGTGGGACATGATCCTTACCGCGACGTTAATGACCATGCTTCCCATCGTTATCGTGTTCCTGATATTGCAGAAGCATATCATCAAGGGCATTGTAGAAGGGGCTGTAAAGGGTTAATTGGCAAACAGAACAATGGTGATTTTTATATTTTTCCCTTGACAAATGATGTGCCGTATTGTACTCTTGGGAAAACGGTTTCCCGTTTTCCAAGGGAGCATCAGTGCGTAAAATTACTATTCGTGATATAGCTTATGAAGCAAAAGTGTCAATTTCCACGGTATCACGGGTCTTAAATAGTACGAAAGAAGTCAGTCCCGAATTAAAAAAACAGGTGTTTAAGGTCATTAAAAAGCATGATTTTAGACCAAATCAAATCGCCCGCAGTCTTGTTACCAGAAAAACCGGCATGATTGCAATAATTATCTCCAATATATCCAATACAGTGTTCGGCGCTATGTCCAAAGGAATCGATAGTGTATGCAGTCAGCGGGATTATATATTGATAGTGTGTGATTCGAACAATAATACAGAAAATGAAATTAAATTACTAAGGGCTATGAATAATCGTCAGATAGACGGCCTTCTATTCGCCGGGTTTGATGTAACCGGTGATATTGTGAAAGAAATAAGAGCTCAGAAATATCCGACAGTGTTAATCACCCAGGAAATGTCAGAAGCAGGTGCCGAAAAACCCATGCCAACCGTAGTTAATGATAATATTCAGGCTACAAAAGACGCTATTCACTTTTTATATGACAACGGGCACCGAAAAATCGCCTTCATTGGCGGCCGGAAAAAAGATTTTTCTTCCGGGCAGAAGCGTTTTTCCGGGTATCGCCAAGCCTTGAAAGAACTGGGGCTTGAATACAAAAAAAATTATGTAATTCATGGCGATTTTACTTTTGAATCAGGATATAACTGCATGAAAAAAATCCTCGAAAAGAATCCTGAACTTCCCACTGCGGTAATGGTTTGCTCAGACCTTATGGCCATTGGAGCCATGAATTACCTGGATAAGGTGGACGTCAAGGTGCCGGATACAATCTCGATTATGGGATTTGATGATATTGAATCCGCATCACAAGTGAGGCCGAAACTATCAACTGTGCGCGTTTCATATTTTCAGGAAGGCGCCTTGGCCGCTCAAACCCTGTTTTCTTTAATAGAAAAACAGGAAATACCAATGGGTACCACGTATGTACCTCACGAGATTATTCAGCGCCAAAGTGTAAGAAATATAACTGCATGAACGTTAAAAAGTATTTTTATACTGCAAAAGTATATAATTAGAGGTATGGTTGAAGGCTCGGTAAAAGGTTAGAAAAATAAGGTTTATTGAACCGGAGGAAAAATGAAAACCCAGTGGTGGAAGAAAGCGGTTGTTTATCAGATTTATCCGCGCAGCTTTTGCGATTCCAACGGCGACGGCATCGGCGATTTGAACGGCATTACTTCGAAGCTCGGTTATCTGAAAGAACTTGGCGTAGACGTGCTGTGGATTTCGCCTTTCTGTCAAAGCCCCATGCATGATAACGGCTATGATGTAAGCGATTATTATTCCATCAATCCCGAATTCGGAACAATGACGGACTTTGACCGCCTGTTGGAGAGTGCGCATAACATGGGTTTGAAAATCGTTATGGATTTGGTGGTTAACCACTCGTCAAACGAACACCCGTGGTTTACCGAGAGCCGCTCCAGCCGGGAAAATCCACGGCGGGATTATTACTTCTGGCGAGACGGCAGGGACGGAGGGCCGCCCAACGACTGGAAAGCGTTTTTCAGCGGCCCTGCGTGGACTCTTGATAAGGCTACCGGGCAGTATTATCTGCACTGTTTTTCGCCGCAGCAGCCTGACCTAAACTGGGAAAACCCCAGTCTTCGCGCGGAAATCTTCGATATGATGCGCTTTTGGCTGAATAAGGGAATCGACGGCTTCCGCATGGACGTTATCAGTTTTATTTCCAAGCCCCTGAACGCAGGCTCGCTGGTGTTTCCCGACGGCGACATGAGGATTCTGGTCCCAAACGGCCCGCGCGTCCACGAGTTTTTATCGAATATGCGGCGTGAAGTTTTATCCCGTTATGATATTATGACTGTCGGCGAAGCCAGCGGGGTTACAGTCGACGAGGCGGTTAAATACGCCAATTCCGGCGGCAGCGAGCTGGACATGGTGTTCCATTTTGAGCATGTCGGGCTGGACGGCAGCGAAACCGGCAAGTGGAACGACCTTAAAATAAATCTGGTGGAACTAAAAAAGGTTCTTACCCGCTGGCAGCATGGGCTCTTTGGCCGTGCGTGGAACAGCCTTTACTGGTGCAACCACGACCAGCCCCGAATTGTTTCACGGCTTGGCGACGAGGGCGAGTACCGTGAGAAGTCGGCGAAAATGCTCGCCACATGCCTGCACTTTATGCAGGGTACGCCGTACGTTTACCAGGGTGAAGAGCTGGGAATGACAAACGCCCCGTTTGCAGGAATCGGCGATTACCGCGATTTGGAAAGCATTAATGCCTACGAAGAGCTTGTCGTGCAGGAAAAGCGAATCGCCGAAGGGGAAATGCTGCGTTACCTGCGCCTTAAAAGCCGCGACAATTCACGCACGCCCATGCACTGGAACGGCGGGCGCCATGCCGGTTTTTCGGACAGCGAACCGTGGATTATGCTTAACCCGAATTACCGCGAAATAAATGCCGAAGAACAAATGCAGCGCGCCGGTTCTGTTTTCGCATACTACAAAACCCTTATCAAGCTGCGCAAAGAAATGGACATTATCACGCACGGCGATTATCAGTTATTAATGCCTGACGACCCGTATTTGTTCATTTATACCCGCAGTTACGGTGGGGAAGAACTGATCGTTGCCTGCAATTTTTCAGGTTTCGGCCAGGTCTTCACCCTGCCTGAACGGTTCCACAGCGCAAAAGTACTCATAGCAAACGAGGCTCACCCCATCACGGAAGGCGCTGTAAGCCTGGGAGCTTTCGGCGCGGTGGTGTTGGCCGCGACATGACGTATGTTGCCAGGCACCCAAACGCGGTTTTTTCCGTCTAATCCGTCAGAGCCACCGACTTGTCGAATAACGTTTCGACATCGGCGCCCGGCTTTTTCCCGCCAAGTGTTACAAGAACGGCTGCGAGCAGGCCGGCGGCGAAACCGGGGATAATCTCGTACAGACCCGTACCGGAAAATGCCGCAAGCCAAATTACATCTACTACGGCGCCCGCGACGATACCGGCTACGGCGCCGGCAAAAGTAAAACGCCTCCAGAACAGCGACAGCAGAATTACCGGCCCGAATGCGGCGCCGAAAATACCCCAGGCATTTCCGACAAGACCCATAATGGTACCGCTGCCAGGGTGCGAAGCGATGGCTACCGCTGCCAGGGCAATAACAACAACGACAATGCGCCCCGACCAGAACATTTCTTTTTCACTGGCCTGTTTGCGCAGCACGGGTTTATAAACATCGGCTGCAAAAGCGGACGCGGAAGCAAGAAGCTGGGAGTCTGCGGTACTCATTGCGGCTGCAAGAATTGCAGATAACAAAATACCGGAGATGACTGCCGGGAATATAAGGCGCACCATCTGAATAAAAACTGTGGAGCTGTCCGAAATTTCACCCAGGAACATACGTCCGGCACAACCCGCCAAAACAGAGAAGAAAAGTATCAGTATGTTCCACGAAATACCGATTACCGCACTCTTTTTTACATCCTTTTGTGAACGAATGGCCATATAACGGATAATGATGTGGGGCATTCCAAAGTAACCAAGACCCCAGCCAAGGCCCGAAAGGATATCCGCCCAGCTATTCCAGTCCAGCCTTCCGCTGCTTATGAAATTCCAGTAGTTGTCAGGGAATGAAACAGAAGAAGCTGCCATACCGGAGCCGGCATTAACCAGCGACAGCGCAAAAATCGGAGCTATCAAAAGCGCCCCCAGCATGAGGAGTCCCTGGAAAAAATCTGTCCAGCAAACGGCTTTGAACCCGCCCATAAAGGTATAACCGATGATGATAAAAGCCGCTACATACATCGCGACGCTTGCGTTAATTCCAAGCACCGTATTAAAAAGAATACCGCATGCCTTGATGCTGGAAGATGCATAGATGGTATATGCAAAAATAAAAATCACGGCGCAGATAACCTGCAGCGCCTTGCTTTGTGACAGGAACCGGTTTGTAAGATACTGCGGCAGTGTGATGGAATCATTCGCCGCGATGGAGAACTGACGCAGGCGGGGCGCTATAAAAATCCAGCTCAGGGCATAGCCGATGGCGAGCCCGACGGCAATCCATGTCTGTCCCATGCCTGCCGCATATATGGAAGCGGGCAGCCCCATGAGTACCCATGCACTCATGTCCGATGCACCCGCAGAAAGGGCGGAAACCCAGGGCCCCATCTGCCGACCGCCCAGGAAGTATTCTTTTTCTCCCCCCTTACCCTTGGCCCGAACGAAGATAAATACACCGATGCAAAGCATGGCCACAAGATAAATGATAAATACTACAAGTTCTGTGTAATTCATGTTTTCTCTCCTTTTTCTTTATGTGAATGGAATGGGAACAGTATATTGCCGAATTCATAAATTTTCAAGCAAATAACTCCCATTATTGGCAGCCGTTTATCAGCCTCCACTTGACTAAATTTCACTTTTATGTCAAATTAAGGTTCCCGTTGCATTTAAAAAGTTTAGAATAATGGAAAGGTATCGAAATGAAGACAGTATTTGCAAAACCCGCGTCGGTGGAACGGAAGTGGTATGTCATTGACGCAGAGGGAAAGGTTCTGGGCAGAGTAGCGGCCAAGGTGGCGTCCATTGTCCGGGGCAAAAACAAGGCTATTTACGCTCCGAATCAGGAGATTGGGGATTTTGTGGTAATTGTAAACGCAGATAAGGCTGTGGTTACAGGCAGGAAAGCCCAGCAGAAGATGTATTACCGGCATTCCGGCTATCCTGGCGGGCTAAAAACCACCAATTATGAAAAACTTTCCGCCAGGCACCCGGCGATGCCGATGGAAAAGGCAATCAAGGGAATGCTTCCCAAGGGACCCCTGGGCAGAAAGCTGGCGAAAAATGCCAAGGTTTATGCCGGGACAAAGCACCCGCATAATGCACAGAATCCTACACTGATCGAGGTATAAGAGGTAATTATGATTAAGAATCTTGGAATTGGTACGGGCAGGAGGAAGACTTCTGTTGCCCGGGTTTATATTCGGGATGGAAGCGGCAAAATCGTAGTAAATGGCAAAGAGTTGGCCCAATATTTTCCGCAGGGGGAGCATGTGCAGATGGTTCGGCAGCCCCTGATGGTAACCGCCAGCGATAACAAGTTTGATATACTGATAAATGTCTACGGCGGGGGTTCCAATGGCCAGGCCGGCGCATGCCGCCACGGTCTTTCACGCGCCCTTTGCCAGGTTGATCACACCAATTATGCCTCACTGCGGAACAGCGGTTTTCTAACCCGCGATCCCCGTATGGTGGAGCGGAAAAAATACGGCCTTGCCGGAGCCCGGCGGCGCTTCCAGTTCTCCAAGCGCTAGTTAAGGTTCTTTGTCTGCGGATTGCTTGCGGGCGGAGAAAACCGCCCTTCGCCTGATAGCCAGGGCGGAACAATGCCAGGCCGGCCTTACCCGCAAATTGGAGCGCCGCGGCTATGAGCCTGCCTGCGTTAGAGCAGTAATTTCACGCCTTACAGAAATGCAGCTCGTAGATGATGGGCGTTTTGCCCGTCTTTGGCTGGAGTCGCGTTCCCACCTGACGCGCAGCCCCCGGCAGATGCTTGTTTCCCTGTCCAGCCGCGGCATTGACAGGGACGATGCTACAGCGGCAATTAAAGCCGTATTGAACGAAGAAAACGAATTATCCCTGCTTATGCGTTATGTGGAAAAACTAAATAAATCCGGTAAAAGCAAGCAAAAATATCTTGATGATGGTCGCTCCCTCAAGTATTTATTAAAAAGCGAAGGTTTTTCGGTACTGGCCATTCAGCAGTATTTTGAAGTATATTGCCATAAAGAGTGAAGAAGCCAATGACGAGAATGTTTGCTGCCGTATTTGCCGCGTTATTGGTCATTGCATGCAGTGTTGCGCCAAATGATACTGAACAGGCTGGCTTTGACCTGGACAATTTTATGGATAAACAAAAAGCCTGGGCAACACAGGGTTTTGCCGGCTATTCTTTTGTGCAAAAGTACACACAGATTAATTATCCGCCGGACAATTATTGCGCAAATGTTACAATAAAAAATAATGCAATTTATGACATAGAAAACCTTGGTATGGAAAATCTTTATCTCGATCCGAATTACCCGCAGCATCATGAAAAACTCAAGTCTGATTATGATGAGTATATAGAGGGCAGGGTAAATTCGTTCGGAACTATTTCCGGCATTTATGAATGGCTTCTTTCCTGGCATGAGGGAGCTGCAGCAAATTTAGGTAAAAGGCAGAAACTGCATTTTAAAATCAGCTATAACTCAGAATACCACTATCCCGAGTATGTCGAGTTTTGTGTTTATACTTATGGGCATGCCGGAAATAACTCCTGGAGCGCTGCCCTTGGCCAGGCCCCCACAATTCTTGAGTTGTCGGACTTCCACACCCTGCCGTAATAAGTACACGCAAATTACTGGTCGAATTTTGCCGATGTAAGAATATGCTGATAGGTCTTACAGGAGCTTATTGCGCCGGCAAGAATCATGTTGCCTCTTTGTTACAATCGCGGGGGCTGCCGGTACTTGATGTAGATAAACTGGGATATACGGCCCTCGATTCGGAAAAAGAAGCGGTTCTTGCCCGTTTTGGAGTGGACTTACTGAAAAAGGATGGCACCATAGACAGGCGGCTCCTCGGGCAGCGGGTCTTTGGTAACCCCGTGGAACTGGCTGCTCTAGAGGCAATTGTGCATCCGGTGGCGAACCGTCTGACCG
Source organism: Treponema sp. (assembly GCA_009777535.1). GTDB lineage: Bacteria > Spirochaetota > Spirochaetia > Treponematales > Breznakiellaceae > WQXQ01. The sequence goes on from WRLP01000021.1 coordinate 46,003, forward strand.
GGGAGTGGATTGCTGCCCAAAACGGGAAAACCTGCGTAATTAACGCCGCCTTATTGCACCGGTCTGTGGTTTTCGGCCGGCTAAACCGCATCATTCTGGTTACGGCACCCGTTTTTACCCGGCTGCTGCGGGCGCGCAGACGCGACAGGCTCTCCTGGGCGGCATTGCTCAGGCGTTTTTCCAGTCAAAAAGATTTCAACTCTCAATATTTGGCAGGAAACGCCGAAATTTATAAGGTAGAAAACCCTGGATTGACAAAATCCAGGCGTTTGCGCAAAAAGCTGGAATACCAGATTGATATGTTTTTAGAGGGGATTGACTGATTATGGACAAAGAAAAGAAAAAGCTGCTTCTCGTTGCTGTGTCGGTGGGCGTTTTTTTGGTGATACTGATAAGCGCCGCTATTTTAATACTTACACCCAGGTCTCTTGGGGGAAGAGCTGCATTTTCATCGGCTCCAATTCCGCCGGGCGCCGGGGGCGCTGCTTTTACACCGCCTGATTTCAACGATCAAACGGATACCGCGATTCAAACACAGCCTTTTGCCGAAGCCAGTCAGGAAACCAATATTTATTTTGATAACGAAGAATATACCGCCGATTTAGACACATCTCGGGTAACCATTGATATTCCCAAACCTACAACGGCAGCGGTTCCCGATGTTGTCGAAACCCCGCGTCCTGCCCCTGTCGCAAGCAGGCCGGCCGCGGCGCCCGCGCAGACAAGACCTGCGGCAAGGGTTGAACCAGCACGGGCGCCTGCGCCAAGAACAGTGGCTGCCCAGAACAGAATAAACGATTACTGGGTTCAAACCGGCGCGTTTACTGCGATGGTCAGAGCCGAAGGTGCAAAGGAATTGCTTGCTTCCAAGGGCATCACTTCAATTATTGAAAACCGCGAACTGGACGGCAGAATGTGGTACCGTGTCAGGGTCGGCCCCTATACATCAGAAACCGAAGCAAACTACTGGCTCGCACTGGTGCAATCCATCGATGGTTTTAGCGAAAGCCAGGTTCGCCAGACGGTTAGGTAGCACATAAGACTTCGATAGACAATCTTCCCTTTGGTCAAAATGAAAAAACCCCCGCGAAACTAATGCTTCACGGGGGCTGTCACATTCGCGTGCTAGTATACCGGGTTTGAACCGGATTGTTTATGGTGTTGAGTTCAATGTTGCCAATGTTCCAGTGATATTCAGGGCCGCTATTTGGGCTTCTGAAATGGCGCCGCTGTACATCCTGAAATCCGCATATCTTGCACGCCTCATATACTGTTCAGCCGCATTTGAGGCAGGTAGTCCTCCAATGTTCGCTCTGAAACCGGATCTTCCAATCCAGTTGTAAGGAAGAGCGGTTTCAGGGGTTTGCCCCGGACCCACCAGTTGGGTGGAGCGCACCCTCATTCTTGAAGTAGCTGCCGGCACACCATCGATGTAGATCGTCCCCCATTCTCCCGCCTGGCGGTACATTACATGCCTCCAGGTGCCTCTTACGGGCGGGTTAGAAGCGGCAGTTCCCGTGTTGCCAAACAAATTATCACCGATACTTACGGAGCTAAGGCTGCGGCTACCGGCATTGGAAATGGCTGCCCGTTGAGACACTATCCTGTGCATAATATACTTACCGCCATTATTTGCGGCGCCATAAATTATTTGGCTTAAATCATCAGAATCAGTTAAGCACCATAGTAAGTTACCTTCGCCGGTCACCACATTGGTGGTTGTTTCTGTCGTACTATCCATCCTTATATAGGTGGCAATGGTAAAATCATTCTGGCCGACAACAATAGAACCCGCAGCCGCGCCCATATCAATATAGGCGGGACTATTGCCGGTCAATTGCCAATTTGGGTTTGCGTTGCTGCCTGCGTTGACATTTGGCGTTGTAGTGGTGGTGCCTGTGTAAAAAGTACCAATGCCGTTAAAGATTTCAATGGCTGCACCAGCGCCGCCTGCGTTGAGCCACATTACTTTTCCATCATGAGTGCCGGGGTTTGCCCGATTTATAATGTTGCTCCCTGTGCCATCACCTGCGGTACCAACAGTGTCAGCGCCAGAAAAAGTATAGTGCAGCCTGAGCGTGGCATCCGTGTTTACCATCGGAGTATTTGCTGTTTGAGCCGGCCAGGTGGCATCCACCAGGCGATCGTATTCCGCCTGTGTTATGGGTACTATCGAGCCGTGGTTGGCTGAGTAGGGCAGCGCTATTGTGGGAGTTGTTGACTGTGTCACATAGCCGCCTGCATCACTTCCGAACATGGGAATGTCGTCATGATATCTTCCCAATCCAATAGGGGCGCGAACAAACTGCCCTCCGCTAGCTATGTATGCGGCTCTATCGAAGTCACCTGAATAGTCAATGGGAGGGTCCCATGTATCCATATCGGTGGTTGTTCTATACCCATATCGATGATACATACCGCCGCTTTGTGGGGGAGCTCCGCCGAATCTGTCCCAAAAAAGAACAAATGTTTCGGTGCCGACTTGCCTGAACCACTGGGCGCCTTCCGTTCGCGTATTAGTTGTGACTCCGTCCTGGTCGGAATTCAGCCTTAATATCTCCCAGGGACCGTTAATGCTTTTTGATCGTGCAAGGCCTTGTTTTGCAACATAGGTTTTTGTACCACTACTACCTTCATTTTTCCAGGACAAATAGTACATATCGTTATAATATAAAATACTGCCGTCAATGCTTGTCTCACCCAGGGGGTGGAAGAATAGGCGGGTAGGCTCATGCTCAAAACCGGTGAAGTCCGCGTTTATATGTGTGCTCATTATCGTTTGTCTTTCAGCTGCACTTGTCTGCATATTAATGGGCGAAATCCACTCATTAAAGCTGTACTGCGAGTTCCTTACAGAAAATATTATCTGGTACTTCCCGGCTTTGCGGTCGTAGTTGAATTCAGGGGCATAAGAAGCATTAATAGTCGAGAAGTTTGCCGGATAGGTTCCGGGCATATTTACCTTGGCACCGGTCCAGTTAATAAGGTCGGGTGATTTAGCAAGCACAAGGCCCCGGTTTGACCAGGTTCCCCAAATGGAAGAATGCATATCTGTACCGGTCAGGTAAAACCAACCGTCATGGCCGCGCTGAAGATACGGGTCCCTGACACCGCCTGTATCGCTCAGGTTCCAGATGGTTGGGCTATTATTGTTCAAGGCTGTATACCCGGCAAGACCAGTGATGTCTGTAGTTACGCCGAACCGTACCTGTTCTCCAGCGACATTGTTGCCGGTGAAATATGTCATAATATACCCGACGAAATGCCTGTCTACCACTCTTACCTGATAGTCTCTGGTAAAGGTAAGCCCAAGCCGCTGGGTATTTGTGAATGTCGCAGTCAGGTTTATATACCCGTCAAAATAATTGGTATCGGTTACCATTACCCTGCTTCGATTGGGAGCCCTGTCGTCGTGGAGCACTGGGTAGGTGGTATTATTGCTCGCCCAGGAAATCAGCGTATTCTGTTCAGTCGCAGTCGGCAGCAGGACTTCGTAGTGGTAATAGTCCATAAAATTGTCGATTTCTATGGTTCTTACTTCCTGGCTAAATGCTACCGCCGCTAATTCTTCAAGGGTAAGCTCGGAAGAAGCGGGAACGGTAATGATATAGGTCTGTGTCAGCGTAAGCCCTCCCTTGGTAAAGAAGCCAGTGAGAACAAGGCTGGTTGTATGGTTAGGCAGGGGACTAACAATTCCATCGTTGCCCACCACACCTGGGACAGTGGAGAGCCAGGCTACCTTTATATCGCCGTTCCCCGAGGGCAGGTCAAGGTCAACAAATACCCTGTCTAAACTACCAAGATCGGTTGTGACTTCGGAAATGTAGGTGCTTATCTCATTCCACAGAATCAGATCAGTGGCATCTGCCCCTTCTGCTTTTACGGTAGTTGCAATACCGTTTATAACCCAAAAGCCTGCACTGTTGATTTCCACTGTCGGCGCTTCAGGCGCCTCTGCCTTAACGGTTGTCGGGACACCGTTGACAACCCAAAAACCGTCTTCACTAATGGTGATTGTTGGCATTTCGGCAGTTGCTCCGGCTTTCCCGCTTGGTCCGGCAGGGCCTTCACAACTGATAATTAATCCAATTCCGGTAAACAAGACCAGAATGAATCCGAAAACTGCAGCTTTTTTCATAAACTGCCTCCTTGTAATGGAATTTAAAAAAACCGGTGTTTCTATGTAGGGAGAAACCCGGAAATTTTTATGAGAAAGGTAAGGGATATTTTTTTTCTTGTCAGAGCTTAACTGTAGGGGGGGGGGGGGGGGAAGGGGGTTTTTTTTTTTTTTTTACCCCATTTTTAACCAAAACCTCCCCCTTTGCGAAT
>WRLP01000022.1 GCA_009777535.1 Treponema sp.
CTATCAGTATCTCTGATGCTGCTTGCTGGAAATTTACTGCTTTTTCCGGTACTTGAACAAAACCCTGTTTAAACTTTTCTTTCTGTTTTGACCATTTTACGAATGTTTGTGGACATAAGCCGTTTTCTCTGGCGTATGTCCATGGTCTTTTGCCACTTCTGTGCCAATCCTCAAGCCATTTTGCCTTTTCTTCTTCGCTGAATCTCATTTCTTCCTCCGAAATAGTGTATCTTCTGGAAGTTTATTTTTCTTTTTTACTCAGCGGTAGAAGTGCTTGTTTTGACGGTTACATTCATTCCCGAAAGACGATACAAATATAATTCTTCTTTTCCATCCCCGTTAAAATCACCAACGCGGCCTATTATCCGATTATCCCACATAATAGGCCTTCCCAGGGCTTCAGCTTCAATTAGACCCGATTCCGCTTCATCTTCTTCACTCAATCTAAGAGTTCCATACCCGTCTAAATAATATATACTTTCAATTTTATTTTCATTTGGATCTAAAACAAAACAAAATGCAGCATTTATGGATAAGGAGCCGCCTTGTTGATAAAATGCAATAATTTCTTTATTGCCAGAACCAGTAAAGTTTCCTTCAATTTGAAACATATAACTTGTTCTGCCAGAAAATCTTAAATAAGGCTCTATTGTACTGTGACTCCTTATTATTTCCTGTACTGTTCTTTCTTCCTGTAAAATCTGTGTACCAGCCATGTTGTCGGTAGCAGATGTATAGGGTGTACTTTTAGATTTGTCAGCGTAATCCTGTATACTGTCACTCTTGCTTTTATGACAGCCTGAATAAAGTACTATTATTGTTAGAAACAAATATATTTTCTTTTTCATATTTATGATTGTCTCCATTAGTTTCCTAAAAAGTATGTCCTTACCTGTCGTAGGCAGGAGAGAATCCAATCCCGCGATTCCAAAATTGCTCCCCAATCACCAGATAGTCATTGTCAGACATAAGTGGACGGGCTATGTCTTTTATTGTTTCACTCTCTAATAGTACAGTGATATTTCTTACAACAGAATTATCAAAATTGATATAGAGTAAACTCGGAAAGGACGCCAATGGCTGTACATCCAAGTTAAAAAATCCCTCAAGGCTAATGTCTTCCAAATTTCTTAAAGGTCTTAATTTGTTTAAGTCAATATTTGTATTATTTCCACGCAAGCGAAGTCTTTTTAGTTTACCAAGTTCGCCCAGGCTGGATATATCTATTTCATCTTCCATGTACAATGCCAAATCTTCAAGCTCCGAAAGACCAGCAATGTAATGCACACTCGTAATGGGTGTTGAATAAAGGTAAAGCACTTTGAGCTGCTTTAAGTTAGCCAATTCCGCTCCATCAGTGGGTTTTCTATAATCAATGTTTAAATAAAGAAGATTTGTAAGATTCGACAACGGCTTAATACTCTCTATATTGGGATTATTTCCCATTTCCAATTTTTTTAACCCTGTTAGTGTTGCAAGAGGTGAAATGTCGAATAACAGATTATTTCCCCGTATTTCTACTTCTTCCAATTCAGGCATTTTTTCCAAAAACACAATGTCTGGAAAATCTTTCCATCGATTTACATATTTTTTATTTTCTTCAGCATCATTCTCCGTAGGCTTGAATTTCTTCTGTGCATGGGAACCATAATTAAGATTTTGAACATCAATTTGTCCTTTTGTCTTCTCCTCTATAGCTGTAGATTTTCTCCCATGGCATCCGGATAGAATTAAGAACGTACAAAGAAACGTTAAAATTATGTTTTTCCAGTTCATATACTCCGCCTTTTGGGTGGCAGTCGAGGTTTCATCGCACGGGGGGCACAGAGGCACGGAGATTTTTTAATGGTTTTGTAGGGGGAGCGCTTCTGTTTCGTGTTTTGGTTCTGCCCGAAATTAAAACCATAATATACGCTGCTCCCCCTCGCTCCATCTGACCACTAAAACATATTACACATATTTTTACTTACTCGCAAGTGCTTTAGTGGTCAGATTACGCTACCCCCACTTGTTTTCTTGCTGTTGGGGGGTGGGTGGATTGGGAGAGACACTTCGGGAGTTAAGTTTTGTGTATTGAAAGCCGGATTTGACCCAGTTTTCTAATAAGTTGACACGGTGGGGTCAGTTTTTAATTAATTGACACTTTGTAAAAAATCAGTAAAATCATCTGTTGATTTTTGGTAAAGTTCACTAATAAATTCAAAGTAATCAGATGCTCGGCCAAATTTTATAACTTCATCAGATTCTATATGGTATTCACCTTCAAAAAAAATATATCTTTGAATATCTTCACTCCAAATAATAGAAAACATTAGGTCTTTTGTAAATTCTATTCTTTTAAATTTGATTAGTTTATGTTCTTTGTCAACATCTACCACACGGCATGAATCATAATAATTATCACATTCATCATAACCTTTTGTTATCACACTAAATTCATTGCCATTAAATTCATTGAAAGCTGTCATGATACCCCAGCCACTAATCATAAAAAAATAAAGCTCTTCCTTCCCATTCTCATTGAAATCACCAATACAGCCTATTCTATGCCCAAGCCAAATTACATCTCTCCCCAATTTTTCCATTGGATCTTTATCTATGTTATTAATATTGCTAAATGAGAGTGTCCCATACCCCGCTATTTCATAAACACTTTGTACTTTTTTGTTTTCAGAATCTAAAACAAAACAATAGGCACGGTTAATCGCGTCATAATTAACATCAGTTGCTCTACTCCATTGGTAGAATCCAATAATCTCCCTGTTTCCGGAATTGGTAAAGTTTCCTTCTACTTCAAAAAGCCATACTAAGTTTGAATCATAATTATCAATATACTCACGGTAATCTTTGTCATCTGTTTGTCCAATGACATCTATGGCGATAACCATACTTTCAGTATGATCAGGATTGCTGTCAAATATATTTTCATGCTCCCGCCGCTCTTTGCAACTAAAGAGAATTCCAAAAACTACCAATACAATTATTATTTTTTTCACTTACTCTTGTACCCTGGCAATATTTGATGGATTTAAAACGCTGTTTTGCCTTGGATCATAGAAGTACCGAACTCTCTTTCCAATAAATGCTTATTTTACTCCGCCTTTGTCTGTATAATACCATGTTTAATTTAAATTATCAGTCTTCTTTCTCCCCGCTATAACATCAATTAACTTCTATGCTGATGATGTAGTTCTGGTCAGGCTCATCATCAAGACAAAATACCTTTAGATAATAAAGACCGCTTTCAAGATTTACGGAGAGAAGGGAATCCCTGTATTCCCCGCCGTCATCATCACCGTCTATGGGATTCAGGTTTTCGTCGAGCAGCTCAATATAGGTGTCCAGGCGGTTTGAAATAGTGCCCCCCGCCCGAATTGTATAGCCGCCGGATCTCTCAATAATAAATTTAACCCAGTCAACATCATCTGCATGATGAAAATTGTGTTGTTGGGGTACGCCGATTTCCAGCATATTGGCCTGGGCGTGATCATCATCGGGCTCGTATTGATCCGGAGCAAGATCGACCAGTTCGGTAAGATAAGCCCTAAAGCCGTAATCCCCGGAGCTGTCCGAACTATAGCCCCGCACCTTTGCCATATAGCGGTGTCCTGCCTGCACATTGTACCTTATGCGTGCGTTGTAATCCGAGCCGCCGTCATCGTTCTGGGTAAGCAGCTCTCTGGATTCGGCATCGTAGAATTCTATGTAGGTGTCGGTATCGCCGGTTGTTTCCACAATGAGCCGTCCGGCTTCGGCCGGAACCAAAAGGAAATATTCTTCGTCGTCCGCAAGAAGAGTGCGCTCCATGACCGGATGTCTTTCATTCCCGCCGATTTCGTAATGTACGGGTGCATCCCAATGCCCCTGAACGATTCCAATGTATGCTCTGAAACCGTAGTTCCCTGTAGTGCCGGAGCTGTAGCCCCGTACCTTGGCAATATAGCGGTGCCCTGCCCGAACATTGTACCTGATCCTGGCATTATTGCCCTGGCCGCCGTCATCGTTCTGGTCAAGCATTTCGCCGGTTTCGGCATCGTAGAATTCCATGTAGGTGTCTATGCTTCCTGTGGTTTCCATCACAAGCCGTCCCTCCTGATCCGGTATTAACAGGAAAAAATCCTCATCGCCCTCTTGGATGGAGCGGTAAATAACAAGGAAAGCAGTACCGATGCCTATTTCATAGCTTACAGGATGCTCCCAACTGTCAGGTTCAAAGAGATCATCCCTGTAGGACGAAGAAGACCCTTCGCTGACTGAAAGCATTTGAGCAATATGTTGATTCCGCTCAAAATCAGAATGGAAGGCAGCTTCAACCGACCGGCTGCCTGAACGGATCAAACGCGAATAAATCCGGATTATGCCGGCCAATTCTACAATTTCTCCCGAAATGGTCCAGTCTGCGCCGGAATAGTCCCCTGAAAGCAGTGTAAAAGATTTATTTGGAATATTTGTCAGTTCCTCAGTTAACTGGTTTGCCCAAAAAACAGAAAGTTGGGTTATTGAGCCCATGTATGCAAATTGCCCTACGGCTACTTTCTGCGATTCTTCGGCAGCCAGCCTGCTGTTTATGTCCCCGGCAAGCCTCTTTATCCTGACATCCATTTGCAAAATGGTGAGTTCGATATTTTGAGACAAGGCAGAATCACCCCGGGGTTGAATACCCTGTGGATAAACTGCGCCTATGGCAAAAAGGAAAACCGGAATTAACATTAAAGGCTTTTTCATGACTCCTCCTGAGTTTAAGGCTAAATACTACCATACCAATAGGAATTTGTGAAGAAGTATTGCTCTGTCCTGAATAACAGGGCTTGCGGTTTAATTTTAATAGTATATAATTGTATTGAAAAGGATGGTAAAAAATGAGGTTGTTAACCAGATCTGATTTTGATGGATTGGCCTGCAGCGCACTTTTGGTTTATTTGGGGCTGATCGATGACTGGAAATTTGTTCACCCCAAAGACATTCAGGATGGTCTTGTAGAAGCCACCGATAACGATATTTTAGCCAATATACCCTACATTAAGGGCTGTAAGCTGTGGTTTGACCACCATTCCAGCGAGACTGAGCGTCTTGGCAAGGGCGCTTATTTTGAAGGCGTATCACGCAAAGCCGCAAGCTGTGCGCGGGTGGTTTATGACTATTATGGGGGCGATGCCAAACTGGGGCGTTTTGCCGAAATGATCCGTTATGTGGATAAGGTGGATTCCGGCAGCCTTTCCGCCGAAGAAATATCCAATCCGGCCGGCTGGATTCTGCTTGGTTTTATCATGGATCCCCGCACCGGCCTGGGGCGTTTCCGCGATTTTACCATCAGCAATTACGATCTGATGAAGGAACTTGCCCTTGCATGTTCCGAAAAAGATATTGATCAGATTATGGCAATGGATCATGTAAAGGAGCGGGTAGATTTGTATTTTAAGCAGGCGGGCCTCTTTAAGGATATGCTTTTGAAGTGCTGCAGAACAGAGGGCAATGTTATAATTGCAGACCTTCGCGGCGTGGATACCATATATGTGGGAAACCGTTTTATCATTTACACCGTTTTTCCGGAGCAAAACATTTCTGTCTGGATTATAGACGGCCGCAACAAAGCCAATGTGGCGATTACTGTCGGCTACAGCATTTTAAACCGGTCAGCTACCGCAGATGTAGGCAGTATTCTTCTTAAATTCGGCGGCGGGGGCCATCACCAGGTTGGTACATGCCAGGTTCCCTATGAAGATGCCGACAGAGTTATAGCTGAAATCGTTGAAAAAGTAAAACAATAGAGTTGTTCGGAAACTTCAGTTTCTGTACCCTCAACGAGGCTGAAGGCCGAAGTTTCCAGAGTACAATCTCTTTATGAAAACAGCAGTTTTGCAGGCCATAGGCCGAAAAACTGCAAGACTTGTGAGGCAACCAACCGGGTTGCCGAACAAGTCCGATTATTCCACCCTGAAAACTGCATTCCCAAATTCGCGTGCAAAATCATAAACATCAGTCTTTGTCAGCGAGCGCAGTGGGAAGGAGTGATGAAGCGTTTTGGTCTTTCCTTCGCTGTCGGCAAGATCGCAGAAAACAGTGTACCCGGAAGCCGCCGATCCGCTTATTGTTACGTTCAAACTGAAGCGCGCCGGTAATCCCGCCGGATTAACAAACCCCGCTTTTGCCAGAGCCTTTGTAAAATGTTTTTTGCTGCGTGATGCATCTGCCGCGCCTTCTCCGAAAAAAACAAAATCCGCCTGCACCGGCAGGGTGATGCCTGCCTGGCGCAATGCCCCGCGGTTAAGGGCAAAGAGCTCCTGCGCCGCAAGAGATTTCTCCCGCCGTGAATTTTTTCCGCCGGCAAATTCGCCGTAACATTGTGAAATGGGTTCCAGTTCCCAGAACGGATCAAATCCGGTAAGGGCTTTTCTGACAAGGCCGGTATTTTTCAATAAAACGCCTTCTTCCAGATCGTAGGAAGGCTCCGCTTCGGGAATGATTGATGTTTCAAATGCCCGCGCCCTGTTAAGATAGGCAATGCCCCGCCTTGGATAGGTTTTGAATGCGTTAAAATACTGAAAAAGGGAATCGAGATTGGGGCTGCCGTCTTCCATCGGCTCTGCGCCGTATGCTGCCGCTGCTGCAAGGCTGTACTTGCCAAAGAGCCTTAAATGTACCGAGTGCTTAAAACTATAAATGATGATTTTTAACAACGAATGTATTTTTTCACCGGTTCCTGCCAGCGGCATGAAACGCTCGGCCTGTGCAAGGCCTGAATATGTTTTATAAAGTATTTCGTGTATGTCTCTTTTGTAACGATCCGGGTCTATGCCGTAATTGAGCATCCATGAATGATCGCTGTTCCCAAGGCAGTCTTCGGCATAAAGACGCGCTTCTTCCAAACGTCCCGATATTTGATAGACCTGCGCCAGGTTCAGTTTTGCAAGTGGGGAAGTGTCGATTTCGTAGGCGGCGGCATATTCCTTCTGCGCTTCTTCCAGATCGAGCCGGCGCATATAGAGCTCGCCCCGTGCAAGACGGCCGGAGGCGCGGTTTTGCGCATCAAGCGAAGAATTGGCCGCTTCCATGGATAGGGCGTAACGGTAGAAATGTGTTTCCAAAATGGAAAGGTTGTAGTAAGCTACGGCGGCAAAGACGCGATCCCCAATACTTTCGCCGAGCGATATCGCCTTGTTATACCAATATTTTCCGTCGTCATAATTATACATTGATGAATACAGAGTCCCCAGCGTCATGGAAAAATCAGCGTCATCGCCGAAACGTTCCAGTGCGTCTGTCAGCAGTCTTTCCCCGTCTCTTAGCTTGTGCACCTTAAAGTACATCCAGCCCAGGCTGCCGATGGCGTCCCTGTTATTTGGATCAATGGAAAGCGCACGCTTGTAATACTCTACCGACATATGATCCTGGTTAAGGTATCCGGCCGTCCTGGCGAGTCTTATTAAAAGATACTGATTAAACGGATTGATGATTTCTGTTTTGCGGTACTCGTCCCAGGCAAGGCCGTAAAGGGAGCGGCTGTAATAAAGATTGCCCAAAGACCAGGAAAAGCGTGCGTCATCGGGGTAGGCATCTGAGCCTTCCTTGTACAGTTCAATCGCCCGCTCCCACATCTCGGCGAACTCCGCTTCCGCCGCACTCATATAAAGCTCGTCGGCTGAAAGACTCTCGCCGTTTTGCGCTTCGCCCTTAATGACAAAAAAAGCGGCCAAAAGAAGAAAAACCAGCAGCGATGTATTAACTCTGCCGCTTTTTTTGGAGCCGGATAAAAGCGCAAGGGGCGGAAAAATCCAGCCGGCGATTCGCCGGTGCAGGGGTACTTCCTTTTTGTACGATTCTGTAAAAAGCGAATAATTTACAAGCTGTAATTTATGGTCGTCGGTTGAATAAACCTGCGCGAACCTGGCTGCCGCAGCGGCCTGGTACATGGCATAGATTCCGCTGAATTGTTTTTCAAGCCGCAATGCCCACTCCGCCTCCGCCATGCCCTCTGTCGGCCGGCGCAGTCCCGCCAGATGCAGCCGCCTGCGGGCATGGCGCATAAGTCTGATGGAGCGTTTGCGCGGGCTGCCGGTAAGATACACTGAAATAAGACAGGAGCACCGGATCCATAAAAAGAGCAGGGCCATTGCAGACAACAATATGGGCAGCCAGTTGTTTTTTATTACCTCAAGCGCGTTTTGCGCCAGCGAATTAAAATTTGATGCGGCGCTTTCTTCTTCAAGACCTTCTTTCAGGCGCATTCCGGAGCGGTTTTCCAGAATTTCCCGCATCAATTTTTCGAAAAGCGCAGGATCAACCCCTGACGAAAACCTGAATTCCTCGCCCTCGGAAAGCTGTTCCGAGGTAGGATCAAATTCAATCCAGCCGTAACCGGGAAAAGCGACTTCCACCCAGGCATGAGCCATATCTGAGCGCACCGGATAGTAATCGAAGGTGTTGGTATCGGGATCGATAAAGAAGCCGGCCGCCACACGGGCCGGAATTCCCAGGGAACGTAGAAGCAGAGTCATGGCAAATGCATAATAGGAGCAGTATCCCTTTTTTGAATTAAACAGAAAAAAGCCCAGCTGATCCCCGTCAGGTGCAATTCCGGGCTTTAAGCTGTAGCGGTATTCGCCGTATTTCAACCGGTCATGGATCATCCATACCTTGCCGGCATGATCCTCGTATCCGTCTGTTATTTCCATTGCGTATGCGCGGATTCTTTCATCGCCGCCGTATTCTGTATATATTTTTAATTCATTTTCACTTAAATTAAACTGCTCATCATCAATATTGATAAAATCCAGATAATCGGCTGTGCTTACAAGGCTTTCCACCGCAAAGGCCGAGTTGAAAGATGAAGCGTCCCAGTTTTCGTAAGGACTGATCAGGACCGGCTCCTTCATGCCGATAAACGCGGCGGCGTCAAAGTTAACAAGAAAATATTCCTGGTTTACACTGCGCGCCTTTTTGAATTCTGCGGGAGATAATTTCAGCTGCCCCCTTGGCAGCCGCAGCGGATGATTTTTTTCGTCGAGTTCTTCTATCCTGTAAAAACCCTGCCTTGGACTGTAACCGGAAAGCACAGAACGCCGCAGAAGTATATTGTGATCATCGCTGTCCTTTTTTACAATCAGAATAAGATCGTCGCTCATTGAAATTTCTGTATCCAGTTTAAGGATTTGGGAAAAATCAAAGCTGAAAAGTTTCGGCTCCAGCAGCCCGCCGCCCCTTTCAATTGCCCGTTCCTGAAAGGGTTTAAGAAAAATAAATCCGCCGAAAATTAATAATGCAAGTAAAGCCGTAACTGCAGGGCCGATTTCTTTTGCCCGCATTTTTATATTAGGCGGCATTGAAAAAAGCAGGCCCATCGCCATAAAAAAAACAATTCCGGTAAAAACAACAATCATCACAATGGGCCACCGGTACATCACGATGTTATAGGAACGGGCAATACTGTATATAACAATGAGTATTGTCGCGTCTGCTATTACTGCGGCTCTTAAAAATTTCCGGCTTGTTATGCAAAACCAGGTTGAGGCGGCAATCCAGTAAAAAGGCAGAATGGAAACAAAATTATTTCTGTCGAAGTTAAGCAGCAGCGAATCGAGTGCTATTGCATAAGGGCCGGTGTTGCCGGGAATAAAAATCCTGGGTAGTGCTGTAAAAAGCCTTGTTATCCAGGGAATTAGGCAGATAGCGGCGAGAGCTCCCAGCGCCCCGGCCGGTTTGCCGCCAGGCCGGAAATATTTCAGGAAAACCGCTGCCGCAAATGCGCATAACAGAACGGCGGTAAAGACCGGAGTATCTGCCAGGTCCGCAGCGATAAGCCTTAGCTGATAAAGGACGGCAAAGATCGCAATGGAACGGAAGATAATCGCTGCTTTTATATTGGCCGTCATGTTTTTCATTATAACCCTATTGCCCGTGCCCGAACGCCGGGCCGCCGGCCGTAAACTCCGGCGCAGGTTTCCGCCGCCCCGGCAAGTTCGCCGCTGCCTGCCGTTATGCCCTTTTTTGCATCACTCTTATAAAGGAAAAATATTTCTACTGCCGGCGCTGCGCTCCTTCCGGCGTTCCGGCCTGCGTGTCCTGCCAAAAAGCGATCCAGTGCGGACTGCTGTGCGTTTGCCCTCGGCATGGCCAGAATAAGGACGCCCCTGTCATTCGACGCTGCCGGCAGATGGGCGGCTTCTGAGAGCGGTATTGCTGCCGGCCATGCCAGGGCGGCGGCCATTTCCGCCGCTGTAACGGTTTTTTTTGCTTCCTGGCTTTCCGCCTTGCTTGTGCAGCCTATTTGTACATTCAGTCCGTTTGCGGCGCAGGCCAGTCCTGCAGCAAGGCCGTTTTCGCAGAGCAAATCCGTTCCGTTTCGCGCCATGCCGGCAGTGTAAAGCATTTTATCAAACTGGGTATCTATCAATATAACAATATTAGAATGAGGCGGAGGTTCACGTTCCCCCTCGCGGACAAAAAGTTCGCCGCCGTGGCCGTACAGCTTCCAGTTGATTCGCCTTGGATCGTCGCCCGGCACATAAGGCCGGTGATCGATCAGATTATCGGTGCGGATTAGGGTTACTTCAGGCTGCCGGCTGGATTCACCGGATCTGGCGTTAACCGGAAGCGGGCTTTCCGCTGCGCCGGGACTTGCCAGGAGCCGGACGCCGGTTCCGTGCGGAATGCGGAAGGCAAAACGAAAAAAACCGAGTATGTCGAAAATCGCAAGCTCATCGTAATCGGAAAAATACGCACCGCGGTTTTTTACTTCGAATGTTTCCTGCCGCATAAGGGCTGTTTTTTTTGAGGGTCTGAAATCATGAGCGATGCGGCGTCCGTCCGTTGTCGCCAGCAGCAGCCGGCAGCGTACTAAAATTCCCGGGAGCTGGAAAAAAGCAGCGTTATCTGAATAAACAACATCGGTGCATTCTCCGGCGGAAATCTCCTGCGGGCTTATCCGCAGAGAGATTCTGAGCGCACGGCGGCTGTGGAGCAGCGCCAGCAGCAGGGTCATCGCAAAGCAGTAAAACCAGGAGGCTAGAAATACAGCGCCGATCAATGTAAGGGCCAGTTCCCGCCTGATTGTTCCGGCAATTGACGAAAGGATAATTATCAACAGGACGAATATCCCCATTGTCCGGGGCTTGAAGGCTGCGCGTGCGTACTTAGTCTGTTTTGATGCCGTCGATTCTGGCAAGGCATATCTCCCGAATGAATTTGTCTCCCTGGTTTTTTGGATCGCGCAGCCTGACCCTGTGGGCGAGTACGGGTACGCAAAGGATCGCCAGATCTTCATCTGTTACAAATTCCCTTTCCTTTACATGGGCGCGGGCTTTGGCAGCCGCCAGAAAGTGCAGGCCGGCCCTGGGGCTTGCTCCAAGGCTGAATGCTTTGTGAATCCGTGTATCGCGGATCATATCGGCAATAGCTTCCTTCAGCGCCTGATGGCAGAACACCTCCTGGGCGGCCTTCTGGGCCGATATAAAATCATTTAAGCGGATAACGGGTGTCAGTTTTTCAAGACCAGCCTCGGCGGGATTTTCGTCCAGGATAGCAAGCTCTGCATCACGGCCGGGGTAGCCCAGGGAAAGTTTCATCATAAAACGGTCGAGCTGGGCGGCCGGAAGGGGAAAGGTGCCTTCGCTTTCGATGGGGTTTTCCGTCGCAATTACAAAAAAAGGTTCCGGCGGTTTGTGGGTAGTCTGCCCGATTGTAACCTGGCGTTCCGCCATTACTTCCAGCAGGGCGGACTGAACCTTGGGCGTAGTGCGGTTTATTTCGTCGGCTAACACAATATTCGCCAGAACGGGCCCCGGAATAAAGCGAAAGTTACGCGCTTTCGGATCAAAAACATCGACTCCGGTAATGTCGTAGGGCAGAAGGTCGGGAGTAAACTGTATGCGTTTGAAGTCCAGCCCCTTCCGGCCGCCGTCGATCAGTTTTGCCAGGGTCTTTGCCACGGTGGTTTTTCCCAGTCCGGGAAAATCCTCGATCAGCACATGCCCGCCGGCAAGAACGGCCGTTGTCAACAATTCAAGAAAATCACGCTTTCCCTTGATAATCCTGCCCGCTCCTTCGAGCAGGGCTGCTGCTGCATTAACATTTTTCATACTACTGCCTGCTCTCTGTTTCCTGTCTGCTGTTCAAATACTTGTCGGTTATCGTCAGCAGAGCTTCTACTTCAATTGGTTTCGCTATATGATCGTTCATTCCCGCCTTCTTGCAGTTTTCTACATCTTCGGTAAAAGCATTGGCCGTCATCGCAATTATCGGGGTGAACTGCACACGTTTATAGATAACCTTGCCTGTCTCATTTTGGAGTTCCGTTGTTGTTTTTTTTCTGTAATCAGACTCAAACATTCTTATCGCACGGGCGGCATCGTAGCCGTCCATTACGGGCATTTGTACATCCATGTAAACAAGGTCGTACCGCTCCGGGTTGGCGACAAACAATTCGACGGCGGTCTGTCCATTTTCGGCGCAGTCTATTTCTGCGCCGGTGTTCTCCAGCAGGGCGATAACAATTTCACGGTTTATGGGTACATCTTCCACCAAAAGCAGCGTTCGGTTTTTGAAATTATAATCAATGGATTTCCTGCCGATCTGCGATGCCCTTAACGTATCATGACTGCTGCCTTCAAAAAGCACTCTGACAATAAAACGGCTTCCCGAACCCGGCGTGCTTTCGACGGATATGTCGCCTCCCATAAGAACGGCAAGACTTTTACTTATGGCAAGCCCAAGGCCGGTGCCGCCGAACCGTTTTGAAGTGCCTGAATCGGCCTGAACGAATGCGCTGAACAGCCGCTCCCGCTGTTCTTCTGTTATGCCAATACCGGTATCCTGTACTACGGCTTCAATTTCTTCCTTCCCTTCCTTTTCGCCTGCATGTCTTAAAATCAACTGTATTTCACCTCCCGCCGGGGTAAATTTTATCGCGTTGGAAAGCAGGTTTAATAATATCTGGGAAAAACGTATTTCATCGCCGATAACCACTTTCGGAATATCAGGATTTATGTCAATTATAAAACGCTGTCTTTTCTCTGCCGCACGTACGCTGATAATGCTTCTTACATTATGCGCCATTGCTTCCAGGGAAAAAGGCTCGCGGGAAAGCTCCAGCCTTTGCGCTTCAATCTTGCTCATGTCGAGTATGTCATTGATTATCCCCAAAAGCTGGCGGGAAGCGATATTAATTTTATCCAGGCAGTCATATATGCGGTTCATGTCGGAGGAGGATCTGGCAATGGCTGCCATGCCGGTTACGGCATTAAGTGGTGTGCGGATTTCATGGCTCATGTTGGCGAGAAATTCGCTCTTGGTACGGGAAGCGACCATTGCGGCTTTGGACGCGGACTCCAGTTCTTTTGTGCGTTCGCCGACAAGCAGTTCAAGTTTTTTCCCTTCGCTGCGGTTTCGCTGGAGCATAATGAAAGAAAGAAATAATACAATAAACAGCAGAATGGTTACGCCAATCAGCCATGGAAGCTGGGCTTCTGTCATTTTGTGCCGGTAATCAAAAACCCGGCGCTCCCAGCGGCTGGATATTTCTTCGGTGTTTATCATTTTTTGCGCTTTTGAAACGATGGAGCGCAGAACTTCTTCGTTTTTGTTAAAGCCAAAGTATGAATCCGACGGATGGTTAAAAACAATGTTGGCCTTAAAGCCGGGCCTCTCCAGAAAATTTATTATGGAAAGAAGCTGATTTTTTGACGCCATAACAAGGTCAACTTCACCGCGTGCCAGTCCGTTAAGGGCATCGAGGTTACTCGTGTACACAAAGGTATTGTTATGCCTTGGGAACCACTGGCGGAACATTTCGGTGTAAGCAGATTCGGCGATCAGGCCTACGCGAGTGTATAATACCTCGTTGATGTTCAGGTTTTCCAGTTCCACCGCCGACAGCAGGGCGTAAAAATCCAGCTGATACGGTTCATGCGACCATATAAAATGTCCTTCCCGATCGGCAGACATGACCATTTCCGTTATTATTGATGTCTGCCCGCTTTCCAGCATGAATAAAAGTTCCGTCCATTCGGTATATGGTTTGTTAACTACTTCAAAGACAAGGCCTGTATACTGTTCGATCCTCCTTAGCACATCGAACGAGGTACCCTGCCATTCCTTGTCATGATAGTTATAAAATGAAGAGGGGTAATTATCATATTCCGCGCATATTTTTATTGCTGTAAGCACAGAGCTGTGCGTCCTGATATATTCTTTTTCTTCCCGGGTCAACTGTAAAAAAAGCCGGTGTCTCAGGTAGTCCTGGTACCCGCGGTTATATAATCTTGTTAGGTGAAATATAACACCCGAGTCCAGTGCCTTTTGAATAACGGAGATGAATGGTAAAAGTTCATTATTCTGTGTTGCCAGGGACACATGGCTGTATATCAACGGGAAAAAATCTTCGGCGAATATATCGTCGTAAGAATCGAATGCAGCCTCGGCCGGCCCGTCTTCGATGAATGCGTCGATTTCGCTGTTTTTCAATGCCTCGTACGCCCTGTCGTAGTCGCTGATAAAAAACGCTTCAAAGTCGTCCGGCAGGTACACGGAGGCCAGTTCGTAACCTGTCGAGCCCTCCAAAAAAGCGAACCGCAGGGGGCGTATTCTTCCAAGAACTGACAGGGGGTCGCTGCCGGTAAGCCGAATAATTTTTACGGGACGCTCGGCGATTGTGCCGGTCATAAATAAGAGTTTCTCCCGCTCTTCTGTCGCGGTAAGTTCTCCGGTAAAGTCAATTGTGTGCGATTCGAGTCCGGCTATCAGCTCATCCCAGCTTACAATTACCGGTTTGAACGGGATTCCGAACAGATTTCCCAGCCAGTTACAAAGCAACGCCGCAAAGCCGCCGATATCGCCGTTATCGCTGCTGAAACTTTCGGTGGAATAGTTCATCGCATAGATAAAACTCTCCCGCTGCGACTTTATCAGTTCAATGGAATGGATTTCCTGCTCCGATACGCCGGGAATATCGAGGTAAGAGTTATAGTTGGGATACCCGGATACAGTCCGCCTGCCTGTGCAGCCGGCTGCGGTAATGGCCAGGAACAGCGAGAAATAGACGAATTTGCGGTTCCACCGCCGGATATTTCCGGATTTTTTACCCATAAACAACTGCTACGATTTATACACCATAGTATATGGTACAAGCTGCCCGTGGTCAATGAACGAGTCCATTGCAGATGCATTTGCAATTTATAATGGATTTTTATACATTAAATATATGACAGATAAAGATTCCATTGTTTCGCTTCGGGAGGTAATGACGCAGGCGCCTGCCGTTGTTAAAGAGTATATCAATATAATACTTGCCGAAGATATTCCCGTCTTGTGCGTAAACCGGGGTATGCGAAAAAAACGGACTATGCCTTTCAAGGCCCTGTATGACCACAACAACCTTTTCTGGCGGCAGGACGGGAGCTGGGAATATTTCCTGGCGAAGGAAGATCTGGCAAAAGTAAAGGAAAAGGCTGTTTCCAGGCCGGGCATTTGGGAGACTGAAACCATTGTTCCCGGAGGCGATGAAAGGTCTGAAAAGCAGGCTGCCGAACAGGGTTATGGAACTGAATTAAAAGCTATCAATGCAATGACTGATGCGGAAAAGATCCAAAAAGTAGATGAGCACAATAACCGTTTAAATGATCTTCTTGGCAGGGATGATGTAGAACCGGAAGTTGTTACCCAAACCCTTATAGATTCAACCAGGGATGCTGCCCTGATCAACCATAATGTACTGCTGGAGGCCATGCGCCTGGGTGATCATGAAGCAAGAAAAATTACCCAGAACCTTGTCAATTCCACCCGTGAAATGGTAAAGACGTCCACCCAGTTGATCTCCGAAGATCTTTTTAACGATAAACTGATGAATACCCTTGTAAAAAAATCCAACGGCATGACTGTTCAGCACATGATCAGGGTATATCTTAACGGAATCGCTTTTCTTGCTTTTTATAACAGACTTGTTACCCAATCAAGTGCAATTAATAAACTGCGCATTTCATTTTCAGGCAGGTACAGTAAATTTTACCACGCGCTGCTGCCGCACATACCGGTTGATGTTATTCAAATGGAAAATGTTTTTTACAAGGGTATGAGGGCTATCCCCCCTGATTTTTTCTGCAACTGGGCTGTGGGGTTTCTTATTCACGATGTTGGTAAAGCTTCCGCCGTTGAGTACCATGAAGGAGAATCCGCTTACAACCGCGATATTGTGGTTGAGCATGTAAAGATTGGATATAACTCTGTTATGAATAAAACAAATTATCCCAGGGAAGCGGCCCTTATCACAGGTTATCACCATGAATATTACGGCGACAGTTCAGGCTACGGCTATTTCCGCTCCTATCTGGAGCAGTATAAAAAAATAAATCCATCGGCAAGGCAGGACTATTGCATTGCCTACGAGCTGGAACCAATGCTTGATTACCAGGCTCTTGCATACTTTCCCGCAAAGGTTCTGGAAATTATCGATGTTTTCGACAGTGTTACCGATCCCAACCGTATATACCGCAAGGCCATGACTCCCGATGACGCCCTTGCGATGATGAGGGAAGAGTTCATTGTTAAGCACCGGAAACTGGATCCGGTGTTATTCGATATTTTTACGGCCTTTGTAAGGGAAAAACAGAAGAAAGGACAATTAAAAGGGAAAAGTTAAAAGAGAAAAGATATTAACTATTATCTTCGTCGTCCGTGGTTATGTCGCCCAGTAGTTTATGGGCTGCCGGCTCCGGCATGGATTGCACATCACGCAGCTTCTTTTCAATGGCCCTCGACCTGATGCCGGCGTTGTCGATTTCCCTGCTGGCCTGATCAAGCCTGGCCTTGGTTTTCGACAGCACTTCGCCGAATTTACCGAATTCAAAGCGAACCGCGCCAAGAAGCTCCCAGATTTCGCTCGTTCTTTTTTCGACGGCAAGCGAGCGGAAGCCCATTTGCAGCGTGTTTAGAAACGCCGAAATTGTTGTAGGGCCTGTTATGCTTATTTTGTACTCACGCTGGACTGTTTCCAAAAGGCCGGGTATGCGCAGCACTTCGGCGTACAATCCCTCGAAGGGGAGGAACATGATGGCAAAATCGGTAGTATTCGGGGGATCAACATATTTTGTTTTAATATCCTTGGCAAACAGCTTTATCTTTTTTTCAAGTTCCTTTTTATAAAAATCAATCTCTTCAATATTGCCCGCGTCGTAAGCGGCATTCAGTCTTTCATAATCTTCCGTCGGGAACTTGGCGTCCAGCGGCAGCCAGATGGCTCTGGAAGAATTTTCCTTGCTGGGTATTTTTACGGCAAACTCAACATTTTCGCCGCTCCCTTCCTTTGTTCTGACATTTTGCTCATATTGCGCCGGAGAAAGAATCTGTTCCAGGATTCCCCCAAGCTGGTATTCGCCCAATATGCCCCTGCTTTTTACATTGGACAGTACTTTTTTAAGATCGCCGACGCCGTTGGCAAGGTTTTGCATTTCGCCAAGCCCTTTCTGCACCAGTTCCAGTCTTTCGCTTACCAGCTTAAATGATTCGCCAAGCCGGGTTTCCAGCGTTTTATGGAGCTTTTCATCAACGGTCTCCCTCATTTTTTCCAGTTTTGCATTGTTATCTGCAATAAGCTCCGTAAATTTTTCCTTTTGCAGATCGTTAAATGATTTTACATTTACCGCAAACCGCTCCTCGAACGATCTAAGCGAAGAAGTCATTTCCTCGCGGTTGATCCTGGCGGATTTGTCTATCATTTCCTGTACAGAACGGAGCTTACCGTCCAGCATTGCGGAAAAATCAAAAAAAACCCTTGTAAGTTCTTCGCGGGAATCCCTTGATGCGCGGATCATGTCTTCGCGGTTTTTCCCGATTTCTTCGCGGACAGCGGCTTCGTTTTTATCCAGGCGGTTTTCGTAATCGGCGATTTTCTGAAAGATTTTATCCTGACCTCCGCGTCCGCGCGACCTGAAAATAACAAGAAAATATAAAACCAGTATAATTACAACCGTTAGGATTAAAAGAACCGGAGTTAGTTCAAGCATAACCTAACCGCAAAAGGCTTTCTTCAGCAGCGCAAGATCAAGCTGGGGATATACAGGAAAACGATCCAGCAATTTTTTTACCCGTTCAACAGCCTGCGCCTTTGCGGCAGGATCAATTAAATATTTGGCCTTGCTCTTTACAGACGGGTCTTTATCACCCGGCGCAGGGCTTGTTCCATTGAGTATCAGGGCGATAATTGCGCCGAGCTCCTCCATTTCCTGTCTTCCCATACCAAGGCTGGTAACCGCCGCAGTCCCAATCCGCAGCCCCGATGTATACCACGGTCCGTTGGGATCGAATGGAAGGCTGTTGCGGTTAACGGTTATGTTACATTCATGAAGGACGCTTTCCGCCTGCCTGCCTGTAAGTCCGTTTTTGTTTACATTCACCAAAATTAAATGATTGTCGGTCCCGCCTGTCAGTACTTCCAGACCGTTTTTTACACAGGAAGAAGCAAGCGCCCGGCAGTTATCAACGATGCATTGCGCATAACTGCGAAATCCTTCTGCCAGAGCCTCGCGGAAAGCGGCCGCTTTTGCCGCCATCACATGGGGCAGGGGGCCGCCCATTGTAAGCGGGCAGCCCTTATCCAAAGCCTCGGCAAATTCTGCTTTGGCCAGAACCAGTCCGCCGCGGGGGCCGCGCAGGGTTTTATGCGTGGTGGTGGTTACAATATGCGCCCATAGTACGGGATCGTAATCGCCTGTAAAAACCTTGCCGGCCACGAGACCTGCAAAATGCGCCATATCTACCATGAAGACCGAGCCGGCCCTGTCGGCAATTTCACGCATTCGCCTGAAATTAATTTTTCTTGGATACGCCGAATAGCCGGCTAAAAGTATTAATGGCCGGACTTCGAGGGCCTGTTTTTCAATTTCATCATAATCAAGTACTCCGCTTTCCCTGTTTACCGAATAACTGTAGATGTCGAACATGCGGCTCGTCATATTGTAACGGTAACCGTGGGTAAGGTGCCCGCCCGAATAGTAGTCCTGGGCCAAAAGTTTCTGGCTGCCGAGAGATTTTTTAAGCTCACCCCATTGGGCGTCTGTTATTTTATAGAGATTCATTTCTCCTGTTTTTTCCAGAAATGGTTTTTCTATCCTGGTGGAAAGTATCGCCCAGTAGGCAAGTATATTCGCGTCGGCCCCGCAATGCGGCTGCACATTTGCATATTCCGCCCCAAAGAGAGCACACGCTTCCTTTGCCGCAAGGGCCTCAATGTCGTCGACATTTTCGTTCCCTGCATAAAAACGATGATAAGGATACCCTTCGGCATATTTGTCGGTCAGCAGGTTGCCCATGGCAAGCTGTACCGGCATGGAACAGTAATTTTCACTGGCAATCAGTTTTACCCGGCTGCGCTGGTTTTCAAGCTCATTTACAATGGATGCGGCTATTTCCGGCGCGGTTTTGGCAGTTTCCGTTAAATTGCACAGATAAGCCAACAGACTGGTATCAACTTTTTCAGACGGGGTGGCTGCTAAATATGCGCCGACAGGGTTTGTTTTCATGGTTTTTAGGATAGCCGATAAACAAGCGCAGTTTCAAGGGAAGGGGGAAAGGCGGCGGCGGGGCCGGTTGAATACTGGACAGTCGCTCTTTTTATGGTATAATGTAAAGACAAAAGGTAACCTTTATCATGAAAACTACATTTTTTACAAAATCTCCCCTAATTAGAGCCGCCCTGTTGTTATGTTTTCTGGGAACAGCCCGGGCATTTCTGGTAGCCCAGACGACAGCGATGGAAATCGAAGCCTTATTGGAAACCAGGGCGGTAACCTATGCGCAGGCAGCCCGCTTTTTGCTCGACGCGTCCGAGGCTGCATCAATAGAGGATCCGGTTTGGGCATTCCGTTTTGCAGAGGAGAGAAACTGGCTGCCCAAAAATGTACAGCCGGGCGACGCTGCCAGACTGGACGGGGTTTCCCTGCTCTTAATGAAATCATTCGGCTTAAAGGGCGGCCTGATGTATTCCCTCACCGGAACGGCGCACTTTGCCTACAGGGAGCTGGTTTATCAGGATATTATTCAGGGCAGGGTTGATCCCGGCATGACTGTAACCGGGGACACACTGCTTTTTATTACCGGCAGAACGCTTTCTCTTTTGGAGAATTAAAAAAATGAAAAAAATATTTTACGCCTGCCTGCCGGCGTTTTTTTCGGCGGTAATTTTCTTTGCGCCGGTTTCCCTGAATGCTTTTGACTTTGGGCTTTTGTTAAATCAGTCGGCCGGCTACGGCGGCTTTGGTGTTGATGCAGACGGCGATTATGAGGTTGATATTATTCCCCGCCTCTCCGTGCTGTTAGGTGATAACGGCGATCTGTATCTTTCCGGGGGCTTTACGGCCGGCAACAATGGCGAAGATTGGTACCATTATCCGGAGCTTCTGCGCAGTGAGTTTTCCTGGAGTTTTGGCAGTTCAAAAATTAAAGCAGGGCGTATGCCTTTCGCCGATTCATTGTTTGTTGCGGAGGGGCTCTTCGACGGCGCTCAGCTTTCTTTTGATACCATGGCGGGGTTTTTTACCGCCGGCGTATGGTATACAGGCCTGCTCTACAAAGAAAGAGCCAATATTGTAATGACCGGTGAAGATTATATATCTTTATTTGAAGAGCTGGACTACTCTGATTTTTCCGGTACTTACTTTGCTTCCCGCCGTTTAATGGCAGCTCTGGGTTGGGAACACCCGTCCATTGCGGAGTTGGTTTGGCTTAGGCTGGATTTAATCGGACAGGTAGATCTTAACAACAGGGATACACTTTACCACAGCCAGTATTTGACCGGAAAAATCGGTATACCGTTCAAAGCATTTGAATTCGAACTGGGAGGCGGTCTTGAGCTGGCTCAGAGTGTTTATAAAGACGACGATGATTTTAGTGTAGGCCTTGCCGGAGAAGTGGGCGTCTATTGGACCTTGCCGGCGGGGTTTAACAGCCTTCTTTCGTTTACAGGCCGCTTTACAAGCGGAGAGGCGGATGATGGTGCGATAGCGGCTTTTGTTCCCATCACGTCAACAGCCCAGGGGAATATCTTAAAGGCGCCGCTGTCCGGGCTTTCAATTCTTTCCCTGGATTATACGGCCAGGCTGTATAAAACATTTTCGATGGGTATGACAATTTCGCATTTTGTTCGCAGCGATTTGGCAACATACAAAAGCTATCTTGGTGAAGAGGACGAAGGTTATTCCCTGGGAACTGAGTTATTTGCACGGTTTCTGTGGAGTCCGGTTTCTGATATCAGGCTGAATCTTGGGGGCGGAGTATTTCTCCCTTCTCTTGGGAACGTGGCGACAGATGCGGATCCGCGATGGCGCGTTGAAATGACGGCTATCCTGGCACTATATTAAGTAGGAGGCGGGCATGAAAAAGTCATTTTTTCTGGTCATATTTATGGGCGTTGTAATATTTGCTTTTGCCCAGAATGGGGTTATTCAGGAATTAACCGGCGAAGTGGAATTGAAACATGCAGGAGCCACAGTTTTTGTTCCCGCTTTTGCCGGCGATATTGTAGCCCTGAATACGATTGTTTCCACCGGGTTTAGAAGCACCGCCATAGTTGCCGTTGGAAGCTCAACAATTGTGGTAAGGCCGCTGACCCGTCTTTCCCTGGCGGAAATAAGCGCCGGGTCGGGCACTGAAAATATTAATTTAAATTTACAGGCCGGACGAGTCAGGGTGGAAGTCAGGCCGCCGGCCGGAACCAGAACCAGTTTTAATGTGCAAAGTCCCAGCGCAACCGCTTCGGTACGGGGAACAACTTTCGACAGCGATACAAATAATGTAGATGTAATTGATGGTGATGTACTTTTCGGGAATAGACAAGGACCGGGGGTTTTGATATCCAAAGGAGGCTCCGGCTCTGTTGGCGCCGACGGCAAGGTTTACAAAACCGGCAGAGATGGCTCCAAGGGCTTGAATCCTTCCAATCCTGTTGGAACCGAATCCTTTGGCGGTGGCGGGCTGGGCAATTACGGGCAGGCTGATGTGGAAATCAGGATCGAATATGAACAATAAAGATAAAGGAACCCTCTGTAAACTACAGTAGTGTTCCATAGAGGAAATCTATGTCCCTGTGGAAAAATGCCCTGTTGGGTCTGGCTGCGTCATTCTTGTTTTCCATTTTGTCATTCCTGCCGTTCTTCAGCGCAATGGAAGACCGCCTTTACGATTTCTTTCTGCGCTTTAGAATAAACCGCCCCCTTATCGACTCGGTTGTATTCCTTAATGTTGATGATAACGCTATTGCGTATAACGGCGTTTTTCCGTGGCCGCGCTCCATTCCCGCCGACGGCCTGCTGCGCCTTAAAGAACACGGAGCGCGTGCAGCTATTTTTGATATTGAATATATCGACTGGGGCCCCCAGGGGGTAGACAGCCTGTATCTTAATCAGGGGCTTCCCGCCGACTTTTACCGCAGTTTTACGGATATTGTTCAGGCCACACAGGATGTTTTTTACGCCCTCAGCTCTGGGCGCATGAGCCGCGAAGACATTGATTATTATTCCGGAGAACTTTCCGGCATCATAATTGACGAACACGACAGCCTTTACGCAAAAGCACAAAGTGTCGCACGCGATAACGATCTGTATCTGGCACAGGCGCTTGCCCTCTTTGGCAACAGCTGGTTAACCCTTAATCTGCGCGACGAACTCCTGGAGGGCGAACAGGCGCAGCGGCGTTCGATGGCGGAAAGCCGTTTTTCGTACCCTGTAATTTCGTCTGACAACGCGCATCCGGGCAGCGAAACTATCGATATTTTGCCCCCCCTTCCACTTTTTTCAACGGCTGCGCATGGGGCCGGGTTCACAAATGTTGAAATAGATGATGATGGTATCAGAAGGCGGATTTATCTAACCCAGAATGTTCACGATAACTGGTATCTGCAGCTTTCTTTCGCTCCCCTGATTGATCACCTTGGCAGACCGGAAATACTTCTGGACAGCCGAAAGATGACTGTAAAAGATGTTACCATGCCCGATGGCAGGGTAAAGGATATTGTTATTCCCCTGGATGAAAAAGGGCGGATGCTGCTGGACTGGCCAAGAACTGATTATGAAAATACCCTTAGCCATGTTTCTTTTGCATATTTTTCCCAGCTTGATGAACTTGAAATGAATATGGAAGATTATAACCGCCGGCTTTCAACTTCGGATATACTTTTCTTTGCCCAGTTTGAGCCTTCTTTCAGCCGTATTCCCATTATCTGCAGCAGGGTAGAAGAACTCTACGACATGACACGCATGGCAAAAAACCTTGCCCTCGAAAACTGCTCGGATGAATACTTTGAAATGTACCTGGATTACCGCAATCAAAGCCATGCGTATTTGGAAGAAATACTGAACATTGATATTGAACCAAAGCTGAATGAACTTGTTCCGCTTTTGACGGAAGAATTTCCCGAAAGCGCCGAATTGATTATCGAAGCGGCGGAGGAAATTTCTGAGTTGGCTGACTATATTGGGATAGAGTTTTACCGCTGGCGTGAAATTAATGATGAAATGAGAGAGAAGCTATACGATAAATTCTGCATAATGGGCAGGACAGATACCGGAACCACCGACTACGGCGCAAATCCCTTCCACCCCAAGTATGTAAATGTCGGTACACACGGCATAGTTCTCGATACAATCCTTTCGGAATCCTTCATCATTCCTGTCAGCAGAATGTGGCTTGTCGCAATTATGTTTGTTTTTGTTCCGCTTTTTTTTATGTTAAGCTCCCGCCTTACCCAGGGACTCAGGGCGGCCTCGGGATTCATTGTAATCACTCTTTTTGTTATTTTCACAATCCTGCTGTTCCGTTTTACCGGTATTTTTATCGGCCCTTTGGGAACTGTCTTTGCCATGCTCGGTGCCGTTATTGCCAGGGAAATAATATCCTACGCAAGCTCTGAAAAAGAAAAACATTTTATACGCGCGGCTTTTTCCACCTATGTGTCCGGCGATGTTGTAAAAGAAATTATAGCCGACCCTTCGCGGCTACAGCTTGGGGGAACCAAACGTTTTATGACGGCTATCTTTACCGATGTGCAGGGGTTTTCCGGCATTTCCGAAAAACTCGATGCAGAAGATCTTGTAAGTCTTTTGAACCGCTACCTCTCTGCCATGAGTAATGTTGTCCTGGATGAAAAGGGAACAATCGACAAATATGAGGGAGACGCTATTATTGCCTTCTTCGGCGCGCCCATTGACCTGGCCGATCATGCGCTGCGCGCCTGTGTTTCGGCGATTACCATGAAGCGGATTGAAGCCGAGCTTAACAAAACAATCATGGAAAATAAAAATTCTCCCGATCCGCTTTTAACCCGCATCGGAATTAACACCGGATACATGGTTGCAGGCAACATGGGTACAGATAACAAGATGAATTATACGATCATGGGCAATGCTGTAAACCTGGCTGCCAGACTGGAAGGGGTTAACAAACAGTACGGAACATGGATACTTGCATCGGAGGCTACTGTACGCGAAACGGCAGACCGGCTGCTTGCCAGAAGACTGGATCGTGTTCGTGTTGTCGGAGTCCAGGAGCCGGTGCGTATTTATGAGCTTATTGAAATGGCTGAAAATGCCACGGAAGCGCAGCGAAACACGGTTCGTGCTTTCCACGAGGCTCTTGAATATTTTGAAAACAGGAACTGGAATGCAGCCATCGGCGGTTTCAGGGAAGTTCTGTCAATTAATTCTGCTGATGCACCATCGAAAATATTTTTGGATCGCTGTGAAAAGTATTCAGACAAGCCGCCCAATGATAACTGGGACGGTGTATATAACCTGACCCAAAAATAATTTCGTTCGCAAGTATTTTACTTACATTTGAATCTTAATTACGCAAGATTCTGCATTGATTTTAAGTTATTTTTAATAAAATGTTATTCTACTTGACTATGATTTATTTTTTTTTTACTTTTGTTAGTATGCTGGAAAACAGAAGAAGCACCCGGTATCACACCAATGCACGGGCGCACATTCCAGGCGTTCTTAGAGAAGAGATTTTTTTGAAAAATATCAGCATAACGGGCTGCTGTGTGGAATCTAAAGTTTTTTCAAATGTTGCGCCTAATTCATCGTATAACATGGAGATAGAGCCGGAAACAGCCGCCGGCATTGAGATGTTTTCGCTTGTTGTTGAGTGTAAATGGATTCGCAGCGGGCGGCATCACGAAGAAATCGGCTTTAATATTTCTTCTCCCCCGAAGTGTAAGCTGTTTCAACGCTATGTTGATTATCTTTCCTGCCGTGCTGCCCTGGCCTAGAATTCTGGGCCTTATTTGCCAGTATCATCAGCAGCGCAATATCACCCTGGCGAAGCCCGGGTATGCGGGCAGCCTGGCCAATATTAAGGGGCTTTACGGTTTTTAGTTTTTCTTTTGCTTCCGCGGAAAGTCCGGAAACAGCGGTGTAATCCATTTCCGGATCGAGTTTTATAAAATCCATTTTGGCGGTTTTGGCTGCGATTCTTTTTTCTTTTTCAATATAGCCGGAATATTTAATATCCAGCCTTACCCGTTCAATCCACTCTTCGGGATAATTCACCGGCTCTGTGCCCGATGATTTCCGCCGGCTCAATAATTCCCTGATTTCGTCTAATGCTTCGGCTTTTTTGGAAAAAAGTTCCCACCGGCGGTCATCCACAAGGCCGGCCTGGCGGCCCTTTGGCGTTAGCCGGGTGTCCGCAGTATCATGGCGAAGCATCAGCCGGTGTTCTGCACGGCTTGTAAACATACGGTACGGCTCTTTTGTTCCCAGGGTGGTAAGATCGTCTACCAGTACGCCGATGTAGGCTTCGGCGCGTCCGAGTATCAACGGGGGGCGTCCCTGCATTTTTAGTGCGGCATTAATGCCGGCAATGAGCCCCTGGGCGGCGGCTTCCTCGTAGCCGGAACTGCCGTTGGTCTGGCCGGCGGAAAAAAAGCCGGACAGCCGCTTGGATTCAAGGCTGGGGTAAAGATCCAGCGGGTCAAGGTAATCGTATTCAACAGCGTACCCGGGGCGTACAATGCGTGCCTGTTCAAGGCCGGGAATGCTGCGGATAAAACCGCGCTGCACATCCTCGGGCAGCGAAGTAGAGGCGCCGTTAAGATAAATTTCGTTAGTGTAAAGCCCTTCCGGTTCAATAAAAATATGGTGCCTGCTGCGCTGCGGAAAACGTACAACCTTGTCTTCGATGGAAGGGCAGTACCGCGCGCCTGTTCCGGTAATCTTCCCGCCGTACAACGGAGAGCGGTGAATGTTTGCCTTAATTATTTCGTGAGTAGCGGATGTTGTGTATGTGATCCAGCAGGGCAGGGAAGGCCGGCCGGTAATTTTATCAACGTTAAATGAAAAGGGATACATTTCTTCTCCGTCCTGTTTTTCCATTACCGAAAAGTCGATGGAATCCCCTGCGATTCTTGCCGGAGTTCCCGTTTTCAGCCGCCCTGCCGGAAAACCAAGCCGCCGCAGGCTTTCTCCCAGTCCCAGGGCTGCCTCTTCGCCGAGCCGGCCCTGCGGCGCATCATGCTCGCCAATGAAAATTTTCCCCTCCATGAAGGTTCCTGCGGCAAGAATAACCGTCCTGCCTGTTATGCGATGTCCCCTGCGGGTGATTACCCCGCCGATCTTGCTGTTTGAATCAATGCTGCCGCTTGTGCCGTCAATCAGCAGATCCACCACAGTGTCCATAAAAATTTCCAGGTTTTCCTGCGCTTCAAGAACCCGGCGGGCGGCTGACTGATATGCCTGCTTGTCGGCCTGCGCCCTGGGCGACTGTACTGCCGGCCCCCGTGAACGGTTGAGCACCCGGTATTGAATCATTGTTGCGTCGATCAGCCTGCCCATTTCGCCGCCCAGGGCGTCCACTTCCCGGACAAGGTTGCCCTTGGAAAGACCGCCGATGGCCGGGTTGCAGGAGAGCACGCCAATCCTGTCAGGATTTTGCGTGATTAAAAGTGTTGAGTGTCCCAGCCTGGCCGCCGCAAGAGACGCTTCTATTCCGGCATGTCCGCCGCCTATGACGATGCAGTCGTAATCCATCATTTTCCCACACAAAAACGGCTGAACATTTCTTCGAGAATGTCGGCGGTGGAAACCTCGCCGGTTATTTCTCCCAGAACGTTAACTGCTTCTCTTAACAGGGGTGCAATCAAGTCCAGAGGTTCATTTTGTTCCGATAGGGACAGGGCTTCTTCCAGCGCAGCGCAGGCGGCTTCTACAAGGTTTTTCTGCCGTTCTGTACCAAGGGCGGCTGCCTGTGAAACATTTGCTGTCTCTTCCGTGGGCAATTCTCCAAAAGCATCGGTAATTGCCTTTGTCAGTTCCGGCAGACCATCGCCTGTCTTTGCGCTGACACTTATCGGGCTGTAAGCTGAAAACGGGAAAGGCTCATTTCTTGGGGCAATGTCTGACTTGTTCCAGAGAATCAGTACAGGTTTCTTTTGCCGCTCGTTATCTGTAAAAAAACTGCGATCTTCGGCGGTAATTCCTTCGGCGCCGTCAATCAGGTATAGAATGATTGATGCTTCTTCCAGCATCTCCCGGCTTCGCTGAACGCCGAGCTTTTCAATCGGATCAAGGGTTTCCCTTAGGCCTGCCGTGTCGGCAAGCCGGACGGGAATTCCCCCGATAGAAACCCATGCTTCAATCCAGTCGCGGGTTGTACCGGGAGATTCGGTAACAATGGAACGTTCTTCTCTTAATAATAAATTGAACAGACTCGATTTACCCGCGTTTGGCCGTCCGGCAATTACCGCCAATATCCCCTCCTGGTAGATTCGTTGCCGCTGCCATGAACAGGCCAGCTTTTTCAAACGGCCAAGGGCTTGCTGCGCCTTGCTCTGCTCCGGGAGTATACCTGCGATCTCGTCGGCATCCGCACTTATTTCATCTTCCGAATAGTCAAGATAAATTTCAGCGCCGGAAAGAACTTCTACAAGCATTTTTTTTATTTCGTTGATTTCATCGTAAAGGAGGCCGTGCAGGCGCCCAATGGCATGGCGGCGGCCTGTATCTGTTTTTGCGGAAACCAGTTCCATGACAGATTCAGAGCGGGTAAGATCCAGCTTGCCGTTCATAAAGGCGCGAAAGGTGAAC
Organism: Treponema sp.; assembly: GCA_009777535.1. Lineage (GTDB taxonomy): Bacteria > Spirochaetota > Spirochaetia > Treponematales > Breznakiellaceae > WQXQ01. The sequence goes on from WRLP01000022.1 coordinate 28,065, forward strand.
TCACCGGGTAAAGCATCCCTGAAACCGCATGCTTTCAGCGCTTCCATTACCGCCCGCCCCGCGATCAGGCCGCCGTGACACGAAATGTCAAGGGAGTCTTCGCCAGTGTAGCTTTTAGGGGAGCGGAAAACCGAGACAAGAACTTCGTCTATTTTTTCACCGGACTTTTCTATCCACCCGTAGACAACCGTGTTTCCGGGAGAACTTTTCAGTCTTTCCGGCGCTGAAAAAGCGGAAGCTGCCAGTTCTACCGCCGTACTGCCTGAACAGCGGATTAATGTAAGGGCGCTGTTTCCGGGGGGAGTTGCAAAAGCGATGATGGGCGAATCATCGCCGTAAAGGGCGCCCTTCATTTTTCTTCCACTTCCTGCGGCGGCGCACCGGAAAGCCGTATCAGTTTAAATAGCCAGGGTACGCCGGCCGAACCCCATAGGGCAGCGACTGCATATTTAAAAAAAATAAAAAGTTCGTTATTACCCGATTGCGGGTTTTCCGGCAGGAGTTTTTCCAGCGCGGCATAAATCAGGAGAAGAGAGGCAATGCCTGCCAAAAAACGCAGCGTCAGGATTAAGTATTTTATGCGCGAATTTTCCGCCGCAGAATTTGAAAAAAAAGCGGAGCTTTTAAAACCAATGTAACGCCTGTTCAGGCAGAAGCCCGCGCTGATGCCAAGCATTATTCCACCGGGAATGAGCGCCTCGCCTCCGGGCCGGTAAAGGATCATTATGTACGCAAGGGCGGCTCCGGCAATCATTCCCGCCCTTGTGCCGCCCCTTTCCAGAAATTTTTCCAGCACTGGGCCGAGCTTAAAATAACCGAATAGTACAAGAGCGCCGAGAAGCCAGCCTCCGAGAATATCGGTAGGGAAATGAACGCCAAGGTAAATACGGGAAAAGCTGATCAAAAGACAAAGGGCGGCGGCAATGGCATACAGCTTTTTTTTCTTCCACCACGAAGCGATAACAACAAATGTTACCATTGAATTTTGCGCATGTCCCGAAGGCAATCCTCCCAATTTTTCGCCAATAATGCCCAGCGACGGGTCATACCCATCGAAGAAAGGCCGCGGCTGATCCAGCAGAAATTTCAGCGAAATATTTATCCATGCCGAAATTAAAAATACCAGAGCCAGGCGTATTCCTTTCTTTTCATCCATGCACCAGTAGATAACAGAAATAATAATTAAATAGGCTGCCGCAGTTCCAAGGCCGGTAATTCCTTTCATTGCCATTGTAAGGGGAGGGCTGGCAAATGATTGAATGGCTCTGATGCAATCAAGACCCCACTGAAGGGCTTTTTCCATACTCAAAACCCTTCAAAGAAAATTTGCTGCACCCTGCTAATCGAAGCCCTTTGAGAGCGTGTTGGAGGGATCGCTGTTCTTATATTTGCCATAAGCTCATGGATGTGCCTTTGCATCATTACTTTATCAATACTGATTAAAACAAAAAACTCATACAGCTCCAGAGGTTCTGCCGGTTCATCATCTTCAAAATTATTATCCTGTCTTACCAGCACTTTTGTCCAGTAAGTTTCTTCTTTAACCGCACCGGAGTACTCGGCATCCGAAGATTTTTTTACCAATGTCTCAAAAAATTCTCCGTACTCATCGTCCGGGTAAAGCGATGCTGCGGAAACCAGCCTGTTTTCAATTCTGGCTGCGGCAAGCCTGGGGAAATCATGATAGACGGTAAAACGCTCTGACCATTGCTGGAGGGCGCTAAAACTGCTGCCCCTGGTCTTCCCTATAAACGCGTATTTGTCCTTAAAAGGTTCCAGAGCTTCAATATGGGAAATTCCGCCGTTGATAAAACTCTTCACCCAGTCCGGCAGATTTTCAGAGCCTGTTCCGTCCTGGGTTTCGATTATCTCGGTGGATTCGGCGATTCCATTTTGCTCTTCTTTCTGTTCGCTTTCCGGCAGTATAATAATTTTTTCCTGTGAAGCGCAGGCGCAAAGGATCACTGTCCATAGCAGAAAAATATTTTGAAAGTATTTTATTTTCATATTTGCGGTACGAATTATTCAGACGGCTCCTGCTCGGAGGACGCCGGCTGTTCATCGGAAGGCGGCTGTCTTCTGGTTGAAGGCGCCCTTTCGATGTAAGGCATATTGAGGAGGGCAAACTCATCCCAAATTGCAGTGGAAGTATTACCGGCTGTAACGGTCTGCTTGTTTTGACCGTCTCTCTCGTCAGAAAATGTAGTTGTTCTTTGTTCCAGGGTTGCGCCGAGCGAAACTTTTATTTCGCCGCTTAGCTCCGCCTCGATTGCGATATTTTTTTCTACAATTTCTTCCTCTTCTTCTTCTTCGCCTTCCTCTTCACTCTGTTCTTCATTTTCTTCCTGCTGTATTATAATTCCCTCGACGCCGAGTTTTGCCTCAAGAAGTTCGGGCAATATGGCAAAATCTATTGTAGCGGTAATGTTGGTGTTTCTGATAATCGGGCCGATGGTTTCTGAAACAATTTCGAGGGGAGAAGCCAGGCTTAAGACAAGGAAATCATTTTCGAGATATAGATTCATCTCAATATTTTCTGATGAAACAAACTTGGCGTTGAAAATACTGCCGTCGGCTACAGGCCTGAAGCGGAATAAAAACTGCCCCCTATCCGTTTCGTCTCCGGATAAAGATACAGTCGGAAGTACAAAGACATTTCTTGGGCCTGTAACAAGCCCGTACCCGCCGCCGACAGGCATCCACTGCGGTTCATTTTTGTTTAGTGGAGCAAGGATGCGTTCTTCGGTCAAGGGAGCTTTTGAATCCCCCAGTTCCCCCTCGAATAAATACCAGTGTAAAAGCCCGGGTGAATCTGCGGCAAGAATGTTTTGAATTGATGCTTTTGTGGACACAGGCAGAGAGATTTCACGTGAGGTGCCTGTCAAACCCTGTCTGGCTTGTACAGGATAAATCTCCGCCCTGAGCGACATAAATCCATTTTGCTCCGGAGCCTTCCAGAGAATTCTTTCTGCACCGTCGGAGAAACTTCCCTCGCTGATTATTTTTCTGCCATGGTACCAGATAATGTACGGATCAAGTGTTCTGTCGTAAATCAGCCTTGCTTCCAGCATAACATTTGTGCTTTTTGGAATGATTCTGGATGCGGCTGTAAAGCTGGGCAGATACATTTGAATATCCCTGAAGGAAAAATCAATATCAGATAAATAATAAAAAGTTTTTTCAATCTGCTGTAGGTTTCTGTTCTTGCCGATGACCTGGAAAACAAAAGTGTATATACCATGAGGCAGTTTCTTTGGCAGGCGGAAGGGAGGCAAATCTTTATCCAACTGTTCTACTTTGAAAACCATTTCCTGTTCAACCAAATGAACATTGACTGTAACCTCATTATCCGCCGGATTTTCTTTTTCATCGTAAAGCGTTTCGTCTTCTGATTCTGCGTATGATACCGCTTCTATGTCTTCTGGTTTTTCAGCATATTCCGGTTTTTCAATTTGTTCAGATGATTTATTTAATTCATCGGTTTCCGCAGTTTTCTCTAATTCAGTCGTCTCTTTAGTTTCGTCTGACTTTATTTCGGGTTCTTTTGGTACTGCATCTACACCCGAATTCGTTGATGTATTTGTTTCTGCAGCCTCTTTTTCTTCGCCTTCCTCTTCTTTTAATCCTGGACCTGTTGTTTGTTCTGTATGTCCGGCGGCGGTTTTTTCCTGTTCCGGTTTCTGTCCGGATTCAAGGCTGTAGTGAATTTTGATATCTGTTGTTTCGCCTTTGGAGTTTCTTAGCAGAATTATCAGGCCGGTTACATCGGGATCGTCGACAATGGAATTAACAAAATAGGGCTGTACACTGTCTCTCGAACTGACCAATGTACACTCGTCCAGGGGGATATTATTAACCAGGGCTTTTACCTGATATGTTACGGTGGAGGGCAGAACATTGTCCATTTCCCCGCAGCCGAAGAAAAAAGGGGCAAATATCAGTAAAAAAGGCCAAATTTTCGGCTTTTGGGCACACATAGCCATTTTCAATATATCACAATTATTGGTAAAAAACAAGATTTTTGTTCACAACTATGGCTGCAGCAGGATTGTGAAACGCTGACATAGAGGCATTCCATTGGTATGGCATACAGACAGCGCTGCTTGTCAGTTTCATCTCTCCTATCAGCCTCACTTTTGTCTTTTTCTGATTAATAGTAATATTTTACAATGAGAACAAGTGCAATTATTCATCTGGGACGATTCCTGGGGAATTTACGCGCCATTCGGGAGCGTGTTGGAACCAACTGCCGGATTTGCGTGCCTGTCAAAGCCGACGGCTACGGCCATGGGGCGCTGGAAATTGCCAGGGCTGGCCTGGAAGCAGGGGCTTTTTGTCTTGGGGTTGCCGCTGTGGCCGAGGGAGCAGAGCTTCGAAACGGGGGTATTAAAGCGCCGGTTTTGCTTTTTTCCCAGCCGGATTACAGGGAAATTCCCGATGTGATAAAGACCGCTCTTACTCCTTTCGTTTCGGATACTGATTATGCCGGCGCCTTAAACAGGGAGGCTTCCTCCGCCGGAATCAGGCTGCCCGTGCACCTTAAAATTGATACCGGAATGGGCAGGCTGGGCTGCCGTGCAGAAGATGCGCTGGATATTGCCCGCTTTATTGCCGAATGTCCTGCCCTGGAATATGCCGGAACCGCCACCCATCTGGCAGTCTCGGATTCTACTGTTCCGGCGGACATTGAATACACAGGTAAACAAATTGCCCTGTTCAGGGAAGCAGTAGACAGAATTCGCTCGGCCGGCATTGATACCGGCATTGTTCATGCGGCCAATTCCGGGGCTGTTGTTCTTCACCCCGACGCATGGTTCGACATGGTAAGGCCGGGGATTTTGCTCTACGGCTACAATCTGGCTGATGAAAAACTGATGCCGGATATAAAACCTGTCATGGAATTGCGCTCCATTGCCGCTCTTATAAAAAAGGTAAAAAAGGGCGAATCCTTTTCCTACGGCAGAACCTGGACTGCCCCCCATGATACAAATGCCGCAGTCCTGCCCGCCGGTTATGCCGACGGCCTGCCGCGGCTGGCAAGCAACAGGTGGCAGGTAGTCATCAACGGCAATACCTATCCGCTTGCAGGCCGTATCTGCATGGATCAGTGCCTTGTCGATCTGGGGCCGGAAGCGGCTGTAAAACGCGGAGACGAGGCTGTTATTTTTGGCGGCCCTGCGCCTGACGCTGCGGCGCTTGCCGAAATAACGGGGACGATTCCATACGAGATTACCTGCAATATAAATAAGCGGGTGCCAAGAGTATATGAAGACTAAAATGCTTGCCATCAATTAGGAACTTCTTTAGTATTAAAGCGGAGGCAAGATGTATCCCAATATTAAATCACAAACCGATAAAATAAGGTTTGAAGACGACGAAGATGATGATGAAAAAGAAAACAAAGAACTTCCGCCGGATTTTTTAGCCGGTAAAATGCTCAAAACGCGGACAATTCTGCTTTCCGGTGAAATAAAAAAAGAACTTGCCGAGAAGACAATCCGTCAGCTTCTTTTGCTTGAAAATTCCGGTGATGATCCAATTCGTATTTTTATTGATTCTCCCGGCGGCGATGTGGATGCCGGTTATGCCATTTTCGATATGATTCGTTTTGTTAAACCCGATGTCTGGACAATAGGCATGGGTCTTGTTGCAAGCGCGGCGGCCATCATTCAGCTTGCCGCTCCTAGGGAAAGGCGTGTAGGGCTGCCCAACAGCCACTATCTTATTCACCAGCCCCTTTCCGGCATTCGCGGTGTGGCTACCGACATAGAGATTCATGCGAAAGAGCTGGACAAAATCAGGGAGAAGATCAACCGCCTTATAGCCGAAGAAACCGGCGTTCCCTGTGAGCAGGTGGAAAAAGACACCGACCGTGATTACTGGATGAGCGCTGCCGAGGCGGTTAATTACGGATTAATCAGCAGGGTGATAACCAGGCGCGATGAGATGTAGGGGCGCCCTCGTTATTCGGGCACCTCGTCGTATCTACCGATGTTATTCCAATAGGTAAGACCGCCTCTGCCGGCTTCCCGTGTTCCCTGGACCTGGTGCAGCACGTACTCCGGTCCGTAAAATCTGCGGTCATAAGAGACATTCAGATAAAAAGCCTGCACATAGGGCCGAACGATAATCTGCCCCCTGCCTATTCTTGCCGTGCGCAGAGTTCCCTGATAGTAAATACGCCAGGGGCGAAGTTCTGCCGGGTCATGCGTCAAAAAATCCTGCTCAAAGTGGCTGGGGTAGTACATTGGGCAGATAACGTCTACCCATGGCGCCATAAGTTCCACCTCCTGACCAGTTCGCGCGCCGGTGCGGTACCAGCCGTTGGCGCCGTATATATCAATGGATATGGGGGCTCTGACCCTGTAGCGAATATGGCGTAGAAAGGACAGAATTGCGCTTTCCATATCCATATTATTTTCCTGCCACCGGTAACTGGCGTCGCCGAGATTCACGCCGTCTGTCGGAAAGCGGATATAATCAAATTGAATTTCGTCAAAGCCCCTTTCATGGAGTTCTGTCGCAAGGGCGGCAGTATACTCCCAGACTTCCTCCGAGTACGGATCCACCCAGCGTTCATCGTAGTAAGTGCGCAGTATTTCAAAACCAGGCTCGGTCGAAGGAAGGATTTGCGTCTCGTAAGCTGAATCCTCCGGCGCACCGGTTCCTGCCTGCTGCCTCGTATCGAAATAACCTGCCCAGGGCATATTGTTTCTTCTGTCCCAGACCGCATATTTGTTCCCGTCTCTTGCAGCCAGTACAGGATCCTTAAAAACCACGATGCGGGCAATTGTATAGACTCCCCGCGATTTAAAATTCCTTAACAGGGCGTCGATGTCCAGCGGCCGGAAGACTCTTCCCTTATCGCTTATGGCCGTATTGTTAGGTGTAAAGCGTATCCGTCCGTAGTCGTCCTTCATGTCGATAACGATCATGTTAAGCTTTCGGCTGCTGATTAAATCCAGATACCGCTGGAGGCTGCTGTTTTCCATCGCATGGTTTACAGGCAGATAAATTCCCTCTTTGCCGGCAGCGGCCGATGTACGTTCAATTCTGTCATGGCTTAGCAGCCACAGCTCATTCAGGACTGTTATTTCGTTCTGTCTGCGGCTGTCGCGTAACGCAAAGCAGTTTGGTGTAAAATTTCTTCTGGCTGCAAAGGAATTTATGGACTGCACCAGATCCTGCCGCGTCCGCATTTGTGCTGCTACTCCTGTTACGGGGAGGGTGATTTCTGCGGTTTGCCCCTCAATTAAAAAACGCAGGCTGCCGCTTCCGGCGCTCAGCGAATCCACAGTGCCGAAAGGAGTGTTATCCGACCAGATTACGCTGAATTTTTTCTGAACCCAGTCAAGTTTGTATATGCGGTGGCGGAAAGTCTGCGATACATAGATATCTGTTGCTGAGGCGCCGGAGACTGCCGCGATATCCGAAACTTCGTCGGCATTGCCTGTGGTTTCCAGTGTTTCCAGGCCGTCGGAGATTTCCGTCCACTGAGCGCCGCCCAGATCGGGCTGAATATAGAACAGGCCGTATGTGCTGTGCGACAAAAATACTGTCAGAGCATCTGCGCGGCCTGCTGCCGGCAGATGCACGGCGGCTACAGCCTTGATTCCGTTTGTTCTGTAGGGAGGCGCTCCCAAATTTGTCCAGCTCTCCCCCTGATTTCGCGTAAGATAGACGCGATCCTTTGTGGCGCAGACCATGATATTTGCGTCTGTGGGATGTATCTTTAAATCTTTTATTTCCTGTACCATGGGAAGAAATGATTTTTCCCCATCGCGGAAGAGCTTAAGTGTTTTAACCGGTAGTCCCTGGCTGCGGCTTTCCCATCTTTGAAGGTCTCTTGAAATAAAGATACCTTCGCTGCCAAGAACCGCCCAAATCCCCCTTGAATACGCGATTTTACGCACTGCACCGGCGCCGCGAAACGAAACAGCTCTCCCCTGCAAATCCGTGCCAAAAAGCCCGTCTGCCGTGCCGGCTATCATGGGGCGGCCGCTGGTCGTGCTTTGGGCTGCAAGGGGAAAGGATAAAAGTGCGTAAAACGCGCATATCAGCAGAAAACGGAGTTTATGCGTTGTTATGTGTTGATGTTTCATATTCCTTGTATAAAAAGCGTCGTATTTTCTGCTGGGCATTTTTCTCGAAAGGTTCCCTGCGCAGGGTAAAGTCGCTTATTTTTTTGTAGATTGGCAGGGAGCGGTTTATTTCCTCAATTTCTTTTTTAATAAGACCTTTTATAAAATTCTCATCATTTTCTTTATCAGGATAATCTTCCCTGATGGCATCAAAGTTTGGAACCGTAACGGCGAAGATCTGTTCCCCGCCGTATTCGGGCTCTTTCCTGCCCACTACGAGAATCTCTCCTATTGTCCTGGAGTTATTGAAATATATTTCGATCTCTTCGGGGTAAATATTTTTGCCGCCTGATGTGACGATAAGATTTTTCTTCCTGCCCTTTATGTAGATAAAACCTTTTTCATCACGGTATCCCAGATCGCCCGTTAGCAGATAACCGTCATCGGTAAAAACTTCCCTGGTTGCCTGTTCATTTTTATAATAACCCAGCATTACGCTGGACGATTTTACCGCTATCTCACCGATACCCTCCGGCCCCGCATCAATAATTTTTACATCAGAATTGATAATCGGCAGCCCCACAGAAACATTCCGTTTATGTCTGGGAGTGTTAACTGATATAAGGGGGCTGTGTTCGCTAAGGCCGTAGCCGTGAACAATGTTAAAGCCAAGTGAATCGAAAAAATCTGCCGTTTTTGGACTTAGGGGGCCGCCTCCTGCGACCATGATTCTAAGCGACTGAAGGCTGGTTTTTTTGCGGATAAATTTAAATACCTTCCGGCCGAATTCAACATTTCCCCTTTTTGCTTCCGCCAGAGCAATGACCCGCAGCACATTCAGCGGCCCGCGGACAATTGCCGGCAGTTTGTTATACCCCGATTCGATTGCAGCCATCACCTTGTCGTAAAGCAGGGGCACGGCGATAAGAAAAGTAACGCCTGCATCCCTGATATCGTCTATCACGACCTTGCCCACAATTTTTTCACAGATTACCGTAGGGATGCCGAATGAGATTGGCGCCATGAAGGAGCAGGTGGTGGGGTAGGTGTGGTGCAGGGGAAGTACATCGATAAATACATCGGTTTTATCCGGTTCAAGCTGGCGTATTGCAGCGCTGGCATTCGAGATGATATTTTTGTGGCTCAGGGTAACGCCCTTGGCAAAACCGGAAGTCCCCGATGTAAAAACAATGGAAGAAGGATCGTCCGGCGCAATGCTGTCCAGCGGAGGCAGAGCCTGGCTGTCCGCACCGGCGCCAAAGCGGTTGTACTCTGTCTGCTGATCGCTGCCCTCGGCTTCGGGGCTGATGCATACCGACACCGGCAGCGATACGCCTTTCGATGAAAGCGATGCGGCAAAATCACGTTTTCTTCCCGAATAAAAAAGGGCCTTTGCCCCGGTTATATTAATAATGTTAAGACATTCAGCCTCGGAGATTAGAAAATCAACCGGTACAATGCACATGCCGGCGATTGTCGTTCCAATCCACACAGCCATCCACTCGGGCCGGTTTTCGGACCAGAGCACAACACGATCGCCCTTTACAAGGCCTGCGGCAAGAAGCCCCCGCGCTACTCTGCGGCATTCTTCACCGAATTTTGAAAAAGTCCAGCGTGTAAATTCCCTCTGTTTGCCGCTGCGGTATAAAATTGCGTCTTTATCTGCAAAATCCCTGGATATCTGATCCAGCATTTGCGCAATGTTGCCATGTGGAATGTCCGGTAAATTGGAGATATAGTCGCTGAATTTTAGCATGTTTACCTCGATAATCCATTAGAGTTGTTCAGAAACTTCAGTTTCTGAACAACTTCCTTATGAAAACAGCAGTTTTGCAAGCCGCAGGCTGAAAAACTGCAAGACTTGTGAGGCAACCAACCGGGTTGCCGAATAAGTCAATTGTAAACATTTATTGGGTTTTTGTCAAAAAGAGGCTTTTCCACGGCTATGGCGATAGCCAAAGTAGTGGGACGCCTGCGTAGGGGGATATTAATCTATCTTGAAGTCCTCTGAGCCATAATTACTGTAATACCTTCCGGTTTCTGCTGTAAATTTTAAAATTATAAAATCGCCGCCGTCCATTCCACCTTCATAATAAACATTAAAATCATCTTTCCAAAGCTCCTTTTTTATTTTTTTATTATCCAGAACTTCCATTGTTCCTCTTAGCATAACTCCCCGGAAAAATCTTTTGTCACAAAAATATATACAAGCCTTTGGATTATTCCTGTAATGCTTTATTCTCATTGATGGACTGTTTGTATGCCAATAAAATATTTTTATACCTTCTCTTTTAACAGGCGGTAACATAGCCTTTGTATTTGGAAAGCCATGTTCATCAACGGAACTAATAAAACTGATTCCCTGTTTATCAATTAAATTTCCAATGGTTTCCTGTGGATTTTCCAATGCTATTTTATAGAGTACCTTAATAAACTCTTCCGGTTCTTCCATATTAGGAGAATGAGCGGAATTAAAAAATGTAAAAAATTCTTTTTTTGGCGCCTCCAAAACATCAAAATATTCCTTTGCAAGGGTGTATGAAGTCATATAATCATAGATTCCCTGAATTATGTAAAAGGGGACTTCAAATTTTACAGATGATACAAAAAGATCAACTTTTTGCAGGGCAGGAAAAAGATGTATCATCGAAAAATCAGAGCCAAGAAACCAGTTTATTTTCTCGCTTAATGTATATCCCTTGAATACTAAGAACGTTCTAAGTATTTCTTGAAAGGAAACTCCTTGATGCAAACGTCCAATTCCATATTTTTCAAGAGTTTCAGTCCTTACCATGAGGTAATCAAGCTGATGGCCTTCTTCTGGTATCAACGGAAAATCCTCTGTATGCGGATCAAATTTTTCCAGCTTTTCAATAACATCTTTGTCGTTTATGTCTTTTGCATGGTTTAACATATAATCATAAGATAAACGTTCTGATTCTACGAAATTTGCCGTTAGACCCATTCCAATATATGAGAGATAATTTTCTGGATATTTTTCAATCGTTTTAATGCCAAGATATGATCCCCATGAATGACCTAAAAGGTATATTTTATTTTGGCCGAAACGTAATTTGAGATATTCTGTAACTTCGCGTGTATCTTCTACCATTTGCTCAACCGTCATGGTCAAAGGATCTGTCGATTTGGAGTATGTCATTCCCGCTCCGCGCTGATCCCAGTAGCAAACCGTAAAATACTTTTCAAGGCGTTCACTCTTTTCCAAATAAGTAATAAATTGCAGTAGTGGGTTGCCGGGTCCGCCATGCAGGTACAGTATTACGGGGCTTTGAGGATTTTCCCCACGAATGAACATTCCCTGTTTAATTCCGCCAACTTCGAGCCATACTTTTTCGGAAATAGACCCTTGAATTATTTTTCCCTGCTCATCTTTTAGCGGTGGAAGTTTACCAGGGCTGTTTGCCAAAATAATCAGCAAACCTAATAACAAAACGCCTATAAATGATAATGCAATCACTAGCATAATTTTTCCTGCCTTTTTCATCTTTAAACTCCTTATGTCAAAACTGCCCTGCCAAAACAATATTCAAAAAGAAGCCATTGCCAATGTCTTTTTTTCTTTCCTCTTCCTGTGCATAAATCGCTGTACTTAATATAAAGACATGTAAAACGCACCACAAAATTTTCATAATTATTTCCTTCCCGCATTTTACAAAAATGCAGTTTAATTGCTTTATGAAAATTTAACAAATCCGGTTTAAAGCTGTATATTACCTTTAGGGGTGATTTGGGGGTGATTTAGGGGTGAGCAGGGCTATATCCTCGAAAAAGCGATGAGAGAGCCGTTATATTGGCAGCACCAGTTGCCTGATAAATATGTTTTAAATGGGTTTTTACCGTATTTGTAGAAATATTTAGAGCAACAGCAAGCTTTTTATAACTATCATTGCCGGCAAGAATAGCTTCTATTACTTCCAGCTCACGCTTGCTTAAATTTGGAATATATTGTACGTAATTATCATTTGTTTTATCTACATTAAAAAATAAAATTAATTTTGAATATATATAAAATGAAAGTATTAATATTCCCAGCAAAAGTGTACCCAGTAAGGCAGATGGCAAAAATGGTATTGACAATATGTTCATTATATTTTTCCACCACAGCATAACTATTAAAGAGAATAAAATAAACAGCAGGCCAAATAATAAATTCAATTTGAGTGGCGGTTTTACTTTTATTGCACGAAGCCAGCGTGCCGCGCAAAGACAAGAGACAGCTATAATAATATTGATAAAGAAAAGCCCTGAGTAATAAACTTGCGGAAATTGAGTAACAGTTTCGTAAATGTCATTAGTATTAATCAATGGGTAAACCAGAACGGCTAAAAAATAAAAAACTGGAATTTCTGCAATACAAATTATGCTGTAGATAAATGCTGCGGCAACAGTTGTTTGCGAACGATTATTGCCCAATATAACACAAATAAATAGAAAAAAAATCTCCAATATAACCGAAAAAACGATAAGCAAAATTGAACTATTTGGACCGGGCTGAATAAAAATACTTTTCAATAATAGATATACCGGACGGTTTAATATAACCGCTGCCAAAAGGGCAATTGAACGCCATTTAGACTTTGGGTGGTTTAGTTTATAGAATATATAATAATATCCAACTGAGCAAATTAACCCTAGAAAAAAGTTAAAAATATCAAATATCTCCTATACACACTATATTGTATTATTTTTTACTTTTTGTCAAAAAGAGGCTTTTCCACGGCTATGGCAATGCCAAAATGCATTTGTAAATATTCCTGGGGTCCCGTCCGGTGAACTCGCGTCCCTCGTTCGAGGGCCGGCAGTTCACCGGACACCCCGTGTTACATTTACTGATGCATTTTGGCATTTGCAAAGTAGTGGAACGCTGGCGAATAAGAGGCCACGCCGTAATCGCACGCCGCGCTAGCGGCGATTTAATAAATTTCCTTATGATCGCCGACCGGAGGGAGGCATGCCATCGTCAGGGCTTATGCGCTCCGCTTTCGTTTCATTTTCGGGCATATATTTCTGTAATTACCATAGTAGTGGGACGCCTGCGTAGAGGGATTTTAATCTATCTTGAAGTCCTCTGAGCCAAAATTACTGTAATACCTTCCGGTTTCTGCTGTAATTTTTAATTTGTAAATTACTTACTTTTTCGTGCGTAGTTACTTTTTAGTACTTACAAAAGACCTAATTCATTCAATGTTTCTTCCATTCCGTGTTCTTTCATGATTTCAATTCCAATTTCCTGCATGATTTTTACGGCTTCCAGCATTTTCGTTCCACGATCTGTTATAAAATATTCAACTTTTAATGGATACCCTGAAAATTCATTTTTTCCAACCAGGTTAAATTCCTGCAATTCCTTTAATTGTTCAAGCAGCATTTTTTGACTTATGCCTTTTATGTCATTTTTTAATTTTGATAATGAACAGGTCGTTTTCCCCAACTGCCACAAAATTATTGGCTTCCATTTTCCTTTGGTAATATCATGAGTCAATTCTAACGGACAGGTAAAGTCTACTCGTGTTTTCATGAATATATATTAAGGCATATTTATTATATTGTATAGTCATAATTTATTATTCAGTGTTTATTACGCCTAACAAATCTGTTTACGCATCTTTTTTTAAGCCAAACATTATTCTTAAAATAGAAACTCTCCTGCATACCTCATTGGTGCCAAATGTTAAGAGAATTGATGATAAAAAAACAAGTGGGATCTGTAAAATTGGGTCATCTGTTACCTTGAATACAAAAAATGCCGCAATAATTATCCATGACTGATGAAAAATGTATATGCCAAAAGACGATTTTGACAGATAACCAGTTATTTTTCCGGTAAAATTCAGATAACGCCCTGCCAATCCCAAAAACGCCAGTATCGAAAGCCAGGATGCCATCTCATAAAACTCTCCGTCAATAATAAAAACCGTAAACCCGGCATACAGAACAAATAATCCCAGCAGCAAAAAACGATACTTTTGCAGCTTTTCAAGCAAATTATCGTTGGACAGGAAAAAATACCCCAGCAGAAAATACGCCGAGCTTTCAAGGATGCTTTTACCTGAAAATTCAACTGCTTCAAATATATCATTTTGAACAATGCAGGGAAAAAGCCCCATTAGAATAATGAGTATCAATGGAACTTTGTCGCCGAGTGTTCCTTTACCTTTGTTTTTATACCATATCATTAGGGGCAGGAAACCCATGGAAGTTACAAACAGAAAAAGTATGAACCACAGATGCGCGGGAGTGAAAGCGCCATCATAGCCGCTGAGGTCTGTGATCTTTGTAAAAGAGTCAAAATATTTCGCTTGACCATTGAAAAATATCCCTGCAAGGTATGGCTGAACTGGGACAATAAAAAGTACACCGAAAATAAAAGGCAGGAGCAGTTTGCTGACACGTTCTTTCACGTATTCAACAGTGCCGCGCCTCTCCAGCGCATAGCGTGAGCTTATGCCGGCAACGGCAAAAAGAAGCGGCATAATCCAAAAACAAACGATTAAATTAAATATGCTGGGAATCAATAACGATTCCCCATGAATGTAAAAATCCTCGCCCCAGTTGTTGTAAAGCATAAAAATATGGTAAAGAAACACCGTAACAATAGTAAACGACCGCAGATTATCAATATAGTATTTTCTTAAAACGGTGTTGTTATCATTCATCAAAAAATATTTTAAAAAATATTCATAAAAATGTCAATTTGAATAAATAATCATAATCAAAATATATGTTGACTAAAATATTAAATTGTGTGATTATCTAACAGCATGCAAAGGAATAATAATTGTGGAAAAAACTGTATTTTTGATTAGTCTTGTATTATTATTGGCAGTTGTTTCCGGCTGTGCCAATCTTTCCCAAAAAGCAAAAAAGAATAATATAAGTATTGCATTTTCAACTGAAGAGGTAGATGGTATGGAATTTATTTATTCATACTCTACGGATAGACATAGTTCTTCAATAGATTCTCTTGGCATTAAATCCGCAAATATTGCCGCAAAAAACGGATACAAGGACATAACTGTACTTGTGGAGGCTAAACGTTTCCTGGCATCAGGAAAACGTTATCGTGGAATTCTATACGAAATAAGCTACTGGAAATAATTTTTCCGGGCATATATTTCTGCTGCCATAGTTGTGAAAAAGATTCATTTAACAGGATTTTTTCGGGTATTTATGATATAATGTATCATGTTTCCTGATGTTTCTTTCCATTAAAATCAAAAGGAGGATAGTATGAAGTTAGGGTTTTTCCGAAACTGTGCGCTTGCGGCGCTTGTTGCTGTTTTTAGCCTGTATTTTACTTCCTGCCCTTCGTCAGGCGGCGGCAATGAGAATCCTCCCGGGCCTACCGGCGGAGAGCCCTGGACATGGACAGGCACGCCTACTGCCGCTCAGATAAATAAAACTGCCTCCTTAAAGGTTTTTTTTGCCCATGCCTCTGTGGGTGAAAACACCTTGCGGGGTATAATGCGTATCGGCGCTCCAATTACTTATAATAATACCCACTGGTGGAATAACGACGAACAATTGAAAACAGCCATTATCAATCTCGGTGATAGACCTGCCATAATAGGATATAATCAGTTAGGGCAGGGAGCCGGAGGTGGTAACGGAAACCCAGCCAGTAAAATTACCGCTTTCAGAAACACGATGAACAATATTGTTCAAAACAAGGTTGATATTGCCTTTATGAAATTCTGCCCTGTAGATATTATTTCTTCCGGCCCGCCGGGATATGACAATGTGCAGGCCCTCTTCAACGATTATAAAGCCACAATGGATCAATTGGTATCTGCGTATCCCACGGTACTGTTTGTTCACGCTACCAAGGGGATCAATAGAGAAAATGCCCCTTGGGGGAATTCCATTAGTGAAGACTTTAACGACTTGCTGCGCGAACAATATGGAGAGCTGGTTTTCGATGTTGCGGCTATTGAAGCTCTGCGCAGTGATGGTGCTACAGCAACCGCTCCGGATAATAACGGCAGAACTGCCAGAGCCATGGCAAATGAGTGGGGAGCTCCGGGCCCTGCCTCTACATCTCCCGATGGTTATACGTATGGCAACTATGATCCAAACAGCGGTGATGTAAACCATTTGAATACCGCCGGTCAAAACCGCATGGGGCAATCTCTGGTTGCCTTTCTTGCCTGGATAAGTGATAAATATCTTTCTAACTAAAAAGGAGAATAGTATGAAACTGAAGTTTTTACAAAACTGTGCGCTTGCGGCGTTTGCTGCCATTTTAGGCCTGTGCTTTATTTCCTGCCCTGTGTCGGGTCCGAATGATCCGCCGCGTCTGGAAATTGTTACTATTAATGACATTCCTGGTGTAACGCCGCCGGCCACAGGAGAGATGCCTGTTACGGAAATTACCGGAACGGAGCAGTACACCGGAACAGTTGCGTGGACGATCACCGGCGGCGACGGAAGTTCGCATACCGGAGCTTTCGCCGCTTCTACGGCTTACACTGCTATAATTACACTGACTGCCAGAGACGGTTACACTATGTTAGGTGTAAATGGCGATTTTTTTAATGTAACCGGCGCTGATACTGTAACCAATGCCGCCAACTCCGGCGTGGCTATCGCAGATTTCCCTATAACGGGCGCTGTTCCTCCTGTTAAAATTGATATCGCCGCCATACCTGGCGTAACCGTACCGGCAACCGGAGCGGTACCTGTAACAACTGTAAACACGGATCAATACTCAGGAATTATTTCATGGTCGCCCGCCGTACCTGCCGGAGGAGTTTTTGCGGCTTCTACCGAGTACAGCGCCCTAATTACCCTGACAGCCAAGTCCGGCTACACCCTTGCGGGCGTAGAGGCGGATTTCTTTTCTGTTGCGGATTCAACCATGGTAGAAGGCAATGCAGCTAACGCCGGTGTGCTAACCGTGAGTTTTCCCAAAACTGAAGCAGGGACCAGCCTCATTACAATTACCGATACCGCCATACCGGGCGTAACCGCGCCGGTAACCGGAGCGATTCCTGTAACGGAGTTTGAAGCAGTGCAGTACACAGGAACTGTCTCATGGTCAGCCGGCGGAGTGGTGCATACCGGAGTCTTTGCCGCTTCTACCGTGTACGATGCAGCCATCACTATTTTGCCCAAAGACGGTTACACCCTGTTGGGAGTAACGGCAGGCTTCTTTACTGTTGCGGGATCAACGGTGGTAACGCCCAACGCCGCCGACTCTGGGGTGCTTACTATAACTTTCCAGGCTACGGGCGCCGCTGGGCCAACTACTATTAGCATCGCCGATATACAGGGCATAACTGCGCCGGTAACCGGAGCGATGCCTGCTACGGCGATTACTGCAACAACGCAGTACACAGGAAGTGTTGCATGGACAGTCACCAGCGGCGGAGCAGCCCATAGCGGGGCCTTTGCTGCGTCCACTTCCTATACCGCAACAATCACCCTGTCGCCCACGACCGGTTTTACACTGACCGGTGTAGCGGCTGACTACTTTACAGTTGCGGGGGCAAATCCTGTAAATAATCCCGTTAACTCCGGTGAGGTAACAGCAGTCTTCCCGGCTACCGGCCCCGCTGTGGATGATACCATTAACATCGCCGCAATACCAGGCGTAACTGCGCCGGTAACCGGAGAGACTCCTGTAACGGCGATTACTCCAACGGCGCAATACACGGGAACTGTTGAATGGACAGTCACCATCGGCGGAGCGGTCCATAGTGGAGCCTTTGCCGCTTCCACTTCCTATACCGCAACAATTACCCTGTCGCCCACGGCCGGTTTTACACTGACCGGTGTAACGGCTGACTTCTTTACAGTTGCTGGGGCACCGGCTGGAACAACGGTAAACAATGCCGCTGACTCCGGCACGGTAATAGCAGTTTTCCCCGCTACCGTCCCTGCTGTCATTAATATCCCAGACATACCGGGTGTAACCCGTCCGGCTACCGGTGGGAGCCCTGTAGCGGTGATTACTGCAACAGCGCAGTACACCGGAACTGTTGAATGGACAGTCACCATCGGCGGAGCGGCCCATAGCGGAGCCTTTGCCGCTTCCACTTCCTATACCGCAACAATCACCCTGGCACCTACGGCCAATTATACACTGACCGGCGTAGCGGCTGACTACTTTAGAGTTGCCCAGGCGACAACGGTTACCAATGCCGCCGGTTCGGGCGTGGTTACAGCAGTCTTCCCCGATACATCGGCGCCCGCCGGCGGCGCACCGTGGACAGATACCGACCCGCTTACTTCCGCTGAGATAACGACAGTTGCCGCCCTGAAAGTATTTTTTGCACACGCCTCTGTGGGTGAAAATACTTTGTTTGGCTTAAATCGTTCAGTTTCTGAAATAACCGTTTACAATGCTCCGCGCTGGGCGCATGAAAACGGCTTGATGCATTATCTTAATGTTACAATTAATGGTCTAGACCATCCTGCAATTGTTGGATACGACATGGGGCCGCTTAATATGTATCCGGAAACAAAAATGACGGTGTTTGAAAGCGCTATGGACGATATTGTTCAAAACAATGTTGATATTGCCTTTATGAAATTCTGTCCTCTTGATATTCAAGGTACCATTAATGGATATGCCAATGAAGCGGCTATGTTTACTGCTTATTCGGAAATGATAGCCAGATTGAAGGTAAAACACCCTGATGTATTTTTTGTACATGCAACATTGCCGCTATATCGTGATGGCAACAACTGGCAGAACCCCAACAGGGAGATATTCAACGGTTGGCTGCGTGATACATACGGAGAGCTGGTTTTCGACGTAGCGGCAATTGAGTCTATACGCAGCGACGGCACTACTGCGGTTGGAGTAACTGTAGCAAATGGACACAAAGTATTGGCCGATGAATGGGGGCGCCCCAATAATATTGCTGCTACCGAATTTTTGTATTCCCTGGGTGGTGGAGCAAGTATTGGCAATACTTACGGTGCCGCAGGTAATGATGGTGACACCAATCATTTGAATATCGACGGCCAAAACCGCATGGGGCAATCACTGGTTAAATTCCTTGCCTGGGTGTCTGACGAATATCTGCAAAATTAAATGGTCTGAATAATGCAAAAGGGCTGCCTGTTCAGGCAGCCCTTTTTTTGTGCCCGAAAAATTTCACGCGGCGGCACGGAGAGACGGAGGGCACGGAGGAATAAAAAACTAGAATATAGCCACGGATTTTCACGGATATGAATACAGAAAAGTGTGTGTTTTAACGTTAAATCCGTGTAAATCTGTGTAAATCCGTGGATGCTTTTTATAACCTGTGTAAACCGCCCATTTGGCGCATTATGCCCCAAAATAACAGTGTTTTTTTGCTTTCCTTTTCTTCCGGAAATACACATATTTTAACGTAGAACTAAATATAAATCGCGGAATGCAAAGGGGAAAAGCAATGAAAATTCGAACAAAACTTTTTGGCGGTTTCTTTATTGTTGTTGCAATAGGAATCTTTCTTGGATCACTGGGGTTACATAACGACTCAAAACTTGTTTCATTATC
>WRLP01000023.1 GCA_009777535.1 Treponema sp.
TCCTGACATTCCCACCTTATACCAATTCCCCATCATTAAATGCCATTCGTGCAAATGACATATTACATCGGCAATGGTTTTATCCCGATCATTCAGCTCATCATTTTTAAATGTTTTTGTTTTAATTTCTTCTGGTAATTCGTCAATAAAATCCAATAACTTATTAAAGTTTATTTCCGCCAGTTCAAGCAGTTCCTTTTTATTCGTCGGCCTGGGCATTTCAATCCTCCTAATAATACTATGTCCATTATATAATATATAATATGACAGATCTCGTCATATTATCAATATTTACTTTAGCATTGCACGGAGTTCTTAGCGATCTACCGGCAAGACTGGCATATTCAGAAACATTATTTGGACGCTGAATCATCATTGATCCTTGTTTCACTCTAAATATTTTAGTAATTTATCAATGCGTTTCTTTTGCGAATCTGTTAATGAGTCGTGTCTTTTTAATAATGTTTCCTTAATATATCCGAATTTTCCCTTTTTCAATATATTGAATGTAATTGCCCACTGAGGCTTTTCCACGGCTATGGTGGCAGCAGAAATATATGCCCAAATCCGGAAGTGAAAGCGGTGTGCGGCGGCGCAAAGCCCTTTCTCGGGCTGACGGTCTGGTAGACGTCTTTTTTTTCTGTAAAACTAGATAAACTATTATCGAAATTTTTTATTGCGTGGTTCGCTTTTTATAACCACGCCGATGCCCTCGGCAGGGGAACAAATATTTGCACCCGTAGGGTGTAGATGAGTAAACCCCAATCGTTCCGGCGCAAGTGAATTTTTCACAGTAAAAACGGCAGCAAGCCTTTAGGCTTGCGTGCGCGCCGCGGTAAGTGCGCCGCCGCGCACCGCTTTAATTGCCTTTTTGGGCAAATGCATTTTGGCATTTGCAAAGTAGTGGAACGCCTGCGTAAGGGCTTGTGCGCACCGCTTCAATTGCCTTTTTGGGCAAATGCATTTTGGCATTTGCAAAGTAGTGGAACGCCGGGTCTTTGGTCTATAATAACAATATGATCTCTGAAAATGCGCTGGTTGTTTACAAGAACAAGCCTGCACTGGTTGTAAGCCGAACGGCGGACAAGATATTAATTTCCATTCCCGGCGGAGAACAGATAAAGGTGCGGGAGAAAGATATTGATCTGATTCACAGCGGCCCTGTAAAAGATTTTAATTTAATCGCGGCGGAGCCGGCCGAAAGTGCGGTAAGGGAAGCATGGGAGCTGCTGTCAGCGGAAGAGGGAAGGCCGGTTTCCATTAAAGAACTGGCCGAATTGGTTTTTGGCGGGTATAGTCCAGCTTCGGCATGGGCTTCTTTTTCTCTGGCGCTTGATGGCCTTTATTTTACCGGAAACGCCGCCGCAATAATCTGCCGGCAGCGTGAAGAGGTAGCAGCAGAAGAAAAAAGGCGCACAGAGAAACAGCGAATTAGCGGGGAGCGCGAAGATTTTCTCGAGTGCCTTAAAACAAGGCTGCGTAATAAATCCAAACAGGACGCCTGGCTCCCAGAAGACGGGCGTTTTATGCAGGATGTGGAAGCGCTCGCCCTGGGCACATCGGTTAAAAGCCGCACAATGAAGGACATGGGGCTTGGCGAAAATCCTGAAGATGCCCATGCCCTGCTTTTGGATACCGGGTTTTGGAGTACCGGAGTTAATCCCCATCCGTCCCGCTTCGGCATTTCACCTAATATGGCAAAGCACAGCCCCGGCGTATCGCCCCCAGAAGATCGCCGCGACCTTAGCGATCTTTTGGCTTTCGCTATTGATAATCCATGGAGCGACGATCCCGATGATGCGCTGTCCATTGAATCAGGCGGCACGGGCACAACGGTTCTGTATGCGCATATTGCCGATCCTGCCGCGGCAATTTCTCCGGACAATCCGGCAGAACATGAAGCCCGCGGCCGTGGAGCCACCCTCTATCTGCCGGAGGGAAATTTCCCGATGTTAGCCGCCGATGCATTGCCCCTTTTTGCCCTGGGTCTTGCAGAAAAATCGCAGGCACTAACTTTTAAGATCACTGTCGATGAAAACTGCAATATCATCGAAACAGACATTTTCCCATCTATTGTAAGGGTAAAGCGGCTAACATACGAAAACGCCGATAAACTGATGGACGGCAGCCTGGACGGCGGCGCCGGAGAAATTGCCGCGTTACGCGCTCTTATGGAACTGGCGCAGCGGAATTTGCGGCGGCGCACCGCCAATGGGGCTGTAAACATTGAACTGCCGGAAACCCGCATCAGCATCAGCGGCGGTAAGCCGGTTGTTACTCCCATTGTGCAGCGCCGAAGCGATACTCTTGTAAGGGAGTGCATGCTGCTTGCCGGCGAGGGAGCCGCCCTTTGGGCTGCAGGACAATCGGGCCTGGCCTTTCCCCATGTTTGCCAGGAGGAGGGCTCTCTGCCGGATGAGGTTCTGCCGGGACTTGCAGGTTCGTATCAGCTTAGGCGCTGCATGAAACCCAAAATGCTTTCAGTAAAGCCAGGCCGGCACTGGGGCCTGGGCCTGGAATCATATTCGCAGGTTACAAGCCCCCTGCGCCGTTATGCCGATCTTTTAGCTCACATTCAAATACGGGCGGTATTGGCCGGCAGCCTGCCCCTCGGCGAAGATGAAGTAATTGCCCGTCTTGGAGCTGGAGAGGCTGCTGCGTCCGCCATTGCCCAGGCGGAACGGGCATCCCGGAATTACTGGACAATGGTCTACCTTTCGGATAAAAAGGATTCCCGATGGGAAGCTGCTGCAATGGAAAAAAGGGGGAACCGCTTTGCGTTCATTATTCCGGCCATTGCTCTGGAAACCCAGGTTTCCCTGCAAAAAGAGGCCGCACCCAACGAAATTTGCAACCTGGTACTAAAATCCGTAAATATCCCCAGGGGCGAAGCTGTATTTTCCGCTACAGAATAGCTAAAATCGTACAAATACGCATGAGTCTGCAAGCCTTGCCTGGAAAAATACTCCTTTTTATCTGAATTTACCTCTATCTCTTGTCTTGACTTATGGATATTTGTGCAATTATATTTAATAATATGAGTGATTATCTTGATCCGAATAACGAGGAACTGCTCAAGGACTTTTTCAGCGAAGCTCAGATGCAGGTGGATACCCTGGAGCAGAATGTTCTTGTTCTTGAAAATGACGGCGCCAATAAAGACGCAGTAGACGAAATTTTTCGGGCTGCTCATACCTTAAAGGGAGGCTCGGCAACCGTGGAAATGATGGAACTCTCCCATTTTACCCACCTGGTGGAGGACGTGCTTGATGCAATCCGCTCGGAGCAGATTGCAGTCGACGAGGACGTTGTGGATACTCTGCTTTCCGCCATTGATGTGATAAAGATGATGCTGGAACACCGGATGGATGGAACGGTTTACAAGGGGGATACATCTAAAATAGAGGCAAAACTCCATGCTCTGTTGCCGGCGGATTCGGCGCGCAAAAAGAAAGAAGCAAAAGCTCCCGCCAAAGCCGTTCCGCCGCCAGCCAAGAGCGCACCTGCGGCGGCTGTTGCTTCCGGCCTTACCGAGAGTGAGTTTATGGAACTGAGGGAGTCTGTTGAAAACGGTGTTCCC
The DNA here is from genome assembly GCA_009777535.1 of Treponema sp. Taxonomy (GTDB): domain Bacteria; phylum Spirochaetota; class Spirochaetia; order Treponematales; family Breznakiellaceae; genus WQXQ01. Next base: position 3,581 of record WRLP01000023.1, read on the forward strand.
ATACTTAAGATATCGGTGAAATTTGATGAAAAAGGATTGATGAACACTGTCGGCGGAATTCAAATATACGCTGTCCTTAAAGAGTACGGAACCATACTTAAAACTGTGCCCGATTTTGAGCAGCTTTACGAGGATAATTTTTTCCCGACTGTTGATTACTATATCGCGTCCCGTAACAAGCACGAGGTTATCAAAAAGGCTGTTATCCTTCCCGATGTGTCCCTGGACGCCGATATAACCGATGTCCATGCGGTTGATAATGAGCAGCCGGCGGCAAAGCCCGCTCCCGTAAAGCCGGCGCCTGCCGCGCCAAAAGAGCCTCCGGCAGCCCGTGTTGAAAAGCCGGCAGAGGATACCCAAAAGCCAAAGGCGCCTACCGCCGCCGGATCGGAAGATGCCAAAAAAGCCGGTAAAGAGGCAGGGTCGATTTTACGGGTCGATTCCAAAAGGATAGACGATCTACTGAACCTGGTTTCCGAAACTGTTATTACCAAGGCGACCTTTAACCAGATTAATACGCAGTTTAACAGTCTTACAAATCAATTACGCGACATACAAAACCAGTACCGTGAAAAAATTAAAAGCCTTTTTGACAGTCTTCCCGGCTATCTGGAGCGTATTCAGGACGGAAAATCCATTAAGGATGTGCGCAAGGAAATAAGTGAAGCATACGGCGATCTATTTTCACTATTTGACAACTTTGACGCCTCTTTTAAAAGCAATATGGGGAAATTCCGTTCCACTTCGCAGAACCTGGGCAGGATTACCGGCGAACTGCAGGAAGGCGTTATGCGCATTCGCATGGTTCCCATCAGCCAGATATTCAGCCGTTTCCCGCGCCTGGTGCGTGATCTTTCAAAATCACTCAATAAAAAAATCAATCTTGTTATAGAGGGTGAAGAAACCGAATTGGATAAATCGGTTATCGAGGATCTTCTGGATCCAATCATGCACTCGGTAAGGAACTCGATAGACCACGGCATCGAGACCGTGGAGGAACGCCTGGCGGCAGGCAAATCCGAAGAAGGCACGGTAACCCTTAAAGCGGCCAATGAAGGCAATATGATAGTCATCGAAATAAGCGATGACGGCAAGGGCATCGATGTAAAGGCCGTAAGGAGCAAGGCGGTAGAGCGCGGCATTATCAGCGCGAACAAGATTTTGACCGATGTAGAAGTGTTTAACCTCATCTTTGAGCCGGGCTTTTCTACGGCAAAGCAGGTTACCAGCATTTCGGGCAGGGGTGTGGGCCTTGACGTTGTACGCCGGCAGATAGACAAGCTGAACGGAACGGTTACGGTCAATTCAGAGCGCGGCAAGGGAACGAAATTTACCATTAAACTGCCGCTTACCCTTGCAATTATTCAGGGCCTGCTGGTGCGGGTAGGAAGCGAAATATATTCAATTCCGATCACATCAGTTATTGAGAGCCTGCGCATCAAGCCCGATGAAATCAAAAAGATTGATAACTATGAAGTTTTCAATATCCGCAGCGATGTCATTTCCCTGCTGCGGCTAAACCGGCTTTTTGGCATTAAGACCGAAGAGCAGCAGGATTATCATTTTATTGTCATTGTCGGTACGGCAGAAAAGAAAATGGGCTTCATGGTAGACAGCCTTATCGGCGAAGAAGATGTTGTAATTAAACCCCTGCGGGATCAATTTACCAATTCACCCGGAATCGCGGGAGCATCAATACTTGGGGACGGTTCTGTCTCCCTGATTATAGATGTCTCGCAGCTTCTGGAATTGGGATTAAAAAAGGAACTGGAGCAGCGTCAAATCCGCGAGACTTCAATACGGTAGGTAAGCATGGCAGCAGTAATAAAAGATTTAGCCCAGGTAAACGCCGAACTGCAGGAGCAGAAAGAGCGTGTCGATAATGTTGATTTTAAAATGGTAACTTTTTCCCTGGCGGGCAAGGACTATGGCGTTGATATTATGAATGTCAAGGAAATTGCCAAGGCCGATAAATTTACCTATGTACCCAATGCGGCTTCCTATGTGCGCGGCGTATACAATTTACGTGGAGATATTATCCCGATAATCGATCTAAGAACTTTTTTCCACATGCCGGTTGAAAGCAAGCCGGACAGCCTGGAAAATATGCTTATATTGCACATAAACGATCAGGTTTATGGTACCATTGTAGACAAGATCGACAAGGTTATCGGGATTAATCACGAAACAATTCAGCCGCCGCACCCGATTTTCGGCGATATTAACATCAAGTACATTAGCGGTGTTGTGGAGCAGCGCGGCGATCTTTACATTCTGCTTGATGTGATACGGATATTTACTGTAAGTGAGGAAGAAAAGGGAAAAGCCCGTGGCGGCGTAACGGATTCCGGCGGCTATTATGTACCGCCGCCCTCGCAGGACGATCAGAGCCGTCAAACCGCCGCCGCAGATACCGTTATAGGATTCATAATTGAGAGCCTTGCTGCCCTAAAGCATTTTACGGTAACTCAAATTAATGAAAAATGGCTGCGCCGGCGTTTCGACGAATGGAGCAAGGGGAGGGCGGGCGATGAATTGCAGCTAAAGGGAGTCTCTGATGCCGATGATTTTCTTTCAGGATTCGACTCTCCCTGTACAAGCCGGTTTTGGGACGAGGATTATGCCGCGGCTGTAAAGAATGTTTTACCGGATCTTTCTGCCGGCAATATCAATGTATGGAACATTGGCTGCGGCAAGGGCTATGAAACATATTCTTTTGCCTGTATACTGAAAGCCAGGTATCCCCAGGTACGTGTTAAAATATGGGCCAATGACAGCGACATTATGTCCATATCGCAGGCGCCGAATATGGTCTTCGATCTTGACGAGGTTCCTGAATACTGCAGGGACTTTATGGTAAAAGGATCAAATGGGTATTCTTTTAACCAGGTTATCAAGGATTCGATCGTTTTCGAATTTCATGATATACTGCATGAAAATCCACTGCCGAATTTGGATTTTATATTGGCACGGGATATTCTTTCATTCCTGCCGGCACAGGATCAGGATAGATGTGTTTCGGGTTTTTTGGAAAAGCTTAAAAACCGCGGATTGGTTTTTCTGGGAAGGAACGAGGAGCTATCCGGAAGCAGCTGGCGTCCGGTTGCTTCCGATCCGGTTTCAGCGTATTTGCTAAATGAATAGATAAAAGAATACAAGGAGCGTCTTATGAGAGTTGAATATATTAACCCCTTTGTTGAGGCAGCGTATAATGTTTTGAAGGAAGTGGTTAGTGAAAATATCAAAAGGGGAGAAATTTTCCTGAAACCCACCAGCACCAGCATAATGGGTGTGGCAGGTCTTGTCGGTCTTGCCGGTGATGTGGAAGGGCGTGTTCTTTTCGATATGACCAAGGAAACTGCCCTTAACATAGCCGGCGCCATGAACAGCGAAACTTTCACCGCTCTGGACGAGCTGGCAAAGGCTACAATCCAGGAGCTGGCGAATATGATCACCGCCCAGGCGGTTACCAAATTGCATGATCTCGGGTTTAAGTTTGATCTTACCCCACCTGCACTTTTTACCGGCGACAATATGGAAGTTTCTTCCAATTTGGGTGAGGTAGAGGCCCTTGTTGTGCCCATGGAAATTGGTGATGCATGCAAAATAGAAGTTAATGTTGCCATTCGTGAGCGTTTGAAGTAATATATAGATGGCCGCTTGACCGACGGTCAGAAAAAGGGCGGTTAGCTCAGTTGGTTAGAGCACTAGCTCGACACGCTAGGGGTCACAAGTTCAAGTCTTGTATCGCCCAAATTTTTCCGTATACTCCGGTATTTCTGTCATTGGCGGGCGTTCTTCATTGGAAATTTCTGTTTTAATTACACGGTGCTCGCTGTCCTGCCGCGCCGCGGGCTGGGAGTCCTGTCTGGATTTTGTTTCCAGTGCGATATGGCCGGTGCCCAGTTCGCTTTTTAGTTCCAGTGCTCCGTATTTTTCAGCGCGTGAAAAAAAAGTTTCCAGAATACCGTAGGCCATTTTACTCAGGGCGGCAGTGCTTTGGTTGCGGTGTATCCGCATATCCAAATCAACCTGAGCTATGGCACCGCATCCGGCATGGCGACAGATGTCGACCAGGTGCCCCAGTTCTACCCCGTAGCCGGTAGAGAAGGGCAGCTGCTCCAGAAGCGCGCGGCGGCCGGAATACTCGCCTGAAAGGGGCTGAATTAAAAAGGAAAGCTCCGGAAAAAAAAGCGAGAATAACGGGCGCACCAGAATTTCTGTAACCCTGCCGCCGCCTGACTGGGTGATGCCTCCGGCAGACGAGTGCAGCGGCCTTTCATAAAACGCTTTAACATAAGAAATGCTGTCGTCTTCGAGCAGGGGGCCGACAAGACCGTATACAAACTTTGGCGCGATATTTGATATATCGGCGTCTACCCACACGATTATATCTCCTTCCAGGGCATACAGGCTTTTCCATAAATTTTCACCCTTGCCCATGTTGGTGCCGTATTTGGGGAGAATATTCTTGGAAACGATGACCCTTGCGCCAAAACGTTCGGCTAAATTCCTGGTCTTGTCCTTTGAAGATGAATCTATCACCGCGATTTCGTCTAACAGGGGGTATCGATCCATGAGCTCCGTACGGATTACAAGTATTTCCTTGCCGATGGTCAGCTCTTCGTTAAGGGTTGGAAAGGCGAGGGAAATTTTCAGGCCCTTTTCCTTTTTCAGCGAAACAAGCCTTTCGATATCTTCGAAACGGGAATGGTGCCATGTTCTCTTTAGAATCGAATCATCAATTTCAACTGCCATAATGTGTTCCCGTTTCGACAATGAAGCGCTGCAATATCAGTGCGCCCTTCTCGACAGAATCGATGTTAATCTCGTCCCTTTCACTTCCCTCACGGCCAAGCGCTATTCCCATCGACAGGGCGGGTATGTCCTCTCCAGAAAAAAACGCCGCCGGGTCGGCTCCGTTTTCTTCGAGAATTTTAAGGCGCTGCTCTTTGCATAGTTTTTTAAGGATTTCAAAGAGCTTCCTGCTTTTTTCCGGCTTGCCGGGCGGAATGTAGGAAAGCAGCCTTGTCTCTGTTTTTAGTTTTGCCTTCTCGCTTATTTTTTCTGCCGTTGCCTTTACGGCGTTCATGGCCAATTCAAGCTGAGGCGCTTCACTCGATTCAATTTCAAGTTCAAGAATGCCTTCCCTCGGCGTCAGGCCGTAGACTGTCAATGCCTCCAGGCGACGGATAAACATTATTGTTTTCCCCTCGGTATCCCATGCAATGCCCAGAAGTGTACGGGCGGTATCGATAAGGGTTTCCGTTACCTTGTTAGAATTATTGTCAGCGGATAGTTTTTCTTCATTCCCGGTTACCGTGATTCTCAGGCGGTAGGAGCCCACCGACTGTATGATCCGATCCAGCGAAAGCCCCCTGACGCCGATGGCTGCACAGGGGCGATCCTTGGGGTGGTTTAGAATTGAGTCGAAGTTAAGGTTTGGATCATCAGGAGACCCAGCGTTAAAGAGCAGCAGGAGATCCCTTTTCATATTCTGTTCGAGCGTATTGTAAAAATTTTCTGCGACCAGTAACAGGGCGGCGCATCCCAGGCTGTCCGAAAGGCCCGCGCCGGCTGCATTTTCCGCATCCAGCCTGGCCAGGGATTCCGACGGATGCCAGCGTTTTGTTCCCATATCCGTGAACAACAGTACAGGCGCTTCATCACCTGCTTTTTCCGCGTGGAGCCTGACCAAAATACTGCCGGAACCATTTACGACAGGAGTTAAGCCGAAACTTTTTAGCCGCTCCAGCACAAATGCCGCCCGCGGCTGTTCGCCCGGCGCGGGGGAGGGAAGCTCGGCAAGCCTGATGGCGTCTACCAGCAGCCGATCGGTAACGGGAGACGTCTTGGCAGAGGGTTTTACGGCTCTAACCACTCTGCCAAATAACGCGCCGATGGTTTTTGAAAAAATATTTTTAAGTGAAAAACTCATCTTAAAAATTTGAGCGCTGCTCTAGCCGTTCAGACGCTTCTCGATAGCATCAAGTTCATCGTATAACACTTTGGGAAGCCTGTCGCCGTACTGGGGATAATAATCCTTGCGTACATCGGCGATTTCTTTTTTCCAGCCGTCGATGTCAACCGAGCACAGTTCATTCATTGTTTCGGCGCTTACCCCCTGCGGCGGCTCTATCGCCCCTGGCTTGGGCAGATTGCCGATCGCTGTTTGAACGCAATTGTCTTTGCCGTCGCACCGGTCGAATATCCATGCAAGCACGCGGGAATTTTCACTGTATCCCGGCCACATGAATTTACCGTCCTTGTTTTTCCTGAACCAGTTGATAAAGAAAATTTTTGGCAGTTCGCCGCCGCGTCCTTCGGCCTCGGATTTTTGCCCCAGCTTGATCCAGTGATTAAAGTAGTCGCCCATGTTATAGCCGCAGAAGGGAAGCATCGCAAACGGGTCGCGGCGGACTGTTCCGGCAGCAAGGTCAAGAGCCGCGGCGGTTATTTCCGAGCCGGTAATGGAGCCCATGAATACACCGTGTACCCAGCTCTTCGACTGATTCACAAGGGGAATCGTGGCAGCCCGCCGGCCGCCAAACAGGAATGCGCTGATGGGTACGCCCTTTGGGTCTTCCCATTCCGGCGCGATTACAGGACACTGCCTGGCCGGGGCTGTAAAGCGGGCGTTGGCATGGGCGATCGGCTCATCGGCCGGCTTTTTATCAGTCTTGGGTGCGGGCCTCTTGTTGCCCTTCCAGTCGATGATTGTTTCGCCTGGCGCGCCATAACCGATCTCTTCCCACCAGATATCATTGTCTTCGGTAAGGCCGCAGTTGGTGAAGATTGTATTTTTTTTGATTGATTCCATTGCATTGAAATTGGACTGAGTGCTGGTTCCCGGGGCAACGCCGAAGAAGCCTGCTTCGGGGTTAATGGCGTACAGCCGCCCGTCCTTGCCGAATTTCATCCAGGCAATGTCATCGCCGATGGTCTCGACCTTCCAGCCCGGCAGGGTGGGGACGAGCATGGCTAGGTTGGTCTTGCCGCAGGCTGAGGGCAGGGCGCCGGTTATGTATTTTACCTTTCCTTCGGGATTGGTTATTTTCAGTATCAGCATGTGCTCGGCAAGCCAGCCTTCGTCACGGGCCAGTACCGAGGCGATGCGGAGCGCAAGGCACTTTTTGCCCAGCAGAGCATTCCCGCCGTAGCCTGAGCCATAGGACCATATCTCATAGGTGTCAGGGAAATGGCTGATATATTTCTTTTGAACGTCTGGCTCACACGGCCATTTGCCGTTGTCGCTCTCGCCCTTTGCAAGCGGCTTGGCGATAGAATGAATACAGGGGACAAAGAAGCCGTCGGCACCAAGCACCTTCAATACTTCCTTCCCTACTCTGGTCATAATATGCATATTTACTACAACATAGGGGGAATCGGTAATTTCCATTCCGATCTTGGCAATATCAGAACCTACAGGCCCCATAGAGAAAGGAATTACATACATGGTTCTTCCCTTCATGCAGCCCCTGTACAGCTCGGTCATGGTTTTTTTCAGTTCTACAGGGTCTGTCCAGTTATTGTTGGGGCCGGCTTCGATTTTTTCCTTGCTGGCAATAAAGGTGCGGCTTTCCGCGCGCGCCACATCCGAAGGATCGGAGCGGAACAGATAACAGCCTGGCTTTTTTTCCGGATTCAGGGGCGTGCCAAGCCCTCCGTCAACAAGGATTTTTATCATCCGGTCGTATTCTTCCCTGGTACCGTCGCAAATTTCCACAGAATCGGGCTGCATCAGGGCTGCCCATTCCTCTGTCCATTTTTTTAATCCTGCGTGTTTTAATTCATTTATGTTCATAACTGCTCCTTTATACATTTTAGGCAATATTTATTAAGTACACAAGGCTGCTTTTCCACGGCTATGGCAGCGGCAGAAAGATGCCTAAAACTATAAAATAGAGCGGTACGCACAAGCCCCACCGGAGGCTGACGGTCTGATAGACATCTTTTTTTAAGCAAAACTAGATTAACAAACATCGAGATTCATTATTGTGTAAATCGCTTTTTTATAACCACGCCGATGCCTCCGGTGGAGCTTTGCATACCGCTTACATTGAATTTTTTGGGCATCTTTCTGTAATAGCCACAGCAGTGAAACGCCTGCGAAGGGGGGAGCCCCTGACACCCCGTGTTACATTTTCTGATTGACGAACGGAGTGAGGTCGCGGTCGTGCTTGCACGGACATGACCGAGCGAGTGAGGAGACGAAGGGTGTATACCCTTTATGCATTTTGGCATTCCCATAGCAGTGGAGCGCATGCGCTAGCAATAATATTGAAAAAAAACTATCATTAAACAATGGATGTCCGGAAAAAACAGATGGGTCAACTCGAAAAAAGCATGCAGGAAACCAGTTCCTCGCTGGATGCCCTGTTGGAGCGGTTTGGGGAAGATCTGTTAAGCCGGATAACGGAAAAACACGGTAGTTTTGGAGATGTTGATGAATATTTCCGGCTTAAAAAGGATATGGCCGATTCCGGCTCCGCTGTACTTGCCGCTGAAGATCTAATCCGCCGGCATCGTGAATTGGAAGAAAAAATCGAAAAAAAAGAGCAGGAGAACAGGGAACGGGCAAAGGAGTTAACCGGAATTTACCGTAAACTGGGCAGAACACTGCTGGAAGACGGATCAAATGATTATCATGATTTTGTTGATCCGTTTCGCGAACAGGCAAATGATCTTTTAACCAAGGTGGAATCGCTGGAAGACCGTTTTGCCGCCCTGAATCAAAAAGAGGGAAACAATGTTTTTGCCTGGATTGGAAAAAGCACCCAGAGCCTGGTGCTTCGCTCCTTTCTGACCAAGGCTCAGGAAAACCTGGATCAGCTTTATCTTAACATTGGTGAAAAATTTTTCAGTCCCAACAAGGCGGCGGAATTATCCGATGACGATAGTTATTCGGTAGATAATGCTTCGCAGGTGGATACCATCAAAATTGAAGTTGTTAAAAACTGCATGCAGGCACGGGTGGTGAAAGAAGAATTGACAGAGTTGATGGAAGAAGAACATAAAATTCTGGCAGGCTATGATGCGGAAGGAAATCCCCTTAAACAAATCCAGGTGCTGAAAAAGCACATCAGCAAAATAAAGGCAGATCTGTGCATTCTTTATATAAGGTTTGGCTCGCATGCAGTATCGTTAAATTCCGCGCCGGATCTTTCCGGGGAAGAAAAACAATTTATCGCATCATTAATCATTCCGGAAGATAATGTTGTTCTGGAAAATGCGGCGCGGTTAAGCGGGAGCATAAAAGATTATGAATTGCGGCTGGGTAAACTCAGGGCTTCGCTGGTCATTGATGAAGAAAAAGAAAAAATCGAAAAATACCGGAAATCGATAGCCGATAAAAAATTGAATATAGTAAAGATTGAAAAATCAATCTTCGACCTCGAAGAGAAAATAAAAGGCTGCGAAAAAAATATTGATGAATTGCAGAAACTATTATAAATCTGAAATTGTGAAAGAGGGGAACAATGGCAGTAAAAACAAAGGCAATTAAAACAAAAAAAGCAGCGGTCAAGGGCAAAGCTGCCGGACCGGCTGCATACGATGAATCAAAAATAAAAACCCTTTCCTCCCTGGAACATATCAGGCTCAGGACTGGTATGTACATCGGGCGGCTGGGAGACGGTTCAAATCCTGATGACGGAATTTATGTTCTTCTGAAAGAGATTATCGACAACGGCATTGATGAGTTTATCATGGGGAATGGCAAATTGATCGAAATTGCAGTAAAAGACAGCGGGCCCGGAAAAGCCATGGTAAAAGTTCGTGATTTTGGCCGCGGCATCCCGCTGGGAAAACTTGTCGAGTGCGTCTCGGTGATCAATACCGGGGCGAAGTATAATGACGACGTGTTTCAGTTTTCCGTGGGATTGAACGGAGTGGGGACAAAGGCTGTAAACGCCCTATCAATTTTTTTCAGGGTGGTTGCCATGCGCGGCGGCGAATTCGCCGAGGCGATTTTTGAGAGGGGAAAACTGAAAAGCGAGCGAAGGGGCAGGCTGAAGGACAAACAAAAAGACGGCACCTTTGTTGAGTTTGTACCAGACCCCCAAATTTTTGTCGATTACCGGTTTAACAGTGAGTTCATCGAAAAGAGGGTGAATAACTATTCATACCTGAATGCCGGTCTTACATTATCATTTAACGGAAAACAGTTTATCTCCAAAAGAGGGCTCTACGATCTGCTTTTAGAGGAGACCGGAGATGAGTGCCTTTATAACATGGGGTACTACAAGGGCGATCATATTGAATTTGCCTTTACACATACCAACAATTACGGCGAGGAATATTTTTCATTTGTAAACGGTCAGAATACGGCAGACGGCGGCACTCATCTTTCTGCTTTCAAGGAAGGCTTTCTAAAGGGAATTCAAACATACTTTAAAAAAGATTACCGCAGTGAAGACATACGGGAGGGAACAACAGCAGCGATCGCCGTAAAACTGAAAAACCCCGTCTTCGAAAGCCAAACAAAAAATAAACTTGGCAATTCAGATATCCGTACATGGGTTGTCCAGGAAACGCGCAATGCCGTTGAGGACTGGCTGCATAAAAATCCTGAAGCCGGAAAAAAACTTGAGCAGAAAATTATATCCAACGAAAGCCTGCGTACCGAACTGAATGCGGTAAAAAAAGAGGCGAGGGAAGCGGCAAAAAAAGTCGCCCTTAAAATCCCCAAGTTAAAAGACTGCAAGTACCACCTGGAAGACGGATTGCATGGCCTTGAATCGACAATATTTATAACAGAGGGGGATTCAGCTGCCGGCTCCATTGTCTCCAGCCGAGATGTGATGACCCAGGCAATATTTGCCCTTCGCGGAAAAGTGGAAAATATGTTTGGCAAAAAAAGGACGGCCATTTATAAAAACGAGGAGCTCTTTAATATGATGATGGCCCTTGGCATCGAAAACGATGTTGAAGGACTGCGGTATGCCAAAATAGTAATTGCCACCGATGCCGATTTTGACGGTTTTCATATCCGCAACCTGCTGCTTACGTTCTTTCTTTCTTATTTTGAAGAACTTGTAACTGCCGGCAGGATTTTCATCCTGGAAACACCCCTTTTCCGGGTACGGACAAAAAAAGAAACCCTTTATTGTTACTCGGAAAAGGAGCGTGATGAAGCAGTCAGAACACTTGGGGACAAGAGCGAGGTTACCCGTTTTAAGGGTCTTGGCGAGATCAATCCCAAGGAGTTCGGGCAGTTTATAGGGGCGGATATGCGGCTGGTGCCGGTGTCGATTAACACCCTTAAAGCCGTGCCCCAGGTACTGAATTTTTACATGGGCAAGAATACGCCGGAGCGCCGCGATTACATTATGAAGAATTTGATCGAGGACGCCGGGTAAAACACCTTACAAAGACGATGCCCGGGCCTGCGCCTCTATTGTTCTAAGCTGGAGATACAGGACCTCGTTCACAGGTACGGGAATATTATGTTTCTTCGCGAGTTCCATCAGTGTAAGATTGAACATTTCCAGCTCTGTTTTTCTGCCCGCGAGTACGTCCTGGCACATGGAAGTGTAGCCGGTCGGGTTTAGGATATTTATTGTTTTTGATACGTTTTCGATATCTCCCTCGTTTAAGTCAATTCCCTCAGCATTGGCCACGGCTGTTACCTCGCGCATGGCTTTTTCACAAAGGAGCCTGGCTTCAGGAATTCCGCCGCCGGTGTTATGGAGCGCTCCGTACGGGAGTCTGAGAACTGCTGTAACCGTATTTACTCCCGTGTTCAGCATGTATTTATACCATAGCGCGCGCTTCATGTTTTCTTCCGGCTTAAAGGCAACACCGGTGCGTGTAAAAAAATCGGCAATGCTCTCTTCCCGTGCCCCATTGTTGCCGCTTGAGTCTCCAAAATGGATTACACCCTTTGTGGTATAGGTTACCTTTCCATCTTTAAGCTGGGGGTCGTTGCCGATTATCATGGCCAGGGGCAGCCGCTGCCGTCCAAGTCTGCGGCCAATTATTTCTTCACTGGAAATTCCGTTAAGGAGCGAAATGATAATTGTGTCACTGTCTACAGAGGGAGTTATGTCATCGATGATTTTATCCAGGTGGTGAAATTTGCAGGCCACGATTATTAGATCGGCTTTTTCTCCGTGGGAGAAATGAAAGTCAAATTTTTGGCCGTTTATCCACAGGCCGTTTTTCTGATAACGTTCCAGGCGCTCTCCGTTTGCCAGTATTGATATGCACTCCGGTTCGGAATTGTAAATTGATTCGGCGATGGAAAGGCCGACTGCTCCCGCTCCGGCGATTAAGACAGAATTAATGCTTTTCATATATGATGATCCCCGCCCTACCGTTTCTTCTTCCACCTGATATAAACCTGCCTGCCGGTGCTGTTGGGCCGGGGGCGCTCCTCAATTTCAAACTGCGGGATTGCCCGGTACAGATCGCCTAACTTTCTGAAGCCGTAATTGCGGGGATCGAAATCGGCGGAGCGGTTGTTGATCTTCTGGCCGACACCGCCCAGGTATGCCCAGCCGGATTCTTCGGCCATATCATCCACCGCATCACGCAGCAGCTTTAAGAGTTTCCTGTCTACCTTAAATTCCTTCCTGGTTTTGGCGGAGGGCTTGGAATCTTCGTCTTCTTCCTGGGTGTCCTTTAATATCTCGGTATAAATAAATTTATCGCAGACGGAAACAAACGCCCTTGGTGTTTTCTTTTCGCCAAAGCCGTAGACTGTAAGGCCGCTTTCGCGCAGGCGCGCCGCAATCCGCGTAAAATCCGAATCGCTTGAAACAATGCAGAAACCGTCAAGTTTTTCGCTGTACAGCAGATCCATGGCGTCTATTATCATGGCTGAGTCTGTTGCGTTTTTTCCCGATGTGTAGGAAAACTGCTGAATTGGCTGAATGGCGTATTCAAGCAGTTTATCCTTCCAGGAACGAAGATTGTTGCTGGTCCAGTCGCCGTATATCCGCTTAACGCTGGCCACGCCGTATTTGGCGACTTCGTTAAGCAGCCCTTCGATGATGGCAGGCTGGGTATTATCCGCGTCTATCAAGACGGCGAGTTTGGCCTGGCTCTCTGTGCTCTGGTTTTCAGGCGTTGTAAAATGTGTGAATGGCAATAAAGGCATATATACTCCTATAATTCAAAAATAGATTTTTTAATCCGCCTTAGCAGACTAATCCTGCCAAGGGGGATTCGCAGGGATTCCTGCGTACCGGCAGGAGAGATAACAAGGACATTTTCGTTAGCGTCTTTTTCCACCGCGCTTAAAAGGCCGAAAATCCGTGTTTCCTGCATATTGTTCTGCCAGACGATTTCCACCGGCGACTTCATGGACAGCGCCTGTTTGGCGATGTTGAGCTTACCGTTGTAATCCAGTAAACGCCCCTCAAGTTTCTCGTAACGGATGCTTGAATCCCTCAACTGGGATTCGCTTAGAATCAGGCGGCGGTTAATCCTGGCCGCAAGTTCGTCACGTTCGGCTTTGCCCAGGGGCATTTCTTTCAGTATAGCATGAAAACCCTCAATCAAGGTAGTTGCATTACCGGGAATTTCCTGCACCGGCGCGGATTTAATTTTGGGCATCTTTTCCGGCCCGGAATGGGCGCTGTGCCCTGAATCCGAAAACAAAGTAAATGAATTTTTTGCTTTTTCATCACCGGTATTTGAATACCCTGCCTTCCTCCGTGCGATTATGTCAATGCCGGCTGCCCGCAGGGCCTGAATAGCCCTGTTTTCAGCGTCTTCATTAAGCAGATAAAGCCCCGGCGCGGGGGTTTCCCTGATCAGGGCCGCAAGGGATTTGGTTCGGGCGAGATAGCGCCTGTCTTCCGAAAGATTCAAGACAAGCTCGCGCCCGAGCGACACTTCGCCGTAACGTTTCTCCCATTCTGTCAGTGTCCAGGTAAGGGTTTCGCTTATTCTGTTATCAGAAAGTTTTTTTAGAAGATCAATTATCCGTGCGGCGGATATATTACGATCAAAAGCGTGGATTGCAGAATCACGGGTCATTTCAAAGCGGACTGTATGGCCGGCTTCGCGAACGTTGATAACGGCGGCAAGTTCTATCGCGTCTGAATAAGTTATTTCCGGGTATATCAAAAACGAAAAATCAGAATCCGATGCAATCACGGGGTATTTCTCCGTATTATCATTGCTGATTGTATCGGTGCCAGGCCGTTTAAACTGTTCATGCCCTTCAATACGGCAAACAAATGCGATTAGTCCGGTCTTTTTCAGGGCATCTATCAGTCTGCTGTTGATTGTCTCGTGAGCAGATGCTGTTTCCGGCATATCAGTTTTTCTTTCACGAAGCAGAATAGCTGCCAGTCTTTTTAATATATTTTCAGAATATAAAAGATCAGGTTCCAGAGAATCCAGAAATACGCTGATAAAGTCCGATAAAAACAGGATTTTTCCCCTGACCAGCGGCGGCAGAATGCCGAACGATGATTCGGCGCAGTCATAACACATTATGCCGGCGGCGCAGACTTCCATCCGCTGCCTGGGCGAAAGGCCGGCGAAATCGAAAAAGCGTTTATAATCAGGGATTAACCTGTCTCCATCGGCGTATAACAGGCCGATGGTCTGAAGAGCGCCCAGTACTGTTTCCAAATCCATGCCCGGAAAAATTATTTTTCCGGTTTCTATGATTCGTTTGCGTATTTCCCTTTCGGCCTTAAAAAAAAGTTCTTCCTGTGAAACAAAGGAAAGCAGAGCGGCCAATATTCGATCGTTCAGCGGTCTTTCTTTTATCTCAGGCGGCGGCTCGCCGTCTTTTGAAATCTCATCTTCTGATACAGCCGGCAGCAAAAGGGAATGATTCTGCGCGAAGGGAGAGAGCACCTGTTCAAGAACAGGATTCAGTGCAAGGAGGCCGGGCCCTGAACTGTGCCCTTCTGTCCTGAAACGGTACAGTATGAACCGTTCTTCCAGGTTTACAATTGTATCGTGAAGCTGGGCGTAGCTTAATTCGCCTGAAAAAAAACTTTCCAGTTCGCCGGGAGCGGGTTCGTTAAGCGCGGCGACAGCGGCAATTACCTTCGCGTCGCTCACGTCTATGTAGCATGAAATTGTATTTTGTATGTCTTCGCGTAACAAAAACCCTTCCAGATCATTTACAAGCTGCTGTTTGTTAAAAGGGGTTTTAATTTTGCCGAATACACTGCGCATCAGTTCAAAAAATGAATTGTCCTGCATGGTTGTAATCGCGTGTTTCCAGAATTCCACGGGGCGAAAAACAGGGCTGTTCATTTGTTATCCGCCCAGTGCTGAATTGAGTATTTGTAACCCTGCTCGGTCAGGAATTTCTGGCGGTTCGCCGCGAATTCTTCTTCCACTGTGTAACGTGAAACCAGGGAGAAAAACCAGGCATTGCGTCCCTTGGGCCTGATTATCCGCCCGAGGCGCTGCGCTTCTTCCTGCCGTGAGCCGAAAGAGCCGGAAACCTGAACCGCCATCGAGGCGTCCGGCAGATCAATGGCAAAATTGGCAACCTTGGAAACAACAATGATTCTGAGCTCTCCCGTTTTGAATCTGCCGTAGATGCGTTCTCTTTCTGCGTTGGGCGTTCTTCCGGTGATTATCGGAGCGTTAAGAAGTTTTGCCAGCGAGTTAAGCTGGGAAAGATACTGGCCGATTACAAGAATTTGATCGCTGTCGTGGTTTTCTATAAGCTGAAGGGTAATTTCCTCTTTTAGGGGATTTTCGCTTGCGATGCGATATTTTTCCCTGGGCGGAGCGACAGCGTACGGTATCTTTAGATCATCCGGCAAATCAATGCGAATCTCCCTGCACACGGCTTCGGCAATCCAGCCCCGCCCTTCGAGTTCCTTCCATGGCACGTCATAGCGCTTGGGCCCCACAAGGCTGAAGACAGCGTCCTCGGCGCCGTCTTCACGTATCAGTGTAGCCGTAAGCCCAAGCCTTCTTACCGCCTGAAGCTCCGCTGTTACACGAAACACGGGAGCGGGAAGCAGGTGCACTTCATCGTAGATAACAAGTCCCCACGGCCTTTCCCTGAACAGGTGAAAATGCGGAAAATCGGATGTGCGGCTTGGGCGCCATGTTATTATCTGATAAGTGGCGATTGTTACCGGAGCCACGGATTTTTTATCACCTGAATATTCGGCGATCATATCGCACTGTAATTCAGTTTTATCCAGTAATTCCTCAATCCATTGGTGAACCGCCGCCACATTGGTGGTTAAGATAAGCGTATTTGTTTTAAGCATGGACATTATAAGCATTCCAACAATAGTTTTACCCGATCCGCATGGAAGGGCTATAACTCCGTAACCGGTGCCCGGCCCCGCATTGCCCAGCACGGCACGGGCGGCGTCGATCTGGTAATCCCTGGGAGCAAACGGCCTGCCTGAAAGACTGACTGTGCGAAGTTTTACTTCCAGGTGTTCTCCGTCCAGCAGCGGCGCCTCGTCCTTTACGGGCCATCCTGTTTTAATCAATTCATGTTTTACGGTTCCCCTGTTAATTAAATCAAATGAAAAGCCGCTTTCTTCTTCTTTCAGGATTTTTTTAAGGATTTCGACGGCTCCTATTTCGGAACGTATCGCCTTGTCATTTATCAGCAAAAGTAATTTCTTTTCCGGTTCTTCCCCTGCGCCCTGAACCATTTTTATTTTGCCGTAGCGGGACATAATATCCTTGTACCCTTCTATTATGCCTGCCCTTATTTCATAGCGGCTGTATTTTCGAAGTATTTTTTCAATATCGGCGGGGCCAAAACCGGCGCTTGCCGCATTCCAGAGGGAAAGAGGTGTTATGCGATATGTATGAATATGCTCAGGTGATTTTTCCAGCTCCGCAAAGGGTATAATCGCCTCCCTGGCATCTTCGGCCTCATCAGAGTGTATGTCAATCAGCAGGGTTTTATCGCCTTGAACGATCAGCGCTTTGTCTGTATTTACTGCCATTTTTATCCGGTTTTACTTGATTTATGGTTAATATATATAAAGAATACCCCTTTTGAGCGGCAAAAGGCAAGGCACTGCGGCCGGTTTAAAACCTTGTGCAGTATATATAGTTATGTTAGAATAATTGCGTGGGAAAGCGGATAATGCTGCGTAAATTGGTAATTATCTCTCTTGTTCTGGTTTTGTTCCATGGATGTGAAGGCTCCATCGACAAACAGCCGGAGCAGGCGGTGGTATTTCACTCATTTCGTGATATTCCCGGTATTACAGCAGATGAGATTAAATCTATTGAAGAACTGCAGGAACAAAAAGCTTCCTTTGTGTTTGGAACTACTTTAAGTACGGAAGCTTTCCTGACGGAAAACGGTGAAATCGGGGGATATGTCGTCCTTCTATGCGACTGGCTGACCAGGCTGTTTGGTATCCGTTTTACGCCGGATATTTATGTATTAAGCGATTTACTTGCGAAACTAACGTCAGAAGAACTTGATTTTGGCATTATCAGAGACAGCGAAGAACGCAAGGAAACCTATTATTTAACAGAGCCGATAGGTCGGCGCATGATAAAAATTATACGAATTGAAGGCAGCCGGTCCATTAACAGGATTACATTGACCCGGCTCCCCCGCTATGTATTTTTGCAGGATTCCACCACATTCGACATAGTTTCTTCCGTGCTTGATGACAATTCATACGATGCCCTTTTTGCCGCCGATTACGATGCCGGCTATGAAATGTTAAAAAACGGAGAAGCCGATGCTTTTCTAGAAGCCGGTATCGCCGAGGCTGCTTTTGACAGGTATTCCGATGTGTATACCGAAGATTTTCTGCCCCTGCTTTTCAATTCCGCAGTCATGGCAACGGCGAACCCGCAGCTTGCTCCGGTTATTTCCATTGTTACAAAGGCTGTAAGAAGCGGCGGCATCCTGCATCTTAACGAACTATACAGGCTCGGGGATGATGAGTACAGAAAACACAAATATTTTATGCAGCTAACAGAGGAGGAGAAGGAGTATCTTCACAGTACATCAGTTGTGCCTCTGGCGGCATGCCATTGGTATTATCCTGTAAGCTATTTCAACAAATATGAAGGAAAGTGGGAGGGCATCGCTTTTGATGTCTTTAAGGAAGTAGAAAAATTTACCGGCTTATCATTCGAAGTGGCTCACGATCAATACACAAAATGGCCTGCCATGCTGGATATGCTGCAGGATGGAAGGGCGCATGTAATTTCCGATCTGATTATTACCGAGGGAAGGAAAGAATACTATATATGGGCCATGAACGGGTTTTTGTCCGGTAAACATGCTCTTCTTTCAAAACGTAATTTTCCGAATATCAGCCTGGCTGATATTCCCTATGCCAGAATAGCCTTGATTGAAGATACGGGTTATGCCGAAGTATTCAATGACTGGTTTCCAAACTGCGAAAATACAAAAGAGTACGCTACCATTGATGACGCATTCTATGCGGTAGAGCGCGGCGAAGCGGATCTTGTAATGGCGAGCACTGTCGGCCTTTCCTGCATGACAAATTATTATGAGTTTTCCAGTTACAAGGCAAATTTCATTTTCAACGATGAGTTTACATATAACTTTGGTTTTAACAAAGATCAGGGGGTTCTCTGCTCCATTGTGGATAAGGCTCTCCCGCTTATCGATGTAAACACGATTGTGGATCAGTGGATGACGCAGACATACGATTATAGGGCAATGCTGCTAAAGGCCCAGCGCCCATGGCTGTTAGGCGCAATTTGTATGGTTTTGATTGTACTTGCCCTTGTATTTATTTTTTGGGTAAAGAGCCGCAGTACCGGTAAACGGCTGGAAAGGCAGGTGCAAAAACGGACGGCTGAGTTAAAAAAACAACATTCGCTTATGAATGCCGTAAACAATGCTGCGGTGCTACTTTTGGAATCGAACGCCGAGAATTATTTGGATGCCCTGAATTTGGGCATGGATGTTTTTTGCCGGCACATGGGCGCTGCCCGCGTTTATTTGTGGCAAAATTTCAGGAAGGAAGACGGTAAACTCTATTGCAAACAGGCCTTTAAGTGGACTGACGAAGGATGGGAAATGGATTCCACTCTCGTTGAATTTGCGTATCACGATATACTGCCGAAATGGGAAGGGCTGCTTTCAATGGGGAACAGGCTTAACGGGCCGCTGGATGAGATTCCGGAAGGGGATCGTTCATTCTTTTCGGCTTACAGGCTTCAGTCTCTTCTTGTAGTTCCTTTGTTCTTAAAAGGCGATTTTTGGGGTTTTGCAAGCTGCGACGACTGCCGAAGGCGGCGTACTTTCCACAAGGCCGAAGAACATGCCCTGCAGATTTGGGGGCTGCTTGCCATGGGCGCAATTCAGCGCGGAGAAATCGCACAGGGTATGCGAAAAACTCTTACAGTGTCGATTGAGCTTCAGCGGAAACTGGAAGTGGCGATAGAAGCTGCGAATACTGCAAACCGGTACAAGTCGGCTTTTCTCGCCAATATGAGCCACGAAATTCGCACCCCTCTTAATGTTATCATCGGTCTTACGGATTTAATTCTGGAAGAAAATAATTTGTCTGCTTATGTTTTGGAAAACCTGCATAAAATATGCAATGCGGGCGATACTTTACTGGGTATTGTAAATGATATTCTGGATTTTTCTAAAATTGAATCGGGCAAACTCACGTTAGTGCCTGTAGAATATCATATATCCAGCCTGTTGAACGACGTTATTACCCTTATGGTTACGCGTCTTGGAGAAAAGCCTGTTGATTTCCGTCTTAATATCAGCGAAGACCTGCCGGACAGGCTGTTTGGCGATGATTTGCGCGTAAAACAGATATTTAACAATCTGCTGAGTAACGCGCTCAAATACACGACCACAGGAACGATAGAGCTGACTGTTAGCTGCAATATCAATGATAAAAATAATGTATGGATGGAAATTACAGTGAGCGACACCGGTATAGGCATAAGCGAAGAAGATCAAAAAAAGCTCTTTTCGGATTATTACCAGGTGGAAAACCGCGCAAACCGCAGCATAGAGGGTACCGGTCTTGGGCTGTCCATAACAAGAAAACTGGCCGAATTGATGAATGGTGAAGTTGCTGTGGAAAGCGAATTAGGCAAGGGAAGCGTTTTCCGCGTTCGGATCTGCCAGGGATTTGCCGGCGATTCAAAAATCGGAGCTGCTTCTGCGGAAAAATTAATAAATTTCCGTTATGCAGAAGATAAGCGTATCGTTACCAAAAAGCTGGTGCGCCATGATTTAAGTTATGCCCGGGTTCTTGTAGTTGATGATATGCAGACCAATCTGGATGTTACATCAGGTTTGCTGCGCAAGTATAAAATGCAGGTAGACTGCGTATCCGGCGGGCAGGAAGCCATTGAAAAGATTCGCCTTGGAAAGCCTGTATATAATGCAATATTCATGGATCACATGATGCCCGGGATGGACGGTATAGAAGCGGCAGACGCAATCAGAGAACTTGGAGATGAATACGCACGCAGTATTCCCATTATAGCGCTTACAGCCAATGCCATTCAGGGTACCAGGGATATTTTCTATGAGCATGATTTTCAGGATTTTTTATCCAAACCCATAGATATTATGCTCCTGGATTCCATTGTAAAAAAGTGGATACGATAAGATGATGATAGAGCAAAAAATACCGGCGAACGAAAACCATCAGGATAAAATAATTGTCTCCTGGAAAAATTCATTAAGATTCCGTTTAACGGCAATTCTGGTTATTTTGTCTTTTTTTACCGGAGTTGTCATGATGGTTTTTTTAACAAAGGTCTACAGTGACAGGATCAATGCAGAATATGTAAACAAGGCGGAAGTGCTTTCAAAAATATCCGCTTCCATTGTCAGCGGAGAGGCGATTGACAGGTTCCTTTCAACATTGGAGAAGGATGAAGAATACGACCATATAATGGGATTGCTGCAAATCATGCAGCGTGAAGCCGCAGTAACATACATTTATATTTCCAGAATTGAAGGCAGAAACGAAATATTTGCTTTTGACACAGGTGATAACGAAGAAGAGCTTTTGGCTCTTGGCGATGTTATATATCTGGAGGGTGAACAATACGACGATCTTCTGCCAAAGCTGATCAGCGGCGATGCGATTGAACCGTTTGTTGTCGATACGGAATACGGACGGCTGTTTACGGCGGTCGAGCCGATTTATCGTGAAGACGGCAGTATATCTGCCCATACCAATGTCGCCATTTTAATAGACCATATATTGGCGGAACGCAATTTTATATTCGTTTTACTGGGATGTTTTATTTTACTGATAGTTATAATATTTATCGCAGTCTGCCTGTATTCAATTAAAAAGTATGTAATTGTTCCTGTGCGCATACTGGTGAAGGATGTAGTTTCCTATCGTCCCGGCACCGCAATTATGGATCGGGTATTACATTCCGGCGACGAGTTTGAGGTGCTTGAACGTGCCATAAATAAAATGAAGGCTCGTATCGAATCATCAATTATCGAGCATACACGCCTGGAAGCGGCGGAAATGGCAAACAAGGCAAAATCCGCTTTTCTCGCAAATATGAGCCATGAAATGCGCACGCCGATGAATGTAGTTGTTGGGCTGACCGACTTAATGCTGGACGAAGAAGATCCGGCGGCCAATTTGAGAGATAACCTAAAGAAGATAAGCACCGCCGGAAATACGCTGCTGGGGCTTATAAACGATGTGCTGGATATTTCCAAGATAGAGGCGGGCAAACTTGAGTTGATGCCGGTGGAATATGAAATGCCAAGTTTTTTAAATGATATAATTACCCTGAATATAATACGCAAAGAAGATAAGCCGATTACATTCATGCTTGATATTAAGGACGACCTGCCATGTTTTCTTTACGGAGATGATCTACGGGTCAAACAAATAATCAACAACCTTTTAAGTAACGCCTTTAAATATACACGAAAGGGAGCCGTTACATTGGGCATTAGCTGCCTGACCGTCGATGAGCAGCCAGGTGAAACAGACAAGCGGGATGTATGGATGTCTGTTTATGTCAGCGACACGGGCATCGGCATACGCGAAGATGATATGAAAAATATCTTTACCGATTATGCCCAGGTGGATGCCCAGGCAAACCGCATGATAGAAGGTACAGGGCTTGGCCTTTCCATTACCAAAAGATTGACAGAAATGATGGATGGTGAAATTACCATACAAAGCGAGTACGGCAGGGGCAGTATGTTCAGTCTGCGCATCAGGCAGGGGTATGTATCAGACAAGACAATAGGCGAAGAAACCGCCGAAAATCTGCGCGGTTTCCGTTATGTGGAAGACAAGCGTAATGTAAGCGGTAAACTTGTACGGGCGGATTTAAGTTATGCAAAAGTGCTGGTGGTAGACGATATGCAGACTAACCTGGACGTGGCGGCAGGCATGCTTCGAAAATACAAAATGCAGGTAGACTGTGTAACCGGCGGGGCGGGAGCGATCGACCTTGTCGAAGCCGGCGAGCCTGTATACGATGCGATATTCATGGATCACATGATGCCCGGCATGGACGGCATGGAAACGACGGAAAAGATACGTGCAATCGGCACGAAATATGCCATGTCGATTCCAATTATCGCACTGACAGCAAATGCGATTGCGGGCAACGAACAAATGTTTTTAAATAATGATTTTCAGGGTTATTTGACAAAGCCAATAAATATTATGAATTTGGATTCCATTATTCAAAAATGGGTGCGTGATAAATCCAGGGAAAAATAATTCCTACGGGAGAATTTACCATGAAAAAGGAAATAAATTTAAAACAGATAAAGAATGATGCGGAGGAAGTCTTCAGAATCGGCGGGTTTTACTGCTCCGAGGCGATTATATCTTCGATAAGGAAAAATATCGATCCCGATATGCCCGAGGCGCTTATTTCGGCGGGTTCGGGCTTCCCCATCGGCGTTGGGCGGGCGAAGTGCATGTGCGGCGCGGTTTCCGGTGCGGTAGTCTGCCTTGGATATTTCTTTGGAAGAACCACACCCACAACTCCGACGGATCCAAAGAGTACAAAATGCATGGAGCTTGCACATGAATTGCAGGAAAGCTTCAGGAATAATCATAATGGCGTTTTATGCTGCCATGTGCATACAAAGGGCATGGACATGGCGAGCGGAGAGCACAAGGCGCAGTGCGTAGCATTTACAGGCGAAATGGCCGAAAAAACAGCCGAAATTATCGCGAGAGAATTTGGCTTAAAAACCGTGTAGAGGGCGCATAATGAAATTCATTAAAAGCATACCAATGGCCATTTGCGGGCTGCCGCTGGCTCTTGCCGCCCTGGGAAACCTTTTTGCCCAGAATAATCTGCCGCAACTGAGAATAATTTGCGGTATTTTGTCCGCCATTGTATTGATAATATATTTGTTAAAAATTATTTTCCATTTTCCGCATGCAAGCGCAGAGCTGAAAACACCCATACCGTTAAGTGTCATGCCTGCCTCGACGATGGCGCTTATGCTCCTTGCCGTGTATGTAAAGGATTATTTGAACGGCAGCGCCGCCCTTGTTTTGTGGTATGCGGCGGTGGCGGCGCATGTTTGCATAATGCTTCTGTTTGTCAGGCGCTTTATTGTCGGCTTTAAACTGGGAACGGTATTCCCAAGCTGGTTCATTACCTTTGTGGGCATAATCACCGCCAGCGTAACTGCTCCGGCGATGAATGCCCGCCCCTTAGGGCAGGTAATTTTTTACATAGGGTTTTCTCTTTATTTTATTGCACTGGCCCTTGTACTGTGGCGTATGCTGAAAGTCAAAATATTTCCCGAACCCGCCCGCCCGACCATCGCGATCTTTACCGCCCCAATGAGCCTGTGTATCGTAGGATATTTTCAGTCTTTCCCGCCGGCCGAGCGCAGTGCGCCTCTTGTTTACCTGATGCTTTGCATTGCGGTAATAAGTTACATTTATGTTACGGTAATGATGTTCTCTCTGTTAAGGATAAAATTTTACCCTACCTACGCGGCCTATACCTTCCCCTGTGTCATAAGCGCTCTTGCATTCAGGGCGGGCGGCAGTTTTCTTGCCGCGCAGGGATACGGTTTTTTCGCTCCGCTTGTGCATTTTAGTTACTGGGCAGCCATCGCGGCGGTACTGTTTGTTTTGGCGCACTATATCAGGTATTTCCTGTTCTGGCTTAAATTCTAGAGCGCCCTGCGCCTGAAACTTTATATTGATCCTTCGTACACAAGCAGCTGCTCTGCGTCCAGTGTTACCGTAAGTCCCGATTCAAGGGTTTTTATCGCGTTTGTTATATCGGTAAGCCAGACAAGACGGGGATTAATATACCTTAGATGCTGTTCGCTTAATTCCGATACGCCTTCACAGACAACGCCGTTTACCAGGCGGATTATAGGCGTATAGTCGGGCGTAAGCACCTTGCATACGAGTATTTCCCCGCCGCCGATGGACATTATTTTGTTACGCGCATCGGTAGGAGTCGCTGCATGAATAACCCTGCCCCTTGCGCGTGTAATACCCGGGTCTGCATGGCCGCCGGAGCTGGTACGCGCAAGAACTGTTCCAAGGATAAGGACACGTACGGTGTTAATCATGTTCGGGCTTTTAAGCGGCAATCCCGCAATTAGAACTATTTTATCCGATATGCCGGCAGTTCCGGTATCCATAGCCGCCTTCATTGACGCCTGGATCATGCTCTCTGAATCTTCTACCCTCGGCCTAAGGCATGTTTGAACGCCCCAATACAACTGCATTCTTCTTTCGTTATGCGGATCAGAAGTAAAGGCAAGAATGGGTTTGTCTGGCCTATAGGCGCTCAAGAGTCTTGCGGTATTGCCGCTTATGCTGGGCGCGACTATGGCCCTGGCGTTAACGGATGCCGCTATTTCCACACCCGAGCGCGACATTATAATTCCAAGATTTTCTTTTGGGTTATATGCGTCTAAAAGACATTCATCGCGCGAATTTTTCATGCGTTCATTGAATTCTTCTGATTGCTCAACAGTCATTACAATTTTTTCCATTGTTTTTACAGCTTCCAGCGGATATGCGCCCGATGCTGTTTCGCCGGAAAGCATAACGGCATCCGTACCGTCAAAAACCGCGTTCGCAACATCGGTCAGCTCTGCGCGGGTGGGGCGGGGATTTACAATCATCGATTCCAGCATCTGTGTCGCTGTGATCACGGGCTTTCCGGCTCTGCGGCAAATGTTGATAATGTGTTTTTGCGCAAGCGGTATCTGTTCGCCGGGAAGCTGTACACCGAGATCTCCCCTTGCAACCATTACACCGTCCGCAAGCTCGGCAATTTCTTTAATGTTTTCCAGCCCTTCGCTGTTTTCTATTTTCGCAATGATTTTTATATCCGAGTTGAGGCTGACAAGATATTTTCTTATTTCTGTAATCTCATTTGGAAAACTGACAAAGCTGGCGGCAATATAGTCAATATCCATTTTTACGCCGAAGGCTATATCCTTCATGTCCTGTTCGCCAATAATGGGAAGATGAGCGTGTACACCGATTAGGTTAACATTTTTTTTGCTGCCAATGGAGGCTTTGTTGTTTGCGCGGCAATTTATAACACCGTCTTTAACGCCGGTTACTTCAAGTTCAAGAAGCCCATCGGCGACAAGAATGCGATGCCCGCATTGCAGCTTTGACGCAGCTTCTTTCCAGTTGATGGAAATGCGCGCCGGCCCTCCGTTATGCGCCGCCGTGCTGAGGCAGTCGTCAGTTGTGACTGTTACTTCTTCGCCCTCGTTTATCGTTACCTTGCCGTCATTTTCAACATTGCCTGTCCGGATCTCCGGCCCCTTGGTGTCCAGCAAAATTGCGACGGGAATTCCCAGCTCGCCGGAAATACGTTTTACGCGCTCAATTGAAGCGCGGTGCGTATCATGCGTTCCATGTGAAAAATTCAGACGGGCGACATTCATGCCTGCAAGAATAAGGTCCCGGACTATGGTGTCTTCGAATGTAGAAGGACCCAAAGAACATACGATTTTTGTTTTTCTGTTTTGCATATTATTACCTGTTTTTTTTGTTGATACGATACTAAACTTTATTCTGCAGATATGCAAGTGGGCGGTACTCTGAAATACGGGGCAGCCCCCTGATCCCCAACCTCCAATTTTATGATATAATACAGGCGTGAACATAATTCTTTTTGAAGAGTACGAAGTCGGCAAAAATTTACCCAGGCGTGATGAACGCACCATTCATCTGTTAAAGGTACTTCATAAAAAAAGAGGTGATGTTTTTGAAGCCGGAATTCTGGGCGGACTGAGGGGTACGGGCAGAATTGAAAAAATCAATATAGACGGATCGATTTTTGTTTCATTGAGTTTGAATGAAAGCCCCCCGCCCAGGCTCGCAATCCGGGTAGCGGTAGGGTTTCCAAGGCCGATCCAGATACGCAGATTTTTACGCGACCTTTCCAATCTGGGAGTGGAGGCAATTGATCTTGTCGGGACCGACATGGGCGAAAAAAGCTACCGCGATACAAAGCTGCTGTCCGGCGGCGGCGCCAGGGCGGCTCTTGTCGAAGGGGCGGTACAGGCGCGTGACACAAATGTGCCGGAGCTTGCGGTATTCGGACAACTATCTGACTGGCTGAAGAGCCGGCCGTGGGGAAACGGCGAAAGCAGCAGGCGTCTTCCGCTCCTGGTTGCACTTGACAATGTACGGCCGGAAGGAGCATTTTCCCGCCAGGCTCCGGCAAGACGGCCGGTTGTACTCGCAGTGGGGCCGGAACGGGGCTGGTCGGACAGGGAACGCGATCTGCTGGAAGAAGCCGGTTTCTCGCGCCTTTCCATGGGAAGCCGCGCCCTGCGAACCGAGACTGCCTGTGTCGCGGCGGCAATTCTGGCGATGGAAAAAATGGGAGAACTGGAATAGGAGATAATGTGAATCAGGATAGTATAAAAGAAAAACTGTTAACCATCGAAGATGCGCCGCTTGAATTTTCACTTGTTTTTTCCGGAAAAAAAAGCAAAAAGGTGAACGGGCTTTACAAGCCGGACAGCAGGGAAATTATCATTCATAACCGGAATTTTGCCCAGAGTAAATCGGGAGACAATCTGCTGCTCTATACGGCCATTCATGAATACGCCCATCATCTTCACGCCTGCTCGCGGGGAGGCACCTTGTCGCCGCGCGCCCATACATCGGAGTTTTGGGCGATTTTCCACGACCTGCTGGAAAAGGCGGAGGCAAAAAAAGTTTACCGCGATGTGTTTATAGAATCACCGGAGCTTTCAAAATTGACGGATGTTATCCGCATAAAATATTTGCGTAACAACGGAGAACTGGTCAAGGAAATGGGCAGGCATTTGCTGAAGGCGCATGAACTGTGCACCGGTATCGGCGTGCGTTTTGAAGACTATGTAGACAGAATGCTGCGAATCCCGCGCACAACCGCCAATACAGCGATCAGAATGTATGAATATGATCTTAACCCCGATGTGGGCGCCGACAATATGAAATTCCTTGCCGGTATCCGGGACGGCAGCGACCGTAAAGCCGCCGAAACCGCGCTTATAAAGGGTAAAAGCCCGGACTCGGTAAAAATAGCCGTCCGTAAAAAAACAGATACAGAAGATCCGGTGCAGCTTTTACAAAAGGAAAAACTCAGGCTGGAGCGTACAATAGAAACTCTTTCAAAACGGCTTGAAGATGTAAAGCGGGAGCTGGGCGAAAACAAATGGAAATGAGGCAGAGCATTGAGGAAAGCTGATTTTTCCGCTATTCTGCTAACATGGTGAATATCGCTTTTACCGGGGGAGGCACAGGGGGGCACATCTATCCCGGACTGGCAGTTGCGGCGGAACTTAAACGCCTGCTTGTTGGGTGCAGGCTGTTTTGGATAGGTTCCTCTGCGGGCATGGACAGGAACCTGGTAGAAGAAGCAGGGCTGGAGTTTTTCGGCATTCCTGCCGGAAAGCTAAGGCGTTATTTTTCTTTCAGGACCTTCCCGGATTTTTTTAAGGTTGCGGCCGGATTTTTTGCCGCCAGAAAAATCCTTAAAAGGGAAAAGGCGAGCCTCCTTTTTTCCAAAGGCGGTTTTGTAAGCGTGCCGCCATGCGCCGCTGCGGCTTCACTTGGCGTCCCAGTTTTTACCCACGAGTCGGACTTTAGCCCCGGGCTCGCCACAAGGATCAATTCGCGCTTTGCGGCGCGGACAGGGGGCAAAATTTTTACCGCTTATGATGATACAAAGCGCTATCTGCCCCAGTTTGTACACGAACACGTAATGGTAACAGGCAACCCTGTGCGGGAAGAATTCCGCAGCGCATCGGCGCAGAGGGCTCTTGCCTTTCTGGGATTAAATGCGGATGCGCGGATTTTGCTTGTTCTTGGCGGTTCGCAGGGTGCAAGGGAGATAAATGATCTTGTCCGCGCCGCGCTTCCGGTATTAACAAAGCATTATACGGTTATTCATCAGTACGGCTCTGCCCGGGAATGGGACATACCAGCTTCGGAGCGCTATAGGCCCTATCCCTATATACGGGACGAAATTCCTGATGTATTATCGGCATCAGAGATGGTGTTAAGCCGCAGCGGCGCCGGAACGGTTTGGGAATGTGCTGTTTTAGGCAAGCCGATGCTGCTTATACCATTATGCGGAACGGGAACCAGGGGGGATCAGGCAGAAAACGCCCGCTTTTTCGAAAAAGCCGGCGCCGCCAGGGTCTTGATGGGGGCGAACCCCGAATCGCTTATAAAGGCAGTTACTGTTCTTGCCGAGGACAAAAATGTACGCTCAGCAATGTCGGCGGCGGCGCTCAGGGCGGGGAATATGGACGGAGCGGCAACTATAGCCCGTATAATCGCGGCGGCGCCGGCGGTAAAAAGAGGGGAAAAAAATGGATTTTGCGGCAGTTGATATTATATTTATAGCATTGATTGTTTTATTTACAGTGCGCTGCGCTCTGCGGGGCTTTATCGGCGAATTTATGTCAATGGCTTCCGTAGTACTGGGACTTTTGGCTGCATTGTACTTTTACAAGAAGGGCGGCGAGTTGATCAGAAGTAAATATTTGCCGGATATGAAAATTCTTCCCTTGGTTATTGCCTTTGTTGCGCTTTTCGTGATCGTTTTTATCACGATAAGATTTCTTGAAAAACTGCTTGCCGATGTTATTGACGGCATCAGGCTGGGTGACGCGGATCGTTTCCTTGGGATTCTCTTTGGTTTTGTCGAAGGCGTTATTGTGGTAAGCCTGGTGCTTTTTATTTTTAGCATCCAGCCTCTTTTTGATCCGGATTCAATTCTTGCAAACAGTTTTTTCGCAAGGGTGCTGCTTCCGTTAATTACCGGAGCCGGCGGTTCGGCAAATGTTTGAAAATATTATCGAGCAGGCTGCAGCGCTGCAGCTTAAAGACGATATTCTTTCCCGCCGCCTGGCCCCTTCGATTTTGCTTTTCGGCCCCGCTGCATCGGGCAAGGGCAGCGCTGCACTCGAACTGGCGCGCGTTAATTCCTGCGCAGACGGCGCTTCATGGAAGTGTTCATGCCCGGACTGCGAACGCCACCGCCATCTGCTGCACAGCGATCTATTGATTCTGGGCCCGCGCAATTTTTCCGCCGAAATCTCGGCTTCCGCTTCCGCCTTCCTGCGCGAGCCTTCGGTCGCTGCGGTTAAAACGCTTTTTATCCGCTCACTGCGGAAGTTAATGGCGCGTTTTTCACCCGTGCTAATGGAAGACGATCCAAAAGCGGGGAAACTATCCCCGCTTTTACAGTCCCTCGAAGAAGGATTAAACGAAATTGATGCAAGCGGAAAGGATGCGGATAACGGGGCGCTGGAAAAACTGTGCAATGCCCTTGCCGAAAAAGCGCTCAAACTGGAAAGTGAAGGCATAAGCGATACAATTCCGGTTGCCCATATAAGGCAGGCAGCCTGGTGGTGCCGTCTTGCACCTGCCGGCAGGAGAAAAACCCTTTTAATCGAAAACGCCGATCGCATGAAGGAAGCATCGGGGAATTCGCTTCTTAAGCTGCTGGAGGAGCCTCCCGCGACTGTAACCATAATTTTAACCGCACTAAGAAGCGAGACTCTCATGCCGACAATTTTATCCCGGCTGCGGCCTTATCGCTTTGTTAACCGCAGTCAAATAAAAGAAAAGGAAGTTATCCGCAGGGTTTTCCGCGATTCCGCCGAAGATCGCATGGAAGCCGGCTTTTCAGGCGGCGGATTAATCAGTGTTTACCTTAATTCGTTTCTTGTGCGCAGCGATGAAAAACTATATCCCAGAGCCGCCTTTTTTCTGGCTTCCCTCGCGAGGGCCGTCTTTGTTTCACTTAAAAGAAAAGGCGCAGCCGGAATACCCGCTCCAATAACGGCTCTGGGCGAGCGTTATTCGCCAATTTCTGATGCTGCCGGGTATGCGCGTATAACAAGAATGCCGGAGGTAGTCCGGACGCTTCTGTCGGAAAGCAGCGGCCTTGAAAAAAAATCATTTTCGCGCTTTCTTGGCATTGGCATGAACATGGTTTCCCAGGCGTTCAGGGATTACAATGAGGATACGGACAAACCGGAAAAACCGGTATTTATCGCATACAGGGATATTTTCAGGAAGTATTTCCACGAAGCGCAGACCTCTGTTAATGTTCTGAATCAAAACCCGGCAATGGCGATGGAAACACTTTTTTTCAGGCTGGAAGAAGCCCTTGCAAGGGGGCAGGCATGAGCGACTTTTACAGGCGCGCCTTAAAAAAACAGGATAAGCTCACCGTGGAAAAGTACCGGGAGCTTTTATGCTCCGCTGCGGGAGAGATTAGCCGCCTGGAGACCGTGCTTAATTCCATACCTGTCGGCATTTTGGTATGCGACGAGAATCATTCGCTTGTAATGGCGAACAAAAGCGCGCAAAGACTGCTGCCATTGAACGTCCGTGAAGGCGGTTTGCTTTGGTCAGTTATACAAGACAAGCGGATTGTTGAATTTTTGCGCAGCATTCTTTTGAACAGCGACAAGGTGATGGATAAGGAACTTGATATTGCGCTGGGCGGGCAAAACCGGCTGCTTTCTATCAGTGTTGTTCCCCTTGTGTGGGAGCATAGGGTTACCGGCTCGCTGACTTACATCGAGGACATTACCGAAAAACGGAAGGGGGAGTCGCGCCTTCGCAGAGCGGAAAATCTGGCAAGCCTTACGACTTTGGCGGCCGGTGTAGCCCACGAAATCAAAAACCCGCTTGGCTCCATTTCAATTCATCTTCAATTGATGCGGAAATCACTGTCCAGAAAAGATGATGCCGCTGTTCAGGAAGGATACTTCAGGGTGTTAAACGAAGAGATAGACAGGCTTAACAAAATAGTAGTTGACTTTCTCTTTGCTGTGCGCCCCATGGCCCTGGAATTGCGGGAAGGAAATCTTAATGCCCTGATTCTCGATCTGATTCAGTTTATCCGTCCGGAAATGGAGCAGGGTAATATCCGCTGTCTTCCTGAATTGGACGAGAACATACCTCCTTTTCTTATGGACGCCCGTTATATGAAACAGGCTTTACTTAATCTTGTGAAAAACTCAGAGGCCGCAATGCCGGACGGAGGGCTTTTAACCATTGCAACAAGGCGTATTGATAACGAAATAAAAATCAATGTATGCGACACGGGAACGGGAATAGGCGAAGATAATCTGGCAAGAATATTCGAGCCTTATTTTACAACAAAGGAAACGGGAACCGGCCTTGGGCTTACTACAGTATATAAAATAATAAAGGAACATCAGGGTGAAATTTCAGTTGATTCAAGAGAAGGTGAGGGCACCAATTTCGAAATAGTTATGCCTATCCCTCAGAAAGAACGGCGCATGATTGCGTATAACGAACCGGATGGCGGCGCACAGGCCGTTACCGCTTCCAAAGGAGCCAAAAAATGAAATTCCGCATCCTGATAGCTGATGATGAAAAAAACAGCCGCGAAGGTCTTGCTTCCCTGCTGGAAATGGACGGCTACGAAACAGTCTGCGCTGCGGACGGACAGGAGGCATGGCAGCGTTTCTGCAAGGGAGATATCGATCTGGTTATCACCGATCTGCGAATGCCCGGTATCGGCGGCGAGGAATTGCTGCGCCGGATTATCGCGGAGACTCCGGGGCTGCCGGTGATCATACTTACGGGACATGGTACAATTGAAAACGCAGTTTCCGGAATGAGAGACGGGGCGTGGGACTTCTTTACAAAGCCTGTCAATCTGGACCGCTTGTCTCTTGTCGTAAAGAGGGCTTTGGCCAACCGTGAACTTGTTTTGCAGCACCGGCAAATGGCTGAAGAACTTCAGAAAAAACGCGAGTTTAAATCCATTTTGGGACATTCGAGGAAAATGCGTGAAGTTTTCGATGTTATCAACCAGGCGGCTCCCACGAAAGCATCCATTTTAATAACCGGCGAATCCGGCGTGGGCAAGGAGCTCGTCGCGGACGCTATTCACGAACTTTCACCCCGCAATGGAATGCCGTTTGTAAAAGTACACTGCGCAGCGTTATCCGCCACGCTGCTGGAAAGCGAACTTTTTGGACATGAAAAAGGCTCGTTCACAGGGGCGGTTTCACGCAGAAGGGGGCGCTTCGAGCTTGCCTCGGGCGGAACCCTGTTTCTGGATGAGATAGGTGAAATCGATCAGAATATCCAGATAAAGCTCCTTCGTGTATTGCAGGAAAAACAATTCGAGCGGGTAGGGGGCGAAGAAACCGTAGAAACCGATGTGCGCATTGTTACGGCTACCAACAAGGATCTTAAAGCGGAAATAGAAAAGGGAAATTTCCGCGAAGACCTTTACTTCCGCCTGAACGTGGTTAATATCAATGTTCCGCCGTTACGCGAAAGAAAAGACGATATTCTTCTGCTGGCCGCCGCCTTTCTGAAGGAATTCGCAGCGGAAAACGGCAAGGCAATCGAAGGTATTCACGAAAAGGCGCGCTCTCGTCTTTACACCTATGAATGGCCGGGCAATATAAGGGAACTTCGTAACTGTATCGAAAGCGCGGTTGTAATGAACC
The DNA here is from genome assembly GCA_009777535.1 of Treponema sp. Taxonomy (GTDB): domain Bacteria; phylum Spirochaetota; class Spirochaetia; order Treponematales; family Breznakiellaceae; genus WQXQ01. The sequence continues at coordinate 36,477 of WRLP01000023.1, forward strand.
GTGGAAGTATTATTACGGTTGATGATCTACCCCCTGCTCTGCGTAGCGACAGCGACGACGGCTGGATACGCATAGCCCTTGGGTCAAACCTTGCAGAGTGCGAAAGAATTATAATTAGGGATACACTTTCCTTCTGCAACGGAAATAAAAGCAAGGCCGCCCAGGCCCTGGATATGAGCCGCAAGACGCTTCTTCGTAAAATGACCGAATACTCCCTTGCTTCTGATTGACTCGCATTACACAGGGATATTTTAAAACCAGAATTTAGCTACGGATTTTCACGGATGAACACGGAAAAGTAAGAATTATTATGTTAAATCAGTGCTAATCTGTGTAAATCCGTGGATTCTGATTGCTTTAGTTTACCCGCCACTTTTCGATCCTGTCCCATGCGGCGTTTATCCTGGCTGACTTTTCAGTCGCCTTTTTGAAATTACCCTCGTGCTTGCCATGTCTGTCGGGGTGATGTATTTTCAGGAGTTTCTTGTAAGCTGCCTTGCATTCTTCCGCCGAGGCTCCGAAGGGCACTCCCAACTCAGTGAAACAGGGGCGCAGTTCTTCGGGCGGCAGCTTTGAGCGCTCATGCGCTCCGGCGGAAAATGCCCCGTCATTGCCGGCGGGTTTTTCTTTCCTGCCGTTCAGGAAACCATCCAGTTCTTCAAAGGCGGCGTCCAAATCCGGGTCTGCCGAAGAATGACGGCCCTCGGAGCGAAATACATTTATGTCATCATCAAGATAGCTCTTTATTACGGTTCCCAGCCGGCTCCAAATACCCATGGTTTTTTATAGCATTTCCCTCACAACTACGGCAATGGCAGAAATATATGCCTGAATAGGTAGCGAAAGCGGTGAGCGGCAGCGCAAAGCCCTTTCTCGGGCTGACGGTCTGATAGACATCTTTTTTTTCTGTAAGACTAGATAAACCGTTATCGAGATTCTTTATTGTGTAGTTCACTTTTTTATAACCACGCCGTAATCGCACGTCGCGCCAGCGGCGATTTAATAAACTTCCTTACGATCGCCGACCGAAGGGAGGCATGCCCTCGGCAGGGCTTTGCACACCGCTTTATGTAATAGTTTTAGGCATATATTTCTGCTGCTGCCATAGTCGTGGAAAAGCTTCCTTTGACTGTTCTCCCCCATAAGGTTACAATGCAACCATGGACGCACGCGAAAATCTGCAAAAAATTCTGGAAAGCCCGGATTTTGCCCCGAACATTGTAATAAACCGCCTGTTGCCGGCCGAAGAAGGCTGCTATGTCCCCTTTCCCGACGGCCTGGATAAAAGGATTGTTGATGTACTTAAAAACAGGGGCATAGACCGGCTATATACCCATCAGGCTGAGGTTTGGCAGAAGACGCAGGAGGGCAAAAATGTCGTGGTGGTAACGCCGACGGCATCGGGGAAAACCCTCTGTTACAATCTGCCCTGTCTCCAGGCCCTGCTTGCCGACGAGAGTGCGCGCTGCCTTTACCTGTTCCCGACAAAGGCGCTGTCCCAGGATCAGCAGTCCGAGTTAAATGAACTTTCGTTGACCGGCGAAGGACTGAATCTTAAAGTCGCCACCTACGACGGCGATACTCCTGAGTCGCTGCGTGTTTCAGCGCGCGATACCGGCAGAATTATCATTTCAAATCCTGATATGCTCCATGCCGGCATCCTGCCCAATCATCCTAAGTGGATAAAGTTTTTTTCCCGCTTAAAATACATTGTAATCGACGAAGCCCACGCCTACCGCGGCGTTCTGGGTAGCCATGTCGCCAATGTAATCCGCCGTCTGCGGCGGGTCGCTGCCTTTTATGGGGCGCAGCCGCAGTTTATACTTTGTTCGGCAACCATCGCCAACCCGAAAGAACTTGCGCAGGCGCTTATCGCACAGGACATAGAACTGGTCGATAAAAACGGCGCCCCGCGCGGTGAAAAGCGCATTATCCTCTACAACCCGCCGTTAGTCGATCCTGTGCAGGGGATTCGCCGCTCGGTTGTTACCGAAAGCCGCCGCTGGATGATTGCCCTGGTAAGGGCGGGGATTAAAACAATAATGTTTGCGCACTCCCGTGTAAGAACCGAAGTTGCGGCCTCGTATGTGAACGAGGATCTGGCTAATATCTATACTGATAATTCCAGGATTCGGGTGGAGACATACAGGGGAGGGCTGCTGCCCAACGAACGCCGCGAGATAGAGAAGGGTCTGCGCGACGGTTCAATTCAGGGAGTAGTTTCAACTAACGCGCTGGAACTGGGAATCGACATCGGCGGCCTGGATGCGTCTGTGGTGGCGGGTTTCCCCGGCTCCTTTAACAGTTTCTGGCAGCAGTCGGGCAGGGCGGGCAGGCGCGGGGGAACATCTGTTTCCGTGTTTGTCGCAACGGCTTCGCCAATCGATCAGTTTATCATGAACGATCCGCAGTGGTTTTTTCGCAAAAGCGTTGAAGAAGGCCGCATCGATCCGGATAATCCCTATATACTTGCAGACCATGTTAAATGCGCCTGCTTTGAACTGCCCTTTAACGATAAGGATATGGAAACAGGGGATGGGAGCTTCGGCTTAAAGGCCCGTGATGCGCTAGAGTTTGTTGAAGAAGCGGGCGTTGTGCGCCATACAGGCGGGCGATGGCATTGGGCCGACCGCTCCTACCCCGCCGAGGGAATAAGCCTGAGGAGCGCCACGGCGGACAATGTTGTAATAATTGATGTTACGGCAGGCAGGAATTCTGTTATTGGAGAGATGGACAGGCCGAGCGCGAAGGAATTGATCTTTGACAACGCCGTTTATATTCACCGCGGCCGCCAGTTTCTTGTCGAAAAACTTGATATAGAAAACCGCAAGTGCCTTGTGCGCGAAGCGGAGGTAAATTATTTTACCGATGGTCTTGTAAAAACTGATATAAAAGTTTTAACAGAGGACGAAAAGTTCACATATAAAACTGATGATGGTGTAACGGCAGCCGGAGTTTTATCTGATGTACTTGTCCGCTCCCAGGTAACAAAATTCAAAAAACTAAAGTTCCGTACCCATGAAAATATAGGCTACGGCGACATTGATCTTGGCGAAGAAGAAATGCAGACTCGCAGCCTTGCCCTGCTCTTTGCGCCGGAAAGCGCCGGCGGAAAGGTTCTGGCGAAAATGGATGAGCAGGAAACGGGAGAGGCGCTTTCCGGCGCAGGTACGCTGATACGCAATATCGCACCGATTTTTCTGTTATGCGACCCGCGCGACCTGGGAATTGCCGAACGCGTGCGGGACACCCACTTCGGCGTTCCAGCTCTTTACATATACGACAAGTATCCGGGAGGCACAGGCCTGGCCGAAAGCCTTTCCCGCCGTGCGGAAGCGCTTTTCAGCACAATTCGCGGGGCGCTTCTGGCCTGCCCGTGTAAAACCGGCTGTCCTTCCTGCGTAGGGCCTGGAGTGAACAAGGCGGCTGCGGGGGAATTGTTAAAGGCGCTTGTCTAGAATGGCCAGTAAGGGACGGGGCTGGGAATCGATTGGGTTTGAAACTCTAAAGCGCAGCCTGGTCTATGATACGCCTGTAGAATTATTACCGCAAATTCCGGCCGCTCTGGAGATACTTGTTCCCGATATTGGCTGTATCCTCGGAAAAGGCAGGGGCATGCCCAAAAAAGAGGATTTTCTTTTTTTTGATCTGGAGACAACAGGGCTTTCCGGCGGCGCCGGGACTGTAGCCTTTCTTGCCGCCTTCGGAAAGTTTACGCATAACAATAAAATTCACATAACCCAGTATCTGCTTTTGGACTATCCGGGAGAAAATGATTTTCTGCAGGCGGCGCTGGGCGAATTCGACGGCAATGAAAAAGTTATTGTTAGCTATAACGGTAAAAGTTTTGATTCACAAATTCTTAAAACCCGATGTTTAATGAACGGAATAAGACCGCCTGAGTATCATCATATTGATCTTCTGCATCCTGCCAGAAGGCTCTGGAAGGGAATCCTGGAGAATTGTTCCCAGGGGACAATAGAAACAGGGATCCTGGGCATTGATCGCACGGGCGACATTCCAGGGGCCATGGCGCCGGAAATCTGGTTCGACTTTTTAAGAACGGGCGATATGGATAATTTAATGGGAATTTGTGAGCATAATTGCAGGGACATTACCGGCCTTGCTTCAATCCTCGCGGCCATCGTTTCCATTGCCGCCGCTCCCTGCGCCGGAAAGTATAACTGTCATCTTGAACGGCTTGCCCTGCACTGGCTTGGTTACAACCGGCTGCGAAAATATGAAAAGGCCGATGACGCGCAAACCCTTTCCCTGCTTAAAACCGGAAACGAACTTTTACGCCTTGCCGCCGGGAAAAATTATCCCAGGGCGGCCTATTATTACGCGCTGGATAAGCTCCATAACGGGGAATGTGAAAAAGGCAGAAAAAAACTGCTCGGTATTGCCGCCGGCGATTTTCCGCCCGCCGTAAAAGCCGCCGCCATAAGGGCGCTGGCTATCGACAGCGAAAGGCGGCTGGCACAGCCATTACAGGCGCTGGAATTGGCAAGGCAGGGATTGGCGCTGGAGTTAACAGGCTCATGGCGGAGTGAGTTTGAACACAGGGCGCAAAGGCTGGAAAAGAAGCTGGCCCTCAATCATTCAAGCCCTTGATACGCTTCATCTGCCCGCGGTAAAAAACGTTTGTTCCACCGCGGCGGTTTATTTCTTTTTGCATTATCTGTCTTACCGCTTCAGCAAAGTCCTTGATTGATTCACTTGATATTTCACCGTCTTCATCACGCCTGATATATTTTGAGGGATATACCGGCTCAAGAATTACAAGTGTTTCAATGGGAAGGGATCTTCCCCAGAACGACCATGCGCGAAACGGCCCCTCTGAAAAAACCGTAACCAGAGGTACTACCGGAATGTCCAGTTCCGCCGCTATGCGAAATGCACCGGTTTTGAATTCTTTTATTTCCTGGTTATACAGGAAAAGTTCCCCCTCAGGGTAAAAGTGCAGAAAGCGGCGGTACTTGAATGCGCGCCGGCAGATTTCCAGTATTTTCCGGTAACCGGTTTTACCGCGCGGAATGGGCACCCCGCCCAAAAGCCTCGTGAACGTTCCCAAAACAGGAAATTCCACCGTACCTTCCAGCAGCGTTTGATTGATCATGCGCGGAAGCGGAAGGCCGGCAATTTTTACCGGATCAAGCAATGTAGTGTGGTTCGCCACAGTAATTGCCCTGGGAATATCGTATATCCGCCAGCGGTGTTTATAGCTTGTAAAATGCTGCATAAAGTCAACAAGCATTGCCACCGGAAATACCATGTAAAAACACCATGCGGAGGCAGTCCTAAAAAAAATGCTTAGATCAATTACTGGGCGTCCATGTTTGTACGGCATCAGCTTACCACACGATCCTTCCAGACAAAGCCCTTGCCGGAAATTGTCCTGAACCATGACCAGCCTGCCATATAAAGCAAATTCAGGAACATGAGCGGCCAGAGCAGGCCGTACCACCAGGCAAGCCGCTGGCCCAAAAACATAAACAGCCATGTAAGGGTATAAAGTATGACTACAACCAAAATATGCAGCGTCCATGGGCTTGAACGGGCGATGCAGAAAAACAAAAGCGGAAAGGGAAAGAACAGGAAGAAGAAAACCCCGATGGCCATCAGGGAAATAACAAGGGTATTTTTTCCCAGGAAATCAAATACATTTTTGCCAATCCCTTCGACAGCGCTGCGGTAACCGTTATACATTCTGCATTTAACATATTCTGATACATTCAAAAATCGCGTTTTGTAGCCCTTTTTTTTCACGTAACGTGCCATATAAATATCTTCGCTGGTTTTTTTTCTGAAAATTTCGCAGCCGCCGACAGCCTTGAACACATCATGCTTTATTGCGATAAACTGGCCTACGGCGGCGGAGAAAAGGCTTGATTTCGAATAACGGTTAAGAAAAAGGGGGATAACAAAACCGGTTAAAAAGTACATAAGAGGCACGGTAATAACTTCGCCGAATTTAAGAAAAATCTGGCCGATATATCCTGAAATCATATCCACGTTGAGTTTTTGCAGATTTGTTACAGCCCATGAAATGCTGGCGGGAGTGTGGACCGTGTCTGCATCAGTAAATATTAAAATCTCGCCCTTTGCGTGGGCGGTTAATTGATGCAGGGCAAATGGCTTGCCGAACCAGTCCTGTGGCAGCGGCTGCCCGTTAAATATTCTGACCCTTGAATTCTCCGAGGCTATGCGCTCAAGAATTTTACCGGTATTGTCTGTGGAATTATCGTTGATTACCAGAATTTCATAGTTTTTATAAAACTGATTCAAAAGCGAGTTAAGGCACCGTTCGATGTATTTTTCTTCATTTCTTACAGGTATCAAAACCGATACAAAAGGGCCGTCGTAGATTTCAGGGCCAAGTGTGAAACGCCACATCTCATAGTGGTTTGCCAGTGATAAAATAAAAAAATATGAGGCAACAACAACAAGTATATTGTAGTAATAGGGGCTTAACAGCAGTGATAAAGATTCAAACATCATTTCTCCATTTTAAGATCTTGCAAGCAGTGACTGTGCATATTTATTTGTTGGATACATCTCCAGAGCTCTTAACAGCCAGGGGCGGGCATCGGCGTATCTTTTCTGCTGCACATAGGCATAACCTATTGCAGAATACACATTGTATAAATCATCTTTTTCCATATCGCCCTCGGTGAAAATAGCGTTCATCATTTCTATTCCCCTGCGGTAATTGTGAAAGGGAGCGGGGGCGAACACCCAGCGCGCGGCAACCATGTACTGCGCGGCCGCGTTACGCCCATTAAGGGCAAGTGCGTTTTTCGAGTATCTTTCGACTTTTAGGCCATTTGCCATGGCATAAGCGGTGGAACGAACTACGCAGGACTGCGAAATGTTTTCGGCAAGCATTCGCCAGGCTTCATCGGTTTCCTGTATTTCGATAGCCCTTTCCGCCCAGCTTATCCCCTCGCTGTATCTGGCGGCGGCCTCGTCTTTTCTTTCATCAAACTGATAAACCCTGCCCATCATGTATTCGCAGCGGGAAAGCATCACATACAGAGGCGCTCCGGTCAGTTCCTGCCGGGCGGTATCGGTAACCTCGCGGTAAAGGGGCGTAACCTCATCAGCCTTTAACTGCTGCTCATAGACAGCATCACGCAGGGGAACGAACCAGGGCGGCAGAGACTCGGCGAAAACACCGGTACAGACGAGCAGAAACAGCGCAAGTATACACATTCTGATAACAATATAGCGGGTTTTGGTTAAGTTTTCCAGACGGCTTTTCCACGGCTATGGTGACTGCAGAAATGTGTACCTAAAACGGGGAACAGGGGTCCTGTCAGAGGCCAAAAACGCCGCGCGGGGGCGGCATTTTTGCCTCTGCCACCCCATGTTACCTTTATTGGGTACACATTTCTGTAATTGCCAAAGCAGTGGAACGCTGGCGTAGGAGGACACATTTCTGCAATTGCCAAAGCAGTGAATCGCTTGCGAATAAAAAGCCACGCCGTAATCGCACGCCGCGGTAAGTGCGCCACCGCGCACCGCTTAAATTGCCTTTTTGGGCATATATTTTTGATATGGCTATAGCAGTGGAACGCTTGAACTATTTTCAAACTTCTGGTATTATGATAATATGCTAATGGCGGCAGGGAAGAGAAACGTAAAAAAGACCTCTTTTTTCTCTTTTAACTTTTCTCTATCAGATTACCCCCCCCCCCCCCCCCCCCCCCCTCCCCCCCTCCT